>DAOSVM010000078.1:0-2312 GCA_035379625.1 Ignavibacteriales bacterium | reverse complement strand
CCAACTGTTTCACTTGCTTTTAATAGTGGTGTTAAATCCGGGCGGTTATATTTATCTACAGGAGTAGGAACTGTTACAATATAGATATTACAATCTTTAATATCTTCAATTTTATCAGTAAATTTTAAATATTTTGCTTCTTTTAGTTCTTCAGTGTTTACTTCTAAGGTGTGATCTATATAATTATTTAATTCTTCAATTCGTTTTTTATTTATATCAAATCCTGTTACATCATAAATTTTTCCAAATTCAACTGCCAAAGGTAAACCTACATAACCAAGACCAATTATGCATAATTTTTTATTCTGTAGCATTAGATTTTCCTAAAATTTATAATATTTTACTTCTTAAAAATATCAAATATATATGAAAATAATAAATTAAAATTATGTTATTCTAACATAAACCTAATATTAACATTATTTCATAACTGAATGACAGAGATCATTATTGTATTATTACTATATTTGTAAGAATTATGTTTAACTATACTTGCGCATATAAATATATTTTTTTGTAAATATAATTATTGCCAGATTTAGTTTTAACTCTAATCATTAGTATAAGGATTACCACTTTTAGAAATATATGAGTTTTGATTTTTCGCACAGCCTGTGTGTGAAGAACACTTCTTGATGAATATTTATACACATTTTATTGCTATAACGATTTATATATTCGTATAATATTACATTATCTTCGTGCCATCACACAGGCTGTGCGCCCACGTGCTGCATCGCAGCACGTGGGCCTACGCTTACACCGTCTGAGCCCACAAATATAATCTCATTGCCTTTTCTGTGCCGTTACGCCACAAAAATCAAGTACGGTTTTATTTTCTAACTGGATATTTTTGAATTCCTTATGCGCTACTAAAAAAACTATTATATCAGCTTGCGACACCGCCGTTTGATAATCGGTCAACTGAATTTCTTTATGACTTTTGATATTTGGCTCAACTGCCAATACATTCAGCTTTTCGGATAGCAAGTATTTTGTGATATACAAAGCAGGAGATTCTCTTAAATCATCAATATTAGGCTTGAATGCCAAGCCCATACAAGCAATAATTGGCTTTCTGTGATGCTCCAACTCAAAATTTAATGCTGTATTTTTAATTTTTTCAATCACCCACGCACTTTTATAATTGTTTACCATTCGAGCCGTTTTGATAAGCTTTGCGGCATCCCCACCAGCATAAACTATAAACCACGGATCAACTGCTATACAATGCCCGCCTACACCCGCGCCTGGTTGTAAAATGTTTACTCTGGGATGCCTATTTGCCAATTTTATAAGCTCCCAAACATCTATACCAAATTTATCGCATAGTATACTCAATTCATTTGCAAACGCTATATTTACATCTCGATAACTATTCTCTGTTAATTTTGCCATCTCGGCTGTCGGCGCGTTTGTCTCCAATACTTCACCTTGCACAAACTCACGGTAAAACTCAGCTACTACTTTTGTGGATTTTTCATCTATCCCACCAACTATTCTATCGTTCTCTATCAACTCTTTCATTATATAACCCGGCAAAACTCGCTCGGGACAATATGCCAAATAGATATTCTCTACATCAACCCCTTGTTCTTTCATAATATCGTATAGTTTTTGCGTTGTCCCAACAGGAGATGTCGATTCCAATATAACTATATTGCCTTTACGAATATATGGTATTATCGAATTAGTTGCATCAACAACATAATTTAAATCTGGTACATAACCTTCCTTAAATGGAGTTGGAACAGATATTATAAAAACATCCGCATAAGTTGGTTTAGTATCAGCAACCAATTTCCCGCTATTTACCGCTGCTTTAACGTAAATATCCAAATCGGGCTCAAAAATATGAATTTCACCTTTATTGATAGTTTCAACCACAGAAGGAACTACATCCACTCCATAAACTTGATAGCCCCTATTTGCCAAAAGCGCAGATGTAGGTAAGCCTATATAACCCAATCCTACTACGCAAATTCGTTTCTTCTCTGCCATATTTTTTAATCATTTTTAAATAATATTTAAAATACAAATTATTCTATTCTTTCTCAAAAAATTTTTATTACAATATAAAATTATTTATCCTTAGCTCAGACGGTATAAGCATAAAGCCCGTGCGCCGTGCGGCGCACGGGCAGGCTCACGCCAAAAAAAAATCACACTAAATCCACATTATTATCAACCACTTACAATATTTGTATCTTTTGGCTAAGTAAAAATATTTATAAAAAATTTTATATAGGTTCCAGATTTAAAGTCATATAATATTTTCGTATATACAATACATTTGTATTTACAATATAAAT
>DAOSVM010000077.1:0-2486 GCA_035379625.1 Ignavibacteriales bacterium | reverse complement strand
AACTTCAAAAGGTATATCTAAATTATTAGTAATAACTGTTAAATTCCCTTGCGGATTGTATATTTTATTTAATTCTAACAATTTACAATCGTTTATTGGCATTTTTTACTACCTCTAAAAAATCTTTGTAATCTCTAATATAGTCATTATCATCAAATTGTGTAGAAGAACAAATAAGAGCAACAGAGTTAGTTGAGAAATTTATCATTTGTCGCCAATGCAAAGGTGGAACATATAAGCCAAAATACGAACGATTTAATGTATATATAACTTTATGCTCGCCATTATCAATAAGTACATCAAAGCTTCCAGAAAGGGCAACAATAAATTCTTCTTGTTCTTTATAGGCGTGCCCACCGCGTACTTCTCCACCTGGTACATCATAAATCCAAAAAGTTCTTTTAATTTCAAAAGGTATATGCTTTTCACTTTCAAAAAAGCTTAAATTTCCTCTTGGATCGTTAACCTTGGGCAATTTTATAATTTCACATTTCTTCATAATAGTAATAATTTATTGTTTTATAACAATACCTTATAAATTTTTCTTATACCACTCAATTGTTTTTTTCAACCCTTCATTAAACATAACTATAGGTTTAAAACCTATTAGTTTTTCAATTTTGCTAATATCGGCAAAGGAATGTTTAATATCACCGGGTCTAAAATCTTGATAAATTGGTTTTATATTTTTCCCTAAAATTTTATTTATTTCATCTACTAGTTGATTTAGTGTTACTTGACCATGCGTTGCACAGTTAAAATATTCCCCCGCAACATTTTCATTTAATCCGCACATTATGTTTGCTTCAACAACGTTATCTATATAAGTAAAATCTCTACTTGTTAGCCCATCACCATAAATTGTTGGTTGTTTATCTTGTAACATTGCTACAATAAATTTAGGAATAACAGCGGAATATTGAGAAGTTGGATCTTGCTTTGGACCAAAAACATTAAAATATCTCAAAGCTATAGTAGGCAAGCCGTAAACTCTATGATAAGCCATTGCGTATTGTTCGGTAGCTAATTTTGTTACTGCATATGGAGATAATGGATTTATTATCATATCTTCTCTTTTTGGTAAAACTGGATTATCGCCATATACAGACGAAGATGAGGCTACGACAACTTTTTTCACCTTCATTTCTTTTGCGGCTTCCAAAACATTTAATGTTCCGGTAATATTACTTTCATTCGAAGCCATCGGATCGCTAATTGATCTTGGTACAGATGGTAATGCTGCTTGATGCAAAACTATATCCATTCCGTCCATTGCTTTGTATACGTTTCTATAATAGCGAATATCTGCATCTACTATTTCTATGTCATTTATAAATTCTTTTAAGTTTTCTTTTTTGCCTGTCGAAAAATTATCAATAACTCTAACTTGGAAACCTTTTTTTAATAAACCTTCAACAATATTTGATCCTATAAATCCGGCACCGCCTGTTACTAAAAATTTCATTATATCCTCAATTGTGTTTATAATCTATCAGTAATAACATTTAAAGGTAAAACACCTTTTACATCATAAATAACAGTTGATTGATGCGCAAATTTTTTAATATCTAATTCTTTGAATTGTTTATGTGCAACTGCTAGAACAATAGCATCGTAAGATTTATCATTTAATTGAGTTTGTAAATCTAACCCATATTCGTGTTTTACTTCATCTTTTTCAGCCCAAGGATCATATACATCCACATTGCAATGGAAATCTTTTAATTCTTTTATCATATCAATTACTTTGGAATTTCTGATATCAGGACAATTTTCTTTGAATGTAATACCTAATACTAAAACATTTGCGCCATATATTTTTATATCATTTTTAATCATTAACTTTATAACTTTTTGAGCAATAAATTGCCCCATATTATCATTTATTCTTCTACCAGCAAGCATAATTTCGGGATGGAAACCTAATGCTGCTGCTTTATGAGTTAAATAATATGGATCAACGCCAATACAATGCCCACCAACTAAACCTGGCCTAAAAGGTAAAAAATTCCATTTTGTACCAGCGGCTTCTAAAACACTTAATGTATCAATACCCATAGAGTCAAAAAGTTTTGCTAATTCATTTACAAAAGCAATATTTATATCTCTTTGAGTATTTTCAATTACTTTTGCTGCTTCAGCAACCTTAATGGATGGTGCTTTATGTGTACCTACTTTTACTATTGATGAATATAATTTATCTATTTCTTCTGCTATCTCTGGTGTAGAACCACTTGTAACTTTTTTGATATTAGATACTCTATGCTCTTTATCGCCTGGATTTATTCTTTCAGGGCTATAACCAGCAAAAAAATCAACATTATACTTTAAACCACTAACTTTTTCGATAACAGGTATGCATTCCTCTTCTGTACAGCCTGGATAAACTGTAGATTCATAAATTACTATATCGCCTTTTGATATCACTCTACCAACTGTTTCACTTGCTTTTAATAGTGGTGTTAAATCCGGGCGGTTATATTTAT
>DAOSVM010000076.1:0-2753 GCA_035379625.1 Ignavibacteriales bacterium | reverse complement strand
TTTTACATCCCATTCTTTAAGTGGTTTTCCAATGCGTTCAATCTTTTCTTTGAGCCGTTGTTCGGCATCATTACCAATAAACCAAGCATCATCGGATAATGTTCTTAAAACAACCGAATTATTTTTCAGAGCAACTTTAATACTATTTTTACTCCCTTTTTGCAAATTAGTAGCAATCAAATTAAATTCTTTAGTATTTCCAATAATATTGCTATTATAATATTTTTGAATAACCAAAATATTTGTATCGACAGTAGCGCTATTAAAAACACCGGGACCAAGATCAATCAAATACAATGGTTTATAATCTGTAAAAAATTTGCGGAGTTTTTCGCCATATCCAGCGCGCATCCATTTATTGGAAGTAATGTAAGCTAAAATTCCCCCTTCTTTTAATAGCTCAATCCCTTTTTCGTAAAATAAACAATAAATATCACCTGTACGAGTAAAAGTTTTGTAATTTAAGTTTGAATAAAAGTCACCATATTTTTTATTTCCAACAGCTGCTTTTTGCAATTGAATATAAGGCGGATTTCCGATAATAATATCAAATTTATCTTTGAAACTAAACATAAATTCAACATCAAACCAATCGGCAGCAACATTTGAATTATACGGATCCCAATTTGCAATTTTTTCGGCATTATCATTTGGAAAACCAATTTTTTTAAGCTCTTCTAACATCATAAATCTTAGTTTTTTATCATCTTGCTTTATTTTTTCCTTAAGTTTTACATCACTTTCCGAAAAATATTTATTTCGTAAGGAGCTAATTTCATTTTCTAATGTTTCAATTCGTGGGATATCAAAACTACCTTGTTCATTTTTCAAAGGAATAAGAGTATTAGCAGGTATTAACTTAGTTTCCAAATTTGGCAAAGGCACGGGCGTAGCATTAGCAAGATTTTGTTCCACCAAAAGAGAAATAAAAAATCTAAGTTTAGCAATTTGGATAGCAATAGGTTGTAAATCAACACCATACAAACACCTTCTTATAAGATAAAGCTTGCGTGAATAATTAATATCTTGCTTTTCAAAAATATTTTGCATTTTTTCGAGCAAAGATTTTTTATAAGAATCTTCGATATTGGAGTTTATTATAGCGTTTAATTGTTTTTCTTTCCAAAGTAAATTATCTGTATCAACAATATTGAGAATATAAATAAGTTTATGAAGTGCTCCCATCAAAAACGCACCACTTCCAACAGCGGGATCAAATATTTTGACGTTTTCTATAGCATTAACAATTTTTTTACATAAATCTTTATTATTTTTGATATCATCAAAATTTTCCACATCAAAGATTTTTTCAATAAGTGGATGGAACTCAATTTCAATTTTTGTTTTTAAATATTCTACAATGGCAAGTTCAACCATAGAATCTACAATTTCCTTAGGAGTGTAGAAACTTCCGGTAGCTTTTCTAGCGCTTTCTTGAGTTTCTTTATTAAAAGCTGCTAACAAATTTTCAAAAACATTACCTAACAATTCCGGATCTAAAGCCACTTCTTCATCGTTTAAGGAATTTTCATCAATAGTAAAGCTGTAAAGGTTAAAAATATCAAACAAACCTTCAAAATCCTTTTTACCAAAGAACAAATAATTTGGGAAAATAGGCTGTTTATGTTTTACATCCGTAAAGCCGTCTATTCTAATTTCTTCATTATTATCGGTTCTTCTATCTAAACACTCAAAAAGCCCACCATTGAGAAAAGGAATATTTTTAAAATATTTTTCAATAAAATTGTCATCAGCAAAAAGATCTCGATGTCTGTAAACGTTATGATTCATATAATCTTTATTAATATAAAAATTGCCATTATCCCTATAAATTCTATCTTCTGGTTTAGTATTTAATGTTGCAAAAAAAAGGTTTTGCAAAATAGCCAAATAATAGTTGTGATTTTCATCACTGTAGTTTTTTAATGCAGATTTAATAATATTAATATCAAATAACGCTTCAGGAATAAGTTTTTTTTCTTTCATAAACCAAATAAAAATAATACGAGTAACAAACCTAAGCAATTCGTTCTCTCTTTCATTATTATTTTCCACATATTCGGTAAATTTTATTATATTCAAAGCATCGTTAAACCAACCACTAAGTTTAGCATAAAATTCCTTTGTAACCTTTTCAACAGAAAAACCTTCAAGGATAGAAGAAAAGTAATTAAAGTCAATTTTAGAAAAACAAGATAGAAAAGTATTATTAGTTTTACCTTTTTCAACGTAGAAAGAATGTCTTTTATAATTAGACCAGCGATTTTCAAATTTTTCTTCATAGCCATAAATTAAAGAAATTCTAATGCTGTTAAAATCATCAAAAAAGAAAAAAAGGCCGGTGTTATAATTACATTTTTCAAGAATTTTTTTTGCGGCATCAAACTGTTTGTGTTTTTGTCTTTTTTCGGAGATTTTTTCATTCACTTTAATAACAAAGCAACCAATAAGATAGTCATCTTTAGTTTTAAATTCTGCAACAAGTTTTACATTATCGAAAGAATTTTCATTAGTAAAATCGGTTAAATCATTGTCATAATCGTTAACATTATCAATATAATCATAACAAAAATCGATAAGAGTATCATTATTAAAATTTTCAATAAGCATTTTAATTTTATCACGTTCAATAGGCATAAAACACCTTGATAATATTCACAAAAAAAGATTTAAAATTATAAGTTAAAATAAATCATAAAGAATTCAAAATTAATTTCAAATATTGGCTCGGAAGAAACAATTAATAATGAACA
>DAOSVM010000075.1:0-3224 GCA_035379625.1 Ignavibacteriales bacterium | reverse complement strand
ATGTGTTTTAAGGGTGAACCAAAGTTAATACTATTATGTTATAATAGAAAATCGAAAGATAACTTAAATATTAATTTCTATGATAATAATTGGAATTTGCTAGACTTATACCGACCGAAACATCCTCCAAGTAGCATTATATTTAAAAAACCGAAACAATTTTCAAAAATGATGGAATATGCTAGAGTATTATCAAAAGATGTACCTTTTTTAAGGGTAGATTTTTATGAAGCTAATGAACAGCTATATTTTGGAGAACTTACTTTTTATCCAGGCTCTGGATATGAGAAATTTGTGCCAGATTCTTACGACTATCTTTTGGGTAGCTGGATAGAATTGCCTAATGAGAGGAGATATACTTAATGCAATTAATAATTGGGGCTGATTTGGTACCAACAAAATCTAATTATGAGTTATTTAATAAAGGTGATGTTTTGTCATTACTTGGAGAAGAATTGCTTTTGCTGTGGAATGAGGCAGAAATACGAATATTTAATTTGGAAGTTCCCTTATATGACAAAAAAGACCCTATAGATAAATGTGGACCAAATCTTATTGCTCCTACAAGTGCTATAAAAGGAATTAAAGCTTTAAATCCATCATTAATTACTTTAGCAAACAATCACATACTTGATCAGGGTGAACAAGGCTTATTTTCAACTTTACAGATTTTAAAGCAAAATCATATTCCTTTCTTAGGTGCGGGAAAGGATCTGTCAGAAGCAAGTAAACCCTATATAATAAATAAAGAAGGTATAAAGATAGGTATATATGCTTGTACTGAACATGAATTTTCAATTGCAACTGATGAATCAGCAGGTGCAAATCCGTTTGATTCGATGGAAACTTTAGATCATATTCAAGATTTAAAAGATAATTGTGATTATGTTATTGTTTTATATCACGGGGGAAAAGAACATTATCGTTACCCTTCACCATATTTACAGAAGGTTTGTAGAAAGATGGCTCAAAAAGGAGCCGATTTGATTTTATGTCAGCATAGCCATTGTATTGGATGTTATGAAGAATATGAAGGCTCTACCATCGTATATGGACAAGGAAATTTTTTATTTGATCATTCAGATAGTGATTATTGGCAAACAAGTTTATTAGTAAAAATAGATATTAATAATAGATTTGATATAGAATATATACCAATTGTAAAAGTAGATAATTGTGTTCGTTTAGCAACAAATCAAAGAGCAACAGAAATATTGGGAGATTTTTATAAGCGTTCATCTGATATATTGAAAAAAGATTTTGTTGAGCAGCAGTATCTGCAATTTGCAAAAAAAAATATAAACTCATATTTATATAAACTTTCTGGTTTTAACAAGTTATTATCAGGAATAGACCGTAAATTATTAAATGGAATGATAATCAGAAAAATATTTAATAAGGAAAAGTTATTAGCCATACAAAATTATATTGAATGTGAGGCACATAGAGAATTGTTATTACAAGGAATAAAAAAGGAATTAAAGTCATAAAGTAAATTTTTTTAAAAGGGTGTGTGTATATATGAAAGATATCAAGTTTAGTGTTTTAATACCAGTATATAATGTTGAAAATTATGTAGCTGAATGTATTAATTCAGTATTAAGTCAAAGTTACAAAAATTTTGAAATAATATTAATCAATGATGGCTCTACTGATTCAAGTGGAGAAATCTGTGATAAGTTTGCAGAAGTAGATGCAAGGATTAGTGTATATCATCAAGAAAACAAAGGCCTTATAATGGCTAGAAGATATGCAATTAGTAAGGCCAGTGGCGACTATTATCTTTTTCTTGATTCGGATGACTATTGGGATAATAATTTATTAGAGATAATTTACAATACAATATTAGAATTTAATTGCGATTTGATTATTTTTAATTATAAGAAGGTTTCAGATAAGGGTGATATTTTAACAAAAGGTGAATCACTTTTTAAAGATAAAACTGTTTTTGACAATAGTAATAAAAGACAACTTTTCGAATTATTTATAAATAGCACAAAGTTAAATAATTTATGGATAAAAGTTGTAAAAAGTTCAATTGTAGATAGTACTGATTATTATAAATATAAAAATGTGAAGAATGCGGAAGATTTATTACAGTCTATACCATTAGTATACAATGCTAAAAAGATAGTTTATATTGATAAAGCATTGTATAATTATCGTATGAACCCAAATAGTATTACGCATACAATAAACATTAATTCTATAAATGATGTAACTATAGCTCGAAGTGTATTATTGGAGTATTTACAAAAGCTTAAAATAGATAATGAATATAATATAAAATTGTTTTATAGCTTTTATATTAAATCAGTAGCAAACTACATAGTAGATTTATTGAATTCTGATATAATGTGGATTGAGAAAAAAAATATTTTGTTTAACATAAATAATATTGAACTCTATTCAAAAGCATTAAAAATAATTGATATTTTAATTCTTCCGTTTAGACAAAAATTAGTAATAAAACTTTTTTATAACAAAAGATATAAATTACTTTACTTGTATTGTAAAACTGTGAATTTTATTAAATGCATTATGTGTTTAATTAGAAGGGAACATTTATGAGAAGCAGGAAAGCACTATATAATATTATTACTTCATTATTATTGGAAATAATTCAGATAATATCAGGATTAATAATACCTCGATTAATCATCGGTACATATGGTTCAAATGTTAATGGTCTTGTATCTTCTATAACGCAATTCTTGGGATATATTATTCTACTTGAAGCTGGTGTAGGTGGCGTGGTTAGAGCAGCATTATATAGACCATTAGCCAAAAAAAATTATGAACAAATTAGTAGAATAATAAAAGCTGCTGAAAATTTTTTTAAAATTATTGGTTTGAGTTTTCTGGGATATTTAGTATTATTAGTTTTTCTTTTTCCTTTTATAATAGATGGTTTTGACAGAGCATTTACTTCTTCGCTTGTATTAATAATTGGTATAAGTACTTTTTTTCAATACTATTTTAGTATTACCTATCAAATTTTATTGCAAGCAGATCAAAAACAGTATGTTACAACCATTATAATTATCATAACAACTATCATTAATACATTTATGGTGGTAATTTTAATTAATTTAGGTTTTGGTATTCATATTGTGAAATTGGGCAGTACAATCATTTTTATCATTAGACCTATTTTATTAAATATATATGTTAAGCACAAATATAAAATTAATAGTAAAGTACTCCCGGATAAAACCGCCATT
>DAOSVM010000074.1:0-3374 GCA_035379625.1 Ignavibacteriales bacterium | reverse complement strand
TTTTTGAATATTTACTCTTTTTTAATCTTTACCCATATAAAACGTTATAGAACCTAAGGAATTTTTAAAATAATATGGAAAAATCATTATAAATTTGTAAAAAAAATTTGGTTATCTAAAAATATTATTAAATTTGTAAAAAAATGGAGTCCAGAAACCATTTAAAAAACGGGGCGGTACTGAAAAGCCAAACGAGTAGGGAAAATTTAAAATTTTTCATTATGAAAAAGTTAATTAAAAAGTTGCTAGGTGTAAAAGTACATGCTAACCACACTGCAATTAAAGGTAAAAAAAGCAGCGGCGTAGAAGATAGTGGTACTGTATACAAGCACTGGAAACAAGGAAGAGATGTTAATTAGTATTCCTTAAATAGATATGGGGCATTGCGCCCCATATCTATTTTTAATCAGTTATGAAATTTTATCAATTTCCAATATTATTCTCTGGTAAATTATACCTTTTTAATAAAGTATTTGGTGTGTTATTGGAAAAAAAGGATTCAAATAAAGTTTATTTCAATTATAAAGGGATACCTATATATTATCAATATCAAATGGTATTAAATCCTTTTAAGTTAGATATACCAACTGATGATTTTGACGATATTAGTGTTAGTTTAGTTGCTGCACTTTATGCAAAATTAATGGTTTTTACTTGTAAGCATTCATTTATTGGAGCAATACTCTTAGCGAAATTCCCTTTTGTGAAATATAATTCTACTAAAATAGCTATTGCATCATTTAAAAAAATATATCCGGGTAGTTTTTATCAACGAACATTATGCTTACCACGCACATTGTTTGCAGCTGCTACTTCTAAATCATTTGATAAAAAAGGTGTGGCATTTATAGGGGTATTTTTGCCGAGTAGGAAAATGCATGCATGGATTATTGAAGATAATTCAAATCCTGACCCTGATGATGATTCATGGATTTGTTATCAACCTGTTGCAGCAATTACTAAAAAGTTATAAACCGTGGATATTAAAACATACAGTTTGCGTTTTTTTAATAAAAATACAGGTACAATACAAAATGATATATGGAGTGAACTTAATGAGGGGTTATGGAAACAACTTAATATAAACAATTATTTTTCGAACAGTAAAATTCCGTCAAATCAACCACATAAAACTTTACCTCTGTTTGAGAATTATACCATTATACCTCCCGGGACATTTTATGATAAGAAGACACACCAATTAAAAGAAGATTTATACTACCCCACATATATTAAGACCAATAAAGAAAAATTATATCAAGTATTTGAAAAATTCTTTGCACAATACTCTAACAAAAAAATTGCTGTACATTTAAGCGGTGGCCTAGATTCAAGTATTATTATAGGCTTATTACATCACTTTAATATCCCTTTTTATTTAGTAGGTTTAGTAAGTCATCGCTTCGAGTTCAGGACGGAAAAAATAGTGCAAGAACTACTGGCTCCACTCGGGGAAAAATCAATTTTAATTGATATGGATAACTATCCACCATTTAGTAATTTATCTCAAAAACCACTTTCACAAATACCTGATGCCAATATTAAACAAGTTGATTCATCTAGAGCTGTTGCAAAAACTTGCAAAGATTTGTGTGTTGATGTGGTGTTTACAGGACAGGGAGGCGATTCCATTTTTGTAGATGCTATTCCTAATTCTTCTGACCCATGGTGTTGTAATATAGGTAATGAATTTATACAAACATATGAAGCTGAAGTAATATATACAGAAATGGGGTTAGAATTGGTATCACCCTATGCCGATAAGCAAATTATTAATACAATATATAGCCTTAGAATTGGACAAAAAAATGATTATTTAAAAAAATGGGCAAGGCATTTTTTTAGTGATATACTCCCTAGAGAATTGGTGGAATATACATACTGCGCTGATTTTTTTGGAATAAGTATGGATGGTCTAGAAAAGGCCAAACCTGAAATAGAGCTACTTTTCAAAAGTGCCTATGAAATTACGGGTAATGAAATATTTTCACCCAAGGTCACGAAAGATTTTTTAGCTACTGATGTTTTCAACTTTGAATATCAAAATTATATTGATTTTTGTGATAAAATATCATTGGTTACATGGTACAATGCATTACTAAGGGAAGGTTATGTTAAATAAAAATTTTCAAGTTATATATCAGTCTGACCCAAACAATCTTAATCAAGTGTATTGGTTATGGTCAGAAGAGGCAAATGCTTTACAAAAGATAGGTGTTTCAGTAAATACCTTTACTGATGATTCAGCTAAACAGTTGCTATACAGAGGTAGTCGTAGCTTGGTCAGGGAGATGTATGAAAATGATAATAGATTTATTAATAACTATAAGCATTTTATAGCATACAATAGTATGTTTCTTTATTTTCCACATATTTCAGATTTGAGCATTGAAACATTTTTTGTTGATGATTTGAATGAAAATGTAGCAATTATGATTCAAGAAAAAGGATGGCATAAGGCTTTCATTAAGAAAGATATTAAATCATTAGAACACATTAAGAATGGCAAATCTATTTGGCCTTGCACAAGTTTTAACGAAATGAAAAATCTTTATGATAAAATGCAGATAGACGGTAAATATGCTATTCGTAAATATATTGATCCAACAGTTATTGAAAAGGAAGACCGTTACTGGGTACTTAATGGAAATATTTACCATAGATATAATAAAATTCCTTCTGTGGTAAAAGAAGCTGCAAAAAGATTAAATAAGCTAGGTAGCCGATATTATACAATAGATGCTACACCAGATTTTATAGTTGAAGTAAATCCTGGTGAATCATCAGATCGATATGCAGTAAATTCTGCGGAATTGTTTGCCAGCTGGATAAAAAAAGAATTTACATAATAAAAAATACTAACATTGAGAGCTAAATTACTGTTACGAAATAACTTATTTATCTAAAAATATTTTATTACTTTGCAAAGTAATAAAATTATTGACAATAAAATATTAGTAAAAAAAATATGACCAAATAGCAAAAAAATGTGAATTTATGAGTTTTTTTGTATTCAAAATTTGATAAAATTATTCTATAAAATCAAAAAATATTTTTTATAGAATTTTTTTTGTGAAAAAATTTCATTTTTATTCACAGATTCATGTTATAAGTGAATAACTTACAATTAAAGAATTGTTTTTAAATTAGAATATAAAATATGGGGCCAATCTAAAAAAATCATTTTTATTAAAATTATTTTTTTGCAAAAATAAATAAACATAAATTAGAGATAAAGAATAAAAACATATAGATAAATTTAATTTAAATAGAATTAAAATTTAGTTTTTGGACTTTTCAGATTACGATCATCGTTTATATTTGTTTATTGAAATTTATTTCCTTATTTTTACAAAAATATTCAATAAATGTCT
>DAOSVM010000073.1:0-3393 GCA_035379625.1 Ignavibacteriales bacterium | reverse complement strand
ACTGTTGATTATACTGATAAAGAAAGAAAAGTTACCATTGTTATTGGATTAATAACTGGTATGAATGAAATACTAAAATTAGGAGAATACCATTACGGTAATGTTATAAAATTAGATACTGAATTTATTAGAACAATTGACATTTTCTTAAGAAATACCTTAGATATTATTGTTGCGCAATTAATTGATTTAATGGAATTAAAATTACAAAAAAGTGAAATTAAATATAGAAATAAAAATGAGTCGAATATTTCTACCAATCAACTTTTTACTATACCATTATTACTTAATGAAACTGAAAAGATTTTAATGGTGTTTGATATTACAGAATATATAGATGAATAGAGGGGAAAATTGGAAGAAATAGAAATTATAGGAGCTAATGAACATAATTTAAAGAACCTATCCTTAAAATTGCCGAAAAATAAATTGATAGTAATTACTGGAGTTTCTGGTTCTGGAAAATCATCCCTTGCATTAGATACCATATATGCCGAAAGTCAGAGAAGATTTATTGAAACTTTATCTCCTTATGCCAGACAATTTATGGGAATTCTTGAAAAACCCAATGTTGAAAGTATTTCGGGACTAAGCCCTTCGGTATCTATTGAACAGAAAACAATTTCTAATTCCAAAAGATCGACAATCGGTACCATAACGGAAATTTATGATTATTTAAGATTATTATTCAGTAAAGTTGCTATTCCCTATTGTTATAATTGTGGTGCAAAATTACAAAAACAATCACACGATGATATATTAAATTTTATAAAGAATAATCTTTACAATAAAAAAATTTCCATACTTTCCCCTATTATTAGAGCTAAAAAAGGTAATTTTACAGATTTATTAGAAAAATACTTTAAGAAAGGATTTATTAAGGCACGTATTGATGGGGAATTTATAAGATTAGAACCTAACATAAAACTTGATAGATATAAAGCTCACGATATCGATATTGTGATCGATAACATCATTGTAGAAAAAGATACTTTGACAAGAATGAATATTGCCATCAACATTGCTCTCAATGAGAGTAAAGGAAATTTAATCTTAATAGCTGAAAATAATGAATTATATTTCAGTACTAGTTATACCTGTATTAAGTGTGGCATTAGTTATCCAGATTTTGCACCTAATAATTTTTCATTTAACACTCATTATGGCTGGTGCCCCAAATGTGAAGGTATTGGGGAAATTTATAATTATGATAAAAATTTAGTTTTTGGTAATAAAGAATTATCTATTTATGAAGGAGCTATTTTACCTATTGGTAAATATGATAGCTCCAAATTCTTTAAATCTTTAGAAAACTTTCTTAGATATTTAAACATTGATATAAAAACACCAATTAAACAATTTGATAATAATATTTTAGATTTACTTTTTTATGGTTCTAAATCACCATATTGGAATAACTACATAAAAGATACTTCTGTAAATTTTGAAGGAATTGAAGAGTATTTAGTAAGTTACGAAAATGTTTTTGCTACCAATAAAGGTAAAGAGTTTTTAAATAACTTTAAAATTGCAAAGGTTTGCTCTGAGTGTAATGGTGGAAGATTACGAAAGGAAGCATTGCATTATAAATTTGATGATTTTACTATTCAACAAATAACAAATTTTCAATTAGATGAAGCAAATGAACTTTTCCAAAAATTGTATAAAAAATATCATAAGAATTTAATTGCAGAACCAATTCTTTATGAAATTTCAAAAAGATTGCAATTTTTAGTTGATATTGGCTTAGGTTATTTATCTTTAAATAGAAGTGCTGATACTTTGTCGGGAGGAGAGTCCCAACGCATAAGATTGGCAACACAAATAGGAACTCAGCTTAGTGGTGTATTATATATTCTTGATGAACCAAGTATTGGATTACATCCATCTGATAATATAAAACTAATTAATTCTCTAAAAAAATTAGTAAAAATGGATAATACGGTAATTGTTGTAGAACATGATGAAGAAACAATGATGCATTCAGATTTTCTTGTAGAATTAGGTCCCAAATCTGGTATTTATGGTGGTGAACTATGTTCTGTTGGCGAAACTAAAAAGCTTCTTGCAAATGCAAAACTAAAAACAGCAACTTTAGAAGTTCTAAGAGGAAATTTCAAGATAGAAAAACCACAAAGGGAATTACAAAAGGATAAATTTTTAATCTTAAAGGGAGCGAGAGGAAATAATTTAAAGAACGTAACGTTAAAAATCCCATTAGGAAATTTTATTTGCATAACTGGATTAAGTGGTTCTGGAAAATCAACATTGATAAATGAAACTTTAGTTAAATATTTAAAGAGGAAAATTTATAAATCATACGATTATCCATTACCTTTTGACAGCATTGAAGGTGATGAATTTATTGATAAAATTATTGAAATAGACCAATTGCCAATCGGTAGAACACCACGTTCCAATCCCGCAACATATATAGGAGTTTTTACATTTATTAGAGATCTATTCGCACAGCTACCGGAATCAAAAGCTAAAGGATATAAGCCAGGTCGTTTTAGTTTCAATGTTGAGGGTGGAAGATGCGATAAGTGTGAAGGTGATGGTGTTGTAAAAATTGAAATGAATTACCTACCACCTGTTTATGTTAAATGTGATAATTGTGATGGGAAAAGATATAATAAAGAAACATTACAAATTTTTTATAATAATAAGAATATTGCTGATATTCTTGATTTAACATTTGAAGAAGCTTTAGAATTTTTTGATAATATTCCTTCTATAAAAAGAAAAATAAAAGCTGTATGCGATGTTGGCTTAGGATACATAAAATTAGGGCAACCTGCAACTACACTTTCAGGTGGAGAAGCACAGAGAATCAAATTAGCAACAGAGCTTTCAAAAGTATCGACTGGTAAAACTTTGTATGTTTTAGATGAACCAACAACAGGTTTACATTTTAAAGATATTAAAGTATTGTTAAACGTTTTAAATAAATTGGTTGAAAAAGGAAATACGGTTATTGTCATTGAGCATAATATTGATGTGATTAAATTTGCTGATTGGATTATAGATTTGGGCCCTTTAGGAGGGAAAAACGGTGGAGAGATTATAGCTGAAGGGACACAGCAAGAAATAAAACAGAATCCTCTTAGCTTAACTGGAAAATTTTTATAAATAAAAAGGGGCCCCAATGGAGCCCTTTTTTTATTGCTATTTAATAAGAGTAACTTTTATTGATTTTGTAAATGAACTTGTTGTCATTTTTACAATATAATTTCCAGCAGGTAAATTATTTGCATCAAAATTAACACTGTGTAAACCAGAGTCGAATTCATCGTTTGCTATTGTAGCGACTTCGGAACCAATTATATTATAAACTTTTATTTGTACTTTTGCTCTCGTTGGTAATTCAAACATTATTCTTGTTGATGGATT
>DAOSVM010000072.1:0-3629 GCA_035379625.1 Ignavibacteriales bacterium | reverse complement strand
AAGAATTATTACTTAAACATTTTAACGTTGCAAGTTTAAAGGGTTTTGGAATTGATCAACTGGAATTAGGAATTATAGCCGCAGGATCAAATTTACATTACCTGAAGGAAACACAAAAAGCTAATTTACATCACATAACTAAAATAATGTTCTATAATCCTTCAGATTATATGCTCCTAGATAATACGACAAAAAGAAATCTCGAAATTATATATTCAATACAAGATTATTCACGACAAGGAACTTTAATATCTATACTAGATAAAACTTTAACACCACAGGGTTCCAGACTGTTAAAAAAATGGATTTCCGCTCCACTTATTAAA
The DNA here is from genome assembly GCA_035379625.1 of Ignavibacteriales bacterium. GTDB lineage: Bacteria > Bacteroidota > Ignavibacteria > Ignavibacteriales > DAOSCP01 > DAOSCP01. The sequence continues at coordinate 3,303 of DAOSVM010000072.1, read as the reverse complement.
TTAAAACCTATACAAAAGAGACAACAAGTTGTTAAATTTCTTTATGAAAATGATGATATTAAATTAAAATTACAAAATTATCTACGTGAAATTGCAGATTTAGAAAGAATTGTTTCGAAAATTTCTACTGGCAAAGCTAATCCAAGAGAAATAGTAGCATTAAAATTATCACTTATACAAATTAAAAATATAAAAGAAATATTATCTAATTCTGGTAACGATACAATTATCCAAATTTTAGCTAATTTAAATCCATTAGAAGAACTTATTGAAAAAATACAAAATATGCTTACAGATTCCCCTCCTGCAACTATATTGGATGGGAATGTTATAAGGCCTGGTTATTTCAAAGAATTAGATGATTTGAGAAATCTATCAGAAAACGCAAAAGATTGGCTAGTAGATTATCAAAATAAAGAAAGAGAAAGAACTGGAATATCTTCACTAAAAGTTAATTATAACAAAGTTTTTGGATATTATATTGAAATTACTAATACTCATAAAGATAAAGTACCATCTGATTATATAAGGAAACAAACATTAGTAAATTCTGAACGATATATTACAGAAGAACTCAAAGATTATGAGACAAAAATTTTGACATCGTCAGAAAGAATTTATCAAATTGAGTTAGAGCTATTTAATAAATTGCGTGAAGATATTTTAACTTATGTCGATGTAATCCAAATGAATTCCAAAATGGTGGCGATGTTGGATTGTTTTCAATCATTTGCTCAAATATCAAAAGAAAATAATTATGTTATGCCGATTGTAGATGAAAGCACAGTAATAGATATTAAACAAGGTAGACATCCTGTTGTTGAAAAAATTTTACTACCTGAAGAACATTTTACACCTAATGATGTATATTTAGATACTGAAAAACAACAAATAATTATCTTAACTGGCCCCAATATGGCCGGTAAATCGGTATATTTAAGACAAATTGCACATATCGTTTTGCTTGCTCAAATAGGTTGCATGGTACCAGCAGAATATGCTAGAATAGGTATTGTTGATAGGATTTTTACTCGTGTTGGTGCAAGTGATAATATTGCAGCTGGAGAAAGTACATTTTTAGTTGAAATGCAAGAAGCAGCAAATATAATTAATAATGCTACTTATAAAAGTTTAATTTTACTAGACGAAATAGGGCGTGGAACTTCTACTTATGATGGAATTTCAATTGCTTGGGCTATAACAGAATATATACATGAAAATCCATCTATAGCTGCAAGAACAATTTTTGCTACTCACTATCACGAATTAAATGAAATGGCAAAACTTTTCACGAGAATTCATAACTATAAAGTTGATGTTAAAGAAATTGATAATAAAGTAATTTTCTTGCATAAGGTAACCGAAGGTTATGCAGATCATAGTTATGGAATCCATGTTGCAAAGATGGGTGGATTACCTGATTGGATTGTCAACAGAGCAAATGAAATTTTAGATCACCTTGAAGGGAAAGAACAAACTGTTATTAATTTAAAGAGAACAAGAATTATTAAAATGCCCCGAAAAAATCAAGAAACTGAATATAGTTTATTTGAATTTGTTGACGATTCGATTAGGAATGATTTATCGCAAATTAATATAGATGAAATAAGCCCAATCGAGGCTTTACATAAACTTAGCGAACTTAAACAAAAAATCAATTCTGAGTATGAAAATGAATAAAATTATCAAAGTTTTAGCAATTTTTCTTCTACTTTTTTTAATTAGTTGTGGTGGAAAAGAAAAAGCAAATGCTGAAGGCGAAGCAGCAAATGCAGAGCAAAAAAGTGAAGAATCTGCTCCGAAAGAAGAAGCAAAAAAACAAGAAGGTAAAGAAGGTGAGCAAGGCACTGTTGAAGATGCTAATATGTTCTATGTTGAAGATTTAATAGTAAATCCTTACAACTCTGGCGGAAGAAGAATTTTACTAACATCTTTTGCAATAGAGTTAAAAAAGCCAAATATGAAAGAAGAATTAAGTGAGAAAAAATATCTTTTAAATGATTTATTATTAAAAATTTTCGGTTCTAAAACAGTTGCACAATTATCCTCACCTAATTTTAAAGATACTTTAAGAATTGAAATTTCAAATACTTTAAAAAATAACTTTAAAAAAGTAAAAGTAAAAAATGTTTACTTTTCTAAATATATAATTCAATAGTAAGGTGTAAAATGCTAAAAAAATTATTATCTATACTCATATTAAATTTAAACATTTTTGCGCAAGTTCAAATATTCCAATCTTACAATAATAACTATCAAGATACAACATTTTTTAGCAACACTTCTAGCAGAAAATATATAAAACTAAATAAGAATTGGTCAATACAAATAGATGATAACAAAACAACAGTTGAATTACCTGCTGTTTATTTAGGTGAAAGAAATGTAAGTTATATAAATTATTTTACAATAAATGCTAATGAATATAATAAGAATCAATTCGATTTGTTAATTTTAGGATTAAATTATTCTGCTGAAATTGCTTTGAATGACAATGTGATTTATAAACACTCTGGTGGAACTTTCCCCTTTTATGTTAATTTACCAAAGGATTTAATTAGAACCAATTCTTCTAATAAAATAGAAATTAAAATTTCTAAATTCTTATCATCCGATGAAACTCTACCTACAAAACAACATAGGTGGTTACCTTTAAATACAGGTGGAATATTTAGAGATATTTATCTCGTTAAGAAAAGTAACATTTCCATTCTATTTAATGATATTAACACAAAAGTTGAAGCAAATAAAAATTCTGCGTCAATTTTTATTGGTTCAAAAATTTTTAATTATCAATTAGCAAAAAAAGATTCATCAGCAACTTTATCAATATATTATCAAATAATTTCTCCTAATAACAATGTTATTGTCTCTTATCAAACTCCAGGATTTTTATTAAACTTAAATAAAGAAAAATATATTGAAAATTATTTTACAATACCATCTCCTATTCTTTGGTCTCCAAATTATCCAGCACAGTACAAAATAAAAATACAATTACTTTCAAATGGTGTTGTAATTGATGAATATAATCACTTTGTTCAACTTTACAATTTAGTAAATACCTCAAATGGTTTATTCTTAAACAATGAACCTTTTACAATTCAAGGTGTTACTTATGTACCTGTAAATCAACATGGATATTTGCAAGATTACAACCAAATAGTTAATGATATTAAACTAATTAAAAATGCTGGTTTTAATGCAATTAGATTTACATCCGTTTTACCTAATCCAATTACTTTAAAATTATGTGCAGATTACGGTCTTTTAGTTTTTGTTGATTTACCTGTTAATTCAGTT
>DAOSVM010000071.1:0-3980 GCA_035379625.1 Ignavibacteriales bacterium | reverse complement strand
AAACAATAAATCTTAACAGACCATTCCAAGGTCTTTTGGTTGATAAATATGTTTGGAATGAATTAAAAAATTTTTCTTCAGGTTCCGTGTGTTTAGTTTTAGCTTCTGATTTTTATAAAGAGGAAGATTATATTAGGAATTATGAAGAATTTTTGAAGGAAGTGAGGAATTTAAAAAAATGAAAAAAGTATACAGAAATTGATGGCGTTTACATACATCCTAAAGCAATAGTAGAATCAAATAAAATAGGAAAAGGGACAAGAATTTGGGCTTTTGCTCATATACTACCAGGTGCAGTGATTGGGGAAGACTGCAATATTTGTGATCAAACTTTTATTGAAAACGATGTAATAGTAGGAGATAATGTAACAATAAAAATCGGAGTACAAATTTGGGACGGTTTGAGAATTAAAAACAATGTATTTATCGGGCCAAATGCTACTTTTACTAATGATCTTTATCCAAGAAGTAAGGTATATCCTGAAGAGTTCATAAAAACCTGTTTGGAAGAAGGGGCAAGTATAGGAGCGAATGCTACGATTATATGCGGCATTACTATAGGGGAATGGGCCGTGATTGGTGCAGGTAGTGTTGTGACAAAGAATGTCCCTGATTATGCTCTTGTTTATGGAAATCCCGCAAAAATAAAAGGTTATGTTTGTAGATGTGGTAGAAAATTAGAATTTAAAGATGTTAAGGCAAAATGTGAATGCGGAAAAATTTATGAGATGAGGGATAGTAAAGTTTTTAAGGTAACAAATGACAAAAATGATTGAATTTGAGACTGAACTGCGAAATAGTGTAAGATAAGAAATAAAAAGGCTACCCAGAAAGTACTGGAGTGTGGATGGTTTATTTTGCGTGAATAAGTCACGAACTTTAAGAAAGAGTTTCCCAACTATATTGTAACAAAATTTGCAGTCCTAGTAAATTCTGGTTCTGATGCATTGTATCTTGCTATTAAAGCTCTAGGACTGGGAATAAATAAGAAGTGATAACGGTTTCTGATATATTTTTATCGATAATTGATGTGTTATACTAGAAAATAAAATTTTGGGAACAACTATTTTTATTGGTAATACCTTTTTTTATTACGAAGAAATAAAAAACATTTATTTTAGTAAGATGGAGATAAAATGATCCCATTTCTAGACCTAAAAAAACTCAACGCTCAGTATAGAGATGAGCTGATAGAAGTGTGTACAAGAGTTATTGATAGTGGGTGGTATATTCTTGGAAAAGAAGTAGAACAATTTGAAAAAGAATTCGCAGAATATTGCGGTGTAAAACATTGCATAGGCGTAGCTAATGGATTAGATGCTTTAATTTTAATTTTAAGAGCTTATAAAGAACTTGGTTTTATTTCTGATGGCGATGAAGTAATTGTTCCCGCTAATACATACATTGCATCAATTTTAGCAATATCGCAAAATAATTTAACGCCAGTTTTAGTAGAACCTGATTTGAACACTTATCTTCTTGATTCAAATAAAATAGAAGAAAAAATTACGCCTAAAACAAAGGCTATTTTGCCGGTTCATTTGTATGGTCAAACTTGCGAAATGGATAAAATAAATGAAATTGCTAAAAAGTATAATTTAAAGGTCATTGAAGATTCAGCCCAATCGCATGGAGCTTTCTTTAAGGATAAAAGGAGCGGAAACTTAGGCGATGCTAGCGGATTTAGTTTTTATCCAGGCAAAAACTTAGGCGCATTAGGTGATGCTGGAGCCGTGACAACTAATGACGACGTTTTAGCAAATGCTATTAAAGCTATTAGAAATTATGGCAGCCATAAAAAATATGAAAACATTTACAAAGGCGTTAATAGCCGTTTAGATGAAATGCAAGCTGCTTTATTAAGAGTGAAATTGAAATATTTAAATAATGAAATAGAAAACAGAAGAAAAATTGCTAATTATTATTTAACCAATATAAAAAATGATAAAATAATTCTGCCAACTGTAAGAAAAGAAGATAACCACGTTTGGCATTTATTTGTAATTAGAACTGAAAATAGAGATAAATTACAACAATACTTGTCTGATAATGGAATACAAACTTTAATCCATTATCCAATAGCACCACACAAACAAAATGCATACAAAGAATGGAATGATAGAAATTATCCAATAACCGAAAAAATACATAAAGAAGTTTTGAGCCTTCCAATGAGTGGAGTTCAAACTATGGAAGAAACTCAAAAAGTGGTTGAGGTAGTGAATGGATTTAATTAAAACATCTGTTCTTTCTGCGATTTCTACAATAATAAGAATATTGACTGGGTTTGTTAGTGTAAAAATTACTGCTGTTTATCTTGGTCCTACAGGTATTGCACTTTTAGGGCAGATGCAAAATTTTTTAAATATGATAAGTAATATTGCTAGTGCTGGAGTTAATAATGGAATTATCAAATATACAGCAGAATTTAAAGATGATGAAAAAACAAAACAAAAAATATGGAGTAGCGCCGTTAGATTATCTGTTGTTCTTATTGTGCCTATGGCAATAGGAATTATCTTCTTTTCTGAATATTTATCCATAAAATTATTGAAAACAACAGAATATAAATCAATTTTTATCATTTTTGCTATTTCTATAATATTTTTTGTAATGAATGGTTTTCTAACTTCCATATTAAATGGTCAAGGGGAAATAAAAAAATTAACTTATGTAGATATATCGGGCTCTTTAATTGGATTGGCTGTTACAATATTTTTGGTAATTAGTTTAAAAATCTATGGAGCTTTACTTGCAATTATTATTTCACAATCAATTGTTTTTATTGTTACTTTATTATTTGTAATAAAAAGCAATTGGTTTAAAATAAATTTATTTTTAAATAAAATTGATAAAGAATATACAATTAAATTATTAAAATTTTCGCTAATGGCATTAACATCTGCAATAATGGTGCCTATTTCTCAAATGTTTATTAGAGATTATATTGCAAGGCATTTAGGATGGGAAAAAGCAGGCTATTGGCAAAGTGTCTGGCGCATAAGTGAAACTTATCTTTTACTTGTTACTAATACATTATCTGTTTACTATCTACCAAAGTTATCTAGTTTACAGGAAAAAGTAGAAATAAAGAAAGAAATTTTACACGGTTACAAAATTATTATGCCAATTGTAATAATTAGCGCTATCTCTATTTACATATTTAGATTTTTAATTATTAAAATTTTATTTTCAAATAAGTTTCTGCCAATTGCTGATTTATTCCTTTTTCAAGTTATTGGTGATACAATAAAAATTTCATCATGGCTTTTAACTTATTTAATGCTAGCTAAAGGTATGACAAAAATATATATAGCAACAGAAATTGTTTTTTATATATCATTTGTTATTTTATCGATACTAATGATAAATATTTATGGAATTATTGGTGTGACAATAGGATATGCAATTAATTACTTAATTTATTTGCTTCTTATGTTAATACTTTTTAAAAATTATTTGAGTTATACTTAATATTACAACATAAAAATAGGATTTGTATTTAAGATGGAAAATAAACAACCATTAGTTAGCATATTTATAGTTAGTTATAATCATGCAAAATTTATTGAGGAATGTGTTGCGAGTGTTTTTGAACAAACATATAAAAATATTGAAGTATATGTTATAGATGATGCTTCAACCGATAATATAGACCAGATAATTGAGAATTTGAAAGAAAAATATAAGTTTAATTATATAAAAAATATAGAAAATAAGGGGTTAGTAAAAAATTTAAATAAATACTTACCATTATATGCAAAAGGTGAATTTGTTTGTATTGTTGCTGCTGATGATAAATGGACGCCAGATAAATTTGAAAAACAGGTCAATTTTTTAAATAATAACCCTGATATTTCTGCATGTTGGGCAAATGTTTATGTTATTGATGAAAATAGCAATATAATTGGTAGCTTTAGTGATACTAATACAAATTATACCTTTGAAGATGTCTTTTTGATAAATCACATTTTACCTGC
>DAOSVM010000070.1:0-4112 GCA_035379625.1 Ignavibacteriales bacterium | reverse complement strand
TAAATTTATTTTTTTCTCATTTCTTTGAAAGCATTTATTAATCAATTTGTTGAAACATCATGTGATGTTATAGGTTCATCATTTTGTAGCTCAGGTAAAATCTTGTTAGCTAATTGTTTACCAAGTTCAACACCCCATTGATCAAAACTAAATATGTTCCAAATAACACCTTGTGTGAAAATTTTATGTTCATAAATAGCAATTAAAGCACCTAAATTGAAAGGTGTTATTTTTTTAATTAGAATTGAATTTGTAGGCCTATTACCTTCAAAAACTTTAAACGGTTTAAGGAAATTAATTTCTTCTTCTGTTTTACCTTGTTTTTTTAATTCTTCGATAACTTCTTCTTCTGTTTTTCCGAACAAGAGTGCTTCTGTTTGTGCAAAAAAGTTTGATAGTAACATATTATGATGATTACCTATAGCATTGTGAGAAATAGCAGGAGCAATGAAATCACAAGGAATAAGTTTAGTACCTTGATGAATCAATTGATAAAATGCATGTTGGCCATTTGTACCTGGTTCTCCCCAAATAATTGGGCCTGTTTGATAATCAACTTTTTGGCCATTTCTATCTACATATTTACCATTACTTTCCATATCAGCTTGTTGGAAATAAGCAGCAAAACGATGTAAATACTGATCATATGGTAATAGTGCATGGCTAGCAGCACCGAAGAAATTATTATACCAAACACCAAGTAATGCTAAAATCACCGGAATATTTTTTTCAAATGGTTCATTTTTAAAATGGTTGTCAACGCTGTGTGCACCTTCTAATAATTGTATGAAATTATTATAACCAATAGTTGCAGCAATAGATAATCCGATTACAGACCATGAAGAATATCTTCCACCTACCCAATCCCAAAATTTAAACATATTTTCAGGATCAATACCAAATTTTACGACTTCTTTTTCATTAGTAGAAATTGCTACAAAATGATTTTTTATAAATTCTTCTTTAAATGCTATTTTCATAAACCATTCTCTAGCAGTATAAGCATTTGCCATAGTTTCTTGTGTAGTAAAAGTTTTAGAAGCAATCATAAATAATGTTGTTTCTGGATCTAATTTTTTAAGGGTTTCTGCTATATGTGTACCATCAACATTGGAAACAAAATGAGTTTTTAAATGTGGTAATGCATATGGTTTTAATGCTTCAGTTATCATCACGGGGCCTAAATCAGAACCTCCAATACCAATATTTACAATATCTGTTATTGGTTTACCAGTAAATCCTAACCATTCTTTATATTCCAACTTTAAACAAAAATCTCTCATTTTATCTAATTCTGCATTTACTAAAGGCATAACATCCTTTCCATCAACATAAATAGGGGTATTAGCTCTATTTCTTAAAGCTACGTGTAAAACAGCTCGGTTTTCAGTTTTATTAATTTTTTCACCAGTAAACATTGCTTCAATAGCTGATTTCAAATTTGTTTCTTCAGCAAGTTGGAAAAGCAATTTTAAAGTCTTATCAGTTATAATATTTTTTGAATAGTCAACTAATATATCACCAAACTGTAAAGAATACTTTTTAAATCTATTAGGATCATTTTGGAAAAGTTGCTTCATATGAATTTTTTTCATCTCATCATAATGAGATGTTAATTCTTTCCATGCGTTTGTTGTTGTTGGATTAATATTTGGAAACATAACTACTCCATTTTTTTATAACTTTCAAATTTAAACATTTTTCAAATTTATTTAAAACTTATTTTTTCTTTATTTTGTTTTTTGTATTATTGTTTGTATTGTTTTCAAAAAAAATTAAAATTTTTCAAACACTTAAATTTATGGAGTTATTATGAAAAAACTTTTTAAGATGCTGTTGTTAGCATTTTTATTAGTTTCTTTTGCTAAGGTTAATGCTCAAAATATGTACTTAAACATTAACCTTGATACAGTTAAATCATCTCTTATCGATTTTGGTAAAATGTGGACATTCGATTATCCTCCTGTTGAATATTGGAAAAATACTTATGGCTTCAATGCAACCCCAGAATGGTTAAATAAAGCAAGAATGAGTTCTTTAAAGTTTGCTACATGGTGCTCTGCTTCATTTGTTTCACCGGATGGTTTGATTATGACAAATCATCACTGTGCAAGAGAAGTTGCGTTAAAAGTTCAAAAGCAAGGTGAAAATTTTCAAGAAAATGGTTTCTATGCTAAAACATTAAATGATGAACGCACAGTACCTGATTTATTTGTTGAACAATTAGTTTTTATGGAAGATGTAACCGAGCAAGTACTTCAAGCTATGAAAGCAGCAAAAACAAATAAAGAAAAAGCAGCTGCTAAAAAAGAAATTATAGAAAAATTGGAAAAAGAATATAAAGAAAGTAAAAAATTGGATAGAACACAAGTTGTTCAATTTTTTAATGGTGGTAAATTTTCGTTATATGGATATAAACAATATAAAGATATTAGATTAGTTTTTGTTCCTGAAGTTCAGCTTGGATTTTATGGTGGAGATTACGATAATTTTACATATCCAAGATATGATGGAGATTTCTCATTTTTCCGTGCTTACGAAAACGGAAAACCTGTAAAAATTGATACATATTTCAAATGGAGTAAAGCTGGTGCAAAAGAAAATGAATTAGTTTTCACTGTTGGTAATCCAGGAAGAACTAATAGATTAAAAACCTATGAACAACTAGAATTTTATAGAGATTACGCTTATCCAGCTACATTAAATTACTTAAATATTTCCATTAATGCCTACAAAAAATACATGGCAGAAACAAAAAAATCTGATGGTGAAATTAAAGAAGAATTATTTGGTTTAAGTAACTCGCAAAAAGTTTATGATAATTCTATAAAATATTTGCATAATCCTGTTATAATGGCAAGAAAGAAAGATTTTCAAAACCAATTTAAAAATAAATATTTCGAATTAAAACTTGATAAAGAATATGGTAATTTATGGGATAGTATAAAAGTAATTAAAGAAGAACAAAAGAAATTATACCCAGAATATTTACCTCTTTCTTACATTGCTGATGGTAGAAGAGCATTATGTGATTATTTCAAGATAGCTATTAGAGTTTATAATAAAACAAATAAAATTACTGATGACAGTTTAAGTAAAATTATTGATACTCTTGCAAATGAAATATTTACCGATAATAGAAAAACCGAATACTATCCAAAAATACAAGAATATTTATTGTTAGATTTACTTAACATTATATATCCAAAGTTTAAAGATGATCCAAATTTCCAAGAGTTTACAAATAATTTAACACCTGCAGAAGCTGTAAAATACATTTTATCAAATTCGCAAATTACAAATGTAAATAAATTAAAAGTTCTTTTAAAAAGCGGGAAAAAGTCATTTACTAATGATCCTTTCTATAATTTTGTAACTAAAATTCTCACCAAATATAATGAGCTTAATGGTAAAATGATGAATTTAACAAGAAAAGAAGATGTATTTTTAAATCAATTAGGTGAAGCATTATTCAAAGTATATGGTACCAACATTTCACCAGATGCAACCTTTACGCTTAGAATTTCTGATGGTTTAATTAAAGGTTATGAATACAATGGAACATTAGCTCCACCTAAAACTACATTCTATGGTTTATACGACAGATATTACTCACATTTCGGAAAAGAAGATTGGGATTTACCTCATAGTTGGAAAAAATCAGAGAAAAATGTAAAATTATCAACACCTTTCAATTTTGCAAGCACAAATGATATAATTGGTGGAAATTCTGGTAGCCCTATGATTAACTCTAATCTAGAAATTATTGGCATAGCTTTTGACGGAAACATTGAAAGTAACGCTGGTGATTTTATTTACGAGCCGTCATCAAATCGTTGTATAGGAGTAGATTCCGAAGGTATAATCGAAGCTTTAAAGACTGTTTACAAAGCTGATAGATTAGTAAAAGAATTAAGAAATACAAACAAATAAAATATTTAATATTACTAAAACATCAAATGAAGGCAAGTGAATTAAAGTAACTTGCCTTTTTAATTTTAAAATGAATTCATCTTTTATTAGCTCAGACAGTGTAAGCATAAAGCCCGTGCGCCGTTCGGCGCACGGGCGGGCTTACGCCCAAAATTATTTTCCCAAAAACCTTTAACTAG
>DAOSVM010000069.1:0-4202 GCA_035379625.1 Ignavibacteriales bacterium | reverse complement strand
GATCTAACTTAGAAAAGCTGAAAAATTGTCTTGACAATGGGGGGCATTATAGAATATTACAATATACCTGTTATATATAGTACTCATCCAAGGAGTAAAAAATTCATAGAACAGCGTGGGTTTAAATTTCATCCAAGTGTAAGAAGTTTAAAACCATTTGGCTTTTCAGATTATATTAACCTACAACTTAATGCTTTTTGTGTAGTATCAGACAGTGGTACATTGGCTGAGGAGGCCTCATATTTTAAATTTCCAGCAGTATCAATAAGAACAAGTACAGAAAGACCAGAGGCTATAGATAAAGGTAATATTATAATTGGTAATATAACAAAAGAACAGGTATTACAAGCTGTTGATTTAGCAGTAGAAATGAATAAAAACAATGATTTAGGTGTCGATGTACCTAATTATGTAGATGAAAATGTTAGCACCAAAATTGTTAAAATCATACAAAGTTTTACTGAAATTGTAAACAGAATGGTGTGGAGGAAGTAATGAAGATAGGTACTATTACTTTTCATTGGGCTACGAATTATGGAGCGGTGTTACAGGCATATGCTTTACAAAAATATTTGAATCAAATTGGATATGATACTGAAATTATTAATTATATACCATTACGTGTAAAATTAATTCAAAACATTATGTGGATTAAAAATTTAAAAATATCTGAATTTGTAAAAGAAAAAAAAATAAAAAAATTTAGAAAAGAATATTTACAGCTTTCAAAGACTTCTTATTATACTAATAATAGCTTAATAAAGAAATGTAATGATTACGATGTTTATATTTGTGGAAGTGATCAAATATGGAATGAATCATTTGTTTTATCTGCTGAAAAGAAACCAACTTTGAGCTATTATCTTAATTTTGTAAAAGAAGGGAAGAAAAGAATATCCTATGCTAGTAGTTTTGGTACTGATAGACTATCTATCGAAGTATTAAATCTAGTTAAACCGGAATTAGAAAAATTTAATGCTATAAGTGTAAGAGAAAATAGTGGTAAGAAAATAATTGAAGATATGGATTTAGAAGCAACTGTAGTAGTAGACCCTACTTTACTATTAGAAAAGGATTTATATGAAGAACTTATTAGGGATAAAAAGATAAAAAAAGAATATCAATTATTTTCATATATATTACATAGTAATCAAATAACAGCGAAAAAAATTAATGATTATGTGTTTAAAAAATATTTCAATGAAAAAATAGACAAAAGATATAATCAAGAACCAATTAGTGTATTTGAGTGGTTATTTAATATAAAAAATTCACGATTTGTATTAACAAATTCATTTCATGGTGCAGTTTTTGCTATAATTTTTCATAAGCCTTTTATAGTTATTTCTGTTGAGGGGTCAAAAATGAATGATCGAATTATAACGTTACTAGATTCAGTAGGTTTAGAAAATAGGATTATAGAAACTTTTAACGAAGATAAGATAGATAATTTGATGAAAGATTATATTGATTGGAAACAAGTGGATTATAGAGTACAGCAATTAAGAAAAAGTTCTATAGATTTTATAAAAAAGGTTATCCCATAAGTTCCCAATACGTTATTTAAGAGGTTAATCCGGTTTCCAAGTTTAAGTTGGAATCTATGAAGGAGGGAAATATTAAAGATACCTATAACATTTTTTAATATTGATTTTTCTCATGTTTAATCTATTTTAAGAACGTAAAAAAGCTCTAGATTATTTAAAAAGGCTTTGTTTTTAAAAGGAGAGAATTAATATAATTATGAATGTTAATCAATTAAAAGCAGGAGCAGTTTTAACGTACATTTATTTGGGGCTTGAGTTTATTGTATCGTTAATATATGTTCCAATTATGCTCCGCCTTTTAGGGCAAAGTGAATATGGCCTTTATAACTCAGCAGCATCTGTTGTAAGTTATTTGAGCCTTCTTAATTTTGGATTTGGAAGTGCTTATATACGCTATTATTCCAGATATAAAGTTAACAATGATAATAAAAATATTGCAAAGCTTAATGGAATGTTTCTTATTATATTTTCAATAATTGGACTTATTGCAGTATTAGCTGGAATGATTCTTGTATTTAATACAGATACAGTTTTCGGATCAAAGTTTACAGTTCAAGAGCTTTCAATAGCCAAAATTCTTATGGCAATAATGGTAATAAATATAGCGATTTCATTTCCTAATACTGTATTTAATTCTTATATTACAGCAAATGAGCAATTTATTTTTCAGAAGGTTTTGCAGTTGATTAAAGTGGTAGCAAATCCATTCTTAACTTTACTAATATTATTGTTAGGCTATGGTTCAATTGGAATGACTGCTATTACTACTATGCTTAATTTATCAATAGAAATCGCTAATATAATATTTTGTTTTAAAAAACTGGGCATTGAATTTTCTTTTAAACAGTTTGATTTATCCCTATTTAGGGAAATGACAGTATTTTCTTCTTTTATTTTTATGAACATGGTTATTGATCAAATAAATTGGAATGTAGATAAGTTTATATTAGGAAGATTTTTTGGTACTATATCTGTTGCTTTATATGGTTTAGCAGCACAACTAAACACTTATTATATATCTCTATCTACTGCTATTTCAAATGTATTTGTACCGAGAGTCAATAAGATAGTAGCTGCTTCAAATAATAATCATGAACTTACTTTATTATTAACAAGAGTGGGTAGAATACAGTTTATATTACTTTCACTTGTTGCAACAGGATTGGTATTTTTTGGGCGTCCCTTTATTAATATGTGGGCAGGCCCGAATTATGACGATTCATATATGATAGCCTTAATATTGATATTACCAGTTACTATTCCTTTGATACAAAATGTTGGAATAGAAATACAAAAGGCTAAAAATATGCATCAATTCCGTTCGTGGCTTTATTTTTTTATAGCCATTGCAAATGTAGCTATTTCAATACCTTTAGCGAAAAAATATGGAGGGATAGGAGCAGCTATAGGGACGGCATTGTCTTTAATTATTGGGAATACTTTTATTATGAACTGGTATTATCACAGGAAAGTTGGTCTTGATATGAAATATTTTTGGAAACAGATAATAAGTTTTATACCTTCATTTATACCACCTTTAATAATTGGAATTCTAATTAACTTATGTATAGATTTATATAAAATTAAAATGTTTTTATTAGGTGGATTTATATATGTAATAGTATATATAGTTTCGATGTGGTTTTTGGGAATGAATCAATATGAGAAAGACTTAATAGGTAAACCAATAAATAAGCTTTTTAAAAGTCTAAAAATAAGTAGTTGTAAAGTGAAATTAGATAGTTAAACAGTATTTTGAAAAGGTGAAACTGATGATCGATAGTAAAATTAAAGAAAAGAAGGATTGTACTGGATGTTATGCTTGTGAAAATATATGCCCCAAAAACTGCATTTCAATGGTAAGTGATGTAGAAGGTTTTTGGTATCCAAAAGTTGATTATGAAAACTGTATTAAATGCGGTAAATGTGTTAATGTTTGCCCGATCATAAATCATGGAACTGTTAAAAATTACCCTGACGCATATGCTTGTATAAATAAAAATGAAGATATTCGATTAAAAAGTTCATCAGGTGGGATATTTACATTAACTGCGGGAAAAATTATTGAAGATAGAGGAGTAGTTTTCGGAGCAGGTTTTAATGAAAAATTTGAAGTAGTTCATAGTTTTGTAGAAACTAAGGAAGAACTTGAAAAATTCTGCGGTTCTAAATATGTTCAAAGTAAAATAGGAGAAACATATAAACACGCTAAAGATATATTGGAATCAGGAAGAAAAGTCCTTTTTTCAGGAACACCTTGCCAAATTGCGGGTTTAAAAGCTTTTTTAAGGAAATCTTATGAAAATTTATTTTGTGTTGATATAATATGCCATGGGGTACCATCACCTAAAGTTTGGCAAAAATATGTTTCTTACCAAGAAAAGAATAATGGTTCAATAGTACAGAGAATCGCTTTCAGACAAAAGAATGAAGGCTGGAAGCGATACTCTGTATCATTCTTATTTCAGAATGATACAGAGTATTGTCAAACTCTTGATAAAGATTTATACATGAGAGCATTTTTAAAGGATGTTTGTTTGCGGCCTTCATGTTATTCATGTAAATTTAAAACGTTACATAGGGAAAGTGATATTACACTTGCTGACTTTTGGGGCATACAAAATATATTACCAGAGATGGATGATGATAAAGGAA
>DAOSVM010000068.1:0-4280 GCA_035379625.1 Ignavibacteriales bacterium | reverse complement strand
GATACTGCATGCGCAAGTGTGTGGGAAAGTAGGTCGTCACCGGCTCTTTTTTTATCATATCACTCTAAAAAATAATTTCAAAACTATGAAGAAAACATTATTTAAAATTCATAAAATGGATTGCCCATCTGAAGAGCAACTTATACGAACAAAATTATCATCTTTCAAAAATATTGCAAAACTTTCATTCGATCTTAATAATCGATTTCTAACTATTTATCATAATGAAAATACCGATATATTAATAGATAATATAAATCAATTAAATTTAGATGCAATACTGCTTGATGAAACTTTAACTGATGAAGTCGAATTTGATGTAAATAATGACCAATATCAAAAAAATCTTTTAATCAAAGTTTTTATAATAAATTTATTATTTTTTATAATAGAAATAATTGCTGCTTACATCGCAAACTCTATGGGATTGCTCGCCGATAGTTTGGATATGCTTTCAGATGCTTTTGTTTATTCTTTATCTCTCTTAGCCATTGGTAAAAAATATAATACTAAAAAGAAAGTTGCTCTCACAGCAGGCTCTCTACAATTATTTCTCGCAATTTTAGGCTTCTATGAAGTTTTCAAAAGATTTATTTACAATCAATATATACCATCTTATAAAATAATGATTATTATTTCGGTCCTTGCACTAATTGCTAATTTATTTAGTTTTATGTTTTTAAACAAAGATAAATCTAATGAAATTCACATAACTGCTAGTAAAATAATCACATCCAATGACATTATTGCAAATATTGGTGTTTTACTTGCTGCAATTATAGTCAATTTAACTAATTCTAACATACCAGACTTAATAATTGGTACAATCGTATTTTATCTCGTATTAAGAGGCTCCATTTCCATACTAAAACTTTAAGTTAAAATTTTAAAATTTTAAAATTCAATTTATTTTCTTACCTTTAAATAATTATTAAATTTAAAGGTGCAATATGAAAACAAAATTCATTTTCATTATTATAATTCTGCTTAATATAGTAACTTATCCACAAAATATTTCTAATCAAATAACAATTTATGATAACTTTGCGTATGTAAATGATAATTTAAATAACCTTTTTATACTCCCAAAAGGGAAGCACACAGTCAAATATTTTAATATCCCTTCAAATATTGATCTTAATTCTGTTTATTTAAAAACTAATGCAAAAATACTTAGCCAAACAGTTTATAATAAACCTTTTAATTTAATTTCACTTTTGGAAAATGCTGATGCTAAAATTATCTTTAATAACGGCTCACTAATGGATGTTAAAATTATTAAATTATTCGATAACCAATTGATTGTCGAAAATAATAATAAAATACATATTTTATCAGATACTAGAAATTATAGAATTGAGTTAAATAAAAATTATGATTCTATGCTCTTCAAAAAATATATACAATGGGATATTTTAGCAGAAAATCCTATCGAAAACGCAATACTTAATTATAAATGTTATGATATTTCTTGGAATACAAATTATATCGCAACTATTAACAATGACAAAATTAATTTAAAAATATTTTTCAGTATTGAAAATAATACAGATAATGAATATAATAATTATAATGTCAATCTTGTTTCAGGTGATGTAAAAACACAAAATAATAAACAAGGAAGAGTTTTTTATAAATCAGTTGAAGCTACTTCATTGCAAGAAGATAATTCTATTGAACCTGAAAATTTAGATGAATACAAAATATACAAACTAAAAAATACAATTACTCTTCCACCATTTACAAACAAAAAAATAGAATATTTTACATCTAATAATATTAAGTATACAAAAATATTGAATATACAAACTTATCACAATAACCAAGTAAATAGCATCAAACCATCTATTAAATATATTATTGAAAATAAAAATAATAACAACTTGGGAATAAATTTACCTAAAGGAATTATAAAAGTTTATAATGATAATAATAACCAAATAGAATTTATTGGAGAAGCTTTAATTAATGATATTTCAGAAGATGAAACATTACAATTCGAAATTGGTAAAGCAAACGATGTGAAGTTCTCACAAAAAATAATAACAAATCAAACCATCTCAGATAAAATTTACGTTACTGAAGCAGAGTTTAAAATCAACAACTACGCAAATAAAGAACAGGAAGTTCATATAACAGATAACTTATTCGAAAAAAATGAAATCATTGAATCATCAGAAAAATACGAAAAAATATCCAACTCACAAGTACTTTATAAAATAAAAATAGCACCAAAGTCAGAAAAAATTATTAAATTAAAAGTAAGATTTTATAATTATTAAAGGAGTTTCTAATGAAACAAGAAAATGACAATTCACAACAAATTAATATTGAAATTAGCGAACCTGAAGCTCAAGGTATTTATTCAAATTTGGCTCTAATTACTTTCAATTTGCCAGATTTCATAATAGATTTTATTAAAATTCTACCAGGTGTGCCAAAAACAAAGGTTGCCTCAAGAATAATAATGTCTCCTCAACACGCTAAACTCTTAATGTACGCATTAAAAAATAATATCCAAAAATACGAAGAAATGTTCGGAGAGATAAAAATTCAAGATCAAAACAACCCATTCCCAAACTTCGGATTTGTGCCTAAAAATCAAGAAGATGAAACAATTAATTAAAAATAGTCTATTAGCTCGGACAGTATAAGCTTAACCCCTGTGCAGCCTTTGGCTGCACAGGGAAATAAAGATAAAATATATCACAATTATTATAATATTAAATTTCCCAATCTAAAAGTTTTCCCATTTCATTACGTGGAAAATTATCTACAAACTTGATATTTTTGATAATTTTTGCAATGTCATCATTCCTTATAAATTCTAAAATAGAATTTTTGGTAAAACCATCATTAACTTTTGGTATTATTAAAGCTTTTAATTGCGGTCCAGAATCGCTATCGTATGCTCTTACTTGACAATCCTCAACATCGTTATTTTTTAATATTGCATTCCTTACTGCATTTGGGAATATATTTATCCCTCCTATCGAAATGGCACCATCTTTTCTTCCTTTTTTGGTTTTCTATTAAAAAATTGTAACTATCTTTGATATCATTAATCGATTTTTCGTTTAATTTGAAGCTGGAATTTGAAGAGAAAAGTTTTTGAATTTCATCATATTTGTAATGTGTGTTTTTAAGAAGCATAATTTCACACATCAACTTTATTAAGTTCTAAAATTAAAGCGTAAAACCGTCATCTACAATAATATTTTGGCCGTTAATGTATTTACTTTCATCACTTAGAAGAAATAGGTAAGTACCAATTATATCATCAACATCAAGCATCCCTTTGTTAATGCAATATGATGAATAATTCTTTAAAAAAATTTCATCTTGGTTATTCAAAATACCGCCGGGACTAACGCAATTTACTCTGATATTTTTATTTTTTAAATATTTTGCAAAATATTTAGTAAGGTGAATAATTGATGATTTAATAGCAGCATATTCTACTGGCATTGTCATACTTGTATCATTATAAATTTCAAATTTTGGTGCTATAACCCCATAAATTGAAGATGTATTTATAATATTTCCATGGCCTTGTTTGATAAAAAATTTTGAAAATTCTTGCATAACTAAAAAATAACCCCCAAGGTGTAAATTAACTGTTTCGCAAAAATCTTCATAGGTGACATTAAATAAATCTTTTCCATAATTTTTCCCACGCGGATAAGAAAGATTAACAAGTGCATCGATAGAGCGGAAATTTGTAATACTAAAATTTATCAGTTCATTTATTTCGTTAGATTTTGTTATATCTACTTTATAAAAATGAACATTTCCATTTATTAAGTTATTTGATGAATTTGTTGAAGGATTGTTATCTGCAACTATTATATTAAAATTTAAATTTATAAGCTTTTGTACTAAATGCTGGCCTATATAACCTAAACCACCAATAACAATTACATTTTTATTGTGATTTCCCATATTAATTTTCTTAAATTTTATTATAAAAACATACTAATTTTGGATAATGATTTTTTGTATTCTTCCCATTCACCAATATCAATCCATGCTGTGTCGCTAATAGGAAAAACCCCGATTTTATAACCTTTTTCTTTTGCTTCATGAAATAAATCGGTTGCATGAAAAATTATATCATCGGGAATAAGCTCTAATAATGGTTTATTGATGATATAAAAACCAGTATTAACTAAAAAATCATATTCTGGCTTTTCGTTTATTGAAACTAAATCACCATTTTTAGTTTTACATACTCCATATGGTATTTTAAAGTGTTTTAATGATGCAACAAGAGTAATGTC
>DAOSVM010000067.1:0-4315 GCA_035379625.1 Ignavibacteriales bacterium | reverse complement strand
TTCTTTTCTATTGAATACATATATTTATCCTATGCTAAAATAATTCAACATTAGAACCTAAATCTTCATTAAAGTTTTTATTTAAGTAGTTATTGTGAACTTTTCTTTCATGATGCATAGTATAATTTGACTGATGCTTATCAATTATTTCAATATTTTTTTCTGTTACAGATGGTTGAAGTTTTAATAAAAGATCATTTAATCTTAAAATGATTTTTTTTATAGTATCATCAAAATTTCTATGTGCATTAAATTTTAAAACTTCATTTTTAATTAAATAAATTATATTTTCTACAAATTGTAAGTTTTTAGATATGTTAAAATTTAAATCATTTCTTATTTTTTTAATATCATCTAAAATACTCTGCAATTGATCAAAAATGAAATTAACTTCTTCATTATTTTTACTAATTGTATTTTCGTTAACAATTTCTTTTAATTTATCAGTGGTTTGATTAACTTTCAATAAAATTTCAGAAATAATTTTTATTTGATTTCTTGCATCTACTGATAAATTTTGTACTTCTTCTGCAATAACGCCTAAGGCTGCACCATTGGAACCAACTCTTGCGGCTTTTACACGAGCATTTAATGCGATTAACTCGATCTCCTCTCCTGTATCTTCAATTTGCTTAATAAATTTTGTTAATTCATTTATATTGGATATTACATTTTCAATTACAGATGTTAATTCAGTTTCTTCATTTAAACCCTTATTTAAGGAATCTTTCGCTAACGTTATAATATTTTCAATTTTTAAAACATAATCCTCTTTTGTATCTTTATCTATTAACAAGCTATTAAGTAAATCTTGAAAATCTGTAAAAATATCAAAAATAGAATTAACAGAATTAAAAATATTATTTACAGCTTCTTGTAAGGTTTTATTTATATCATTCAAATGATGACTTTGCAACTCCAAGATATGATATAAATTATTATAATCAATTTTATTGTTATCTATTTGATGATTAATATCATAAATTGCTTGTAAAATATGGTCTAATCTTTGTTTCGTTATGTCTTGAAATTGTATACCCACAACAATATTATTAGCATTCTTTTTTAATTCATCAAATTTTTGAAAAATTGAGTTGTAAGTCTCTTTATCAGATGTTATTTTGTTATTAATTTCATCGTTAGAAAATTCCTGTTTGTCGATAATGTCATTTATAAACATTAAATTATTTTTAACAACTTTATCAATAATATCGTAAGAAGTAGCTAAAATAATAACTATGTCCTTTGTTTTTTCAACAATATTAATGGATTTTTGTTCGATATAAGATGAGAGACTTTCAACATTATCAGCTAAAGCGTTAAATCCACCACTTTCATCAGTTAATCTTGAACTTTCAATTCTTGTAGCTATTCCCAACATTTTTAATGATTTTACGATAGCTTTAAATTTAGTAAGTAATTCACTAGATTTTTTAACTTCCTGAGTAATAAAAGTTATATTATTTAAATCTTCATTTGAAGAGTTATTTAAGTTTGTAAAAAAGTCTATAATTACATTAAAACTATTATTAAGTTTATTTAAAAGTTCGGGATAGTTATGATTTTCGTAATTATTTTTTAATTCTTCTAAATCAATAATAAGATTTTTTATATTGGAACTAGTTTGTTGAAGTAATTCACCAAGCTTTATAAACTGATTTTCAGAAATATCATTTAAATATTTAATTTGTTTTACAACTTCATCTAATTCTGTTTTTAATTTGATTGTTTCCATATATATTAATTTTATTGTGAATTTTGATTAGAATATATTACAAAAATGTTAATTTTTCAAATTAATTTTGAATTTAAATAAAAGAAATCAACCAATAGTTTATCATATTTTTACTATATATAATATATCATCATTTTATAATTTACTTTGTTATGTTACATAAAATTTATCAAGAAAATTAATTTCATTTTACAAACTTTATTTTTTATTTTTGTTTTTTGTAAAAAAGTAATAGGTAAACAAAATGAATGTTCAATTTTTGAATTTAAAGCCACAATATCATCAATTTAAAAATGAAATCGATAATAAAGTATTAGAAGTACTTCAAAGTCACCAATTTATTCTAGGACCTTATGTAGAAGAATTTGAAAAGAATATTGCAAATTATTTAGGTGTTAAATATGCACTTGGAGTTACTTCTGGAACTGATGCAATTCTCATTGCGCTTATGGCAATTGATATCCAACCTGGTGATGAAGTTATAGCACCAGATTACACTTTTATAGCAACCGCTAACGGAATTTCCAGACTTGGCGCAAAACCTGTTTTTGTTGATGTTGATTTGAAGAGTTTTAATATCGATACAAAAAAGATAGAAGAAAAAATAACAAGCAAAACAAAAGCAATTATTCCTGTTCATTTATTTGGACAAACTGCTAATTTAGAAGAAATCATTCAGCTTGCCAATAAATACAACATCAAAGTTATTGAAGATGTAGCTCAAGCTTTTGGAGCAAAATTTACTAATGGTAAATATTGCGGTACAATTGGTCATATTGGAGCTTTTTCATTTTATCCAAGCAAAAATCTTGGTGGTTTTGGAGATGGTGGTCTTGTTATAACAAATGATGACGAAATTTATAACAAACTCAAAATTTTGCGTGTTCACGGTTCTGCTAAAACTTACTATCACGATTATATTTCAGGTAATTTTCGTTTAGATGCTCTTCAAGCTTGTATTTTGAATATAAAATTAAAAGGTGTTAATGGCTGGTTAGATGAAAGATTTAAAATTGCTAAACTTTATCAAAAATTATTTACTGAAAATAATTTATCAATTTATAATAATTTCGAATATTCAGAAAATAATAAAGTAATATTACCTGTTGATATTTATGAAAATTATGATATCAAATATACTCATACTTACAATCAATACACGATTAGAGTTAAAGATGTAAGAGATGAATTAAGATCTTATTTAAGTTCAAATGGCATAGGAACTCAAATCTATTATCCTTTGCCACTTCATTTGCAGAAATGTTTCAACTATCAAGTAACAACAAATGATGAATTCGCCGTATCCAATACATTAGCAAACGAAACAATAGCACTGCCGATTTATCCCGGATTAAAAGACGAAGAAGTTGAATTTGTTGTAAATACAATAAAATCTTTTTTCAATAATTAGGTTTACAAAATGAAATTAAGTTTTATTTTCGGAACAAGACCTGAGGCTATAAAATTAGCACCACTAATTCTATATTTTAAGAATAAAGGAACACACGAAATAAATGTATGTGTTACAGCACAACATAGACAAATGCTTGATCAAGTTCTAGAAATTTTTGAAATAACTCCAGATGTTGATTTAAATTTAATGAAACCTAATCAATCTCTTTCTGAATTAACCGCTAATGCAATTAATAGTTTAAATACATATTTCACCAGTTATAAACCTGATGCTGTTTTTGTACAAGGAGATACTACAACTGTTTTTGCAGCATCTTTAGTTGCGTTTTATCACAAAGTTAAAGTTATTCACGTAGAAGCAGGATTAAGAACAAATAATAAATATTCACCATTTCCAGAAGAGATAAATCGCCAGTTGACATCTAAATTAACAGATTTACATCTTGCACCAACGCAAAAATCATATGATAATTTAGTTAAAGAAGGAATCCCCAAAGAAACAATTTTTATTACTGGCAATACAGTTATAGATGCCTTATTTATGGTTAAAAATAAAGCTGAAAAAATTAATAAAATTAATGGCTTAGATGACAATTTATTGTCTAGTGATAAAAAAATTGTTTTAATTACAGGTCACAGAAGAGAAAATTTTGGTGAAGGTTTCCAAAATATTTGTAAAGCTATAAAAATATTATCAGAAAAATTTTCTGAACACCATTTTATATATCCTGTTCATTTAAATCCGAATGTTCAAAAACCAGTTTATGAAATTCTTGGAAATTCAAAAAATATACATTTAATTGAGCCACAAACATATTTGCCATTCATAAAATTAATGCTTCGCTCTGATATAATTTTAACAGACTCAGGCGGAGTTCAAGAAGAAGCGCCAAGTTTAGGTAAGCCTGTTTTAGTTATGCGTGAAAATACAGAAAGACCAGAAGCTGTAGAAGCTGGTACTGTTAAACTAGTTGGCACTAATATTGAGAAAATTGTTTCCGAAGCTACATTATTATTAACAGATAAAAATGCATATGATAAAATGGCTCGTGCTATCAATCCATATGGTGATGGTAAAGCTTGTGAAAGAATCTATGATATAGTTTCCAATAATTTAGCTCAGACGGTGTAGGCATTAGCCCGTGCGCCGTGCGGCGCACGGGCGGG
>DAOSVM010000066.1:0-4369 GCA_035379625.1 Ignavibacteriales bacterium | reverse complement strand
CTTGTGTATAATGTGAATAAAATAATAATATAATTTATCAAAAGATGAATTTAATCTAAAAGCTTATTAAATTCTTTACAAGCTTTTATATAATCTTCAGGTATTCCTATATCGATAAAATAATTATCAAATGGTAAACCATAAAAATCGTAATTATCAAAATATTTTTCTATAAAATCTTTTTCAAAGGAAAAAGTTTTAGGTGTTTCTAATGAATGTATAAAAAATTTATTAACTAAATATATACCCCCATTTATTAAAACATTAGATTTAGGAGCTTTTTCTAAGAATGATATAATTTTATTATCCTGATTTATTTCAACAGATCCATATCTTTCTGTATAACTAATATTTTTTAAGGCTATGCTAAGTTTTGAAGATTTTGATTTATGAAAATTATATAAATCTATATAATTTATATTAAAAAACGTATCACCATTTACTATAAAAACATCATTATTATTAACAAAATTTAATGCATTTCTTATTGCACCGCCTGTACCTAAAGGTTCTTCTTCGATAGCATAAATAAAACTGATATTATTGTAAATATTACCAAAATAATTTTGAATAATTTCATATTTATAACCAACAGAAAAAATAATTTTACTAATACCTTGTTTTGATAATTTAGTAATTAAGTATTCTAAAAAAGGTTTGTTGTTTATATTAGCCATAGGTTTAGGTATATCATTTATTACGCTTCTTAATCTTTTCCCAAAACCACCTGCAAGAATTATGGCCTCATTTACCATTGAAAATCTCCTTTTCTACAATTTCACATATAATATGACCTATCATAATGTGACTTTCTTGAATTCTCGCAGTATTATTTGATGGAACATTTATGAGATAGTTTGAAAATTCTTTCATCTTACCACCACTTTTACCAGTCATGCCAATAGTTACCATGCCAATTTTATTAGCTATCTCAAATGCTTTTATCACATTTTTTGAATTTCCAGAAGTTGACAATCCTATAAGAATATCACCTTTTCTTCCTTTAGCTTTTACCAATCTAGCATAAACTTCATCATATGAATAATCATTTGCAACTGCAGTAAGGTATGAAGAATTTACATGTAATGCTTCTGCATATAAAGGTTCTCTATCAAAATAAAATCTTCCTGATAACTCCGCAGCAATATGTTGTGCATCAGCTGCTGAACCCCCGTTACCACAAATTAAAATTTTTTTATCATTCATTAAAGCATTTGTAATTTCATAAGCCGTTTTAGCAATTACGTCTAAGAGTGTAGTATCTTCTAATATTTTATTTTTTACTTCTATAGATATTGATATTGATTGTTTAATGATATTTTCAAATTGCATAATGACCTTTAATATTTATTATTTAATGATGAAAATATAAATTTATAAGATTAAATTTTCCAAGCTTTTAAGCCATATTTTGCAAACTGGTAATTCCATACTTCTCCACCAAACTTATTCAAAGCTTCAATAACTTTATACTTTGTATTTTTAGGACAGTAAAACATCATAAAACCACCACCACCGGCACCAGAAATTTTTCCTCCTGTTGATCCAGCTTTTAAAGCATATTCATAAATTTCATCTATAATTGGATTTGAAATATTATTTGCCATTTTCTTTTTATTTTGCCATCCATAATTTAATATTTCACCAACTTTATCTAAATTACCTGTTAATATGGCTTCTTTCATAAGAACCGATTGTTCTTTTAAATTATGCATTGCTTCAATAGATTGACTTTTTCCTTCTTCAACACTTTGAATTTGGGATTCAATAATTTTTGATGATAATCTACTAGTTCCTGTGTAATAAAGTATAAGATTATATTGTAATTCGTCAATTATTTCTTTTTTAATTCTTAAAGGATTAACAATAGTTTTATTACTATAAAATTCCATATAATTAAAGCCACCAAAAGTAGCTGAATATTGGTCTTGTTTTCCGCCAGCTTGTTTTAATTCTAATCTTTCAATTTCAAATGCAAGCTGTGCAATGTCATATTCGCCTAATGGGAGCTGTAACCATTCAGTAAATGCACCAATTATTGAAACAACCATTGTGGAAGACGTACCTAAGCCAGAACCAGCTGGGGCATCAGCGTATGTATATATAGTAAATGACAATGGTTTCTTTACAAATTCTTTGATAATTCTATTATATACACCTTTAACCAAATCAAAATTACCGTCAATTTCGAGAGATGTTTCGGCCTTATATTGTATAGATTTCTTTTGATCTATGGATATAATTTCAATTATATTATCATTACTAGGCTCAATAGATGTATAAGCATATGAAGAAATAGTAGCATTAAGGATAGCACCACCATAAATATCCGAATAAGGACTAACATCAGTTCCACCACCAGCTAATCCTAATCTTAAAGGGGCACGAGATCTTATTAACATTAAGCTACCTCCGAATTATTATTTGATAATGTAGTTTCAATAACTGAAATTATCTTCTTTTCATATTTATCCCATGTGAAATTATCTTTTATGTACTGTTGTGAATTTATTTTTAAATAGTTATATATACCAGGATTCTCAAAAAGTGTATGTATTGTATTAATAAATTCTTCAGGTGTATTATTTATAATAAAGTGTTGATTATGTAAAGCACCTATTGGCTTAGCGGCTAAAGAAGATACTATGTTAATTGTACCAAGAGCCATACATTCTAATATTTTATTTTGTATTCCACCACCAGTTTGCATTGGTGCTACGATACATAAAGAAGATTTTAAAATTAAATATGGATCTTCAATAAAACCTGTTATTTCTACATTTTTATATTTCTTTGGTAGATCCTTTATAACTTTTGTAGGATATGCACCTACAACAATAAATTTTATCTCTTTTCTTAAACGATGTAAGACGTTATTCACAAACCATAAAACTGAATCAATATTCGGTTGATAGTCCATTTTACCAAAAAAAACTACATAGTTTTTATACTTATTATCTATTTTATTATATATAAAAAGATTTTCATTAACACCATGTGGTACCCATTCTGTTTTGGCAGGCATATTAAAATAATTTTTTTCATCTTGATTAAAAAATAAAGATTTATTGAAATTTTTAACGCAATATTTTTCAAATTCTAAAAGTCTTCTCCCCTCATATTTATAAATTAATTTCCAAATTATTGACTGTGTTTTATGAAAAGATTTTATATAATTTAATCCAATTGAATCAGCCATATCTAAGATTTTAGGTTTATCAATATCTTGAAAATATAAAGCAGTTCTTATTAAATTAGAATATAATAAATCGTATTCATTAGATATATTATCTATGTATTTTTTTACATCTTTGAAATAATAATAATTAACTTGAAGTGGCAAGTTATTTTTAAAGAAGGATTTAATTGTGTTCAAATAATAACTAATTTTTCTTTTTTTTATTAATTTATATGTTAAATTAATTTCATTAGCAAATTTTAAAAATTCTAAAGGTATTTCTTTATCACATAACGATACTAAATGAACATTATAATATTTACTGAGTATTCTTAAAAGATTATAAGCTTTTATTCTGTCACCTCCTATTGGAGGAAAGGGTAATCTTGAAGTAATAAAAATAATTTTTTTCATTTTTGACCTTAATTATTTAAAAACTGGTTATAAATAATTTTAGCATATATTTCCCAGTTAAAATTCTTTGTTACTGTATTCAAAGCATTATTCTCTATCTTTTGATATAAATCCAAATTATTCTCAATTATTTTCAACTTTTCTATAAAACTATTATAGTCATTAAATTCAATTATATTTTCCATATCTTTTAAAACATTTACAGAATTTATATCATAACTAGTTGCAAAAATTACTTTACTAAGGCTCATACTATGTAATATTTTAATTCTTAATCCGCTACCCATGATTGTAGGTGATATAACGTATTTATGTTTTCTTATAACTTCATCAATATTATTAACAAAACCTAATATATTAATATTATATTGTTCTAAATTGCCTAAATTTAATAAGTTTTCAAATTCGTTTATAGTACAACCAGTAATAGAAAGTCCAAAATTATTTTTCTTCAGATATTCTAATGATGGAAGCCAAATATTTTCGATAAACCATTTTATACATATTTTATTTTGAGGTGATTTGAGATTGGCTGTAATTATAAATTTATTTTCTGGGTTATAAACACCTAATGTATTTGGAGAAATTTCAAAACCATCATATAAAATATGGAATTTTTGTTTTAAATTTGGTCTATATTTTATTGCAATATTATAGTCTGAATCAGAAATAAAAAAAATTTTATCAAATAATTCCCAATATTTTAATTCCATTTTTTTTGATTTTTTCAATTGCCATTTAGCAATAATTTTATGAATAGGATTTCTGCTGAAAATT
>DAOSVM010000065.1:0-4529 GCA_035379625.1 Ignavibacteriales bacterium | reverse complement strand
TTCGTAAATGGTGGGATGATGAGGAGTATAGAATTAGATAAAATACGCAATTTATGTGGAAAATAATTATAAAGGAGGTTGGCAGTTTGCCTAGAACTAAAGCAAATGCTGGCAAAGTGCCAGCTAATAAGCAAAAAGGAAAAAAGGTTTGTACTTGTTGTCATGAAGAGAAAAATTTAACTGATTTTTATATTAGTAAAAGTCCTCTTTTTTCAGTTGATGAAAGAGTTCCTGTATGTAAAGTTTGTGTCATAAATAGTTCTTTAAATGATGACGGAAGTATTAATGAAATTGAATTAAATAAAATTCTTAGGAAAATAGATAAACCATATTATAAAGATTTACTTGAAAGTGCGAAAAAACAATTTAAAAAAGAACATTCTTACGTAGATGAAAAAGATATTGTGTTTCATGGTAAAGAATTATTGCAGATTTATTTTAAATTAATAGCAATGAGACAAGATCGAAATAAGTCATACGAGGATTCTGAAAAGGATGGGTTTATTCATCCTACAAGTAATACACGTAAAAGAGAAAAACAAGAAATTGCAAAAAAATATGCTGATATATCAAATGTAAATAAAAACGATAGTGAAGAAAAATATTATACTGATTCTAGTGATTTTGTTGTTACTGATGAAATTAGAGAATTGTTTGGCGATGGATATTCGACAATTGAATATAAAAAAATGTATGAAAAATACGAAAAATTAAAAATGAATTACACCTTGCAAACAAATATTCATCAAGAGGCACTTGCTACATATGTAAGATTTAAAGTAAAAGAAGAAGAAGCTACTGCTAAGGGCGATGTTACTGAAGCAATGAAGTGGTATGATGCTGCACAAAATGCAGCCGAAAAAGCAAAACTTACTCCACGCCAATTAACACAGGCTGATTTACAAGGTGGCATAAATAGTTTTTCTGAAATATTTAGGGCGGTTGAACAGGCCGTTGATATAATACCTATTCTTCCCCAATTTAAAGCTAGACCCAATGACGCTTTAGATTTTATAATTTGGTGTTATATAAATTACGTTAGGGATTTACAAGGACTTCCTCATTGTACTTATGAAGAAGTTTATAAATTTTATGATAAAAAGAAAGCGGAATATATTGCACAATATGGTGATCCGTATGGAATATTTGAAGATGATTATTCTGAAAAATTAAGACCTAGTATACAAAAATTCATCACTCTTCCAAAGGATTACGAAGAAGAAGGTGATGAGAGCGATGACGATTGAGAGAATTAAGCAAATGCAGAATGATAGTGTTTTTGGAAGAAACTTATATAAATATGTCGAATTAGCTAGCTGGATGGTCTGGTATCCAGATTTATTTCTCGATTTAATTAAACCAGAAAAAGGTGCTTTAATTCTTCATCCTGATCAACGTATTTATTTAAGATCTATAATGAGATTTGTAAGTATATATGGAGTTTTTCCTAGAGGATATAGTAAAACTTTTTTGGAAGTACTTGCAATGTTTTTGGTTGCTATTAGGTTTCCAGATGTTACATTAGCATTAACAGCTCAAACAAAAGAAAATGCAGCAGAATTATTAAAAGATAAAACTAATGAAATTTTAAAATATTATCCTATGTTAGAAAATGAACTTGCAGATAAGCCTAAGTTTTCAAAAAATGATGCTGAAGTGGTTTTTAAAAGTGGTGGCAGAATTGATGTATTGGCTAATGCTCAAACAAGTAAAGGGCAAAGAAGAAAGAGAATCAATATAGAGGAAGCTGCATTGTTAAATGATGCAATGTTTCAGGATGCATTAAAACCAATTGTTGAAGTACCTAGATATACCATAGGTAAATTAGGTATAGTCGATCCTGAAGAATTAAATCAGCAAATTAATTTCTTTACTACTTCTGGATTTAGAGGTAGTGATGAATTTCAACGAAGTATTAATATGTTAGAAAATATGACAAAACTTAAAGGTGAAATAGTTCTTGGATCGAATTGGATGCTTGCATCATGGTTTGGTCGTGGTAGCACTAAAAGTCAGATACTTCAAAAGAAAAAAGAAATGTCTCCTATTGCGTTTGCACAAAACTATGAATCAAAATGGGTAGGAAGTTCAGATGGTGCGTTAGTAAATATAAACAAATTATTAAATTGTAGAAACTTAACTATTCCACAATTAAAAATTAATAATGATGATGAAGAATTTTATTTAGGCGTTGATGTCGCACGTTCACAAAATACAAATAATAACCAATCTTCTATCTTTGTAGCAAAAGTTAATCGCAATAAAGATACAGGTAAAATATTTACAATTGATATTGTAAATATAATACATATACCTAATATATTAAACTTTACAGCACAAGCTTGTAAAATTAAACAAGTGCAAAAAAGATACAATGCTAGAGCTGTTGTTGTAGATGGCAACGGACTTGGTATAGGTTTAATAGATGAACTTTTGAAGGAATCTTTTGATCCGATAACAAAAGAATCTCTTGGTTGTTGGGCTACTATAAATACTGATAATATGCCCGAATTACCTGATGCTGAAAAAATAGTATATGATTTAAAAGCACAATCAGTACAAAATAAAGTTGTAACAAATTTTATAGATATGGTTGATAGTGGTAAATTAAGATTACTGTGCAAACGTCAATTATCAGATTTTTCGGATAAAGAATTGGATGATATAGATAATAAGGTAGCTCCTTATTTAGAAACTGATAATTTTATAGAAGAAGTTGCTAATTTAAAACTTAAATATTTGCAAAATGGTGGGGTTACTATAGAAAAGGTAGTTAAAAAATTAGATAAGGACAGAGTCTCAGCATGTATGTATGTATTATGGTACATAAATGAATTTTGTAAAGATTTAGGTGGTTCTGATTACGAATATTGTTTCTTTGTAAATTAACCGAAGGGAGGTAATTTAATAAAATGGATATTTCATACGAAAGTCCTCCTAACACAAATTATGAAGTAAATAGTTATGTTAATACTTTGGAGTTTAATTCAATATTTGGCTTAGATGTATATGATTTATATGATCCTGAAGAATTAAGTGATATAGTAGAAAATCCAATGGCAAATAATTATCAACTTAGAAAATTATCAAATAGATTATATGCATCTAATGGTTTGTTTTCAAAAGCAGTAGATTATTTAACTGCTATGCCTACTTTGGATTATGTAATAATTCCTAGAGGAAATAGCAAAAATAAACGAAAAATAAATAAAAATTTGATGGATTCTACATTAAGAACAATTCATCACAAAGAATTTATCAGGGACGCACTATTTAAGGCAATAATTGATGGTGTGTCTTTTTATTATGTTGATTTTACAAAAAGAAAAGACGACCAGAATAAACTTCTTACTGATTATGAAGTAACAAATATTATGGAAATCAATGAATTAGGAGTTAATGCTGTTGTTTTTCCTTTGCCGACAGATTTTACAAAAATAGTTGGAAGGAAAAATTCATCATATGTATTGGCATTTAATTTAGATTATTTTTCAAAGTTTTCTCCTAATGAATTAAAGCGAAAATTAAGATTATATCCCAAAGAAATAAAAGAAGCATGGGAAAAATTAAGTAAACAAAAAGATAAAGATGGAAAACGTAATTGGGTTGTTTTAGATAATTCAAAGACTATAACTTTAAAAATACGAAGTAAAATGGAAGAACCTTGGGGTAGACCATTATGTTTGGCTGCTATAAAAAATATTTTGTATGCTTCATATTTTAAAGATACTAAACGTTCTAAACTTGGTGAATTAAATAATAACATAATTTATCAAACATTTCCTGAAGGAAAAGAAAAAGGTACATCTGCTTTGACAAAGAAACAACAAGAAGATCAACACAATGCCGTTAAAACAGCTATATTAACCAAAAATAATCGTAATTCTACTTCATTCTTTTCTGTTGCTGCTGGTACAAAAATAGATCAAATAAAAGTTGATACTAGCATCTTTGATGAAAAGAATGAAAGTAAATTATTAGATGATATTGGCGTTGATTTAGGTTTTATGGCTAGTTTGTTAAGTGGTGGTACTTCGGGTTCTTATGCTGCTCAATTAAACAATCTACAATTATTGTTATCAGAAGTGTTTATGTGGATTGAACCAATAACATTAGAACTTGTTAAAGTGATAAATCAAAATATTATTAAAGATAAAAAGAATCCTGTAGATTTATATTATTTGCCATGTAGTATTATTACACGTAAAGAATTTACTAATCAAATGAAAGAACTTTATTTACAAGGTAAAGGTTCTCTTATTGCTTGGATAGCAAGTACAGGATTTAATGCAGATGCTTATCTTACTTTAATGGATATGGAAATTGAAGAAGGATTTGAGAAAAAATATGTACCACATCAGACCAGTTTTACATTGTCAAAAAATGATAATAAAGGTGGTAGACCTCAAGTAGATAGTCCTACAAATGAAAATACGATTCAATCAAAAACTAATAATTCAAATGGTCAACCTAAACCATCGAATCAATAATATTAAAGAAGCTTACATAAAACTTAGCCGAAAGCCCAC
>DAOSVM010000064.1:0-4868 GCA_035379625.1 Ignavibacteriales bacterium | reverse complement strand
CCCATTTCCGACAATCGCCTAACCAAGTATTTCGCACATGGTCCTGCCGAAACTAAAACCATAGTTTTCTCATTTTTCTTTTTTATTGCACTAATTATTTTTTTCAGAATTTCTTCTCTAATTTCAAAAGCGTTTATTTTAGGTACTGCAATAAAAGTAACATCTTTCTGATATATATCCCTAAATTTATCCGCATAAACTTTACTATTATGCACAAAAATAATCGATTCTACATTTTGATCGTCCCATAATTTTTCATAAACCAGTTCATTACCTCTAGCAAACAAGAATGCATCACCATATGATACAGGAAAATCATAATTTTTTTTAAACTCATATCTACCTCTTGACCATGCTTTTATATAATTAAGGTTTTTAATAAGCTTTAAACCATTACATTTCAAGAAAACCCCAGGCATAGCAAGCAAATAAGGAGAATCTGATGGATTATTAACATATTGCTGAACAATATATAATAGCTCTTCTTGTAATTCTTTAGAATACACTTGATAATGAATACTTCTTCCTGCCATCAATGCAAATTCTCCATCACCCATTCTTATTAAAGATTTTTTCGTACTTTGCATATATTCTACAGTTTCATTAATATCATAAAAGTTAGCATTTTTCACTGCTTTTATTGATAAAATGTAGTAATATACTATTTCAAACAGTATTTTTATCTTTACAAACATATTAATTAACTCCTATAATCGATACCTTCTATTGTATTAGACATTCTTATAGCTAATCCTAAAAATAAGAAAGTTGGTATTGCAAATAATGGATTTAAAAATATATATTCAAAAAAACCATGAATAAAAATGCAAATAAATCCAAGCAAATATTTAACAGAATCTTTAGATAAATAAATACTTTTCAATATTTTATTAAACTGTCTAACGATAAAACCAAACACCAGAATATATCCAACAATTCCAAAGTTTACAATAATAGCAGCGTAAGAATTATGTGCTACCAATAGCTCTCCATTATGAGTTTTTACTTTAGATCCTAACCCAAAAATGATAGATACCGGATTTTCTTTTTGCAATTCAATCATTTGACTCCATATTATTTCTCTTCCTGTATATAAAGATTTATTTATAAATGGTAAAACAATGTCTATATTCCGTTTATATAAAGTTATTATAATAAACGGCATTATTGAACCAATTATAATAACACTTATGAATACAATCTTTAAAAATCTTTTATTTAATAAGAATTTCTTTGGAATAAAATAATAAAAAAGGATAAATATAAACAATGCTAATAAACTAGCTCTCGATTTACAATTTAAAATAATCATTATACCTAAAAGAATTGATAAAAAAGACAATAATTTTCTATATGGTATTTTAAATAATGGCAAAAGATTAAATAAATAAATAGCAATATATAAAGCAGCAACAGCTATAGTATTACTGTTTAAATATTGATCTGGATACAATGTGAATTTTTGCATATAATTGTCTGATAAGAGAAATAAATATATATATAATAATGATAATATAAATGTATAGATTTTCAAAACTTTATTACTAATGTAGTAGCGACTAAATACAAAAAATGCCAGGATACCTATTATCAATGTGATAACACTTCCTAAACCAGTATTTATATTAATCATAAGTAAAATACTGCAATAAATCATTACTACTGTTATATAAAATATATATATTTTTTTAAATACCAGTTTACCATTTAGAAAAATTAATCCTAAAAGTATAATGAAATTCATATATACGGCAATAATACTAATAATACTATTAAAATTTTTACTATAAAAAGCTATATTATTTATTATCATGAGTAAGACTAACAATGCATTTGAGATCTTATTCATATTATTTTGCTTTATCATATCTTGATCAACACACCTTATTTTATAAGTATAGGTATATCAGTTAATTTTCTTCAGAATATATTTGGGACAATTTCAAAGCTAATGTCTGTATATCATATCCAGCATCTTTAATTTCAGTATAAGTATCTCTTCTGTTATATGGTAAAGAAGCTAGTATTTTTTCAGCCCATTGCATAGGCGTATTAGATAAAGGTATATATTCTAATAAATCTGTTACTTGTGCTTCCTTTGGCACTACAGTATCACTGGCAAAACATCTTAATCCAGATGCTTGTGCTTCTATTAATACAATTCCTAAACCTTCAAAAAGCGATGGTAAAACAAAACAATCCATAGCTTGCATTAATTTATTCACATCAGAACGTACCCCCATAAACATAACATTATTTTCTAAACCATAATCAGTTACTTTCTTTTTAATTTCTGTTTCTAATTCTCCTCTCCCTATAAGCATCAATACGCAATTACTATTTAATGAATATAAATTTCTAAAAATTTCAATTAAAAAGTAATGATTTTTAGCTGACATAAATCTTCCAACATGACCGATAACTATTTTCCCCGATAAATTATAACGCCTTCTTAAATCTTCTCTTATTTCTTGATTATATTTAAATTTTGAGACATCAATTGCATTACGAATAAGAATGTATTGTTTATTACCAAACATCCACTTAGCAGCATCTTCAGAACAAGCTAAACGTTGAAACGATAACAAATTCAGAAAAGGATAAAATATTTTATGTATTTTAGGCAAAGATGTATTTATATTATGTGAATGAACAATTACTTTTTTTGCTCCACCAATTTTTGCAGCTAAAACATCTAAAAACATTATAGCATTATCTCCATGCCGTTCTACTACTTTATAATTGTTTTCTTTTACTATCTTATATATTGATATTAAATTTTTAATTATACTATCTTTTTTCCGTGGTATGTGATATATTTTTCCACCTAAAGCTTCAATTTCATCATCATAATCACATCGCTCATTCACATTAACAATAAAATCAAACTGAATTTGATTTCTATTAATAGATCTATATACATTCATGATATATGTCTCTATACCGCCTCTGTTCATTAAATTGACGATATGCAATACTCTTATCATTCAATTCCTCCAAGATATAACTTTTCAAGTTTTTTTGCTTCCAAACTTATATCATAGCCAGCATCTTTTATCATGTTACCGGTATCGATTCTTTTAAAATTAAATAAACTTAAAACACAATTCGCCCATTCTTTTATATCTTGATTCAGATCAAGATAATTTATATTATTGGTCACATTAACTTCTTTGGTAATGACATTTGATACAACACAAGGTAATCCCGATGCTTGAGCTTCAATCAATGTCAACGGAAGTCCTTCATAGATCGATGGAAATAAAAATACATCCATGGCGAGCATCAGTTTATTGACATCACTTCGTACTCCAGTAAATATAACTTTATCTCCAATATTCATTTCAATAGATTTTCTTTTTATTTTATCGAATAATTCACCTTCACCTACTAGCATAAGCACTGCATTTGATTGCTTTTTCAATATTTCTTCAAATATATCCAAAACAAATCCGTGATTCTTTTCATATGAAAATCTACCAACATGTCCAATTACAAATTTATCTTCTATTTTAAACTCTTTTCTAATTTCATTTCTTATTTGAATATCATATTTAAATTTTGATATATCAATTCCATTATTCAAAATAATATATTCGTTATCACGAAACATCCATTTACCAGCATCTTTAGAACAAGCTATAAAAATATTAGCAT
Organism: Ignavibacteriales bacterium; assembly: GCA_035379625.1. Taxonomy (GTDB): domain Bacteria; phylum Bacteroidota; class Ignavibacteria; order Ignavibacteriales; family DAOSCP01; genus DAOSCP01. The sequence goes on along the minus strand of DAOSVM010000064.1, from coordinate 1,211 downwards.
ATTTTCCTATTAACATACGATTGAAATAATGAATAATGTTAAATATTTTCTTTTGTGAATGTGTACTGTGGCAATGAATTATACGACACTTTACTCCATTCTTTTTTGCAATAATCAAAGGTACAATATACATTAATGAATTTGCATGAACATGGATTATATTATATTCCTTATGTTTCTTAAAAAATTTGTAGACTTCATATATATTCCTTAAAGTACGCTTTGGAAAAGGAGCTGTATAGTATATTTTGCCACCATACTTAGTTATTTCATCATCAAATCTATGTTGAGCAGAATTACGCACTAGAAAATCAAATTGAATTTTCTCCCGATTAATAAATCGATAATAATTCATCACAATTGATTCTGCTCCACCACTTCCTAATCCGGCTATAATATGTAATACTCGCTCCATAGTTATAATCTCCTATAATAAAATTAATTAACAATTGACTGATAAACACTTTTCATAATTGAGTTAGCCTTATTTTTATCAAATTTCAATGCAATCTTTCTATTATATTCCCCCATTTTTTTGCACAAATCAGGATTTTTATATAATACTTCAATTGATTTCGCAAAACCATTTATATCTTTTGGTGATACAGCAAATCCTGTAATACCATCTTCTGAATATTCTAAAATTCCGTTAATATTAGATGTAATAATAGGAATACCAACAGTCATTGCTTCAACAGATGCTAGTCCTAATCCTTCTCTTTTTGACGGGAAAGCAAAACAATTTGCTATTTGAACTATTTCATTAATATCATTTCGATATCCAGCTAAAATAACACGATCTTTTTCTCCTTGACCACATATCAAGTAATATATATTTTTGAACTTTAATTTTGATATGGCTTTTATTATAACCTCATGATTTTTTCGTTCTGATAGCTCTCCAACAGATAATATTACAAAAGAATCCTTAGGTATATTAAACTCTTTTTTCTTTTGGTTCCGGTCAATATCTGTATTTGAAAATTTATTGACATCAATACCTACACTCGGTATTTTTACGACTTTTTTTGCTTTAAAACGAGTAGCTCTTTGATAATCCTCTTCATTAATTGTTATTAAAATGTCGGTATATCTTGATAAAAACCTTTCAACAGGATAAAAAATCCAGTTGAGTACCGGTCCACCTTTGAAAAAGTGAAATCCATGGGCTGTATAAATAACTTTTGTACCATTTTTCCTTGCCTTCTTAC
>DAOSVM010000063.1:0-4915 GCA_035379625.1 Ignavibacteriales bacterium | reverse complement strand
TGGCATTGATATGCCACCTTTTTGGCATTGATATGCCACAAAGGTGGCACGCAAATTTAAAAGGTGGCAAATATATTGCAAATACAATATAATTGCCACCATTATTTTTTACAAGAATTGCAAAATAAGCCGCACAACTTCTGTTGTGCGGCACGCCTACACCGTCTGAGCTAATGAAAAATATTTTTAAAAAAAAAGCAAGCTCGCTTTCGCTCGCTTGCTCTATTAGAAATATTCTTTTCGTTGGTAGTTACAATAATTTTTTTATTTCTTCAAAATAATAATTGGCAATATCATTTGCTTTTTCAATCGATTTTGCTTCACAAGTGATTCGTATAATTGGCTCAGTATTTGATTTTCTAAAATTAACCCAATATTCATCTGTATCTATTCTTATACCATCTTCATCATTAATTTGCATATTTTGAAATTTATTTTTTAAGTTTTTCAAAATTTCATCTGGATTTATCTTACCCAATTCAATTTTCTTTTTCACAATGTGATATTCCGGCAATGAATTTTTAAGTTCAGAAGCTTTACCACCAAATTCTAATAGATGTTGTAATGTTAAAGCAATGCCAACTAAAGCATCGCGACAGAAATTGACAGAAGGGAAAATTACTCCGCCGCTGCCTTCGCCACCTATAACTGCATTTGTAGCAAGCATCTTTTGAACAACGTTTGCTTCTCCAACAGGTGCTAAATAAATATTACATCCAGCTGCTTTTGTAACATCGGCTACAGCTCTTGTTGTTGATAGATTTACAACTACATTTCCTTTGATTTTTGATAAAATAAATTTTGTTATTTGCACTATTGTATTTTCTTCTACAAATGGCTCACCTTTCTCTGTTAATAAAACCAATCTATCAACATCGGGATCTACAACAATACCAAGATCAACATTATGTTTCTTTATTGCTTCCATTGTGTCAGTTAAATTTTCTGGAATAGGTTCTGGTAATCTGGGGAATATACCATTTTTTTCGCAATTTATTTTTATTACTTCGCAACCCAATTCTTCCAATAATTCTGGAATGCAGTAGGATCCTGCGCCATTGACGCAATCAACCAAAACCTTAAATTTTCTTTTCCTTAATTGATCTAAATCGATTATGCTGATATTTTTAATTTTTTCAATATGAGTTTTTATTCCATCGGTATAAGAAACTTTACCTAAATTATTCCATTTTTCATATTTAAAATTTCCAGAATTTTCTATTTCTCTAAGTTTGGCATTTTCCGAAGATGATAAAAATAACCCATTGTTATTTATTAATTTAAGCGCATTCCATTCATTTGGATTATGAGATGCAGTTATTGCAATCCCACCATTAGCTTTAAGTTCTCTTACCATTAATAAAACTGTTGGTGTAGGACAAATACCTAAATCAACAACGTTTATACCTTTTGCTTGCAAAGTACCGACAATAATATTTCTTACCATTTCACCGGAAATTCTTCCATCTCTACCAATCACAACTGTGCCACCACCAATAAATTCACCAAATGCTGATGTGTGTTTTACTATTACTTCCGGTTCTAAGCCGTTACCAATTATTCCCCTAATACCGGATACACTAACCATTAAAACTGACATAATGAACCTTTTTTTTATTTAAAAAAAATGATAAATTAAAATTTAAAAAATTTTTTCTAATAATAAAATAAGTTTACATTATGAAAATACAAATATGTCAAATTAATAGCATTATAGGTGATATTGAAATAAACAAAAAGAAAATTGTTAATTTATATTCACAAGCTGTAAATAACAATGTTGATTTAGTAATATTTCCTGAGCTAACATTGTGTGGTTACCCACCGTTAGATTTAGTCGAGAAAAAAGAATTTATATTTGCTTTAGAAAAAGCAACTTCCGAAATTGCATCAATAACTAATCAACAAACGGCTTTAATTTTTGGAACAATTTTTACCAATAATGACGATATTGGTGCAATAGCTTATAATTCAGCTGTACTTTGTTTTGATGGAAAAGTTCAATTTGTACAACAAAAATCTTTAATACCATATTATGATGTTTTTGATGAAATAAGATATTTTGAACCTTCACGAACAAATAAAGTATTTGAATTTAAAGGTAAAAAACTTGGTATAACAATTTGCGAAGATATTTGGAATGATCCGCAATATTGGAGCAAAAGAAGGTATCACATAGAACCTGTTGAATCACTTGTTAAACAAGGTGTGGATATTCTCTTAAATTTATCAGCAAGCCCATATTCCTACGGTAAAAGACAACTTCGATACGATATGCTAAAAGCTATAAGTAAAAGGTTTAATTTACCTTTAATTTATTGCTGCTATGTTGGCGCACAAACAGAACTTATTTTTGATGGTGCGAGCATGTGTTTTGATTCCGAAGGGAATTTAGCAAAATTAGGGAAAGCATACCAAGAAGATGTATTTATTTTTGATACTGAAGATAAATATGAAAATATTAACAACATAGAAAATTCATTTGAAGATGAAATAATTTCAGCTTTAAAACTTGGAATTTCCGATTACGCAAACAAACTTGGTTTCCAAAAAGCTCTAATTGGCTTAAGTGGCGGTATAGATTCAGCATTAGTGACTTATTTGGCTGTAGAAGTTTTTGGAAATGATAATGTTACAGTTGTTATGATGCCTTCAATGTATTCATCTGAAGGTAGTCTAAAAGATTCTTTGAAACTTATTGAAAATTTAGGTATCAAACATTATTATAAAATTCCAATAACTGATGTTTTTAAGACGGCTTTAAATTCGTTAGCTGAAGTATTTAATGACACGCAGCCTAACATTGCTGAAGAAAATTTACAGTCTAGGATTCGTGGTCTATTTTTAATGGCAATTTCTAATAAATTTGGCCATTTATTACTTACAACAGGTAATAAATCAGAAATAGCAACAGGTTATGCAACTCTTTATGGAGATATGTGCGGCGCTTTAGCAGTAATTGGTGATTTATATAAAACTGATGTTTATAAAATATCTAATTACATAAATAAGGATAAAGAGATAATTCCTATTGAAATAATTACAAAAGCTCCTTCTGCTGAACTAAGAGAAAACCAAAAAGATCAGGATACTTTGCCACCATATGATCTTTTGGATAATATACTAAAATTATATTTAGAAGAAAATAAAGAAATTAATGAAATTTCTGATATAATTGGAGATAGGGAAGTTGTAAAATATGTTTTAAGTCTTGTTGATAAAAATGAGTTTAAAAGAAAACAAGCAGCGCCAATTTTACGTGTAACTTCTAAAGCTTTTGGAATTGGTAGAAGATATCCAATCATACAAAATTGGAGAAAATTTATTAATAATACGAGGTTGTGATATGTTAAAAAAATTGTTGTTTTTATTATTCATAGTCAATATTATATTTTCACAAGAAAATGTAGTAAAGCTATCATTAAAAAATTTCCCTAAAGAAATAAAAGCTGGTGAAAATATAACTTTTGATTTAATTTTTGAAATAGAAGATGAATGGCACATTAATTCTAATAAACCGAATGAAGATTTTTTAATTCCTTCTCAAATAACAGTTGAACCAAAAGAAAAATTTAGTTTAGTTTCTACAGTTTTCCCAAAAGCGGAACAATTAAATTTTTCTTTTAGTGATAAACCAGTATCAGTCTTTGAAAAAATTAACACTGTAAAAGTAACATTAAAAGTGAATGAAAATATTTCTACAGAAATCAATGATTTAAAAATTAAATTCAGTTATCAAGCTTGTAACAATCAAACCTGTTTAGCACCAAATGAAGCTTTTTTAAACATAAAAGTCAAAGTTATACCTAACAATCAAAAAAAATCTGACCAACAAGAAGTTTCATCAAATCCAATAAATAGCAACACAAATAATTCAGTTGTAAAATCAAAAGAGAATACTGAATTAGATGAAAATACCAAAGAAATAGAAGGTTTAATATCAAAATATGGTTTAGTATTATCGCTTTTTTTTATTTTTATTGGTGGGCTTGCACTAAATTTGACACCTTGTGTTTATCCTTTAATTCCAATAACAATTAGTTATTTTGGATCACAAAGTGAAGGAAAAACATCTAAGCTATTCATACACGGTTTGTTGTATGTTTTAGGTATGTCACTAATGTATTCAGTTGTAGGAGTTGTGACTGCTTTAACAGGCGCTTTATTTGGAAATTTAATGCAAAATCCTTTTGTGATAATAATTATTGCTGCAATATTTATTATACTTTCTTTATCATTGTTTGGAGTTTATGAATTCACAGTTCCACAATTTTTAATGAACCTTGCTGGTGGTGCTCAACAAGGTTATTTTGGATCGTTTTTTATGGGGCTTACAATGGGTATAGTTGCTGCTCCTTGTATTGGCCCATTTGTGCTTGGTCTTGTAACATACGTTGCAGCAATGAGAAATGTATTTCTCGGTTTCATACTATTTTTTGCAATGTCCTTAGGACTAGGTTTACCTTATTTAATATTAGCTTTATTTTCTGGTAAAATTAAAAGTTTACCACGCTCAGGCGAATGGATGGAAGCTGTAAAACATATTTTCGGATTAATATTAGTTATTATGGCAATTTATTTTTTAAGACCTTTACTACCATTCGCATATCGAGATATAGTAATCCCTATATCATTAATTATTGGTTCCCTAATATTATTAATTTTTGATAAAAACGGTAAAAAATTAAAAGTATTTTACTTCGTTAAATCTATTTTGTTAATCCTTACCGTATTATTTTCTGTCTATTTATTAATTCCAGAAAAAGAAAGCACAAAAATTAATTGGACTAAATACGATGAAAATTTAATTCTGGAAGCAAAAAAACAAAACAATAAATTAATTATTGATGTTTGGGCAGATTGGTGTATACCTTGTAAAGAATTCGAAACTATTACATTCAAAGATCCTAAAGTT
>DAOSVM010000062.1:0-5574 GCA_035379625.1 Ignavibacteriales bacterium | reverse complement strand
ATATTTGGTCTATTGCTGTCCCATCCTTCGTAGAAAGAACGAGAGCCCATTAATATTGAAATATCTTCGTTATTATTAAGATTTCTGAAAATGCTTTCGTTATCAAATTTTTCAATTATTTCATAATTGCTAAGCTTATTTTTTATCCATTCTGTAATATCACCAATTTTCATTAAAGCAAATGGTCTATCGGATGTAGCAAGTTTAAATATCAACTCTTGTTTATTTGATGGTATCTTTAAAACTTCAATTTTTCCGTTTGTAGATGAGTTAAAGACATAGCTTAAAATATCAGAATAATTTAAATTTTGAATAATTTCTTGTAAATTTTGATTTAATTGACTTTCTTCAAACTCAAATTTTGCTTCATTAGAAGATAGTTCTGTAATAATTTCCTCTTTTGCTTTTTCCAAAATTTCTTTATTGCCATTGCCTAGTGCAATTTTTTCGATTTCTTTGAAAAATATCTCTAAATCAGAATCATCTGTATTTACAGAATTAACAAGTGTAAGTAAAAGTGGTTTATGATATAAATTATTTGAGATTTTCCTAATTTCTTCAAATTGTTTATTGATAGCTGCTTGTAAAGTAAATATTTTAAGTAGTATTTTTTGTTTTTCTGCATCGGTGAAATCTTGTTTATTTTCTAATGCTTTAATATTTTCTTTTGAAATATAAATATGTTTGCCGTATCCTTCTCCGATAAATCTTGCAAGGTTAAAGTTATAAACACAGGTTGCATAATCTCTATCATCTGTAAACGTTGCAGAAAAGTTAAAAATAAAGCCATTTCTACTTAAAATAGAATAGAATGTTTGTCTTTTGCTATCTTCACGATCACCTTTATGTGCTTCGTCTAAAAGTATATACCAATTGCCGTTGTTATCGTAGTTTTTATAATTAACGATTTTGTCTTTTTGTTCATCAGAAATTAAATCGCTTCTGTAAAAATAAACATCCAAAGTATTGCCAAATTTCAAAATAGGATTTTGCTTATAGGAAGCATATTGTTTTAAATCAATTAAATTAATTGTGATATTATGGCCAGCATTGTTAAATTCATCTATATGCTTTTGGAATTGATAAATTAAATCGTCTCTGTAGGTTAAAAACAAAATATCTTTCTTAGGAATTTTATTGTTTTGTATCAAATAGCCAAGTAATTCCAAAAGTTTTACTATAACAAGTGTTTTACCTGAACCAGTTGCCATCCAAAAACTCATTCGATTGATAAAATATTCAAAAGATATTTTATCATCATTAATTGGATAATCTTTATCGTATTCCAGTAGGTATTTTAAGGTTTTGCTTTCTTTCTTTATGTTGTAGCTTAAATCTTCATTTAGTCCATTGTTTTGATAATGCTTGTAAAAATCAGATTTATTTTCTTTGTATTGTTCATAATAAAGAAATAACGCTTTTAAAACATTTTCCAAAGCTTTTTGTTGATAGTCAAAAAGCGATTTTTCATTTGAAAATTTATAAAAATCAATTCCTAGCCAATCAGCTGGAAGATTGTTTAAGTTAAAGCTTTCTACTATGTTTTGAAGGTAAAGGTTCATAATGTTGTCCTTTTAACATTTCATTTAGTATTTGTTTTCATGTTAAATATTTTCATTTTTTTTAACTTGATAAATCCATCAAGTTAAAAAATAAATTTTTTTTTAACTTGATTCGGTAAACAGTTTGTATAAAGGTTCGTTTATGTAGTAATTGTTTTTCCATATTTTTACCTTTTTTAGTATCCCATATTTTGCTAATTCATCTAAATATTTCGCTGCGGTTTGCCTTGATACTTTTAGGTCATTTGCTAAAAATTCAATTTTAGTGTAAGGATGAGAAAACAAATTACTTAGTAAATCTTGTGAATAAAAATTAAAATTATTTCTAATCTTATGTTTATATTCTTGCATTAAAGATTTAATGTTTTCAACTAGTTTAATAGTAAACTCTGATGTTTCTTCAACACCTTTGAGTATGAACACAATCCACTCTTCCCATAAATTATTTTCTCTTACTTGTTGAAGTAAACGATAATAATCGGTTTTGTTTTTAATAATATATCTACTCAAATATAAAATTGGAAGGTTCAAAAGTCCTTTCAAAATCAGGTACAACACATTTATTATTCTTCCTATCCTTCCATTTCCATCATAAAAAGGATGAATTGATTCAAATTGATAATGGATTATAGCCATTTTAACTAAAGGTTCGGCATTAAAAATAGCATCATCATTCATAAATTTTTCAAGATTGTCGAGCAATAACATTATTTCATTATAATCCTGTGGTGGTGTATATACAATTTGTCCAGTTTGTTCATTCATTAAAACTGTGCCAGGAAGTTTTCTTATACCTTCATTGTTTTTAACAATTAAAGATTGTAATTCTATAATATGATTGATAGATAAAAATTGATTATTAGTAACAATTTTAAAACCTTCTTTTATTGCAATATTATAATTTTGTATTTCTTTAACAGCTGGATTTGAAATAATATTTTCGAATAAAGATTCTTTGTATAATTCATCGTGCGTAGTAATTATATTCTCTATTGCAGAACTTTCTTTTGCTTCTAAGAGTGGTAAAGTATTAATCAAAATAGTTTGATTGGGAATAGTTTGTGCTATACCATTCAAACGACCTAAGATATACATAGCTCTTGAATTATATTTTAAAATGTTTGCCGTTTCTACATTTACAGCAGGTGGCAACATGGCTAATTTATTGTTCATTTCACTCCCACCAAATTAAAGGTTTTATTCAATCTATATATTTTTCAATCTTTCAATTTCTTGTTTTATTTCTTCAACTACATTAGCATTATAAATTCGTTTTTTATCATTCTCCTTAATCGAATAAATATAAAAAACATTACCGCCGTATTTCTCAGTAAATTTTTTATGTGTTGATAATTGAATATCCTTTTCTTTTATCATTTCTGGAATATAAGAATAAGATACAGGTTTTATTTGCAAGCCGATATATTTATCATTAATTTTTATAAAAAAATCTACATTAAACAATCTGTCCCATTCATCTGGTGCTGGCTCAATTTTAACTCCTAATATATCTTGCAGTTGTTCATATATTGTTTTTTTCTCTGTCATATAGCCATCAAAAGTTCTGTTAATTACCAAATTAATAACATAATTAATACAATCCTCTTCCGTTATCTCATCTATTTCTGCTCTTAAAACCTCTGTTATTTTAATGTACAGTTTTCGGCCAATCTCAATTAGATGTTCTTTAGGAAAAACATTTTTATAATAATATTCTTCCCACTCTTGTAATGTTCTTGGGACACATTTTCTAATTTCTTCTGAAACGGCGCCCACCATTTTCTTTTTCTGAAGACCCCATCTGTTAATAGCTGTATTTAATATCCATTCTTTAGGCATAATCTTTTCCTTTTAGGTTAATAAATTTTTCTTTATACATATAATCAAAACTATCATCTACTTCTACAAGCCCTGTTTTTAATAAATGAGCATTTATAAATGTTTTATTTTTAAGATAAAGATATACTAATAAATTGTTGTTATTATCATATTTTATATTATCAAATTTCAAATATACCCTTTGTTTTTTGAGTTTTTCTCTTAGATAATTCATCGCATCTTCAAAGGATTTTTTTTTAGTTTTTATTCCAATAAGTTTAATTTTTAAGTTATTTGATAATATTAATTCTTCAGGGCTAATGATTTCTTTAATAGTAAAGAATTCCTCTTTATTGGTTTCTGAAAAATCAATTTTGGAACCAAACCTTAACTTCTTTGGATCCATTTTTCTATCAAATTTGATTGGATCAATAAAACGATAAGGTAGATTTTTAATTTCTTCCTCCCAATCAATGTCTAATGACTCTTGTTTTAAAATTTCAAATTTATGATTTTCAAAAAGTTTTGTTTCATCAATACCTACTTTTTTCTTTATAATATTTAAAAAATCGGGATTTATTTCATAACCAATTGAATTTCTACCTAAATTTTTTGCGGCAAGCATAGTTGTTCCGCTTCCCAAAAAAGGATCTAAAACAGTATCACCTACAAAGCTAAACATTTTAATTAAACGCTTAGGGAGTTCTTCTGGAAACATTGCCAAATGTTCTGTTTGTCTCTCGCCATTAAAATTCCAATGACCATTAAAATATTCATTCCATTCTTCTTTGCTTAATTTTGATTTTTCTTTTAATTCTTTTGATACTTTTGGGGCTTCACCTGGTTTTTTAAAAACTAATATAAATTCATAATCAATTTTAATAATACCATTTCTTGGATACGGAAAACTTCCCATTACAGATGCCCCCCCTGATGTATTCATTGTTGTAGGCTTTTGCCAAATAATAGCACCCATATAATCAAATCCAATTGTCTCACAAAACTTAATTATTTCAGTACGTATAGGAATAACTTTATATCTTCCGTAATAAACAGAACGAGAAAATTGATCCCCTATGTTTATACACAATCGACATCCATTATGCAGTACTCTGTAACATTCATTCCAAACTAAGTTTAAATTGTTGATGTATTCTTCATAGCTATGGTTAAAACCTATTTGATTTTCTGAACCATAATCTTTCAACTGCCAATATGGCGGCGAAGTAATAACGAGATGTACAGAACTATCCGGGATTTCTTTCATTTTTCGAGAATCGCCAATTATAATTTTATGAAATGTATTCATATTTCTTATCTCCATTACTCCCACCAAATTAGCGGCTTTATTAATTTATAATCCAAATCTTTTGTATTGACAACACTTCCATCTTCAAACTCAACTTCATTTTCTCTTATCTTCTTAATCCACTTGCCAGTTAGGTTTGATAAAGTTTCCGCAATGTCGATCCCCCCTTGAATTCCCCCCTTAATAAGGGGGGATACAGGGGGATACAATTTACTCAAATCTACATTTACTTTTTTGTTTTCGTAGTCAATTTCCAATGATTTGAGCATTTTTTCATCTTTCAAAAACACATATTGCTCATAAGGTGATTTATCTCCAATAACAAGCATATCGTGATTTTCATAAACGGTATTGGCAAGTGTTTCTTCGTATTGCTCAAGTTCGTAGTATTTGAAAAAGCCACCGCCTTGATAATTCCCCTCTTGTAGAGGGGTGTCAGACGAAGTCTGACGGGGTGTTCTCAATTCTTTGCTTATTCCTGATTTATCATAGGCCAAAACCTTTTTCATTCTTGGCAAAACTACCGTGTAAAAATGTTCTCCCATCTCTACGCCAATCCATTTTCTTTTAAGTTTATGAGCTACCGCTGTTGTTGTTCCACTTCCTAAAAAGAAGTCCATAACTAAATCGCCTTCATTAGAGGTAGATTCAATGGAACGCTTTATAACTTCTTCAGAATTTTCAGTTGGAAATTCTGAACCAAATTTATATCCTATAATATCAGTCCAATTAGAATCAATCACTTGTTCTTCGCTTTCCAAATATTCTGGTAACCCCCTAACTTTTACCCCTCTTGTATCGATGTATGTCAGCTCTTCATTAATTCTTATTTTTCCTTCTCTCTCTAATTCTAAAATTCTATCTTGATTATAAGTCCAATGTCTT
>DAOSVM010000061.1:0-5686 GCA_035379625.1 Ignavibacteriales bacterium | reverse complement strand
ATAGTTTTAATAAATTCAGTATCTAATTTTATAATATTACCGTAATGATATTCTCCTAATTTTAGTATTTCATTCATACCAGTTATTAATCCAATAACAATAGTAACTTTTCTTTCTTTATCAGTATAATCAACAGTAAACGAAACATCAGTTGGAAAAGTAGAAAGAGTTTCAAAATTTAAAACCTTTATAGATTGATGGGAAAAAGATTTTATTTGTGATATAATTGTATTTAATATATTTTCTGATATATTTTTTTTGCAAAAATTGGATAAAAACTTAACTAAATTAGTTCCAGATATCACAACACTAAAAAATTCTTTTATAAAAACATTTATATCATCAAAAAATTTAATTTTACCATCAATTAAATCAGTTTGTTTAATTGAAGATTCATTTGATAATTGAAAAATTTTTATTTCATGTTTAGGATCTACTGCTCTTATTTTAGTTGCAAGCTGACTTTCACTGATGACAGGAATATTTTGCCCTAAAAGTACGATTTTAGGTTGATGCTGAACAAAAAAATTATATCCTGCATTACCATTATTCGCAAAAATAACATTATATATTTCAGAAAATCTTTCATTAAAATTTACTAAAAAATCAGAATCAGGATGAATTATAAGCAATTTATCTTTGTATGGATTTGAAAAATTAAAAAATTGATAGGATTTCGATTCATTTCTTATCCTTTCAAAAATAGTTTGAATTTTTTCATATGCTTTTGTTAAATCTATTGGCTTTAATATATAATCAGATATTCCCAATTCAAGCAATCTTGTTATTTTCTCTCTGTCTTTATTTGATGATAAAATTATAACAGGCAGTTTTTTAAATTTGTCATTACTTCTTATTATTTCGAGCGTTTCTATACCATCCATAAGTGGCATTGATATATCAAGAAAAATAATCTCTGGATTGCTTTCTTGTATTATTTTCAGAGCATCTAAACCATTTTCAGCTTCTAATATATCATCAGTGAGTTTCTTCTTTAGTAGTCTTGAAATAATCAAACGAGTTATTCTATCGTTATCGACTATTAAAGCTCTCATATGTTTCTCAATTTATATAAATTTTGTTTAATATTATTTTTTTCATAAATTAATATAGCTAATTTTAAGGATTTATAAAAATGCCGATGAAAAAATTGAACATTTTATTTGTAACCTCTGAATTACTTCCTTTTGTACAAGTTGGTGAATTAGCTAATTATTCAACACAAGTTACTAAAGTATTGGCAGATTGTTGTGCTGATATTAGAATAATTATGCCTCGTTATGGTGTTGTGAATGAGACTGTTCATAAAATTCACGATATTATCCGTCTAAAAGATTTAAAATGTGTAATAGGGGATAAAACGTATCACTACTCTATTAAATCTTCATTTATCTTAAACAAAAAAAGTAGAGTTCAAGTTTATTTTGTTGATTCTCCCGACTTTTTTAGTAAAAGAAAAGGTGTATATTTAGAATATGATACTTGGAAAGATTATCCTGATAACTTGGAAAGATTTTCATTATTCTCAAGAGCAGTTTTTGAGCTAATTGATAAATTAGAGTGGTATCCTGATGTTATTCATACAAATGATTGGCCTGCTTCTTTAGTTCCTTTATATAAAAAAGCTTGCGAAAAGAAAAATCATCATTTCAAGAAAATTAAAACTGTTTTAACAGTACATAATTTTTCATTCCAGGGCGTTTTTCCTCTAGAAAAATTCAAATTACTAGATTTACCAGAAGAATTTAATTCTGAAGAATATTTACAAATTTGGGAGCAATTGAATTTTCTTAAAGCAGGTCTCGAAACTCATGATTTTATAGCCGGCCAAAGTCAATATGATTTGAATAAATATTTGAAAGATGAAAAATATAGTTATGGTTTAAAAGATATTTTAAAAAAGAGAAAAGATAATTTTGAAGTTATTCATTATGGATTAACAACAAGTGAATGGGATCCCTCTAAAGATAATTTCATAGAAGCAAAGTATAGTACTTCAAATTTAGCACATAAAACCAAAAATAAATTAGCCTTATCATTACGATTAAATTTAGATTATAGTGAAAACTTGCCATTCTTAACAATAATAGATACTTATGACAATGATTCACAACATATTTTAGATGAAGATTTTATAACAAAACTTATAAAAATGAATTATCGTATAATTTTCAAATCTACAAATTATGATAATAGAGATTATTTCCAAAAATATCAAGAAAAATTTCCACAAAAGTTCCATGTCTTAAGAGATGAATCTCAAGCTATGAACCATTTAGTAATAGCAGGGTCAGATTTTATTTTTATGCCATATTATTCTTCACCTACAGATTCCAACGTTTTGAAATCATTGTATTATGGTACAATTCCTGTTGCTATAAATCAAGGCTTATATGCAGATGTTATTGAACATATTGATGTTACAAATGATAAATTCAATGGGAATGGATTTGTTTTTGAGACAAGAGAAAAAGATATTATGTTAAAAGAATTAGAAAATGGGTTAAGACTTTTTGCTTCTAAAGAAAAATTCAAAACTGTTCAAACTAATGCTATGAGTAAAGATTACTCGTGGGAAAATGTTGGAATGAAATACTTTAAATTATATCAAAGATTATGTGGTGTCTGCTGAAATGAAAAATAAAGCTGTTTTTCTTGATAGGGATGGGACTATAAATGTAGATTACGGTTACGTTAAATCCCCTGATGAAGTTAAAATTTTTGACGACGTTTATGAAGCTCTCAAATTATTGAAATCTAAAGGATTTTTGTTAATAGTTGTTACTAATCAATCAGGGGTAACTCGTGGTTTAATGACTGAAGAGGACGTTGTTGCTACAAACGAACACATTAATAGAGAAATAAAACAAAAAATAGGTATTCAAATCGATAAATTTTATTATTGTCCATATCATCCAGATTTTGACGGTCCGGAAAAGGCAAAATGCCGAAAACCTTCTCCATTTATGGTTTTGCAAGCACAAAAAGATTTTAATATTGATTTAAATAAATCATTTTTTATTGGAGACACAATTACTGATATGCAATGTGCTCAAAATGCTAATGTAGGTGGTGCTATTTTGGTAAAAACAGCCAAAGATAACCAAATAGAAAAATTAAAAAATTATTCAAAGTTAAAAATAGATTTTATTGCTGATAATTTTGCAGATGCAGCAAAATTTATAATTGAACAATCAAATCAGATTTTGGAGGAAAATTGAAAAGATTATTTTTACTTGTATTCCCAATACTTTTATTCTGGGGATGTTCTGAAAATCCAACAGAAATTGGAGATGCCTTTATTGATAAAAATATAGATTATTTTGCAGATACTTTATCCGCTGTTGCTTCAAGTTCTTTTATTTTTGATATGAATACTAATGCTTCTGAAGTATTGTTTATTGGTAAATATGAGAATATAAATGATGCTAGTATGTTAATTAGGTTTACTATGCCTTCTGTTGATTCTATTGCAGCAAGAACAAAAAAAATCAAAATCCTAAAAGCCGAAATTTCCTTATATCCTCTTTATTTTATTGGGAACAAAAATTTTAATTTTGAAATTAAGGAAATAACAAAATTTTGGGATTATACTGCAAATAATTCTGTTATTAAACAACAAGTAAATGCGTATTTAAGTCAAAATATATTAAAAAATCAAAAAGTGACCGATACATTGTTAAGTTTAGAAATTGATACAAACGTTGTTCGAAATTGGTTAGAAAGCGTTTTATATGATACGACAAAAAGAAATTATGGAATAAAAATAAGTTCAAATTCTAATGGTTCTATTGTTGCTATACGTGGCTATGCTCCTTATACATATTCAAAAATTCCTGCAATTAATGTTACATACTTCGATATCGAGAAAAACAAAGAATTTACCATTACATTAAATTCTACAGTTGATTTATCAATATTTGAAGGGAATTTCCCATTTTATGATAATAGTAAATATACTGTTGCTCAAGGCTCATTAGCTATTGCTTCAAAAGTGTTATTCGATTTGCCACAAAATTTTAAAAAATCAGTAGTTAATAAAGCTCGTATATCATTTGAGGTTGATACAATATTATCAACTAAAAATTTTGCTGACTCTGTTTATGTAACTTTGCTATCAAGTGCTGATTCAAATCTAACTTATGGTGGATCTTATTATATTTTTAAATCTTCTAGAAAAGGATTTTATGAAGGTGATATAGTTCCTCTTATGCAGGCCATTGCTAATGAATATGTTGGAAACTATGGCTTAAAGATAACATACGGAAGAG
This sequence comes from Ignavibacteriales bacterium, assembly GCA_035379625.1. Classification (GTDB taxonomy): domain Bacteria; phylum Bacteroidota; class Ignavibacteria; order Ignavibacteriales; family DAOSCP01; genus DAOSCP01. Next base: position 1,415 of record DAOSVM010000061.1, on the reverse strand, counting down.
ATATAAATTCAATTGATAAGATATATTTTAAGAAAAATTCATTTAGATTAATTCTTGGTTATACACAACTTAAAAAGTAATAGGTCTGAAAATGAAAAAAATTATAATAACATATTTTTGTGCTTTTATTTATGTCTTTGCTGCAGGTAATGGTTCGCCTTATTCAATTTTAGGTTTTGGTGAATATGCTCAAAATTTTAATTCAAGAATTTATGGATTGGGCGGATTAGGTTATGCTTGGGCTGATAAATTTTCATTGAATGGAATTAATCCTGCTTCAAATGCAAATTTATTGATTCCGAGACTTGAAGGTTCAATGTTATATACGGGATTGAACTTAAAAGATAATAATTCTACATTTTATTCAAATGCTAATGTTAATGGTATAGTACTTGGCGTCCCTTTAGAAAGAGATTTTGGTTTAAGTATAACCACAGGATTTTTACCTCAAACAAATATAAAAAATACCTACAGGGATAAGTATTTCAAAAATGGGTATAAATTTGAGTTCGAAAACAATGGAGGGCTTTCCAAATACTTTTTATCAATAGCATCGTCATTTAATTCAAATTATAGTTTTGGTGTCTCCTTAGATTATTTAATTTTCGATAAAAATCAAATGTCAAGAGTATATAATGAAGATTATAATTTAACAAATGCTGAATATAAAACTAACTATCATTTCAATCATATTAATTATACATTAGGATTTATAGCATATAAATTAAATGAATATTTAAATATCAAAGAACTAAAAGATTTAAGATTTGGTGCAACTTTTTCTCCTGAATTTACTAAATCAGCTGATACTATAGTAAATTTAAGAACATTTAGAGGTGAACAAATAGGTTCTGATTATTCTCAATCAATTGAAATAAGCAAAGGGAAATTAGATTACAAAAAGCCACTTGAGTATGGTATTGGTTTAAGTGCTTACTTCGATGAATATACTATTGGGTTCGATTATAGATTTATTAATACTAAAAAGATGTTAAATAAGCAAAATAAATTTAATGATTATCAAAAAATTGCAATTTATTTAGAATATCAAAAAGAGAAACCACGTTCTTATTGGCAAGCAATTCCGTTAAGATTTGCATTATCATATGAAAAAACACCTTATACTATTGATAATAAAGATGTAAATGCAATAAGTTTTTATTCTGGTGCTTCCTTACCACTATCAAAAGAGTCTTCAATAGATATTGGCATAAGTTATGGACTAAGAGGTTCAAATACTAAATTAAAAGAACAAATTATTAACTTTAATATTGGTTTTGGATTTAGTGAAATTTGGTTTATAAGAGAAGAAAAATAAAAAGATATAAGCTCTCGTAAAAAGGGGAGCTTTTTTTTTATCTTTTGGCTCAGACGGTGTAAGCTTAAGCCCCTTGCGGCTTTTGGAAAGCCGCAAG
>DAOSVM010000060.1:0-5953 GCA_035379625.1 Ignavibacteriales bacterium | reverse complement strand
TCTGTTTTTTTGAACTGGATAACAGTTCAGGCGGGTTTCTGAGCACAAAACTGTCAACTTGCACTTCACTTGAATAGAAGCATAAAGCTTCAAGTGTGCACAGCACCCCGCCTGACGCAAAACCCGTGTTAGCGGTTGTTGTTCTTTTGTCAATTTGTTCATTGTCATTCTATTAAAATGGCAAGTCGCTCCACTCTGTTTGTTCCGGTTCTTTTGTCTTTTTAATTCGTCCTTCAATTGATTCTATAAACTTTATCGTGTTTGAAACATTATTGAAAATCAATACACTCTCTTTTGCCTCTTCTTTGCTTGCCTTTTTCACATCTATCTTTTCCAAAGACTTACTTAAACTGTCAATCTTATCTTTCAATGAAACAGACATTGGCTTTGTGTCTTTTATTTCAGTCAAAATGTCATCGGTAGTAATCTGTTTTTTTGCTGATAAAAACCCTTTTTCAATTGTTTCTTTAATCACAGCTTCAATATCTGCCCCGCTATAACCTTTTGTTTCTTTAAGAAGTTTTATTGTGTCTATATCCTTATGCCATTTCTTTCTCTTTTTTAGATGAAGTTCAATAATTTTTCTTCGCTCTTCATCATTAGGAAAATCGACAAAAAAGATTTCGTCAAATCTGCCTTTTCGTAAAAATTCAGGAGGTAATTTTGAAATATCATTTGAGGTGGCTACAACAAAAACTGAGTTTTCCTTTTCCTGCATCCAAGTTAAAAAATAGCCAAACAATCTGGTTGTTACTTCGTGACTTCCGCCTGAATCTCCAACACCTGAAAAAGCTTTCTCTATTTCATCAACCCATAATACACAAGGACTGATAGCTTCTGCAATTTTTATTGCTCTTCGCATATTTTCTTCGCTTTCGCCAACATATTTACCCATTAATTTTCCTACATCCAACCTCAATAAAGGAACATCAAATAAATTAGCAGTTGCTTTTGCCGTGAGACTTTTTCCACAACCTGGCATTCCAACTATCATTATTCCTTTTGGTATATCAACTCCATATTTAATTGCTTCATCGAGTCTTTTGAACACCTCGCCTTTGTTGGATAACCACTTTTTAAGAATCTCCAGTCCACCTATATCATTTACAGTTTCTTTGTAGTTTAGAATTTCCAGCATACCGGTTTTTTTGATGATCTGTTCTTTTTCTTCAAGAATAAGCTTCAAATCTTTTCTTGCTATTGCTCCACTACTTTGATAAGCAAGATTTAATATTTGAATTATTTCAAACTCGCTGAAGCCTTTTAAATAAAGAGACAGTTCATCAACTACTGAATTTTCGATTTCCAAATCATTATCACAAGCAAAATTTTGGATCAATTTGATAATTTCATTCTTCTCTGGAAGAGGTGTATCAAAAACAGTTATCAATTTTTCAAGCTCCACCGGAATGACAAGTTTGGTTGAAACAATAAAAATTGTTACAAAAAAATCTTCATCATAAATATTTTTTAAGGCAATTGTTTTGAGAAGAGAAACGACTTTGGGATTATTAAGATGATGATGAATATCTTTTAAAACCAAAAAAGCAGATTGCTTGTTAGAAGAAGTAAATAAAGATAAAAATTGTTCAATAGAATAAACAGTTTCAGGTAGTTTTGTCTTAAAATTCACATATCCTAATCCATCGTTGAACTCATATATCTTTGTTTCATTAAGCTCGTTAATCATTTTGTCAAAAGCATTGAAATCGAAAGTCGGAATGTAGATGATTGGTCGTAATGCTTCGATATAGGAAGCTAATTTATTGATAGCTAGAATTTTCATTATTTAAACCTCCATATATACAATTGGAGATTGTGCATTTTTGGATTTATATAGTAGTCCATCAAGAATTAGAAAATTACCATTTACATCAGAAGCAGAAAGTTCTTCCTTTGGTTTATTTGCGCTTCTAACAAATGTACCATTTGGAATTGATAAAACCATAATTTTTGTTTTTTCAACTTCTAAGTCTTTCCAGTAACCGTCTGTAACACCAACAAAAGTGTGTAATTTAATTTTCTTTTGCACATCATCAATGCTGTTGTTCTCGTTATACTCTGGCACATCCTTTTTCGAATAGGTTTCAAATTTTGAATAGAGCAGATTTTTTGCTGTATTTAAATTATTTATTGTGTATGTATTGGCCAAAAAAGTTTTTAGTTCTGATTCTAATAAAAACATCTCTCTCAGATCCTTATTCATAAGAATAGCGTAAATAATCAAGGGCGAAGTTTCTTTGAAATCATTAAAGAAATTCCTGAAATCTATTTGGAATATCTCATAATATTTATCAAAAATCTCTTTCGCTGCATTCTTCATAAAAGGCATATCTTCTTTTTTTTCAAGAATTTTTGCTTTTAAAACATCATAACCATTGTGATAATCAGCAATAATTTCTTTAACTTTAACATCTTTTTTATTCCACTCTTCAAGTTCCAGCTTTCTTTCTTGCCAAAACTCAAGAGAATAAACAGCTTCTTTGATCTCTTTCTCAGATTTTTCAATTTCAAAGATTTTGATAAGTTCAATAATTACTGATTTTTTTTCCGGTATAGCTTCTACCTTTTTCAGATATTCATCAAATCCACGAACGCTAAGCCACTTTTGCAAAATTCCTCTTTGATAAAATTCCAACACATCATCAATGCAGAAATTTTCCTGCAACTCTTCAATTGTTCTTACCGGTTTACCGTCCAATATTAAGTTAAATTTAATTGTTTTAGCCATTTTTTGTCTCCTTATTGTTTATTTCAATTATCTTTTTTACACCTTTATCATCACGCAGTTTTTTTAGAATTTCATCTGTCCATTGATTTCTTGCGGGATGAGGAATATTTGAAATTATTCTAATATTACAATTATCGAAACCATTTTTTACTTTATCAAAAAAAGCTTGTGCAACATTACCACAAGGAACAAAAATATTATTGTTGTTTGTTTTAAACAGTGGTTCTATCCTTTTTCTAAAATCTTTGATGAAAATCTCAATGATTTTTTTCTTTTCTTCTTTACAATCTTTAAAAATAGAATCAATGGATTTTTTATTGCAGCCAATTCTTTTTCTAAGCCAATTAATCAAAACAATATCAACACAACTCCCTTTTCTTAAATCTGAACATTTGTAAGCAGTAATATCCATTGGGATATTAGAAACATTTAAGATTCCTATATTTTTAATTCTTTGCTCTTTTATTAATTTCCCAATAGCTTCATCATTTTCAAAAAGTTTAGAAACAGCTTTACCGCTTTTACCTGCTAAAGGATGCTTTACTTCAACTTCATCAGTATATGGTGATTCGAGAATAAAAATAAGATTGCAACCTGTTTCTGAAAGATTACAAACATCGTCAACTAAATATTTATCCTTAAAATTCTGACGATCTTTTTCGCAAGCAAAATAAATCTTACTTAAAATATTACACATTATCTACCACCACCCGCTAAAAAATGATTTCACACCTTCCCAAGCTGAGCTCGCCACCGACTTCACACCTTCCCAAGCAGCACTACAAACAGACTTTACTGCACTTGCCACTTTTTTTACACCTTCACAAATAACTTTACCAACAATAAAACCGCCAACCTTACCTACAACTGTTCCAATAGCTGCACCGGCTACTGTGCCAGCTGGTCCAAATATCGAACCGATAACTGCACCTACTTTTCCGCCTACAGCACCACCAACCCTTGTGCAAGTTTTAGTAATTGCAGAGTTTAATACTGCCACATTTCTATCAATAGTATATTCTACAGCATCTAAAGGCGAAAGCTCTCCATTACCAAGTTTGTAAGCAACTTTTGCAGAAGTAACACCTTTATCAACTATCATAGCAATTTCATCAGGTGATTTATCTTTAAGATACTTTGGCAACAGGTCTTTTTCCTGCGCAATCACAGTTGCTGTTGAAACGGCTTTTTTAAAAGTTTTGTCTGTGGGTGAATCAAGCTGAGCATTAAAGTAATCTTTAACCGCTTTTATCTCCTTGTGTGTATCATCAATTTTAATACTTCCTTTTTCAAAAACTATTGCACCGAGCAGAGTATTATTTTTTATCTCTTCCTGAAAGTCATTAACTATTGCAGTTTGATTTAAATCATCATATTCAGGATTTAGAAGTGGTTCAGAAATATCAATCTCTTTTCCGAATACTTCAATACCGATTTTGGTGTTAGATTCTGACAAGCCAGCTTTTATTTCAGAAATCAATTTTTTGGGGTCATCAATTTTATTGGTTTTAATTGTTTGGTCAATCTTCTCTTTAAACCACTCAGTTCTTGATTTACCTTCTTCTTTTGCTTTTTGCAAATCCTCAAAATTATCTTGGATCAGATCTATTGTTTTTGAAATATCCTCAACAATTTCTTTTGATTTTACTTCATCATATTCAGTATTGTTTTCTAAAATTGTACTCAAATTTTCATTTTGTGCCACTTTGTCGAGATTTATTGTGCTTGTTGTTTTTTCTATAAATTCAATAAATCCTTTTTCTTTTTTGTTCTCTAAATCACTCATCTTTATTCTCCTTGTTTACTGGTTTAGTTCTTACTCCAAAATCTTGCCGATAACGTTACGCATATGCCTAGTGGCGGATTGCGGACGATTCAACTGTCAAACCGTGGTGAAGTTTGAGCGGGCGAAAAGCCTTGCAAAGTGCAATAAAACCGCCATTAGGTATATGCGATGTTATGCTGCGTTTTTTATTTTAATCGTTATAATCTTTAATCAATTCCGTCAAAAAATCTGATGTTTTTTTCAAAATATCAAAATCAACATTACCAATTGTATCATTGGATGTATGTGTCAAGTCCAATACTGTTTCAAATAAATTTGATGAAGTTACTGCAATACAAGGAACTCCTTGAAATGCAAACATTGCATGGTCACCAGCATACCATTGTGAACCTTCTTCAATGTAATCATTTTTAGAAATCTTTGTATCTAACCAAGTTTGCTTACAATCAATAAAATTATAAGTTGACAATGCAGTTTTAGATGCTACATGTCCAGGCGAATCAATATTTATGACAAGTTTTATTTCAGACTTCTCGTTCCCGTTATGCTTTAAATATTCTAATTGCCCAATAACCCCATAATATTCTTCACCATTGAATGGAACAAAATCTATATCATATGCCCCATTATAATCCTTTAAATTGTCTAATATCTGAAATAAAACTTCAATTCCAGCAGCATTATCTATTGCACCTATTGTTCCATATTTAGAGTCCATGTGTGCACAAACAACAATTTTACCTTTCCCATTACTTTTTTTGGAAGCAATAATCTGTCGACCAACAGAATTTTCCGTTTTAGAAGCTATTTTCAATTTGGTTAATCCTTTTCTTCCAGTGATTTTCTCACCTGTTGTTTTATTTGCAAATGCTGATGGAATTAAAAAGTTCCCGTCCTCGAACAATGGGAATGGATTTAGTCCGCACATTGGATGCTTGCCTGTAATAGCAATAATTGCTTTAGGTTGCTTATCTTCCAATAAATCAATTATTGTTTTGTGCTCATCGGGATAGTAGAATGGAAAGTTCTTGGGTTGCAACGGTTGCTGGGTTAAATCACCATTAAGTAATACAATTTTATCTGTGATATTTTTATTTTGTAATTCTTCCAGTGTTGAGACTATCTCTAAATCACCAGTTTTTTCAAAGGGCTGAGAAAAAGGGCTGGGGAATAGTTCGTATTGATTGCCATCCAAATCAATATATGAAAAATCTTTAGTCCAACGTTTACAGTCAAATTGTAAAGTAATCGTTTTATATCCAGCTTGAATTGCTTTACTGAGTAAAAAATCGCAAACTTTTTCATTTGAGTCAGTCCCTACAGGTCGTTCTTTTAAAATTTCATCGATAATTGTCATATGTGTTGTTTTTAAAATGCAGCATAACGGTCCGCTGGTAAAAGATGTTTTGCGGCTAATACTATAATACTCATTTGTC
>DAOSVM010000059.1:0-6310 GCA_035379625.1 Ignavibacteriales bacterium | reverse complement strand
TATATACAATAATATCGTAAAAACGAATATATATTGAAAAATTGCTTTATATCGTATTCACAATTATATCGTATTAACGATATCTAATTTACTCATTTTTAATTAAGCTATTTTTCATAGAAAAATATTAAAACAACATTTAGTTATTTAGCTAAATGTAAAAATATAAAAAAATATAGTTGAAATCTATTGCAATGTTTTGGGAAAAATTTTGGCGTTAGCCTGCCTGTGCGCCGCTCGGCGCACGGGCTTTATGCTTACACCGTCTGAGCTAATAAAGATATTTTTCAAAGAAAAAAGGCTGCCTATAAGACAGCCTCAAAGTTTATTTAACAAGTATCATCTTTTTAGTAATTTTTAATTTACCTGAATTTAACGAATAGAAATAAACACCACTTGGCAAATTTGAAGCATTGAAATTATAAGAGTAATATCCTGCAGTTACATAATCATTTACTAATGTTACAACTTCTTTACCTAAAATATCATAAACCTTTAATGTTATGTACCCATCATAAGGAATTTGATATTTTATAACTGTAGTTGGATTGAATGGATTAGGATAATTTTGTTCTAATCCAAAATCTCTTGGTAAACTATTATCAGCAAATTTTTCATTCGAAACAATTATAACAGATGTTGGATCTGGTAAACCATCGTTATCTTTGTCAGGTTCAACTTGAACAAGATTGATTAAACTATCTGGTCCAGAAGTTCCTTTTACTGCGGAATTATTTGGACAAGCATCGCCAGCGCCCCAGTTATCTCCACCAGCTATAACACTAACAAATTTTAATTTGGCACCAGGTTGAAGTTTTCCTTTACCTAATTTATAAATATCACTCCAAGCAATAGATGCCTCAAAACCTTGCCCATTTTTATTTCTGTAAGTTTTAACAGATGGTGTTATATCTTTCATAGTGCCAGCACTATCTCTGTAAGCTGTAGGTTTATCGAGATAATAAGAAGCAAAGAATAAATCAATAGCATCTTTTTGCCTAAATCTGAAATTACGTGGATAAGCTCCTTTATAACCATTATTTGAATTAAAATCTGTAATACCACCATTTAGGCCGGCATCAATATATAAAATTGATGTATTTTTATAAGGGCTTGTTGTAGGTTTAATTAAATAATCATTGCCAATGTATAGGGAATCTGAATCCCAAGTAACGTAAATGCCTAAACATTCATTATCTTTAATACCTCCTGTAGGTTTCCAGTAACTATCTGTATCAGGATCTATAGCTCTTTGCCATTCGAGTTTCCAATCGTTATCAGAAATATTTATTTCGCCATCTATTTTAGGTTTTGAATATGTTTTTATTGTATCAAATTTTTGATAATAAACCGAAATGTTGAATTTTAATGAATCGTATCCGCCTTTATTGTCAGTAACTTTAATATGAACTAATGAATTTTTTACAGTATCTTTAATTGCTGGTGTACCACTTAAAACACCATTATTATCAATAGATAACCAATTTGGAGCGCTTATAATTGAATATAAAAGATTATCGCCGTCATCATCTGTTGCTAAATATGTTTTTTCAAACCTTTTGGTAGCAATTACGGTTGTATCGTTTTGAGTAGTTATAAATTTAGGTGCTTTGTTACCTTTTACTTCTATTGTAAAAGTTTTTGATACAGAGGCATTTTTAGGATCATTTATTGTAACTGTAACTGTTGATGTTCCAACATCTGAAGTCTCAGGTTTACCATATAATAAACCAGAGTTAGTAATGTTTAACCAAGTTGGATTTCCTGATAATGTGAAAGTAAGATTTTTATCATTAGCATCAGCAAAAGATAGCTGATATTTGAAATTGAAATTAACATAGGTTATAAAATTAGGGATATCATTTAATGTAGGTTCAAAATTTATAGATTTAGTATTATCGGCTACGTAGATTGTGTATGACATGGGGGGACACCATAATTTGACTCTTCCATCAGAAGCTGCAGTTTTATCAACATCATTCCCTGTATAATCTCTATAAACTTTATTTGGTTGACCATCAACCCAAACATCAATCCATTGATTTGGATTATTATTGATTAATAAAAATGCTTCGGGATGATTGCTGTTGCCATTTCTTTTTGCAATATACAAGTTTGCAGCTATAGCATTTTGATCTTGTGAGCCATCTTGTCTAATATACCAAGGATTTAAACCACTTCGTTTTGTCGTACCACCAGCGAGGAAGGTTTTTCTAATCCATATTAATGTATCGATTTTTCCACCTAAACCATAATCAACATAATCTTTGAAAAAAACGCATGGTCTACCTTCTGAGAAAATTATATAAGCATAAGCAAGTTTTTTATTCGAAATTATTGGGCTATGGTCACCATCTATTGAACCATCCCATCCCATTCTATCAAAATCGTGATTTTCCACAAAAGTAGAAACATTAAAACCAGAAACGCCACTATTTACCAAACCTGCGCCATCTAAAGTTCTCATATCAAAACTTTGATTCTGACACATTTCTTTTAATGTATATCTTAGCGGAAAATCAAACATAGAAATATTGGCTCCAGCACCTAAAACCTGATTTAACCAACCCTTAATTTGGTCAATCCCATCCCAATATTCAGCAACAGCATAAGCGTTTTGATTAGTATTTTTTAACCAATCTGCAATAAATCCGGGCGTAATAGCTTTTACAGCATCTAATCTAAAACCGCTAAATCCTATAACATTTTTTAAATATTGTCCCCATGCAACTAGACTATCTCTTACGGCTTTTTTGTCATGATCTAACCACTCACCAAACCTCCATGCTGCAGGTACCCATGGTTCTATACAATGTTCTTGATTTGGGATAAATAAACTAGAATCTTTAGGGAAACGTTTAGAAGCAGGATTAAATGACATCCATCCTTTATCAGGATACGTAGGGTAAGGTTTACATTGGTATCTTTGTTCTTTATCTCCGCCTATCATATGTCTAAGCACTGCATCAGCATAAACTTCAATTCCGTAGTTTTTGAAAGTTTGCACTGATTTTATTAATTCGTTCTTGCTCCCAAATCTAGTTTCCGTGCTCCCTTTTTGATAAAATTCACCAAAATCATAATGATCGTATGGATCATAGCCCATTGAACTAGCTCCTCCACCACCTTTTACTGGAGATGGGAACCATATTCCACCAAAGCCAGAAGAAGCTAATTTAGGAGCTAATTTTGCTAATGAGTCGTACCAAATACCACCGGGAGGGGAATTCCAATAAAAACCTTGTAGGAATACATCTGATTTGTTGCTCTGACCAAAAATTAGCCCAGCAAAAAGAAAACTAAGCATAATAAAACGCTTCATTTCTACTCCTTAAAATTTACTTGATATTATTTAACAAAAAATAAAAAATTAAATAAATATATCAAAATTAAATTTTGATTTTACAAAAATTTAATAAAAGTGATATATATCCTACTACGAATATATTGTATATACTATATTAAATTTTTCAAATGATAAAAAATTAATTTTGATTTTTATAGTACTGTGATTATATTTGTATGCAATTTTACAAAAAAGTATTAGGCTGTTAATGTGTGGTATTGTAGGTTATATTGGATTTAAAAATAGTTTAACAATTTTAATAAATGGTTTAAAAAGACTTGAATACAGAGGTTACGATTCAGCCGGTGTTGGTTATTTGAAAAATGAAAAAATTAACGTTGTAAAAGCTGTAGGAAAAGTTGCTGAACTTGAAAATAAAATTGAAAGTATAAAAGATAATGCTGTTGTTGGTATTGCTCATACAAGATGGGCTACACATGGGAAACCAACTGAAACCAATGCCCACCCGCATACTAATGCGGATAATACAGTAGCTGTCATACATAACGGCATTATTGAAAATTATAAAGAACTAAAGCTATTTCTATCTAGTTTAGGATATGAATTTAAATCCGAAACTGATACTGAAGTTCTTGCTCATTTGGTTGATTATTTCTTGAAAAAAGAATTAAATCTTTTTGATGCAGTTGGACATTCTTTACTTTTGGTCGAAGGTACTTATGGCATAGCTGTAATGTATTCCAAAGAACCTGATAAACTTGTAGTTGCAAGAAAAGGTTCACCATTGGTTATTGGAATCGGAAAAGATGAGAATTTTATAGCTTCTGATGTAATGGCTTTAGTAAATTATACTGAAAGAGTTGTTTATCTCGGTGATAATGAAATTGCTCAAGTTACAAAAGATGATGTGATTATAAAAACTATTACAAATCATGAAATTTCTAAAGAAGTTAAAGAAATAGATCTTACACTTGATGATATTAGTAAAGGGGATTACCCCCATTACATGTTGAAGGAAATTTTTGAGCAACCTAATTCCTTAGATAATTCAATAAAAGGAAGATTGTTGCACGATCAAGGTACTGCTAAATTAGGTGGCTTGGAGCCTGTTCTTGATAGAATTGTAAACGCAAAAAGAATTATACTTTGCGCTTGTGGAACATCTTGGCATTCGGCCCTTGTTGGTGAATATATGATCGAGCAATTGGCTGGAATTCCTGTAGAAGTTGAATATGCTTCGGAGTTTAGATATCGTAATCCTATTATAAAAAATGATGACGTAATATTTTTTATATCTCAAAGCGGTGAAACTGCTGATACTTTAGCAGCTTTAAAAGAAGCAAAATTGCACGGCGCGCTTGTTCTAGGTATCTGTAATGTTGTAGGTAGTTCAATCGCTCGTGAAAGTGATGCAGGTGTTTATATTCATGCTGGACCAGAGATTGGTGTTGCTTCTACTAAAGCTTTTACGTCACAGTTAATGGTTTTTGCTCTTATTACTTTGCTTTTAGCTAGAAAGAATAAATTAAGTGTCAGAGAAGGTCAAAATATTGTAAATGAAATTCTGAATCTTCCTGATAAAATAAATCTGATCCTTGAACAGAATGATTACATAAAATCGATTGCTGAACAATTTGTTAATGCAACTAATTTTTTATATTTAGGGCGTGGTTACAATTTCCCTGTTGCTTTGGAAGGTGCTCTTAAACTTAAAGAAATTTCTTACATCCACGCTGAAGGTTATCCGGCTGCGGAAATGAAACATGGTCCTATTGCTTTGATTGACGAAAATATGCCTGTGGTTTTTGTTGCACCAAAGGATAATATCTATGACAAAATTATAAGCAATATAGAAGAGGTTAGAGCTCGTAAGGGTAAAATTATTGTTGTAACTACTGAAGATGATAATAAAATGGATATGCTAGCTGATTATGTTATTAAAATCCCGGCAACTCTTGATTTCTTGATGCCTATATTGACTGTAATTCCTTTACAATTGTTAGCATATCATATAGCTGTGTTGAAAGGTCTTGATGTCGATCAGCCTAGAAATTTGGCTAAAAGTGTGACCGTTGAATAATTTATAGGTTTTTGATGCAAATTTGTATTTACGAAGATATACACTATGAAAATTTAGAACCTTTGATCTTTATAAGACCTGTTTATGATCTTGTTTGTGGAATGACTTCTCTAAGAGAAAAAATTGTTAGGTTATTCCCAAATAATAAAATTGCTCTACATTGCAGAAAATATCTTGAGCCATATTTAAAAGTTCTTTATAAATTTGATATTAATACAGTTTCAGATAATGATGTACTTTTTATTAATGGTAGAACTCTTGCTACAGATGAATTATTGAAGTTTATCGACTTAAAAAATAAGGATTGTGTTGTCTATAAAAATAAAGAAGGTGTTGTTGCAGCTAGATTAAATGGTGAAATGTTAGAAAAATTTTTACCTAAGTTAAATGATTTAATTTCTGATCAAGATTTTAACAATTTAAAAATATTTGAAATTGAAGCAAAAACAATAAATTATAATTGGGATCTTATTCATTATCACAGCGAAATGATGTTATATGATTATAGTTACCTTGCTGCAAATGTAAATGAAAAAAATCAAGCAAAAGTTTATGATGGTGTTCATATTGTAGAAAAAGATAATGTTATTTTAAAATCTGGAACTATTGTTAAACCCGGTGTTGTTTTAGATGCATCAAAAGGACCTATATTTATAGAAAATAATGTTAATATTTTCCCTAATGCAGTAATTGAAGGTCCTGCTTATATTGGTGAAGGTTCTCAAATTAAAGCCCAAGCTTATATTTACGATAATGTATCTGCAGGAAAAGTTTGTAAGTTAGGTGGGGAAGTCGAATATTCCATAATTTTACCATTTACTAACAAACAGCATGCTGGTTTTATAGGACATGCTTATTTGGGATCATGGGTAAATCTCGGTGCTGATACAAATTGCAGCGATTTAAAAAATAATTACGGTTTT
>DAOSVM010000058.1:0-6531 GCA_035379625.1 Ignavibacteriales bacterium | reverse complement strand
AAATCGATAAAACTGGTAATCTATCATTTTTTACTAAGAGTACTGTAATACCATTTTTTGTTGTGAATTTTTCATATTTACCAAATTCTATTTTAGGTGGTTGTGTAGAATATGGTCTTATACTTCTATCAATTGCAAATGAATTTAATGATATAAATAAAATAAATGATATGATTATATACTTTTTCATAATTATTAACTCCTGAAATTACTTTTTAGGTTGTGGAAGATAATATAAAACTACTCTGTTATTCTTAGTCAAATATTTTTCTGCAACACGCTTTAAATCTTCTTTAGTAACTTTATCAAATTTATTCCATTCGTTATTTATATTATCAGTTCCTCCACCAAAAATATGATAATCAGCAAGTTGAATTGCAATACCTTGTTGATTTTTTAATCTATTTACAAAATCTTTTTCAGTTTGATTTTTAAGCTTAATAAATTCATTGTCACCGATAGGTTCATTTTTAACTTTTTCAATTTCAGCATCAATAACACTTAAAATATCATTTACATTAATGCCAGGAGCTGCTATTGTATAAAATATAAATAAACCAGGTTGTTCAAGGAAAAATGGAAAAGCAGCTGAAGCAACAGCAATTTGTTTATTATCAACTAATTCTTTATATAATCTGGAGCTATTACCTTGTGATAATAATGTTGTGAGCATATTTAATGCATAAAAATCTGGGTGAGATTGTTCTGGTATATGATAACCTAACACTAATGCTGGTAATTGAATTTTATCATAAACAGTATCTATTACTTCAGCTGTTTTTGCAGGTTCTTCAACTTCTTTTCCTGGTCTATACATTTCATATTGACCTTTAGGTATTTCACCAAAATATTTCTCAACTAATTGTTTCATAGGTTCTATTTCAAAATCACCTGAAATTGATAGAACTGCATTATTTGGCACATAATATGTTTTATGGAAACGATAGAATTCTTCCAAAGTGGCTTTTTGTATATCTTCTGCTAAACCAATAGGAGTAACTTTATATGGATGAACCTTAAATGCAGCAGACATTAAAGATGGTAATAATCTACCGTATGGTTGATTGTCATACCTTTGTTTCATTTCCTCTAAAACTACACCACGTTGTGTTTCAACTCCTATACTATCAATTCTTAAATGTAACATCCTTTCAGACTCTAACCATAAAGCTAACTCAGCCTGATTTGATGGTAATATTTCATAATATACAGTTTGATCAAAAGATGTATAAGCATTTAATTCACCACCTGCATTTTGAACTATTTTAAAGAATTCACCTCTTTTTATATTTGGTGAACCTTCAAACATTAAATGTTCAAAAAAATGTGCAAATCCTGTTCTTCCATGATATTCATTCTTTGCTCCTACATGGTAAGTTACTGTTACAGCTACAACGGGAGCACTCTTATCCTGATGTAAAATTACATGTAAACCATTAGGCAAATCATACTCAACAAAATTAATTTTGGGGATTTGACCAAAAATGACATTAGAAATTACTAACGCCAATGCAAGAAATTTTTTCATTTTTACCTCAATATTTGTTATTTTGTGAAAACAAATTATAATTTTTTTTTAACAATAAAAATAGAACATGCAAAAAAAAATATTCGTTCGACAAATATTTGAAAACATTGCTAAAAAATACGATTTTTTAAATAGATTACTCAGTTTTGGCTTTGATATTTATTGGAGAAATAAAGCCGTAAAACTTACAAAATTTAACGAACCTAGTAAGGTTTTAGATATCGCTTGCGGTACTGGAGATTTTTCAATTGCAGCCAAAAAAAAGTATAATTTGAACATTTTTGCTGCTGATTACTCCATAAATATGTTAAGACTATATAAACAAAAAAAAAGTTACATTAAGGATAAACTTACTCAACTTGTTGCAGAATATTTACCCTTTAAACAAAATTCTTTTGATAATATTATTGTAGCTTTTGGTGTAAGAAATTTCTATGATATTGAAAAAGCTTTCCGAGAATTTTATAACGTTTTGAAACCAAATGGTAAAGTAACTATTCTAGAATTTTCACTACCAAAAAATATTTTTATTAGAGCACTCTACATAACTTATTTTAAAAAAGTTTTACCTTTTATAGGTGGGATTATATCAGGTAATTTTTCAGCCTACAAATACCTTCCTGATTCTGTTGAAGAATTTGATAAAAAAATAAATTTAGTAGACTTACTAAAAAAAGCCAATTTTTCAAAAGTCGAAAAATATTATTTTACTTTTGGAATTGTTCAATGTATAATTGCCGAAAAATAACTATTTATTGGGTAAAATAATATCCTTTTGTATCTGCTTTTTATTGTTATCTTTTTCAACAAATATTTTTTCGCCAGTAAATGGATTTTTCTCCAAATAATACATTAATGTTGAATATGTAGATGGAGTAGGGGTAAAAATTTGTACTTGCTCTGGTAAGTGCTTAAGTTTTTTAAGCATAAAGTTCTTCAAATTATACATATCGTTTTTTGTACATCCTGGATGAGCAGCTATTATATAATATGTTAAATATTGTTTTAAATTTTCACTATTGTTTATAGAATCAAACATATCTTTAAATAAATCTAGCTTATCAGCTTTTGGTTTTCCCATAACTTGTAAAATCTCTTCATTAACATGTTCAGGTGCAATTTTCATTTGTCCAGATGTATGATATTTTATAACATCACGTAAATATTCAAAGCCATATTTTTTATCTTCTAAAATCATATCATATCTGATGCCTGATGCAACAAAAACTTTTTTAATCTTTTTATTTTTCCTAATTTCTTTTAATAAATTAATTATTGGTAAATGATTAATCTTCAATGCTTTACAACTTTCGGGGAACAAACATCTTTTAGTTGGGCAAGCGCCGTGATTGATTTTCTTTGTACATTCAATCTTATACATATTTGCAGTAGGACCACCCAAATCACTAATTATACCCTTAAAATTTTTTTCTTTTGTAATTAAATCAACTTCTCTTAAAATTGATTTTTCACTTCTTGATGAAATCGTTTTACCTTGATGTACTGTTATTGCACAAAAATGACATTCACCATAACAACCTCTATGCGTTGTGATTGAATATTTTATAGTTTCTAAAGCTTTAACTTTACCATATTTTTTTAAAGCAGGATGAAGATCTCTTTCAAATTCTAATGAATATATCTCATCCATTAAATTTTCATCAGGTAGTATTTGCGGGGGATTATGTATCAAAAAACGAGAATTTTCATACTCTTGATAAAGTCCTTTTCCAATTATATTATCATTATTTTTATAAAAAATATTGAACATATTTGCAAATTTATCTTTATCCTCTCTTACCTCTGAATATGAAGGAAGAGAAATGAAATCATCTTTTTTTTCTTTGCTAATATAACATAGACCATTAATATTTTTCCATTCAGAAGAATTTTTCAAAGCATTTGCCAATTTTAAAGTCGTAATTTCTCCCATTCCATAAACTAAAATATCTGCTTTAGCATCCAATAGAATTGAACGTCGTATTTCATTTGACCAATAATCATAATGAGCAACCCGGCGTAAACTAGCCTCAATCCCACCTAAAACAATTGGTTTTGTATTCTTAAAATATCTACGAATTAAATTTGTATAAACAATTAATGCGCGATCTGGTCTACGGTTATTAATACCACCGGGAGTGAAGTCATCATTTTTACGAAATTTTTTCAAAGGAGTGTAATTGGCAACCATAGAATCAACACAACCCGAAGAAATCCCCCAAAATAAATTAGGTTCACCAAATTTGGCTATATCATCAGCTGATTTTATTGAAGGTTGGGAAATCACAGCTACCTTAAAACCATGTTTTAAGAGCCATTTCCCAATTAAGGCAGTACCATTATAATAACTATCTATATATGCATCACCACTTATTAAAATTATATCAATGGAATCCCAACCGAGTTTCTTAATTTCTTCTCTTGTAATAGGTAAAAACATTTATATTAAACTTTCTAAATATTTTAAATCAATATCATAATGACTAGCAAAATAAGCAGGCTTTCCATTTTCTATAAAAATTATTTGGGGAGACTCATGTTTAATATTAAAAATTTCCGCTATCTTATTTGAAATATCTCTTTCGCTAATAACATTTACTTTTACATATTCAATTTCTCTTTGACTTACCCAATCAT
Source organism: Ignavibacteriales bacterium (assembly GCA_035379625.1). Classification (GTDB taxonomy): domain Bacteria; phylum Bacteroidota; class Ignavibacteria; order Ignavibacteriales; family DAOSCP01; genus DAOSCP01. Next base: position 2,366 of record DAOSVM010000058.1, on the reverse strand, counting down.
CAAATTCAGATTCTTTTCTTAAACTAATCTGGCATGATGGACTAAATTTAAAAATTATAATCTTTTCAGCAATTCTTATCTTATCTAATTTATTCATTTGATTATCATAAGCTAAATTTAAATAAAAAATATATATAACTCAGACGGTGTAAGCATACCCCCATGCTTCGCATGGGGAAAAACAAGGGCGCAGAGCGCCCTTGTTTTTAAATCATTAACATTTATATATAATTCTATAATTTATTTTGAATGATGATGACCATGTTTTGGCCTTGCAAAACGATATTTTATTTTACCTTGTAACATTTCTTCTAATGCTAATTGATGTGGTTTTAATTTCTTTTCAAATTCCAAAGAAATTCTTACTTGATCATGGTTCATTAATTCATCTCCATCTTCATCAACTCTACTTTTAGGAATATTTGAAATTTTATTATTAAATTCAATTTTGTATAAATCATTAATTTCTTTAGCTCTCTTTGCTGTTACTGCAACCGCTTCATAAATATTATTACCATTTGCTTCTAATTTTGATATTTCAACTGGACCTAGTTGCATAATGCCTCCAATTTATATGATATTTTCTTTTTTTAATATATTTTCAAAATCTTTAATAGCTACATCTAATTTATCATTTACTATTTTATAATCATATTTATCAGCAAATGACAATTCATATTCAAACCGTTCAATTCTTTTTCTCAATGATTCTTCATCTTCTGTATTTCTACTTTTTAACCTTTCTATTAAAGTTTCTATATTTGGTGGAGCAATAAAAATTGTTACAGCGTCTGGATAAATTATTTTAATATTACTTGCACCATTAACATCAATTTCTAAAATTACAGATAAACCTTTTCCTAAATTGTCATCAACAAATTTTTTTAATGTTCCATAATAATTATCATAGAATTTTTCGTATTCTATAAATTCATTATTTCGAATTTTTTCTTCAAATTCTTCCTTACTTAAAAAAAAATAATCAACACCATCAACTTCATAATCTCTTTTAGGCCTTGTAGTTGCTGATACAGAAAATATTATATTTTTATAAGTTGACAATATATGTTTAAGAATACTAGTTTTTCCAGCTCCACTTGGCGCTGAAACTACAATTATTTTGGCTGTATTATTCAACATTTGCTAGCTGTTCTTTTATTTTTTCAATTTCTTCTTTTATAAGAACTATATTCTTCAAAATATCCGCTGATTCTGTCTTGTTTGAAATTGTGTTTGCTTCTCTTTGCATTTCTTGAACAATAAAAAGAAGTCTCTTAGATAATTCATCTTTTCCTTTTAAGGTCTCAATAAAAAATTTAATATGGCTCTTTAATCTTACTAATTCTTCTGTAATATCAGATTTGTCAATTATTATCGCCAATTCTAAATATAACCTATCATCATTAAGACTGCTATTATTGATTAAATTTTTTATTCTTTCTTTGGCTTTGGCGTATTTTTCTTCTGCAGCTTTTTTGTTTAGCTTCTCAAACTCTTTGAACAATTTTTCTATATTCTTTATTCTTTTTTTTATATCTTCGCCTAATCTTTTACCTTCATTTACTTTTGATTTTAAAAGATCTTTTACTGCTTCTTCAAAAATATTTTTAACTAGTTTTAAATTTTCTTCTTCACATTCAGAATTAGTATCAACATTATAAATATCTTTAAAAGAAAGTATATGAGAAAGCTTTACTTCTTCCTGAATTTGTGTAATTTCTTTAATTTTATTCAAAAGAGCATAATAATATTCTAATTCATTTTCATTTATCTCTAATCTATTTAAGTTAAGTTTCTTTTCAATAGTAATTCTAACAGATATTTTTCCTTTACTTATATATTTTTTTAATATTTCTGTTAATTCATATTCCGCTGAAAACAGATTTTTAGGCATTGAAAAATTTAAATCCAAAAATTTGCTGTTAATACTTTTTAAATCAACAACAACCTTAATGTCATTATTTTCACCTTGAAAACTTCCAAATCCAGTTAAACTTTTTACCATAATAATATCAAAATATTTGTAAATTATCTTTCAAATATACAGAAATTAATAAAGAAAAAAAAGCATTTTAATATTTTAAATATTTCTATAAAAATATCGATAATGTGGAAAAAAGGATAAAAAATGATTTCAGAATTAAGCAATATATTTAAAACTTTTATTGATAAAACCAATCTTTTTTTTAAAAAAACTACAAAAAGTGTTCTGCAAACTGATAAAATCGAAATATCTAATACTGCAAAAGCCTTCGATACAGTGAACAAAATTCTCGACTTAGGTTCATCCAATCGATTTAGTGAAGCCGAATTAGATAAACTTAATCCAAAAGAAAAAGAAGAATTCTTAAAAATGTTATCTGTTT
>DAOSVM010000057.1:0-6588 GCA_035379625.1 Ignavibacteriales bacterium | reverse complement strand
CGCAAGGCTTACCGGCAGAAATTGAAGCGCGAAAAAAACAATACGAGTATTACCGCAATAAGTTGCTTACATTCAAGGAAAAAGATAGCTGAAAAAGTTTTTTATTATAATTATTTTGTATATGGAAAATATTTTGCGATTGTAGGAGAACATTTTCATATATCGTTGAAATGAAAAATATTTCATAATAAAAGTAATAGGCAAATGCGTGATTGAATAGAATAGGTTGTAGTAGTTATTGGTAATATGCGGATTTAAAAAAATTTTGGGCGTTAGCCCGCCCGTGCGCCGCACGGCGCACGGGCTAATGCCTACACCGTCTGAGCTAAATATAACTTTCTTAAAAATCTTTTTTGCTATCGTAATACATCGTATTACAAATATGACTTTTATTTATCTCTTCAACAAATCGAGAAACTTTTGGCAATGTATAACCTTCGTAGCGGCTAAACATTTCCATTGGGACAGTTAAAAGTAGGTTATTTTTTGCACGTGTAGTGGCTACATACATCAAACGCCTTTCTTCTTCAAGTGAATCTACTGATGATAATGATTGTGATGATGGGAAATAGCCTTCTAACATATTTATTATAAATACAGAGTGCCATTCCAAGCCCTTAGCCGAATGAATTGTTGTTAGTGTTAGGCAATCGTTTTCTTTATCAAAAGAATCTATGCCAACAACTGAATCGCGCGGTGGATCTAAGGCCATATCGTTCAAAAATGTGTTTATACTACTATATTTTGTCGATAAATTTATCATAACATCAAAATCTTTGTAACGCTTTTCGTAATCATCGTAAAGATTTTTAAATATTGGCAAATAAAATTGGATAATTTTCTCTAACAAATCCGGAAGTTTATAATTATTGGTGAAAATATCACTTAAAAAGAAAAGTAAATTTTCAATGTTGTATTTTCCTTTGTGAATATTTGAAATCGGTGCTTGCCAGTTAAAATTTGGATCCTTAAATAATTGTGCTAATTTATTTGCAGCTTTGGGACCAACTCCATCAAAAAGTTGCAAAATTCTTAACCACGATAAGCTATCGTTTCTATTTTGTACAATTTTTACAAATGCCAAAACATCTTTTATATGTGCGCTTTCTACAAATTTCAAACCACCGTATTTTATATACGGAATACCGGCTGCTTGTAGATATATTTCCAAATCAAACGAGTGAAAACTTGAGCGAAAAAGGACAGCAATATCACGGAATTTTACACCTTTTTCATATAATTTTAAAATAGCTTTAACAACAAAAATACTTTGCTCATTCTCATTTTTTGTAAAAACTATTGTTGGCATATTGCCATCTTCTCGCATCGAAACCAATTTTTTCGGAAATTTTTCAACTGCGTTATCAATTACAACATTAGCAAGACTTAAAATTTGCGGTATCGAACGGTAATTTTCATTCAAAAAAATAATTTCACAATTAGGAAAAAGTTTTGGAAAATCGATAATATTCTTAAAATTTGCGCCGCGAAACGCATAAATCGACTGGCAATCATCTCCCACAACCATAATATTATTGTTGCGTTTTGCAAGATTTTTTACAATTTCGCCTTGTAGTTTATTAGTATCCTGGAACTCATCAACCATAACAAAATTAATAGAATTTACAAAATTTTGGGAAATAATCGAGTCGTCCATTAAAAAATTATTTAAATAAATAAGCAAATCATCATAATCTAACAACTGATTTTCATATTTCATTTTTTTATAGTTTTCAGAAATTTGATAAATATCATCAGCAAAATTAAGTAAATAAGGATATTCCGTTTCAATCAAATTAAAAATAGGGAGCTCTTTATTAACTGATAACGAAATTAGCGAATATATTGCACTTTTATTAGGGAAACGCTTATCAACCTTAGGGAAGTGCTCTTTTCTTATCTGCGAAATCAAATCTTCACTATCGGCCTGGTCTAAAATTGTAAAATTAGGATTAAGCTTAACAACATTGTGGTATCTACGCAAAGTAAGATTAGCAAAAGAATGAAAAGTTCCGCCATTTATACGATAGCAACGCTCATCCAAAAGGGAAGAAGCCCGAGACATCATCTCTTCGGCTGCTTTACGTGTAAAAGTTAGTAAAACGATAGAATTTGGGCTAAATCCTTTGTTTATAAGGTAAGCCACGCGATAAACCAAAGTGCGAGTTTTCCCACTCCCTGCTCCAGCAATTACAAGGTAAGTTCCATCTACAGATGTAACAGCTTTTAATTGCGATGCGTTTAATTCTTTTTCAAAATCTATTTTATTTTCATTAAAATAAGAAAACTTTTCCATAAAACTCGAAATAAATTATAAACTACTAATTTATAAATTAATCCAAACAATTCAAAATCAAATTATACATTAGCTCAGACGGTGTAAGCTTAAGCCCCTTGCAGCAAGACGAATGCTGCAAGGGGCCAGCGGGCCGGAACGGCCCGCTGAAAATTCTTTTTTTATAATAAATATTCATTCAAAATTTTCCGGAAAAAATGAATTGACCAAAATCACCGAGATGCCAATTACCCGAAATGCTAAAAAATTGCAAAAATACATTGTAAAAACGATATAATTCCTTTTAACAATTTTAAAAATAAAACAATCACAAAATTAAAAAAATTAGTAAATTATTCCCAACAAAACAAATTTTATTCAATGCTCACTGTTCATTATTTATATAAATTAAATTTTTGGAAAAAATAAACTAAATTCAGTCTTAAAGAATAGTTTTTAAATAATATAATTATGGAGTTATTATGATAATACCATTTTCATTTATTCCTTCACTTAATGATTATTCAAAATACAAAGAAGAATTAAAACTTCTTGAAAAATATATTGATTTAACACAAGAAGAGAAAGTAATCATAGAAAAGTACCTAAATAATGACTTTGGAGTAGATGGCTTTGAGTTTAATTATATTGAAACAAAAGTTTCACAGATATTAAGTAAATTAAATATAAAAGATCCCAGTTTAATTAAATTATATAAATATCAATTATTTATTTCATTTTATGGAGATAAAAATAAATTTTTAGATGCTTTTCAAACATTACAAGAAATTGATCCTGATTACCCAGTATATTTACATTACAATATAGCTTACATAAAGTTTGATTTAAAAGATTACCAAGGTGCTTTAATTGAATTCGATAAATATATAAGCTTTGACGAAGATCCCGACTTAAATTATTATGCAAAATATTTTAAAGCTCTTTGCAAATATTACTTAGGGGATAAATTAGCCGCAATTGAAGAATTTAACTCCTGTTTGGATATTAATCCTAATCATAAAGATATTTATTATAACATCGCTGAAATTAAATATGAATTAGGTAATACTGATGAAGCTTTAGAATACGCACAAAAAATTATAAGTGTTGATAATAAACATCGTACAGCTTTTGAACTGATTTTCAAAATTAAATATGAACTAGGTAAATTTGATGAATTAGAAAAAGATTTAAATTATGCTATTTCCGTTATTCCTGAATTCATAGAAGCTTATCAATATAGAATAAAATTGAAACAAAACCAAAATGATTATGAAGCTGTGATGAAAGATATTATTGCAATTTTTAAAAATAATATTAACCTAAAGCCACATCGTTTTTTATATTTACTAACTAGTGATTTTAATCTAGAAGAACTTTACAATAAGAAAGATAAGAAAAGTGAGGATTATAATAGGCTTGCTTCTTTTGAAATATCTTCTCATAATTATTCTAATGCAATTGAATATTTAACAAAAGCTATAGAATTAGGTGATGAAACTTCCTTAAGCACATCATATATGCAACGTGGATATGCCAAATTTTGTTTAGGTGATTTAAATGCTGCTTTGGAAGATTATAAAATTGCAGACGAGTATGAAAAAAAAGATAAACATGAAGAGTCTATTTTATTGGGTGATAATTCATACCCTGAAATGAGTATGTTAACTATTAAGTTTGTGCAAAGAAAATATAATGAAGTAATTAAATATTCAATTACAGGTGCTTATTTTACTGCTCATATAATTAAAGTGGCATTATCAAGAGAAAATTTGAATGATTTTAATGGTGCATTGAATGAATATGATGAAATTTTGTCTATAGAAAGAACAAACAAAAATTTTTATTTTTATCGTGGTTGTTTGAAATTTTATATGAAAGATTATAAAGGTGCAGCTGATGATTTAAACATCGCATCAGAAGAATTTATTTTCCCATTTGAATATTTTATGTTAGGTTTAGCAAATTTTCTCGCTAAAAATTATTCAGATGCTGTTACAGCTTTTACAAAAGTCATTGAAATTGATCCTGTTTTCTTTATGTCCTATAGATTTCGTGCAGATGCTTACAGACAAATTGGTGATTTAAATTCTGCAATGTCGGATTATGTAAAAGCCGCAGAATTGGATGAATTCAAACAGATTAACTGGATAAGCAACGATACCGATTATAATGACATTGATTATTTTAACCGTTTGAAGGAAAAACAACCTAATAATCCAACTTATTATTTTTCAATTGGTTATTGTAAATTTTTAAATAAAGATTTTCAAGGTGCAATAGATGAATACAATAAAGCTATTGAGTTAGATAATTCTTTATATAAAGTTTATAACAATCGTGCAAATGCAAAATATTATATTGGTGATTATGAAGGTGCTATTGAAGATTATAATAAAGCCCTTGAATTTACACCAAACGAAGGTTTTATTTATTATAATCGTGGTAATGCAAAATTAGCGCTAAAAGATTTTAACGCCGCACTTGATGATTATAATATTGCTTCAGAGAAAGAATTTTATGATGTTAAATTGAATAAAGCCATTGCATACGAGTTTTGCGGTGAAAAGTTAAAAGCTTATGATGAATTATGTTATCTGATTGAAAAAAGCAAACCAAATGTTAATCCTTTATATTATTTTCTAAGGGGAAATATTAATTACAAATTAGGCCACCAAGATGAAGCTCCTAATGATTGGTATGAAGCAATTAATTCAGGTTATTTCAAAAAAAAATCGATTTGATATATAATTCTACTATATAGTTTATGAGATTGTTATTATTGCATTATCGCTTTAAAACAGTGGTAATGCATTTTTTATTAAAAAAAATAAAAAAAAGGTTGCAAATATACAAAATAAAAGTTTAAAATAAATTAAGATTATGTTAAATTTAAGATATATACTACAATAAAAAAGGTGTTTTTTATGAAAAATGAAAAAAATTATTCACAGCAAACTCATTTAATTTACGGCAAACATCAAACAAACAAATGGGATTATACTCATCACGTAGTGGCTCCAATAACATCATCAGCAACTTTTAGGTTAGAAAGTGTTGACCGCGGCGCAATGGGATTTACAACTTTTGGAACAGAAGAACAAGAAAAAAATCCGATTTTTATCTATGAAAGATTAGGTGAACCTAACAAGGATATGTTAGAAGAAAGCCTTGCCGATGTAGAAAAAGGTGAAATATGTGTTACTTTTGCAACTGGTATGGCTGCAATATCTGCAGCTTTAGGAATTTTAACCAAAACAGGGGATGAGATTATCACTCACAGAACATTATATGGTTGTACATTTTCACTTTTTAAAAATTGGTATCCAAGATACAATATTAATGTTAAATTTTTGAATTTGAAAAATCTTGATGAAATTAAAAATTCTATTACTGATAAAACAAGAGTAATTTATTTTGAAACTCCATCTAATCCAAATTTAAAACTTATTGATATTAAATCAATTAGAAATATTGTTGATGAAGTAAATAAAACAAGAGAAAAAGAAAAGCAAATACAAATAGTAGTAGATAATACATTTGCATCACCATTTTGCCAAAGGCCAATTGAGCACGGTGCTGATTTTGTTGTTCATTCGTTAACAAAACATATATCAGGTTTTGGTACAGATATGGGCGGTGCTGTAATTACACGAAAAGAATATTTAATAATGTTACTTTTATACAGAAAAGATTTCGGTGGACCTTTAAACTCTAAAAGTGCTTGGGCAATAGGCACTTATGGGCTACCAACTCTTCCTTTAAGATTAAAACAGGAGATACAATCCACGTATAAAATTGCAGACTTTTTAGGAAAACATCCGAAAGTAGAGTTTGTAAATTATCCCGGACTGCCAAGTTTTGAAGATTATGAATTGGCCAAAATTCAAATGGTTGATTTTGATGGTAATTTTGCCCCCGGTAGTTTATTGTATTTTGTATTAAAGGGAAATAATTTTGATGATCAAAGGGCAAAAGGGCGTGAATTAATGAATTATATTGCACAAAATTCATATACTATGACTTTAGCTGTAAGTTTAGGCCATACACGTACGTTGATTGAACATCCTGCTTCGATGACGCATAGCAGCGTTCCGCCAGACGAGTTATTACATCACGATATTCATCCCGGTGGCGTAAGAATGGCCATTGGTTTAGAAAAAGTTGATGATATACTCAATGATCTTGAAGATGCATTAAAGCAAATATAAGAGATTAAGGCTCCCAAAAAAATAAGGGAGCTTTTTTTATTCATTATCTCAGACGGTGTAGGCATAAGAAAATTTTGCCACCTATTTCAATAGGTGGCAAAA
>DAOSVM010000056.1:0-6936 GCA_035379625.1 Ignavibacteriales bacterium | reverse complement strand
AACTTTATATCCATAACCCAAATATTATTAGTAGAACAATTCAAAATGAAAGAAATTTATTAGCTCCTGTATGCGAATATAGTAACAGTTTAACACCCAATACAAATATTATTGAACAATTACCTAACTCAATTGGGAAATTATTTGAAGATCAAAACAGATTAGTTGTTAAAGAAAAAACAAAAATTAAGTTTGGAGTAATATAATTATGGATTTAGCTTCATTTATAACAGTTTTGATTGTTATTGTAATCATTGCCATTCAATATATTTTTTTTATAAGGGCTTTAAAAATTAGCATAATACTTAGAAACATCTTCCCTGAAAATATTAATTTAGAAGAAAGTACATATTTAAGCATAGTTCCTAAATATATAGATAAAAAAACAAAACAAATTAGTAATACAGACCAAGAAAATTCTTCCGAGCATATTAAAGTTAATCTTATTGCAATATCTAATCCGCAAATTAAACCAAGTAATGAGTTACAAAGTATTATTAAAAATACAAATCGTTATTTAGCTAATAATTGCACTAATTCTATTGATTTTAACGTTATAAAAAATTTAACAGAAAGAGTTTGTGATAATATTGAGCAACAAATCATTTCTATTATTCCAAGACCACTTTATACTGGTTTATTAGGAACTTTTAGTGGTGTTATTTTAGGTATATTTTTCTTAATTAGAGATGGTAAATTTAATCAAGAAGCAATAAATAGCTTTTTAATGGGTGTTCTTATTGCAATGGTTGGTAGTTTTTTTGGTTTATTATTAACATCTATCCTTTCTACTAAAATTTTTAAAGATGCAAAAAGAAAAAAAGATAAAGCTTTAGATGATTATTTAAATTTTTTGCAAATTAATTTATTACCTTTAACTGGCAATCAATTAGGGAGAGAAATAATAGAGTTTCGCGATAGTTTAGTAGAATTTAATCGTGAATTTGGTAATAATTTAGCTACTTCAAATAATACAATTAAATTAATTTCTGAAAATATATCAAAACAAATACAATTATTAGAAAAGATTGAAGGTTTAAATATAAGTAAAATTGTCAAATTTAACACACAAACTTTTGAACGTATTGAGGAAATATCTCATAATCTTGAAAAATACCAAATATATACACGAGAACTTGAAAATTCATCTAAAGCTGCTTCAGAGTTAGTTTCTAAAATAGTAGCTTTACTCGATAGACTATCAAATTTTGAAAGGAATATTGGTTATATCGGTGAAATAGTAAATAAAAATGAAACAACATATGTGCAAGTTATTGATTACATAAAAAAACATTTTGACAGTTTGGATAACAGCTATGAGAAATTATTAAATTATATTAACAGTTCCGAAGATGATATTAGAGAATTTTTATATAATTATAAAAAACGTATCATAGAAATATCTGACCAAGTTTTAAAAACTATAAATGATATTTTCGATATAAATCAAAATGATAATCTTTTTCTCAAATATGTTGGTGAATTAAATGAAAATATAAATAAGATTTCCACACAATTGCAAGCATTAAATAATATTTCAAATAATACTGAAAATTTAAATAGTTTATCTATTAATGTAAACGAATTAAAAGAAAATCTAATAAATTTACTAAATAATACGTCGACAATTTCAGAAAAATTAAATAAAATTCAAAACATAGAAAAAAATACGCTAGAGACTAGTAGAAATTTAGCTATACTTAAAAATATTGAACAAAATTCACAAAAAGCTAATACATATCGTGACGAAATTAAAAAGTTAAAAAGTGAAAACACAAATAAAAATCACAATAATCAATCAAATAATAATACTGTTAAAAGTAATGAGAATACTGAGCAAAAGGATGGATTTATATCAACAATTAAAAATTTATTTAAAACAAATAAAAATTAGTTATGAAAAAACTTTCAAATGATTTTTTTTGGCCAAGTTATGTCGATTTAATGACATCTTTATTTATAATTATGTTAGTGCTTTTTATTTTAAGTTTTAAAGCACTAACTGATGAAAAAAGAGTTTCAGAAGAAAAATTACAAAAAATTGAAGAAGTTCAAGAGGCTGTAAACCAACTACCAGCCGAGCTTTTTATTTATGAAAAAGAATATAAACGTTATACTTTAACAAAACAAATACAATTTGCGTTTAATTCGTACAAAATACCTGAAACAGATTATGATTATTTATATAGAGTTGGTAAAGAGCTGCAGAATATGTTAGAAAAACTTAAGCAGAATTATCTAACAGATAAAATTAAATATTTAATTGTTATAGAAGGAATGGCAAGTAAAATTGGCGGAACACCTGAATCAAATTATATTTTAAGTTTTAATAGGGCTAAGAGTATTGTTGAATTTTGGCAAGCATATGGAATTAAATTTGATCCAGAAATATGTGAGATTATGGTTTCAGGAAGTGGCTGGGGAGGAATTGGTAGATTTTCCGGAGAAGAAGAATATAAAAACCAAAGAATTTTAATACAAATAATTCCAAAACTCAGTAACTTTCTTGAAGAAGGACGTTACAAATTAGTTCTAAATAATTAAATAAAGGAACAATCTGATGAGCTCTCGAAGATGTATTGAATTACTAAATTTAGGTATCTCCGCAAAAAGAAGTGGAGATTATCAGTTAGCATTAATATATTATAACCAAGCCAAAGAATATGATGAGTTTAATCTTAATATATATTATAATACTGCTAAAGTTTTAGCAGGTACAGGAAATTATAAAAACGCACTTCGTAATTTTTTAACAGCTGCTCATTTAGGTATTAAAAATGTATACCATTCACGCCCATCACACGATTTAAAATATAGAACCTTTGCTTTGCATTAGGAAGTTGGGTAGTAAAAAGCTCTAGGGGTAAGGTCCTAAAAATTTCAACTTATGGTAAAAAACGGCTTTGGTTGGAAGGTTTTTTATAGATAATACTTAGCCGCCTTTTTATTTCCTAATGCATAATTAGAGTTAAAGGGATATTAATTTTTCTGTCATTACGCAAAAATAGGAAAAAAGCTAGAAGTATTCCTTGGAAAGTTGCTATAATCCAAACAATATTAAAGTTTATCATTGGAAATATTTTTTTATAAGGAATATAATAAAATTTTAGAAAATTTGGTTATTATAATGTGAAATATTTAAAAGAAAATATGAAAATAGTTGGTATTATAGGCTTTTAGAAAATCCGCGAGCTGTTCGATTGTTCATGCTTATACCGTCCGAGCTAAATAAAAAAAACTCTCTTATAGAAGAGAGTTTCTTGTTGTGCGGGGCCGACGAGACTCGAACTCGCGGCCTCCTGCGTGACAGGCAGGCGTTCTAACCAACTGAACTACGACCCCATATTTTTCTAAATTTGAAATACTAATTTAATATTTTTTTTGGCATTTGTCAAGTATTTTTTTTATTTTTTATTAATTTCACAAAAAAAGCACCGATAAAGGTGCTTTGGTTTTACACATCTTTTGTACCAAAACTTACACCGACCAATTTTGCTGCAAGTACTTGTTGGGTGTTTGGAGTAACAAGTTTTTGTTTTGCAATAGCATCTTCAATCTTAACAGAAGTAATTTTTCCACCTTTTAAAGCTGCCATGTGGCCAAATTTTGCTTTTGCAAGGAGTTCATAAGCTTTAGTACCATATAGAGTTGAAAGAATTCTATCATAAGCGGTAGGAGATCCGCCTCTTTGGATATGCCCTAAGACAGTAACTCGTGTTTCAAGCCCTGTATTATTTTCGATATTTTTTGCTACAAGTTCTGCAATACCACCTAATTGAATAGGATCAGTTCTTTTTACATCAGTTGCTTTTACAACCATATCACCATCTTTAGGTTTTGCACCTTCTGAAACACAAACAATGCTAAATCTCTTGCCTTTTCTGCTACGGGCCAAAACTTTTTCGTAAACAACATCCCATTCAAAAGGTAATTCGTGAATAAGAATAATATCTGCCCCACCAGCCAAGCCACCGTTTAATGCAATCCATCCAGCATACCTTCCCATTGTTTCGACAACCATAACTCTATGATGAGATGATGCAGTAGTATGTAATCTGTCAATAGCTTCTGTAACAATTGAAACAGCGGTATCGTGACCGAAAGTTTGATCGGTAGCTTCGAGATCATTATCGATAGTTTTAGGAACCCCAACGATGTTTAATCCCATTTGAGATAATTTATTAGCAATATGCATTGTTCCATCGCCACCGATAGCAACTAAAGCATCCAAGCCCCAGAGTTTATAATTATTTACAGCATCTTGGCTCTTATCTTGAATTTCTATTTTATCACCTACTTTAACTGGCCAATGGAAAGGGTCACCTTTATTTGATGAGCCCAAAATTGTACCGCCAAGTGCTATAATACCACTAACATTATGCGCGTAAATTTCTTTTGCTTTTCCTTCTACAAGTCCTTCAAAACCATCTTCAATACCATAAACCTGAATTCCGTCTTCAAGTGCAGGTTTAGTAATCCCACGTATTACTGCATTTAATCCTGGGCAATCACCGCCACCTGTTAATATTCCAATCTTTTTAATTTTTTTCATATCACACCTTGTTTAATTTTTGTGTTTTGTTTAATAAATATGAAAACACTAAAGCAATTATCGATAGAACAACAAAAATTATCATTGTATTGGTATAATTTAAAGTTGCCCTACCCGCCTCAATATCAGAAGGCTTAATTCCGGGATTACTTATATCTGTGATATAGCCAGCTAAAATAGGAAAAGCCCATAAACCTAAATTTTGTAGCGATGTCATAAGACCAAATCCCATACCGAGTTTATTTTCTTCAACTATCAATGCAACTGATGGCCACATAGCCGCTGGAACAAGTGAAAATGCAATTCCTAAAATAAACATTAAAATATAAGGAGTTAAATTTGTAAATGCAAGTAAAGTATGCGAAACCAACAATAAAAATGACCCGAACAACATCATTTTCCCACCATTGTGAAATTTATCAAAAATAAAGCCAAACAATGGTGTGAATATAATTGTCCCCCAAATAATTATACTTGTTAAAATTCCAGCCATTTCTAAATTTACTTTGAATTTATTGTGAAGAATATCAGGTGCAAATGACTGAAATGGGAAAATAGCAGAATAAAATGTTACACATAAGATTATTATGTAAATATACTCTTTATTTTTGATCAAATCTTTGAAATCAGAAAGATTAGCTCTTTCATCAGCATTTAAACCAATCTTTATATGCCAATTATCAATAATCATATAACCAATAAAGGCAATAAAACCAAGAGCCATAATAATTCCCGCAAACCAAAGAGCAAAATTAAGTCCAAATTTAGGATTTAATGCAATTTGTGGAGAAAAAATCAAAGCCGCAGCAGTTCCTAATCTACAAATTGCTAAATTTATTGCAAATGCAAAAGCAAGCATATTGCCTTTAAACCATTTTGATATTATTTTATTCTGTACAACAATTAAAGTTTCAGCTCCTAAGCCAAATATTATACGTCCTAAAACCATCATTTTTAATTCAGGTGAATAATCTTTCCAAAAGCTATTCATAAAGTTGTAAATCACACTTCCTTTATAAATATCAGAAGCTCCATAAGCTGTAATTAAAGCTCCAACTGTACATAATGAAACAAACATAAAACCAGTTTTTTTAATACCAAACAAATCCAAAAAAATTCCGCCAAATAAAGCTAAAAGTAAAAAGGTATTTAAGAAGGAATATGAACTAAATAAAAATCCATATTGTGTTGAATTAAAACCTAATTGAGTATGCAAAAGTTCTTTAAGTGGTGAAATTGAATCATAGACATAATAAGTTCCGCCGACAGCTAAAGTTGTTAAAATGAGAATAACCCAAGCACGAATTGTTTTTGATTTTTCTTGAATCATAAGCCTTCCTTAAGTATAATGAATTTATGATGATATAACTGAAAAATAAATTTTAATGTTCTTTCTTCGATATTATTATCTGCAATTGAATTTTTGACATTTTCTAGAAGTAAGCTTAAATTGGATTTATCATCAATTAGCTGCCATACTTTACTCGCTAATGGATCAAGTTTTACCTTAAAAAATAAGTTCTTCAATCCTGGAAAAACTTTTAATAAAATTTTACTCTGAAATTTAGGTACAAAGAGAACAACTCTTTCATCTTTAATTTCAAAATTGACAATTCGGATTGGTATCAAATTTAAATTGATATTATTCATATTTTAAGCTAATGGTATTTAATAATAGAATTTGAAATATAATGAAATTTTTTAAAAGTTCACTTTTTTTTGTAAATTAAAAAGTTAATTTTTTTTTTTAGGAAAGGCTATGGCTCTAACTCCTTTAATGGAACAATATTATAAAATTAAAGAAAAATATAAAGATTCAATTTTACTTTATAGAATGGGCGATTTCTATGAAACTTTTGATGATGATGCCAAAATTATATCACAAGTTTTGGGAATAGCTCTTACCAAAAGAGGAAAAACAGAGCAAATGGAAGATATCCCTTTAGCAGGCTTTCCATATCATGCGTTAGATAATTATTTATATAAATTAGTTAAAGCAGGTTATAGAGTTGCTATTTGTGAACAGGTAGAAGATCCGAAATTAGCAAAAGGAATTGTTAAAAGAGAAGTTGTTGAAGTTGTAACACCTGGTGTAGCAATTTCTGATAAAATTTTGAACCATAAAATTAACAACTTTTTATGCTCTATTGTTGTAGATAAAAATTATACTGGAATATCATTTAGTGATATTTCCACAGGTGAATTTTACGTTTTTGAAATAGAAAATTCGAAATTAATCGAACAACTTTTATTCATAAATCCTGCTGAAATTATTATTTCGAAAAAAGATAAACCTTTATATGAAAGTGTTATTACTCGAAATCTTCCTGAGGCTAAAATTACCAAGTTGGAAGATTGGGTCTTTACTTATGATTATTGTGAAG
>DAOSVM010000055.1:0-7848 GCA_035379625.1 Ignavibacteriales bacterium | reverse complement strand
ATTTCTTTTAACTTATCAAGATATTTATCCATCTATTGAATAATTTGGGTTAAAAAAAATAAAATTTTTCTCATATTATTACTCCTAATTGTTTTGTAAATTTAATATATTTATAACCAAAATTATTAATATTATACAACAATTAATTATAATAATCTTTCATTTAAATTACAATTTTTTTTTATTCTTCAGGCTCTAACTCACTAATATTGTGCTCGGCAGAAAATTTGAATGTGATTTTCGGGAATTTTTCAATAGTTCTATCAAGAGCCCATTGGCTTTCAGCTAAAAATACGTAACTCCCGAATTTATCTTTGGCAAGATTTTGTCCTTTTAAGCGGGAAAATTCTTTAAATTCTTCTTCGTCATCATAATAAACCCATACTGCTTTAACAAAATTTAATGGGTTAAATCTACAAGAAGCTCCATACTCTTGCAACAATCTATATTGAATAACTTCAAATTGCAATTCTCCTACAGTTCCAACAATCGTTCTATTAGAATTAACCATATAAAATAACTGTGCTACACCTTCATCCGTAAGCTGTCTAATTCCTTTTTCCAATTGTTTACTCTTTAATGGATCTAAATTCTGCAATTCTTTGAAAATTTCAGGTGAAAAACTTGGTATTCCTTTAAATAGAAAATTATCACCTTCTGTTAAAGTATCACCAATTTTAAAATTACCTGTATCATACAACCCAACAACATCACCTGCATAGGCTTCATCTAATACATTTTTTCTACTAGCCATAAAAGAAAATGGTGCAGAAAATTTCATCTGTCTATTCAATCTAACATGATAAAACATTTTATTTTTCTCAAATTTACCAGAACAAACCCTCAAAAATGCTATTCTGTCACGATGCTTCGGATCAAGATTGGCGTGTATCTTAAAAACAAAACCAGAAAATTTTTCATCATCTGGTCTAACTATCCCAGCTGTAGTTTCTCTATCTTTTGGAAAAGGTGCAATCTCAATAAACGTATTTAATAACTCTTTAACACCAAAATTGTTCAAAGCACTACCAAAAAAAACAGGTGATTGCTCGCCGTTCAAATATTTTTCTTTATCAAATTTATCATAAATTCCTGTAATATAATCATAATCCTCACGCAATTTTTCTACATAAGCTGGTAACAATTTATCTATATCAGGATCATTTATTCCTTCAATTACAATTACTTCATCTTCTACTTTAGTTTTATTTGGTTCAAAAAGTAAAATATTATTTTCATATATATTATAAACACCCTTAAAAGATGAACCTGCACCTAATGGCCAAGTAAGTGGAACTGTTTTTATATTTAGCTTTTGTTCAATTTCATCAAGCAAATCGAAAGGATTTTTACCTTCCCTATCCATCTTATTAATGAAAATTATAATAGGCGTATTTCTCATCCTACAAACAGCACTTAACTTCTCAGTCTGCTCCTCAACACCTTTCACACTATCTATTACAAGAATTACACTATCTACTGCTGTTAAAGTTCTATATGTATCTTCTGCAAAATCTTTATGCCCAGGTGTATCCAGCAAATTTATAATGGTATCTTTATATTCAAAAGACATAACTGATGTTGCAACCGAAATTCCCCTTTGTTTTTCAATTTCCATAAAGTCAGAAGTTGCAGTCTTTTTAATTTTATTTGACTTAACTGCTCCTGCTGTTTGGATAGCACCACCATATAATAAAAATTTCTCTGTTAATGTTGTCTTCCCCGCATCCGGGTGACTTATAATAGCAAATGTTTTTCTCTTAAATATTTCTTCTTCAAACGCCATCAATCACCTTTTATTTAATAAAAAAAAGGATGTCTTTTAAAGACAACCTTTAAATGTGGAGCTAAGCGGGATCGAACCGCTGACCTTTTGAATGCCATTCAAACGCTCTCCCAGCTGAGCTATAGCCCCATTAATTTAGCTTACAAATTTATAAATATTTTTATTTTTTTACAAATTTTTTTTGAACTATCTTTTTAGCTTATATTGTTAAACCAATAAACTTAGGTTCATTATCTATGTTAAATAATAAAAAAAATTTAGTCTATGTTATACTTGCTGGCCTTTTTATTACAAATGCTGTATTAGGTGAAATAATTGGTTCAAAACTTATTCAAATTCAAGGTTTTACTTTATCAATGGGAATAATTCCTTGGCCATTTGTTTTTGTTTTAACTGATATTATCAACGAATATTTCGGTAAAGATGGCGTAAGACGTTTAACTTTTATTTCTGTAGGTATGATTATTTATAGCTATTTTATTATTTTTATTGCTATGAATATCCCTGCTTCAAATATTTCACCTGTTGACGATCATAGTTTTATTACTGTATTTTCACAATCTTCTCTTATTATAATTGGTAGCATTACTGCTTTTCTTATCAGCCAATTGTTAGATGTAACAATTTTTCACTTCTTTAAAAACTTCACTAACAACCGCTTCCTCTGGTTGAGAGCTACAGGTTCAACTGTATTTTCACAACTTATTGATACATTTGTTGTAACCGGAATCGCATTTTGGTTGCCAGGTAAAATCTCTTTTGCTCAGTACCTTGCAATATCATCTAATGGATATTTATTTAAACTTTTTATAGCAGTCGCTCTCACTCCTTTTATATATTTATTACATTTTGTAATTAAAAAATATCTATCAAGCGGTACCAAAGAACATAATTTCGAATTAAAAACATTTTGATTTTAAATAATTTATTATTACTTTCTCATTTAAATCAACTTTTTTTTCTTTTTATGATCTACAATAGCATAAAAAACTTTAACATATCTCAAAATATTTGTCCTAATTGTTGTCAAAAAGTATGGTCTCTTCAATTTGAAGATAAAAATATTGAATTGGAATATTTTGGTGCTCCTTTTATTGACCATCTTTGTAATAAACCAGACTACCTAAAAGAATTTATTTGGATTACTCAAAATGTGCACCAAATAACCGATATCGAACTTGAAAATATTGCTAATGATATCATAAAAAATTACTTACCTAACAATCTAATAAAAAAAATTATTCACTACGAACTTGCTAAAAGAACTCTCAATTTCTCTTTTACAGAATTTAATTGCTCACAAGATATTAAATTTATTTTTGGTGAAGTTATTTTTGCTTACAATAATGTTGATTTGTATTCTGAATTTAATATCGATAAAGAATCTTTACTAGGTAAGGCATTATTAGGAAAGTATTCTGATATATATTTTGATAAATATATAATCAGAGATAATCCTGATTTACATAATCACTCAAACCAATTTACAATTTTTACCTTAAAAAATACATTACAAAATAATATCACTTATAAAAAAATATTCGCCGAAGTTGATTATATAGAACTTCCACAAAATAATTTTTGGTTAATTAAAAACATTACTATCTTCGATTAAATATCATCAAAATCGTATTTAAATTCTCCACCACCAAAATTGGTTTCTATGTAATTTTTAAGAATACCTTGAGCATTTTTCGCACCAATTAAGCCACTACTTAAAATTAGAACATTAGAATTAAATTTCTCTCTTCCCTCTTGTGCACTCAATATATCATTTGCTAAAACGGCCCTTATCCCTTTATAACGATTACATAAAATACTTGCCCCTAAGCCATCTTCCAAAATTAAAATACCAAATCTATAATTCCCATCTTTAAATTTTTTAATAAAACCCTTTGTTAATCTTCCAAAATCTCTTAACTCTTCAATTGGTTCTATAACTTCAAGCTCTAATTTTCTTTTCTCTATAATTGGTATTAGCGTTTGAAGTAAATTATTTGAATTTTTATCATACGCTATTAAAATCTTCTTATCTAACTTGAAATCATTAGCAAAATTTTTAGCAGAATCATTAATTTCAACTTCTGTTGAATTTACAATTTTAATACTTAAAGCTCTTGCTCTATCCAGTGCCAATGGTGTTACAATATCTTCCTTTTTAATGGGAAGAATTTTAACTCCATTCTTAAATAATTCATTAATTATAGCTTCAGTAATTAACCTTTTCATTAGCAATACTCATCTAATTTATTTTTTTCTAAATAATCCACAATCTTTTTAACATCTTGCGCATTATCTTTGTTACAAATCAACAATGCATCTTCTGTATCTATTATTATTAAATTATCAACACCTACCAAACCAACAAACTTCTTAGGTACATAAACATAACTATTTTTTGAATTATGATAATAATAATTATTAGCTGTAATTGCCATTCCGTTTTCATCTTTTTGAGATAAATTATAAACTTCTTCCCAACTTCCTACATCATTCCAAGTAAAATTCGATTTAATCAAAAATACTTTATCAGATTTTTCCATTATACCATAATCAATTGAAATACTATCAAATTTAGGATAAATTTTTTCTAGTATATTATCTAATTTGTCGTTAGCTAACATATTTTCAATATCATTTAATAACCTAAAATGTTCTGGTAAATGTTTCTGGAACTCTTCCAAAACTGTATCAACTCTCCAAATAAACATTCCACTATTCCAGAAAAAATTACCTGTACTTATAAATTGAATTGCTGTCTCTCTATTTGGCTTTTCTGTAAATCTCTTTACCTTTAGTATAGGTGAATCAGTGTTTTCAATCTCAATATAACCATATCCTGTTTCAGGACGTGTAGGAGAAATTCCTATTGTAACCAATGATTTTTTTTCATAAGCAAAATTAACTGCATCGCGTAAAATTTCATTAAATTTATCATTTTCTAAAATAAGATGATCAGCCGGTAATACAATTGATACTGCATCTGGTGAATTCTTTTTTATTAAAATTGATGCCAATCCAATACAAGCAGCTGTATTTTTTCCAATCGGTTCGGAAATTATATTTTCTTGTGGTATTTCAGGTAATTGTTTAATTATCTCTTCTGCTTGTAATTTATTTGTTATAATAAGAATATTTTTTAATGGCACTAAATCTTTAATTCTAGAAACAGTTTCTTGTATTAACGTTAAGTCGCTGAAAATTTTTAGTAATTGTTTTGGTGTTCTTTTTCTACTTCTTGGCCAAAATCTTGAGCCTACGCCTCCAGCCATTATAACTGCATAAACTTCCATTAATATTCCCATTTTTTTAATAAATTTAAGAATATTTTTTTTAAATCAAAAATTTTTATTTTCTTTTAATATTAAGTATCCAACTATGAATATCTTTAAAACAGCTTAATAAAAAACTCCTTTCCTATTTAAGTTATTCTAATGGGAAACTAATCTCAGATTTATTAAAATTTTTATATGTAACTCAGACTGTGTAGGCATAAAGCCCGTGCGCCGAGCGGCGCACGGGCGGGCTTACGCCCAAAATGATTATACCAACAATCTAACAATAAATTTTTTATCAATATCTTTTATATTTATACATTTAGCTAAATAACTAAATATTTTTTAATTTATTTCTATAAGTAAGCTCAAATAAAAAAAATGAGTAAAATATTATCGTTATTATTATAAATTAGTTTTACAATATAATTGTTTTTACGATATATAAGTAATTGTTAAAAATATATTCGTATTTTCAATATAATTGGCATTACTATATATTTGAAATTTAAGATAATATATTTTATGTTCAATATAATTGTATATACGATATATTATTGGTGTATATTATATTGTATTTACGATATAATTCATAATAAAAAAAATATCAAAAAAGGCTGAAAACTGATAAAATTTGCAGTAAGTAATTAATTACATTAAAGGTAATTTTTAATTATTTAGGAAGCAACTTATCAGCCCGCTGGCTAGCACTGCTTTTTAAGATGATAGGGAATTTGAGTTCGCTAATTGATAGTAGTAATGTTGGTAATTTTGCAATCGCAAAATGTTATTTTTATTTAGTTGATAACATATTAGGTTTAACTTTCTAAGCATCTGAAAGTATGCGAATGCTAAGATTAATCATTTTAGCGGGCCGTTCCGGCCCGCTGCCCCTTGCAGATTGTAAAAAGCTGCAAGGGGCTTAAGCTTACACCGTCTGAGCTAATGAAAATTTTATTTTAAAATAAAAAAAGCTGCCGAAACTAGCAGCTTTAACTTTAGTAGCGGGACTAGGACTCGAACCTAGAACCTTCGGGTTATGAGCCCGACGAGCTACCAATTGCTCCATCCCGCGATATAATTTTATTTTAGAATACTAATATAAGTATTTTTTTTTATTTTGTCAAGTACTATTTTTGATTTTTTTGTTGAGTTGGTACTTCTACTTGCTTTACTGTATCTTTCCCTGGTAAAAATACTAAATTTGCTAAAAGAATAAGGACAACAATTATAGCACCTAACCACCAAGTAGCTTTTTGTAAAAAATCGGCTGTTCTTCTAGTGCCAAACACTGCTCCAACTTGCTGACCACCAAAAGTGCCCGCCAAACCATTTCCTTTGCTAGATTGCATCAAAATAGCTAAAATCAAAATAACTGATAAAACAAATATTAATGATATTATTACCCAAAACATAATAACCTCTTTTGAAGTAGCGAGGGAGGGATTCGAACCCCCGACACACGGATTATGATTCCGTTGCTCTAACCTACTGAGCTACCTCGCCATATTTTTTTTGAACTACAAATATAATATTTTTTTTCATTTATTGCAAGAACCTTACTAAAATTTTTTTATTTTCAAATTTATGCGTCTTGTTATAACAAAACTAATTATCCAACATAATATAATCGGAGAAATTATTGTTAAGATAATATAATACAAAATTACAATATTCAAGTTAAATAATAAATTTATTTGATTTATAAAATATAATGTTGCTATAAAAGTTATAGCAATCAATATAGAAGCTAAAAATCCTATGAATAAGTAATAATATATAAATTGCCTTCTAATTAATGTTAATTTAGCACCAATTAATTTCATTGTTTCTATTTCGTTATCTTTATTGATTAGTAATAATTTTGCATTAGAAAATAAAATAAAAAACGAAACAATAATTAAAAAAAATGATATCGAAAACAAGTATTTTATCAATGTATCTAATTTAATCAACATATTCTGAACCAAATCTTTATTATATCGAATTTCTTCAATACCTTTTAATTTATTAATTTCTTTTTTTATTATTTCAATTTGGTTTACACTTAAATATTCATCCTTCAACTCTATCTCTAATGAAGCAGGTAATGGATTTATTTCTGAGAGTATTTGACTAAAATCTTCCCCTGTTTCTTGTTTAAACTTTTTCTCAGCTTCTTCTTTACTAATGAATTTGATATTTTTGCAATATGGTTGTAACTTAATAAAATTCAAATTACTTTGTATATCCTGATAACTAAGACTATCAGATAGAAATACGTTTAAATTGATTTTATTTTTTAACTGATTTTCTACATCCTTAGTAACAAAAAATATAATAAGAGAGCCTAAGAATAAAACTGTTGCAAAATAAATGGAGAATAAGTTCACAAGAAAAATACCAAAAGACTTTTTTAAATTATAATAAATTTCTTTTATATAAAATCTTACCATAATTTTACCTTAAAAATTTGAATCATCATACCACTGTTTAATATACCAAACTTTATTTAATTTTGTTAAAACTAATTTTACTTTTCCATCTATTTGTACTATTTCATCCGAACTAAAACGTATTTTTAATTGAAAATTTCGAATTACTTGACTGCTATCCTCATTTAATGCAATAATATCGTTCCAATATAAATTTAATTCTTCTGCATTCTTAAAAAGTGTGTTTGTAATTCTCAACTCTTCTTGTTTATTCCAACTTATTTCAATATTTTTTTCGTAATCTCGATAAGAAAAAATGAAATCTTCAGCTAACACTTTAGAATAAGTTGTTGTATCTTTAAACAAATAAGCA
>DAOSVM010000054.1:0-9850 GCA_035379625.1 Ignavibacteriales bacterium | reverse complement strand
AGAATTCAAAATTAATTTCAAATATTGGCTCGGAAGAAACAATTAATAATGAACAAGGGATGAAATCTGGATACTTAATTAAAATCTATAGTAAAATTTTGTGCATCAAAACCAAGAGTTACCAAATGGTCGTATTCTTCCAATGTAACTAAAACACGTTCTTTTGTTTTACCATTTCTACGTTCGTTTAAGTTTATTATATCTTTCATCTCCGAGTATATCCAAAATTATATCTTCATCAGAATAATAGTAATCGGAGAAATCATCTATAACTAATTCATTGTTTGTGAATTTTTCATTTTTTTCATTTAAGCTTATTTTTTTTGTTTGTTTTCCATATTCAATTCCTGTTGATATAGTTATTTTATTCACCTTTCTGAATTACAGGACTTACTTTAGTTAGAAATTTCCAATTTTTTTTCAAATTTTGCCTTTTTTTGGGCTTTCAGGAAATTTGTATTTTAGTGATTTTGGTCAATTTATCTTTTCCGAAAAATTTTGAATGAATATTTATTATAGAAAAGGTTGAGATATTTTTATCTATTTTGTAAAGTGGATTTATATTTTGTATTGTAAAACAATATTTTAAATATCAGTTGCAGTTTATTTTGGTGAGTTATTAAATTTAAGTCGTATGAGCCACAATTGGTTATTTTTTGTAGGGAAGAATTTTCAGCGGGCCCCTTCGGGCCCGCTTGCCCCTTGCGGCTTGAGCTTAAGCCGCAAGGGGCTTTAAGCTTACACCGTCTGAGCTATGCTAAATTTTTTTTTAAAAAAATTATTTTTTATATTTTTTTTCTAATCTGTAATAATTTGGAGCACTTGATGACTTTCCTTGAACTTGCCCAGAAAGTAATATCCGAAACTAATCTGCCTATGTCTGCTAACGAAATTTGGGAATATGCTATCCAACATAAATATAACACGCTTGTCGGAACTAATGGTAAAACGCCTTGGGCTTCTATTGCTGCAAGAATATATATCGACTTACGCGATAACCCAAATTCTATTTTTATTAAAGCAGCCGAAAGACCTACTCGTTTTTTCCTTAAAAATATGCAAATTAAACCGCAAGAAAAACTTATAACTAAGAATGATGAAAATGATTTTCATGAAAGAGAATTACATAAGTACTTAACTTACTACCTTTTTAATTTCCACAGCATTTATACCAAAACTATTTTCCACGAAAAATCAAATAAAAATAAATACGCTCAATGGTTACACCCAGACATGGTTGGCGTTTATTTCTACTTTGATAAATGGCAAGATGAACTTTATCAATTATCTAAAGATTTGAACTACCCATTAGTAAAAATATATTCTTATGAACTGAAACGAAAACTCGATTTTAATAATTTAAGAGAAGTCTATTTCCAGGCCGTTTCCAATTCCTCTTGGGCTAACGAAGGATATATTGTTGCTGCTAATATCGAAAAAGATGAAGAATTCCACGAAGAATTGAAAAGACTTAATAATGCCTTCGGAATCGGCGTCATCGAATTGGATATTGACGATCCTGATTCTACTAAAATTATTCTTCCCGCTCGTCAAAAAGACTATCTCGATTTGGAAACTGTTAACAAAATTGCAAAAATTAACCCCGATTTTAGCAACTTCCTCAAACAAGTTAGGAATGACATCTCTATCCGGGAAATTAGGGATGAAAAATACGATAAAGTTAAACATTTTGAAGAATTAATGAAATAAATTTTCCCATTTTTTTAAATCAACGCATACACATAGTATAATAAAATAAAAAGACTGCCGAAAGGCAGCCTTATGTGATTTATATCATATTTTCAGCAACAAGAATTTCCCCACAAAGAATTGAGCCCCCGGCCGCTCCACGAATTGTATTGTGCGAAAGAACTGTAAATTTATAATCAAACAAATTACAATCTCTCAACCTACCAACCGAAACAGCCATACCTTTATCCAATAATCTATGTAGTCTTGGCTGCGGATATTTATCCTCTGTAAAATAATAAATCGGTCTTTCGGGCGCAAAAGGTAAATTTAACTCCTGCGGCTTCGATTTAAATTCATTCCAAACCTTAATAATTTCCTCTTTAGAAACTTTATTTTTCAACTTAATTTGAACTGATTCAGTGTGCCCATCCACAACCGCAACTCTGTTGCAAGATGCACTAATCTTAATATCGGCCAATTTTATCACACCATCATCAAAAGAGCCCAAAATTTTTCTCGGCTCAGTTTCCAATTTATCCTCCTCTCCACCAATAAAAGGAATCACATTATCGATAATATCCAAACTTGCAACACCGGGATAACCAGCGCCAGAAAGGGCCTGCATTGTGACAACATTCACAGCATCAATCCCAAAATTATCCCAAATCGGTTTCAATGCAATCACCATCCCAATTGTTGAACAATTGGGATTTGTCAAAATTTTTCCACCGTTATTAAATTTTTGATATTTTAAAAGTTGTAAATGCTCGTAATTAACTTCAGGAATTAAAAGTGGAACGTCTTTATCCCATCTATGATTTTTCGAGTTCGAAACAATTATATGCCCACGATTAGCCAATTCACTTTCTACCTCTCCTGCAATTGATGCATCAAGACCCGAAAATAAAATTTTAGAGTCAAAACTATCATATACATTTTTAACCACCAAATTTGCAACTTTTTGAGGAACACCTCCGGATAAAATCCAATTTGCCGCTTCCTTATATTTTTTGCCCGCGCTTCTTTCCGATGCTGCAACCTCCTTCAACTCAAAAAAAGGATGCTCTGACAACAATTTAATGAACATTTGGCCAACACTTCCAGTGGCTCCCAAAACACCTACAGATATTTTTTGCATTTTTACTCCTATGTTAATTACTCAATATTCTCAGTTAATATAAAATTTTTTTTAATATTTGCAACTTTTTTTACTTTATTACACCAAAACAATTTTTTACTATTCAATTTTTATAATTTTTTTTCATATTTATTCATTATCTAAGCAAAAAAAGGCAAAATAAATGCTACACCATAAATATTTTTTAATACAACTAAAAGATAAAAAAATAATATTCCTTATACGATGCATATCTGAATTTTTCTAGTATGTTTCATTAATACTTGTTTACACTTAAGCAGTATAATTTTCAATTCATCGTATTTTCAAAAATAGGAGTGAAATCAATTATTGGTGGATTTTTTAAATCAATTTTATCAACTGGGATTACTGGAATGGTTTCATAGTAATTTTTCAAATACTCTTCTGTATCTTGTGTTATAAGTGGATTTTCATCATAAATTTTATTGTAAACTATGCCCGCAACTTGTACCATCGAACTAAGTAAGTGATTTACGGTCATCAATGTGTGATTAATGCTCCCCAATTTATTTGTGGAAACTACAATCACAGGTGAGTAATTCTCAACTATAAAATCAAATGTTGTATACTTACCTTTTAACGGAACAAATAGCCCACCTGCACCTTCTACCAAAACAATTTCAAATTGTTCCTCTAAATGCATAAGTTTGTTGTTTATCAATTCAAAATCTATGTAAGAGTTTTCTAAACTTGCAGCTAAATGTGGAGATGCTGGTAGTTCAAATAACTGCGGGCAAGTATCATTATTATAATCTAAATAATTTAATTCCTGCCCCATTATTTTTCTATGTGTAGTTATATCGTGTGATATTCCTGTTGTATTTCCTGTCTCAACCAATTTTGCGGTTATAACATTTTTGCCAATAGAAAGTAAAAATTTTGCCAATAGCCCTGTTACTACAGATTTCCCTGCATCTGTATCTATTCCTGTTATAAAATATTTCATTTCTTTTTTTTACCTATTATAATTATAGGATTATATGTTAAAATATAAGAATTTGTATTATTATTTTCTATGTATTTTTGTTGATAATGTGAAATTTTATAATTATTTAATACAAAATGTTTTATAGAATTAACTCCTGTGAGCTTCATATGTTTTAGTAATTCAATAAATGAATTAAAATTCAATTTTTCGATATAACTATTGTGATAAATAATTTCAAAATTGTTTTCCAAAAGTTTTAAATATTCATCATCAGTTAAATATTCTAATCCAATCCCAAAAGTATTTTTAATTTCTTTAAAATTTTCTGGTCCAAATGTACTAAATGCTAAAATTCCATCATCAGTTAATTTTTTAGCTAATTGTTCAAAAAAAATATTTTTATCTTCAATCCATTGAAACGTTGCATTTGATAAAACTAAATCAACTTTTTCAATGTTTTCTATAATATTAGTGATATCACCTATAATTTTTTCTATTTTTTCAGATTTTTTTACGTGCAAATTGCAATATTCATCAACAATATCGTTAATTAATAATTTGTCAAATTTTAATTCATTTAATATTTTATCTGTTACAAATCCGGTACCACAACCAATTTCAAGAATTTTTTTATATTCTTTCTTATTGATTTTCAATAAGTTATCAAACAACAAATCAGCCATTTTCTTTTGAACAATAGCATTATCATTATAGCTATTTGCAGCTTTCAAAAATCTTTTAGATAGTAAGCTCAAATTCATAAATTTCCTTTCAAACATCAAAAATGTTTTTATACTTATAAAATGGGAAATGTCCTGCTTCCAATTCAATTACATTTGCCCCTTCCCAATATAATTTCTGCGATTTATATGACATAATTCTATCATTTTTTGATATATAAACCTGATTAAAATTTTTTTTCATTTCTGCCAAATCTTTCGATAAAATTAAATTTTTTAGGAAAATTAATTCTTCTTTTCTTTGTAATGCATCGCCAAAAGGTTGTCTTATCATAAATTCATTATATTCTACTTCATTATCAAACATATTACGATAAAATTTTTCATTTCCTATATTATCAAAAAGTTTAATTGTTAAATCAAACATCTTCAGATTTATGCCAAACTTTTCATCAATAGGTTTTAAGGTTCCGTTAATTGCAATTATTTTTTCAAAATCAAATTTTCTATTCAACAAATAATAAGCTGCTACAAATACTCCTAAAGAATAAGAAATAAGGTATTTTTTATTATACTTAATTAAAATTTCATCAATAAAATTAAATTTTAAATCGTTATATGAACTAATTTGAAGAATAGCTTTATTTTGATTTTGTAAGAACCAGAAAGGATTGGCATCAAGCGCAAAACCATTGAAAAATACAATTATTTCATTTAAATCAGAATTAAAAATTTCAAATTTCATAACTTAAAATATCACAAATACTTGTCAAAACGTAAGTCGGTTGAAAAACTTTAATATCTTTCTCTAAATAACTTATACCAGTTTGAACCCAAGCCGTATCTATTTTCATTTTTTTTCCCATCAAAATATCAGTTTCCAATCTATCACCTATAAGAATAGTTTTATCGTTAATTTCTATAAATTTTGAAATGTAATTTATCATAAACTCAGTAGGCTTCCCAAAATGTAACTCTAATTTTTTCTTTGTTAAACTTTCTAATTCTTTGATAACAATTCCCGCATCAATAATTTGTTTTTTCCCTTCCACAGGACAAGTATTATCGATATTTGCAGCAAAAAAATTGGCACCTTTTAAAATAGCTTCTTTTGCAATTTGTATTTTTTTATCATTCAAAAATCTATCAAGTGTAATTATCACAATTTCTATTTTATCAACATTTTCCGTATAAACTAACCCAATTTTTTCAAGACTTTCTATAAACTTTTTCTCGCCTATAGCATAAAATTTAGCTTTTGGAAAGTTGGATTTCAAAAAATCAGCAATTACTAATGTTGCATTTATTATCTGCTCAGCTGCTATTTTAATACCAAATTTATTTAATATTTTAGCGTAATCACCAACGTTATAAATTGTTTTATTAGAAATAAATACAACATTCTTTTTTTGTTCAATTAAAAAATTAATCGTATCATTTGCCCCGGGAATTATTTCATTCCCGAGGTAAACTGTACCATCTAAATCAAAAATGTAATTATCATATTTTTGATAAATTTTCAATGTAAAAACCTATTTAACTTGTTTTCCTGTTTCTACATCATCTTTAATTTCAACAACTTTTAATTTTCCTTCTTTATCCTCAACTGCTAAAATCATTCCGTGTGATTCAACTCCCATCAATTTAGCAGGTTTTAAATTAGCAACAAGTACTAATTTTTTCCCAACTAATTCTTCTGGTTTATAATGTTGCGCAATACCTGAAACTACTTGTCTTTCTGTGCTACCCAATTTTACCTTCAATTTTAATAATTTATTACTTTTAGCAATTTTTTCAGCTTCTAAAACTTCTACTACTCTTAAATCTACTTTTGCAAAATCATCAATAGAAATTTCATCTTTTATATTTAATTCTAATACCTTATTTTCTTGATTTTCAACTACACCCAACTTATTAATTTGTTCTTCAATAACTGCATCTTCTATTTTTGTAAATAAAATCTCAGCTTTACCAAGTTTATGGCCAACACTTAAATTCATTTTTCCAGCATTATCCCATACTGTAGGCTCAGCATTAAGCATATTAAACATTTTTTTACTTGTTTCTGGAATTACAGGGCTTAATAATTCTGCTAATGTGTAAATTGCTTGTAAACAAATATTTAGCGTTGTTGCACATTTTTCTTGATTATTCTTTACTGTTTTCCAAGGTTCGCTATCATTAAAATATTTATTACAAGCTCTAGCTATATTCATTATTTCATTTACACCATCCTTCATTTTAAAGTTATCAAAATATGTTGATATTTTTTGTGGAGCATTTTCCAAAAGTTCTATCATTTCTTTATCAATATCTTCAAGAGTTACAGCAGATGGCACTTCATTACCAAAATTTCTGTTTACAAATGTTAATGTCCTGTTTACAAAATTTCCTAAAATATCAGCAAGTTCACCATTTGTTCTCATTTGAAATTCCTTCCAGAAAAAGTCTGTATCTCTTGTTTCTGGTAAATTGGCAGCAAGAGTATATCTTAGTAAATCTGCTGGGAATAATTTGAGAAAATCTATAACATCAATTCCCCAACCCCTACTTTTGGAAAATTTTTTTCCTTCAAAATTTAAAAATTCATTTGCAGGTACATTAGCAGGTAGAATATATTGCTCATCTGGATGACCATCATTCCATGCCATTAACATTGCTGGGAAAATTATACAATGAAAAACAACATTATCTTTTCCAATAAATGCATAATATTTTGTTTCTGGATCTTGCCAAAATTCTTTTACTAAATCTTTTCCTAATTGTTCTCCTAATTTCTGTGTAGCAGAAATATAACCTAAAACTGCATCAAACCAAACATAAAGAACTTTACCTTCCCCATTTTCAATTGGTAATTTTACACCCCAATCTAAATCACGCGTAATAGCTCTTTCTTGTAATCCTGCTTTAAACCATCCATTACAATAATTTATAACATTTTCTTTCCAATTGTTCTTTTCTGCTGTTGTATAAACATATTCCTCTAATCTTTTTTGGAAGTTTTGCAACGGGAAATACCAATGTGATGTTTCTTTTAATACTGGTGTCTGGCCAGAAACTTTACTTTTCGGATTTTTTAATTCTGTTGGATCGTATAAAGCACCACAAGCCTCGCATTCATCACTTCTTGCTTGGTCAGACCCACAATTTGGGCAAGTACCTTCCACATATCTATCAGGCAAAAACATTTTTGCTTGTTCATCATAAAATTGTAATGATTTTTTCTCTACTAATATGCCTCTATCATAAAAATCTTTGAAAAATTTTTGCGCTAATTCGTGATGTTCTGAAATACTTGTTCGCGAATAAATATCAAAACTCATTCCAAATTTTTCAAATGCTTCTTTATTAATGTTATGAAACTTATCAATAACTTCTTTAGGTGTAATTTTTTCTTTATCAGCTGTAATTGTAATTGCTACTCCATGTTCATCTGAACCACAAACATAAATTATATCAGCACCTTGCAATCTTTTATATCTTACAAAAATATCTGCTGGTAAATATGCGCCACTTAAATGCCCCAAATGTATTGTTCCATTTGCATAAGGTAATGCAGATGTTACTAAAATTTTTTCCTTTTTCAATTTTCTATCCCTTTTATTTTAATTTTCTCTGTAAATTTACAAACCCATATACTTATTTCATATAAAATTATAAACGGTATTGCTAACAATATTTGCGAAACTGGATCTGTCCCCGGACTTAATATTGCCGATAAAATAAATATCACTACTAATGCGTGTCTTCGATATTTTTTCATAAAAGATGATTTCAAAATACCAAAATAACTGAATATAAATGCTATTATCGGCAATTCAAAAATTATAATTGCACCAGTAAATAACAATATCAATAAACTTAAATATTCTTCAATATCTATTTGATTTTCTATATAGCTCGATCCAAATTCTACAACAAATTTCAATGAAATCGGCAAAAATAAATAAAATATAAATAATGCTCCTATGATAGACAATATAAATGAACTTAAAATTATATTCCTAGCAATAACTCTCTCATTTTTCAAAAGAGCAGGTCTTAAAAATAACCACAACTGATGAACTGCAAACGGTATAGATATTATAAATCCTGCAAAAAAACTAACCTTAAAATACAATAAAATTTGCCCAAAAGGTCTTAAATTTATTAATTTTAATCCTACTTGCCGCGCAGGAAACAATAATATTGAATTTACTATATCATTACCAAAAAACAAAGATATCGATGTAAAAAATATAACATATAAAACACAATAAATTAATCGTTTCCTTAATTCTTCTAAATGACCATAAAAATCTAAATGTTCTATTTCATTTTCTGGCATTATCTTAATTTTTTTTTAAAATTTAAAAATACTAAATTTACAAATTAAATAAAATATTATTAAAATGAATTCATACGATTACTACTTAAAAAAACTTCAATACCTCGAGCAAAAAAATCTCATTCGTGATTTAAAAAAAATTGATAAAAAAGAAAACCAAAATATTTTCATTGAAAACAAAAAGCTATTAAATCTTTCTTCTAATGATTACCTAGGCATCGGAACAAATAATGAAATTCTAAGAGAATTTTACAACTATCTTCTTCAAAATAATTTACTTTTTAATATCGACTTTACATCTTCATCTTCTAGACTTTTAACTGGCAACTCCAATATTTACACAGAACTTGAAAATAAAATTGCAAATCTTTATCAAAAACAAAAAGCCATTATCTTTAATAGCGGTTATCATTTAAATTCTGGTTTGCTTCCTGCTTTAACAGAAAAAAACGATGTTATCTTTTCAGATAAATTAAACCACGCAAGTATTATTGACGGGATAAAACTTTCTGATGCCGAACACTTTAGGTATAATCATTTAAATTATAACCACTTAGAAACATTACTGCAAAAATATAGAGAGCAATATAACAATGCCATAATTGTTTCCGAAAGTCTCTTTAGTATGGATGGTGATATTGCTGATCTAAAAAAATTGGTTGAACTAAAAAATAAATATAACTGCCTTCTCTACATCGATGAAGCTCATGCAATTGGTGTTTTTGGCGAAAAAGGCCTTGGGCTCGCCGAAGAATTAAACATTATTTCTGATATCGATATTTTAATTGCTACATTCGGTAAAGCATTCGCATCAATTGGTGCTTTTTGCGTTGTTAATGATATACTCTATCGTTATATTTTAAATACCGCTCGTTCTCTTATTTTCACCACTGCTTTACCTTCTGTAAATCTTTATTGGACAAACTTTATTTTAGACGAAATAATCAATCTTACTTCAGAGCGACAATATCTGAAAAGAATAAGCTCAGAAATTAGATCTTTTATTGAAAATTCCACGCAATCTAAATCAATATCACAAAGCCAAATAATACCTATTATCATTG
>DAOSVM010000053.1:0-10845 GCA_035379625.1 Ignavibacteriales bacterium | reverse complement strand
AATACCAAACTTTAAAAATATTAAAATATTTTCGGAATTACGATATAATTGTATTTTTCGTATATTGACTTTTTCTAAAAAATATACTTGTATTTACAATATAATTGTCTATACGATATATTGGTAATTTTTAATAATATATTCGTAAATACGATAAAATTGATTTTACGATATAATTGGGAATGCAGTTATATTATAAAAAAAATCGCATCATTTGTAAGCTGCCGCGTTTTTTGGAAAGATTTGAATATTTAGGCCATAAAGCACCGCTCTTTGTAAGGTGATAAAGAAAGAGTTTCAGCGGGCCGTTCCGGCCCGCTGCCCCTTGCGGCTTGGCACAAGCCGCAAGGGGCTTAAGCTTACACCGTCTGAGCTAAGAGTGAATAATAAAAAAATATTTTTATGTCGTTTTGAAATGATAAAAAAGGAAGCAGATGTGAAAAAGAATGAGAAGTAGTTTGTTTAGGAATTTTATTTAGCACACCCGGAGGGACTCGAACCCCCAACCGGCTGATCCGAAGTCAGCTGCTCTATCCAATTGAGCTACGGATGCACAATGAGTTTATTTGCTGCTCCGCCAGGGTTCGAACCTGGAGTCTTCTGATCCAGAGTCAGACGTGTTGCCAATTACACCACGGAGCAAAAAAGTAGTTACAAAATTAATGTAAAAAAACTAAATTATCAAGCGTTTAACTGTGATAAAATGTCATTAGTAACTTCAGAGATGGATTTCATACCATCAACAACGACTTTTTTCTTTGAGTTACCGTAATAATCGAGAACCGGTTTTGTAGTATTATGGTAAACATTTAAGCGTTTACGGATAGTTTCTTCTTTATCATCATCCCTTTGGTAAAGAGAGCCTGTAGCACCGCATTTTGGACAAATATTAGGATCAGAGATTTCACTTAAGCTTAAAATTGCGTTGCAGGCTTTGCAAGCACGGCGTGAAGTTAATCTTTTTACAATTTGTTCATCGTCGGCAGTTATAACAATTAAATATAAATTGTCTTCGGGCAATTTGTTTAAAATTTCATCAAGCATTTCGGCTTGTTTTACAGTTCTTGGGAAACCGTCGAGGATAAAACCATTTTTGCATTCGGGAGAATTTAATTTGTCGTTTACGATGCCAACAATAATTTCATCTGAGACTAATTCACCTTTATCCATAATTTCTTTAGCTTTTTTCCCTAGTTCAGTTCCTTTTGCAACAGCTTCGCGGAGCATATCACCGGTTGAAATATGGGGTATATTAAATTTTTCGACAAGGAAAGCAGCTTGTGTGCCTTTTCCGGCTCCTGGAGCACCAAAAAGTATAATTCTCATTTTAATCTCCTAATTTATAATGAATGATATGATTCCAAGAATCATAATAATTTTTAATAATGAACTTGATTTGTGAAAGTTTGAGTTTTTAATATTTTTATGTACAAATATAAGTAAAAAAATGATGAAAATTACTAATACTGCAGCAATAATGCTGTTCAATTTCAAATAAAATAGATAAACACAAGAGGTGATTAAAATTGTATTGAGTGCAAGCAATAGTTTAGTGGATGATTGGTTGCCAAATAAAATTGGGAATGTTTTCATTCCTAAAGCAGTATCGCCTTCAATATCTTCGCAATCTTTAACAATTTCGCGGATAAAATTGACGAGAAACGCAAAAAATGCGGGCAAAAAAACCAATTTTATGTTATTTCCTGCAAGTCCACCATAGATAAATGATAAAGCTGTAAAAAATGAAACTGTAAAATTTCCAACTAAAGCGATTGATTTTAATTTATATGAGTAGAAAAATATAGTTATATTTGAAATTATTACAATACCAAGGGCATAAATGTTGACGGTGCTGGATAAAAATATTGATAATGTAACAAATGAAAAGTATAAAATGTAAGCGAAAGTAATGCTGATTTTTTTTGATGGAAGTGGACGAAGAGGACGATTAATTTTATCTATTTCGATGTCAAAAATATCGTTAATAATATTTCCGGCAGCAGTTACAAAAGAACCGGCGAGGGCAAGCAAAATTGAATGATAATAATTGAATTGATAATTATTAGCAATATATCCGGCAAAGAAAATACTTACGCCTGCTATGATGCAATTAATAGGTCTTGTTATAATAATTGAATTTATAATAATATTGTATATACGAATATATTGCATAGTTAATATTGTTTATATTGAAATATATTTGTAAAAAAAATTATATTGGTCTTCCCATAATATAGTCATCCATAACAAAATTATTACCAATATCTACGACGACAGAATCGATGATTTGGAAACCATTTTTTTTATAAAAATTTATAGCTTGAGTATTGTATTTATTTACATTTAATGTTAAATATGTTGCATTTTTATTTTTTAAGAAATCGATTATAAAATTAATTGCTTTAGAACCGAAACCTTTATTGTGGTAATTAGTGTCGATATAGAGTTTATGAAGTTTATATTTATTATTGTTTAAAATGCTAAAGGATGTAAACCCGATGATATTATTATTAAATAAAAATTTGAACCAAAAGAAGTCATTTTCAATTTCGAATTTAATTTGATTGGAATTATACATTAAGTTTAGCATATAGTCTATTTGTTCTTGAGATAAGATTTTAATATAATATTTATTCCATATTTGAGAAGCTATGGTTTGGATATTTTCGATATCCTGGATAGATATAGGTTGAATTTCCATAATTAAATAACCTAAGATGAAAAATTAAATTAATTTTAATTTAAGAAAAAACTTTTATATTTTATTATTCAAATATAAATAAAATTAGGTGAAAAAGTGAATATCTCACATGATGACATTCGCACAATAGTTTCTATAGTAATTGAGGAACTAGGGGAGAAGGCATCTCCAACAATAGTAAGAAATGCATTAGAAAGAACATTAGAGAGGATGGACAAGAAAACGAAAACTGAAACAAAGGATAGTGGTAGGGCGATACTGACAGCCTTTGGAGTAAATAAGCCGGGAGTTTTAGCGAAGATAGCAACAATATTGAGCGAACAAAATATTGATATTGAGGATGTAAGTCAAAAAATTATGCAAGAGTTTTTTACGTTGATAATGGTTATAAATATAACAAATTCGCCAAAGGATTTGTCAAGTTTGCAACAATTAGTAGAAGAGACATCTAAGAATCTTGGAGTAAAGATTTATATCCAGCATGAAGATACATTTAAATATATGCATAGAATTTAAAAAAATTAGCGAGAATAGTTATGAATTACGAATTTAGCGAGATATTAGAAACAATAAAAATGTCAGAAATAGAGCATTTTGATATTAGAACAGTAACATTAGGGATAAATTTAAAGGATTGTGTAGATAGTAGTTTGAAAGTAACAAAACAAAAGATATATGAAAAGATATTGAAGTATGGGAAAAATCATGTTAGATATGCTCAGGAAGTTGAAGCACAATATGGAATAAAAATAGCGAATAAAAGAGTATCGTTGACGCCGATATCGCTTGTAGGAGATAGATTTTCTGCAGATGAATTTGTTGAGATAGCTGAAGTTTTAGATAAAGTAGCAGGGGAGATAGGGATAGATTATATAGGTGGTTACTCTGCGTTAGTACAAAAAGGTTTTTCGAATGGGGATTTGGAATTAGTGAAATCTATACCGAGGGCGTTATCAGGGACAAAGCGAGTTGTATCGAGTGTAAATATAGGTTCGACGAGTGCAGGAATTAATATAGATGCAGTAAATTTAATGGCCGATGTTATAAAAGAAACAGCTTATTTGACTAGGGATAATGGTTCAATAGGATGTGCGAAATTGGTAGTATTTTGTAATGCAGTTGAAGACAATCCATTTGTAGCGGGAGCTTTTCACGGAGTTACAGAACCAGAAGTTACATTAAATGTAGGAATAAGTGGGCCAGGGGTTGTATTGCAGGCGATTAAAGATGCAGGCAATGTTAACATGATAGAATTGGCAGAAGTGATTAAGAAAACAGTGTTTAAGATAACACGTGCAGGAGAATTAATAGGAAGGAAAGTAGCAGAGAAGCATAATATTCCTTTTGGGATTGTAGATATTTCCTTGGCACCAACACCGGCACCGGGAGATAGTATAGCTGATATTTTGAAAGCAATGGGAGTTGAAGATGTAGGAGCGCCTGGAACAACAGCAGCACTTGCTATGTTGAATGATTGTGTAAAGAAAGCAGGTTTGATGGCAAGTTCTTCGGTTGGTGGGATGAGTGGAGCATTTATTCCGGTAAGTGAGGATCAAGGGATGATAGAAGCAGCAGAGAGAGGAAATTTATCCTTAGAGAAATTAGAGGCAATGACGGCAGTATGTTCCGTAGGACTGGATATGATAGCTATTCCTGGTGATACACCATCTGATATTATTGCTGGAATAATAGCAGATGAGGCTGCAATAGGAATGATAAATCATAAAACAACGGCTGTAAGAATAATTCCAGCTTATGGTAAAAATGTAGGAGATTATGTAGATTACGGTGGGCTTTTGGGGAAAGCTCCAATTATGCCTGTAAGAAATTTAAGAGCAATAAATTTTGTATCGAGAGGCGGAAGAATACCAGCACCAACAAGAAGTTTAACAAATTAGGAGTTAAGAAATGAAAAAGTTAACAATAGTTTTATTAGTATTATTTTTAATATTTGGAATGATAGGTTGTTCAGGATGTAACAATTACAATAAATTTGTAGAAGCAGGACAAACAGTAGATGCTAAATGGGCAGAGGTACAAAGTAACTATCAAAGAAGAGCAGATCTTATTCCTAATTTAGTTAAAACAGTTGAAGGGGCAGCGAATTTTGAAAAATCAACTTTAAAAGAGGTTGTTGAAGCGCGAGCAAAAGCAACAAGTATGCAGGTAACGCCAGAGATTTTGAATAATCCGGAGATGTTTAAGAAATTTGAACAAGTACAAGGGCAATTGAGCAGCGCACTTTCGAGATTGATGGTAGTTGTTGAAAAATATCCAGAATTAAAAGCTAATGAAAATTTTTTACAATTACAAGCACAACTTGAAGGTACCGAAAATAGAATTAAATTTTCACGTGATGAATATTCAAAGGCTGTCAGAGAATATAATGTTTTGGTAAAAAGATTTCCAGCGGTTATTTGGGCTAATATATTTGGATTTAAAGAAAAGCCATATTTTCAAGCACAAGCTGGCGCTGAGAATGCTCCAAGTGTAAATTTTAATTTTGATAAATAATGAAAAGAAATATTTTAATATTGTTGGTAGTACTTAGCAGTATAATTTTTTGTCAGGATGTACCAGTACTAAAAAGATATGCGACAGATTATACGAATACATTAAGTAGTGAAGAAATTGAAATTTTAAATAGAGATTTGAAGAATTTTGATGACACAACATCAAATCAGATAGTTTTTTTGATGGTAAGTGGTAAAGATGTTGATGATATATTTGATTTTTCGATAAAAGTAGCAAACCAAAATCAGATTGGAACAAAAGATAAACAAAATGGTGTTTTATTTATAGTTTTCAAGGATATTAGAAAATTAAGAATAGAAGTTGGAAGAGGGTTAGAAGGTGCATTAACGGATGCGGTTACCAATTCGATAATAAGAAATGAGATAGCACCACTATTTAAGCAGGGAAGGTATTTTGAAGGTATACAAGCTGGAATTGTAAGCATAAAAAAAGCTTGTGTAAATGAATACAAAATTCCAAAATCTAAAAATAAAGAAAATTTGCCTTGGTGGATAATACCACTTGCGTTGTTAATAATTTATATAATTTTTTCTGGTTTTTCTGGTCCGAGAGGAGGAAGAAGAATAATATCATCATATGGCGGAGGTTATTGGATAGGCGGTTTAGGAGGCTTTGGTGGAAGTTCTGGCGGAAGTGATTGGGGAGGTTTTTCTGGTGGTGGAGGTTCTTTTGGAGGTGGTGGTTCTAGTGGAAGTTGGTAAAAAATTAATTTGACTTTAAAAAAAAATATTTATAACTTGAAAAGTAGTTCCTTTTGAAAAAGGATTAATTTAAAACTATTTAAAGGAGTATAGCAATGGCTATAATGATTACCGAAGAATGCATCAACTGTGGTGCATGCGAACCAGAATGCCCTAATAATGCGATTTATCCAGGTTCAACAGATTGGAGTTTAGGTGGTAAAACATATGGTGAAGGAGAAACATCACCTAGGGGCTACAATGGATTTTACCAGTCAGACCGTTTCTATATTGTACCAGATAAATGTACCGAATGCAAAGGGCATCACGATGAGCCGCAATGTGCTTCTGTTTGTCCAGTAGATTGTTGTGTACCAAATCCGGATATTGTTGAAACAGAGGAGCAATTGTTAGAAAAGAATAAATGGTTGGATGAGATTGGAAGATAGAAAAAAAATAAAGGCTACCTTTTTTTTTGGTAGCTTTTATTTTATAATCCTGTGTTATAAATAATACTGAGTACATAAGACTTCATTCATTTACAAATGAATTATTATAAGTTAACGTTAGTATGTAACTAAAATATAAAAATATAAGTGTGTAACAATGAAGAAAGATTTTAATCTTATAGGCAAGTAATGAAGTTTTTGATTGATTAATTAATTTTTTAGTTACCCGTTAGGGTTTATGCTTATACCGTCTGAGCTAAATAATTTTAAAATTTTTTTTGAATAACTTGAGGTACATATGAGAAATATGACTGTAAAAAAATTTTTTATCAGTGTAATTATTGTTTTAGTAGTTTTATTGATAGGGCAAGGAGCCTACAATTATTATTTACTTTCTAAAATACAGGATGAGGCAGATGTTGTAGTAAATAAATATTTTAAGAGTGTATATTTGTTAGCACAAGTGCGGGGAGCACAGAGAGCAATTGCCTATAGTGAACGAGCTTTGGCTATACCAGAAATTACACTTGATACAGAAAAAGAACAATATAATAAAAATAATATCTTAAAAACAATAAATCTTATATCTAAAAATTTGGAAGAAGTTAAAAAAATTGATTTAAGTGATGAAGAGAAAAATTTAATATCTGAATTTGAAAAAGAATACGAAAAATATGCAGAAAATGCAAAAAATATAGCGAATGCTGATTTAGTAATAGTGCCTAGGGAACAAATTGTTCAAATGATAGTAAACGGGAGAGAACCATTCCAAAAATCACAAAAGACCATAGAAGATTTGATAAACTTAAATAAAAAGAACGCTGACGGTGCATCAGACAATATTCAAAAAGATACAAAAGGGAGTGCACGAACTATTTTAATAGTTTCGTTAATTATTTTAGTAGTTGTTTTTGTAAGTTTATATTTAATTTATAAATATTTAATTGAAAGAGTAAATGATATTAAAGAAAAAGCACAGAAAATTAATAATGGTGACTTAAATGTTGACTTATATTACAGTAAAAATGATGAGTTTTTGGAAATATATAAAGCATTTAGTAGGATAAAAGATACTGTAAACATAATTTTGAGTGAAAGCGAAAAAGTTACTAATGCGCATAGAAGTGGATTGATGTCATCTAGAATAGATGAAAGCAATTTCCATGGTGGCTTTAAACTAATACCTAAAGCATTTAACAGTATAGTTGAAATGTATGCTAATATAATTAAAAATGTTTCTAATATAACGGATAAAATATCAAGAGGTAATTTCGATGTAGTTATTGAGAAATATTCAAATGAGCAAGCAGTAATAAGTGAATCTTTGGAAAGACTAATACAAGTTGTAGAGAAGCTAACACATAGTTTAATTGAAATTAGTGTGAAAGTGCAGAATGGACATATCGGAGAAAGAATAAATGCTGGTGAATTTGAAGGAGAATATAAAAAATTAGCAGAAAATATTAATAATTTATTAGTATTGCTAACAGAACCACTATATGAAATATCGAAGGCGATAGATGTAGTTGCTACGAGTGCAAACCAGATATCATCGTCAACAGAGGAGATGAGTGCTGGTGTACAGGATACATATAGGCAAATACACGAAATTACAGCAGCTACAAGAGAAATGTCTAATACAGTAACAGATAATGCAAGAAATACAACATTGGTGGCTCAAAAAACTGACGAGGCTGAGAAGTTATCTTTAAAAAGTCAAAAAGTTATGCAGGAATCTGTAGAAGGTATGATTGCAATAGTTAATGTTGTAGAAGAGGCAGCAAAGAAGATAGAGCTTTTAGGTAAAAGTAGCGAAGAAATTGGCGAGATTATTCAAGTTATTGATGAAATTGCGGATCAAACTAATTTGTTGGCATTGAATGCGGCAATTGAAGCAGCAAGAGCCGGTGAGCAAGGGCGAGGATTTGCGGTTGTAGCAGATGAGGTTAGAAAACTTGCAGAAAGAACAGGAAAGGCTACAAAAGAGATAGCAGAGAAGATTAAAGGTATACAGGAAAATACAAAAGTTGCTGTTGAAACTATGAAAAATGGAACAATACAAGCGCAGCAAGGCAAAGATAAAATTGAAATTGCAGGAAATGAATTTAATATTATAGTAAAAAATAATAAAGAAATTGCGGATTTAATATCTCAGGTTGCAGCAGCAAGTGAAGAACAAAGTGCAACAAGTGATGAAATTACAATGAAAATACAAAATATAACTTCAATTGTTGAGGAAACAACAAATGGAATTGGCCAGATTACACAAGCTGCGGTAGATTTAAGTAGGCTTACAAATAACTTGCAACAAAAAATAAGTCGTTTTAAATTATAAAGGCATAAAAATGAAATATAAAAAGGCAGGGGAACGAATTGTAACCTTGCCTTTTTGATTTTTAAAGATGAAAAAAAATAATTTTATGAAAAATTTTATTTAATCTTCCATAGTTTATGGTACTGAGTGGTTAAATTCCACTTTGGATTTTCAAGTACAAGTTTAATACAATAATTCAAGTTATCATAATTAATTTCATCTTTATCATTGATTGGTGAGAGCCATTTGATACAATCAAAATTATTGTAATTTGGTAATTTGTCACCTTTTTTTATAAGGTATTTGATTTCGTTAATTTTTTGTGGAACAATTTTATTTGATTTTGGACTAACAGTAATCCAATCGAGATTGTTAGGGAGTTCAAACATTCCATTTGTTTCGATAGCTTGGAAATAGCCTTGTGATTTGAAATAATCAACGATATCGTAAGTAAGCTGAAGAGCGGGTTCGCCACCTGTCCAGATAATATTTTTGCAATTGAATTTTTGGATTTCGGTAAGAATGTTTGAAAGTTTTAAGGTTATGAAAGATTCAAACTCTGTATCGCAAAAA
The DNA here is from genome assembly GCA_035379625.1 of Ignavibacteriales bacterium. Taxonomy (GTDB): domain Bacteria; phylum Bacteroidota; class Ignavibacteria; order Ignavibacteriales; family DAOSCP01; genus DAOSCP01. Next base: position 1,593 of record DAOSVM010000053.1, on the reverse strand, counting down.
GCGCAGCGTAAATTACAACCAGCCAAACGAATAAAAATATTTGGAGAGCCGGCGCGGGCGCCTTCCCCTTGAAGTGAATAAAAAATTTCGTTGACTTTTAAAGTGAGATTTTCAATCTTCGTATTGAGTTGGGTCAAATCCATTTAATGCTTCCTTTCTTTCGCGACAAGTTGCACATTTGCCGCAGTGAATATCACGCCCGTTGTAACAGCTATAAGTCATTGAAAAATCTACAGATAAATCCTTGCCCATAAGTGCAATTTCTCTTTTAGTAATATTTGTAAACGGTGCAAAGATTTGAACACCTTTAAAGGTACCGGCTTTGATAGCGTTATTCATATAGTTAATAAAATCAGGTGTACAATCGGGATAGATAGCATGGTCCCCAGCGTGGTTAGCAAGGAGAATTTTATTAATATTATTACTTTCTGCAAGTCCTGCCAAAATGCTAAGCATAATACCATTTCTGAAAGGAACAACTGTAGATTTTAAATTTTCAATGTCATAATCTGCAAGAGGAATTTCGCCGCCTGATGAGAGCAAACTTGATTTAAAGTATTGATTAATGAAAGCTAAATCGATAACAATATGCGGTATATTTAATTTTCCACAATTTAATTTAGCGGATTTAATTTCTTGATTGTTATGTTTACTTCCGTAGTTGAAACTTACAGCAAGTTTAATTTCTTTAGCGAATTTATGTAAGAGGACAGTACTATCAAGTCCGCCACTATAAGCTATAATCATAGTTAATCCTTCAATTTTTGTTCATATTCAGCAGTTAATTTAATTCCACCACGAACACTTTGGTGCAGAACAACTTTAACGTATTTAGGTTCAATAGCTTTTATAACATCTTCTGCTATTTGTTTTGATAAAGTTTCGCAATGGAAACCTAGATCGCGATAACTCCATAAGTAAAATTTTAGCGATTTGCTTTCGATATAAAATTCGTCTGGTATATAAATAATTTCAACAGTATAGAAATCGGGTTGGCCGGTAGTTGGGCAAACAGCGGTTAATTCGTCAGCAATAGCAGTAATTTTCAAATTGCCGCCGCTCCAGCGAACGCGAGAGTTTATTAATTCTGCAACTCCTTCTTCTCTATTTGCTGGGCGCATAAAATTCCCATATATTGGTATCATAATAACTCCAAAAATTATTGGTAGCAAAAATAATAAAAATAATAAAAAAAATAAAATTTATAATTAGCTCGGACGGTGTAAGCATGATGTTTAAATGAAACCATGTACAACAAAATTAAACTTTACATAAGTAATGCAACGAGTATAATCTACATTAAATAAAATAATATAAGATAAAAAATATAAAATAAAGAATAAGTACCGGAATGGTGGCATTTTTAAAAAAAAGAAAAAAAATAAAAAAAATATATTGACAAATGTAATATTATTCCGTATATTTGAATTCTCAATTTATGAAAATATGGTTCTACGAAAAATCTGACAAAGTAATGTTGAGTTAATCGAAGTAAAAAAAATATTTTTTTCTTAACAATAAATTAACTTGACAAAGAGAAAAAAGTTAGTAAATTTAAGGGCTCGATTTTTGAAAGTTTGCAAGAATTTAAGA
>DAOSVM010000052.1:0-12938 GCA_035379625.1 Ignavibacteriales bacterium | reverse complement strand
AAAGATAAAATCGGTATTAAGAAAGAGAAAGGTTAAAGTTTATAGTTCAAAGTGATTTGTTATTATAAACTTTAACCTTTCTCTTTCTTAATACCGATTTTATCTTTCTTTGAATCTTTGCATCATTATTTCTATTGAGAATTAAAGTCCAAATATTTATAATTTGGAATTTACTTGAAGTTTGTGTAAAATAACTATCAAAAGTGTCTATCAATTTTAATAGAATTTTATTATCATAATTATTCTCTAAAGTAAAATTCGCAAATTCTAATAAAGTATTAGTTATTTTATTTTCCCAATATGGTTTTGCTAAAAGTATAGTAGGAATTCTATCTAAAATAGCCAGAGTATATTTCAAATTATTGCTATAAAGTAATTTAAAAAATTTGTCGTATTCGTTATAAAAATTATCCTCTTTATCAGCACTAAGTAAATTTGAAATTACATAAATTGAAGTTAAAACTTTATACTCATTATTTTCATTTAATTTTAAGAAAAAAAGATCCCAAAATGTATATAATTTATGTGGAAATTTATCACTAATTAGTTTTAGTATTTTTATGTTCTCTCTACTGGTTTTATCTATTTTTTTATTATTATCAAAAGCTTCAACAATTGAAATAATATTGGCGTTTTCCTCAACTAAATTTTCAATAAAATCATCTGTATAAATATTTTCCATAAAAATTCTTTTTTTTAGTGATAAATATAAAAAAAATTATTGTTTTTTTAAACTTAAATAGTTGGCTAAATAATTGATATGCCTTATATCGGTGCCGCAGCTGCCGCCAATTATTTTAATAGGGTATTGTTCAACTAAGTTTTTAGTAGCTTCAACAAAATCATTTACTTCTATTCTATAACCTCTATCAGATGATAAATTAAAATGATAATAATTTTCGTATACTCCTGGCATTATACCAATTAAACGATTCAAAGTATTCTTTCTAAAATTCTTAAATGCAGACTGCAGGTCTAAAGGATTAGTACAAGTAATAAAATAAGCAAATGGTGGAAATTCAAATTCATTATCTAAAACAATTACTAATTGGTTAAAATCAAAACCATCCAGTAAATTTCCATTTTTATCTATTACACAGCCAATTATATAAGGGGATTTTAATGATGATAAAATTTTCACGCAACCAATAATCTCTTGTAATGAAGAAAATGAAGATAAATAAATAAAATCAATTTCATTTTCGAGTAAAGAAAAAATAGTATCTTTATGATAGGAGTAGGCTGTTTTCTCATCAGGGAATGAAAATGTATAATCTTCGTTAAGAATTGGCCCAATTTGTCCAGCTATAAAAATATGTTTTCGAAGTAAAGGGAAAAAATCTCTTATTTGATAAACGAATGAAACAGAATCTTCAATTACTGGCTTATTAAAAAAGCGACTTTTTTTTATATTTTCGATACTTGCTTGCCAAGTAGGAGTTGTTATAATAATCGGTAAACGATTATATATTGCAACATTAATATATTGTGTATATATAATAGTCATTATTTCTTTACATTTCGGATTATAAAGAACAGAAGAATTCAAAATATACGGATCGCATTGTAGATCATATTCAAAAATCAATCTATCAATTATTGAGCCTTCAGATAATATATATTTTTCATTTAATAATGTCGAAAAGAAATCGTTCATCTAAAACCTTGTTTGTAGTAAATATTATATAATAAAAAAACATAAAAAAAGATTTGTTAAAAAAAGTAAATTTCGTAAATTTAAAAGTTAAATTATTTTGAAATTATGATAAAAATTACTATAAAAATTAGGGTCAGATATGGTGAAACTGACCAAATGGGTGTAGTTTATAATGCTAATTATATTAGATATTTAGAAATTGCACGAACTGAATTACTTCGTAAAGTTGGGCTTCCTTATAAAGAAATAGAAAAAAAAGGTTTTCTTTTACCAGTTTATGAAACATTTATAAGACATAAAGCCCCAGCAAGATATGATGACATTTTAGAAGTTGAAGCATCCTATAAGGATTTAAAATCTCCTGTCGTTCACATTGATTATAAAATAACTAATAATAGCAAATTAATTCTAGAAGGATACACTAAACATCCTTTTATAGATAAAATAAGCTATAAACCACAGAAACCACCACATTTTTTTATCGAAGCTTTAAATGAGTATTTTTTAGATGATACTGAATATGATTTGACTAATAGAGAGGTACATAGTGAAATTTTCCTTTGAATTAAAAGAAATTATTGTTCGTGCATTAAACGAAGATGTTCATAATGCAGATATTACAACAGAGGCAATTTTTGATACTTACCAAGAAGGTAAAGCAAAATTAATAGCAAAAGATGGTGGCGTAATTGCTGGATTAGAAGTTTTTCAAGAAACATTTCTTTTGGTAGATAGAACATTAAGAATTTCTTTTTATAAAAAAGATGGTGATTTAATTAGAAAAGGTGAGATTGTAGCTGAGATTATAGGAAATATTGCTTCTATTTTGATTGCTGAAAGAACTGCATTAAATTTTTTACAAAGAATGAGTGGAATTGCAACAGCTACAAATATTTTCGTTGATAAAGTAAAACATACAAAGGCAAAAATCCTTGATACACGAAAAACAGTTCCCGGATTAAGATTGCTGGATAAAATGGCTGTTTATATAGGTGGTGGGCAAAATCATCGTATTGGTTTATATGATATGTTTCTGATAAAAGATAATCATATTGCAGGAGCAGGTTCCATCACTAAAGCTGTAAAAAAAGTAAAAGAATATAAAAAGAAAAATAATTTAAATTGTCTTATAGAAGTCGAAACTAAAAATTTTGAAGAAATTAATGAAGCTCTTCAATGTGGTATTGATATTATTATGTTGGATAATTTTTCTGTCAATGATACAAAAAAAGCGGTAAATATTATAAATAACAAATGTAAAATTGAAGCATCTGGTGGTATTAATATAAATACTCTCGTCGAAGTTGCTGAAACAGGAGTTGATTATATTTCAGTTGGTGCTTTAACTCATAGCGTTAGAGCATTAGACCTTTCTCTATTAATTGATTATGCAAAATGAATCATAAATTAAAACAGCTTAGTAAAGATACTGCAATATATGGTATAAGCACAATTTTGGGACGCTTTTTGAATTTTCTTTTAGTCCCATTTTACACTTATGTTTTTGGTAGAGCTGAATATGGTATTGTAGCTAATATTTACTCTTTTATCGCACTTCTAAATATAATTTATTTATATGGATTTGATGTTGCTTTTCTGAGATATTCTACAAATGAAAATATTCAAACGCAAAAAAAATATTACTCTACTGCATTTTTAACAGTATTTTTTACTTCGATAATATTTTCAATTTTTATTTTCTTTACATATGAAAAATATATTGATTTTATTGGCATAACCAAAGATTATTCAAATTTAATCATTTATATGGTTATTATACTTTTTTTAGATTCACTTTCCGCAATACCTTTTACCAATTTAAGGATTCAAAGGAAAGCTAAAATTTTTGCATCATATAAGTTTATTAATATCTTAACGAATGTAATTTTTAATATAGTTTTTATATTTTTCTTAAAATATGGTATCGAAGCAGTATTAATTAGTAATATTTTAGCATCTTTTATAACTTTAATTTTGTTATTGGTTGACATATCAAAATTTTTTAATTTAACATATGATAAAGATGCTTTAAAAAAATTTCTAAAATTTGGTATTGCTTTTGTTCCAGCAGGTTTAGCTTCGATGGTGGTTCAAGTTATCGATAGACCAATTCTACAAAAGCTTACCAATTCTGATGTAGTTGGATTATACCAAGCAAATTACAAATTAGGCATTTTTATGATGTTGTTTGTTTCTGTATTCCAATATGCTTGGCAACCATTTCTCATTGCTAATTCCAAAGAAAAAGATTCAAAAGATATAATAAGTAAAGTTCTTACTTATTTTCTAATTTTGGGTTCTGTAATTTTGATTAGTTTAACTTTTCTAATATATCCATTGACTACAACAAAAATATTTGGCAAATCATTAATAAACTATAATTATTGGAGTGGCTTATACATTGTTCCTATTGTACTGCTTGGGTATTTATTTAATGGTGTATATGTTGTATTAAGTGCCGGTATTCTAATTAAAGAAAAAACATTTCTTGCGCCAGTTATTACTGGACTTGGTGCATTGGTTAATGTAATATCAAATCTTTTATTAATTCCAAGATATTCGATTCTTGGAGCAGCATTTTCAACATTTTTTAGTTATTTTGTAATGAGCTTTGGAATGTTTATAGCAAATCAACACTATTATCATATTAAATTTGAATATCTGAAAATTATTAAAATATTTTTTCTTATTGGTATATTTTTATCATTATACTATAAATTTTATAACTTATTTATTACCAATATATTATTGGAAATTTTAGCAATATTGGTATTTATCTTAGCAATTTTTATCTTTAAAATACTCAAAATTAATGCAATTTTAAATATGAAAAAGGGTATAATATGATTGAAAAAATTAATATTAAATTTAAAAGGTTAAATGAAAAACACAGCGATATACCACTACCTCAATATCATACTGAAGAAAGTGCAGGGATGGATATTCGTGCAGCTATTGATGAATTTATGATTATTAAATCAGGGGAAATAGCATTAATTCCAACAAATTTGGCTGTTGAAATTCCTAAAGGTTATGAATTACAAGTAAGACCAAGAAGTGGTTTGGCTTTAAAGCACGGTATTATAATTCCAAACTCACCTGCGACAATAGATTCAGATTATAGGGGAGAATTGAAAATTATTATTATGAATTTAGGAAAAGAAGATTTTAAAATTGAAAGAGGAGATAGAATAGCTCAACTTGTTATATCAAAAATATATCACGCAAGTATTATAGAAGTTGATGAATTAAGTACCACCTCTCGAGGTGAAGGTGGTTTTAGTAGTACAGGAATTAAATAGGTGAAATAATGAAAACTACGAAATTTATTATCGGTGAAAAAATCTATCTTCGTCCTTATGAGAAAGAAAATGATTTAGAACTTGTATATTTGGGAAAAAATATTTCAGAATTAAGAGAAACTTTATTTCATTTTAATCCTTTAACAATTCAACAAGTTGAAAAAGAATTAGATGCTTGGGCTAATGATGATAAAACAAAATTATTTACTATCTGTGAAAATTCTACAGATAAGCCTGTTGGACAAACAGCTTTTGTAAGAGTTGATTTAGTGAGTCGAGCTACTGTTTTCTATCTTGCAATTTATGATCCAGAATCTTGGTCAAAAGGTTATGGAACGGAAGCAACTTCTTTAATGATTAAATATGGCTTTGACATATTAAATTTGAATAGAATACAATTACACGTTTTTGCTAAAAATGAAAAAGCTGTTAAAGCATATAAAAAATGTGGATTTACCATTGAAGGTACTTTAAGAGAAGCTATGTACCATAATAACGAGTATTGTGATTTTTATGTAATGTCTATTTTAAGACGAGAATATTATGGCCTAAAATAATATACTTTCAGCATCAATTTGCTCAATATCTTCATATAATATAAGAATTAAATCTTCTTTTGAAGTTTTTCCTTCTCTAATAATTCTCTCTTCTTGATTTGCTATAGCTTTATGTATGAAGTTTTGAACTGTTCTAGCATTACCAAAATTTTTATCGCGATTGTTATAAATTTTTTCAAATATTTCATAAGTAAGCTGCCAAGCTCCTTCATCTAATTTATAACCTGATTTTTCGCATATAGACAATGCTATTTCCAACATTTGACGAGGTGTGTAATCTTCAAAATTTAAATAATTTGTAAATCTTGATTGTAGACCAGGATTAGTTTCCAAAAATTTTTTCATTTCATCAGGATAACCTGCTACAATTACAACAAAATCTTCTTTATAATCTTCCATCCGTTTTAGTAGAGTTTCAACAGCTTCAATACCAAAATCATTGTTAGAACGAACTAAAGTATAAGCTTCATCAATAAAAAGTGTTCCACCTAAAGATTTCTGTATAACTTCATCTGTTTTAGCTGCTGTTTGGCCAACATATCCTGCAACTAATTTTGATCTATCCACTTCAACAAGATGTCCTTTTTCAAGAAATCCTAAAACTTTAAATATCCTACTTAATTGTCTTGCAACTGTTGTTTTACCAGTACCCGGATTGCCTAAAAATACCGAATGTAAACTTTTTCTAATTACTTTTAGTCCTTGTGCTTCACGTATTTTTGCAACTTTTAAACTACTTATAAGTCTTTCAATTGTTAGTTTTACAGAATCAAGTCCTATTAATTCATTCAATTTTGCAAGTTCTTTGTTAAGCTCTTCTTCATCAATAGCAATTTTATAAGTTTTATTTTCCTTTGGTTTTACCAAAGTTTGTATATCGCTGAGTAAAATAGTTGTCATAAGTTCAGGTTTTCTAAGATCTGGAGGCGTTTGCAAATATCTTTTACTAACATTTAATTTAATTTCTTCAAATATATTTCTTACCAACCTAGCATTACCAAAAGTGTTATCACGATTTCTATAAACTTCATTAAAATATTTATGTAATTGGGGAATTACTTCTTCAGAAATTTTATATTCTTCTTTTGAGGCATAATGTTGGAAAATAGTTATTAGTTCGTCAGGATTATAATCTTCAAAATCGAAATAGTGATTAAATCTAGATTTTAAACCAGGATTTGCTTCTAAAAATGACTTCATTTCTTCAGGATAGCCTGCAACAATGACAATAAATTGTCCCTTTAAATCTTCCATTCTTTTAAGTAAAATATCAATAGCTTCTTTTCCAAAATCTTGATTATTATTTTTAGGACTTAAAGTATATGCTTCATCAATAAATAAAACACCTCCTAAAGCTTCTTGTATCAATTTGTCAGTTTTTTGTGCTGTTTCACCAACATATTGACCTACAAGTCCAGCTCGATCAGTTTCAATTAAATGACCTTTATTTAAAATTCCCATTGCTTTAAAGATTTTTGCTAAAATTCTAGCTACTGTTGTTTTTCCAGTACCGGGATTGCCTAAAAAGACACAATGGTAGTTTATATCTTCTGACGTTTTTATTCCAAGTTTTTTCCTTTCATTTATATATTCAAGATAAGTTGCAAAATCTCTTATTGATGATTTTACTTTTGATAATCCAATTAATACATCTAATTCTTTCAGAATTAAATCTATTTCACTTTGTTTTAATTTTTCTTCATCTAAAATAATTTCTTCATTAGAATATTGAATATTTTCTTTACTATATCTAATAAAGTTATAATTCAATTCAAATGTATCTTCTACATCTGAATTAGATATTTTAAAAGATTTTTGGAATATTTCTTTATCAAACGCTTTGATAATTATAGTTAATTCATTGCCTTTTAATAACGAATTATCTTGTCCAAGATTTGTTTCAAATAAAATATATTTCCAATTTGGTAATATTTGATAAATTAATGTTTTTGAATCATAGAGATTATTGTCGCAGTTTCCTTGAATATGCAAGGTTAGATTTGACTTAGAATTATTAATTGATAAGTTTTCTACAAAAATATCAACACCGATATATTTAATATCTGATGTAATTTGTGAAAGGTAAATTCTATTATCATTAAGTAAACTATCAAGCAAATTATGAATTTTAATGTCAATAACTTTTATATTTTGTTCATCAATTAATTTTTCTGTTTGCTGATATTCATTATTTAATGAAAGTAATGAATTCATTTCATTTTCAGAAAGAACAGTATTTGATAAATTATCATGACTTAAATATAATTCATGTTTTTCATCTTTTTTAAAATCTTTTAATTTTGAGATAGTAACTGGTTCATTAGAGCTATTTACGTATTTTTTTATTATTTTATCAAGTGGAGTTATAGAAAGTTCATATTTTTGTGAAATTTTATACGATAATTCTTTCAGTTCTTTAGTATTTAATTTTAATGCTGAAACATTATCAAATATTTTGCTTAAAACATCGAATTGATACAAATTATTGAGTGTTAAAATTTTTAATTTTTGGCAATCAGCATAATAATTTTCAAAAAGAGCATTGTTTAACATAGAATCTAAAGCCCACAGAGTATACCAAAATTCGGATTTCTCATAGGCCAATTGAGCTTGCTTAAGCAAATAATTATTAGGATAGGTAAAAATATTAGGATCTAAAAAGCCACTTGGTTCTGAGAATATTTTTTTTAAATATTCGAGTTCACTTGGTAACGATGAAATATAAGAAGTTGCTTCATTAAAGTTATGATAGGCTTCATAATATTCATTTAAATAAGCTTTTATTCTTGAATAAAGTATTCGTGCCCATAATGGATAATCTGTTTTTTGCTCAATTGCTAAACTTATATATTTTTCAGCATCTTGAAATTTAGAAACTTTGGAAAGAATATAACCTATAATTAAGTTGTGGAATGAATTAAAATTTGTATAATCAGCTTTATTAATTAAGTTTAATGCTTCATGGGCATATCCCTCTTCAATAAGAGCCCAGGCTGTTATAATTTTTATATCATTATTGCTTTCATCTATAGAAAGTAAAGTTTCTTTTAAGACATCTTTAAATTTATTATTCCAAATATTATCTAAAAGTTGGTTTATTTTTGATGTGTTAAAGTTATTCATAACATTTATAATCTATAAATTAAAAATGCAAAAAAAATTGAATTTCAGCAAATATTTTTGTAATAATTCGATTATTTAGTAAATTTTATATTTATAATTTTAAATTTTATGACTACAAAAAAAACTAAATATTCAGATTTATTCAAAAATGTATATTATGATAAGAAAAATGATTTAATTTTATATGAATATAACGATATTTTGCAACTAGACAATGGGAAAGAAATAACTCATAAAAATATAAAATTTAAAAAAGCAGCTATAAATAATTACATCCTAAATTATTTAAATTCTTACAACATTCCAACAAATTACGTTGGTATATTAAAGAGAAATATAATTTCTTTTGAAAATTTTGAACTATTGCCAATATGCGTAAAAGTTATTAATACAGTTAATAAACGAATTGCTAAAATTTTTAATTTAGTAGAAGGTTCCAATTTACCTTTTCCTATTTACGAGATTTATTTAAATAAAGATAAACAAAATATAATAACAGAAAGTCATATTTTGGCATTAAATATTTGTAATGTTAACGATGCAAAAGCAATTGTAAAAATTGCTTCTAAAGTAAATGCAGTATTAAAGGTTTTTTTTGAACGAAGAAATGTTATATTAAATGAAATGATTTGCTATTTCGGAGTTAATGATAATAAATATTTTGTTGTAGATGATTTTACACCTATAAGTTTACGTGTAACTCCTTTACATCAGAATGAATTAAAATTTAATCCATCTAAAATCCTGAAAGAAAATTATTTGCTAGAATATTTCGACTATTTTTACAATTTAATATTAACTAAATAGAGAGGAAGATGTTTACGCATTATGGTACAAAAACAATTATTAATTCAATTTTATTCTCTATTGTTTTAATAATTATTGGTTATATAATAAGTTACCAGCCTTTACGATATCTATTAATAATGTTAGCAGTTTTGTTTATCTTATTTACATTATATTTTTTCCGTGATCCGGATAGACAATCTCCTACTGAAGAAAATATAATTGTTTCTCCGGCTGATGGAAAAGTATTATGTATAAAAAAAGTTAAGGATGATTTATTCCTTAATGAAGAATGTTACCAACTTTCAATTTTTATGTCCCCATTAAATGTTCATGTAAACCGCATTCCCATAAGTGGAGAAGTGAAATATTTAAATTATGTAAAAGGTAAATATTTAGTTGCAAGTCATGATAAAGCTTCTTTGGAAAATGAAAGAAACTATATAGGTATTGTAAATGATAAATATGGTAAAGTATTATTTTCCCAGGTAGCAGGTACAATTGCCAGAAGAATTGTTTGTAATTTAAAATTAGATGAAAAAGTTACAATTGGCGATCGTTTCGGTATGATCAAATTTGGAAGTAGAGTAGATGTATATGTTCCTCTTATATGGCAACCTAAAGTGAAAGAAGGTGATGATGTCGTTGCTGGTGTTACCAAATTATTTGAGGTTTTAAAAAATGATAATTAAAAAAAATTATATACCTAATTTTATAACTTCATTAAACATGCTTTCAGGTTTTACATCAATAATTCTTACAACGAGCCATCAATATCAACTTGCAATAATGTTTATATTAATAGCTGCTATATGTGATACTTTAGATGGTATTTTTGCAAGATTGCTTAAAACATCAAGCAATTTTGGTGTGCAACTTGATAGTTTATCTGATTTAGTAAGCTTTGGTGTTGCGCCTGCGTATTTAGTTTATTTCATTAAATTAAATGAGTTTGGTATAATTGGGATTATTATTAGTGGTTTTTTTATGCTAATGGGTGGTTTTCGATTAGCGAGGTTCAACTCTCAACTTGTGGGTTTTGATAAAGATTATTTTGTTGGTGTACCTATACCTTCTGGAGCAATATTATTACTTAGCTATTTATATAATTTTTACATTAAGGAAAATTATAATTTCGACAATAATATAACCTTAGCGTATACAGTTTTAATATCTCTAATGATGGTGAGTAAATTAAGATATCCTACATTACCTAAATTCAATAAACTAACTAAAAGACAAAAGATTTTTTATTCAATTTTATCATTATTATTACTATTTATCATTATTATTACTAATGGCAAATTTGTATTTTATATTTTTGTTTCTTATCTTTTATATGGAATAATTTTTTATTTAAAGGGAAAAATACATGTTTAGTAATATTGGTTTTACGGAAATTCTTTTAATATTATTAATAATTATTATTTTGTTTGGTCCCAAAAAAATTCCAGAATTGGCACAGAGTTTAGGAAAAGGAATAAGAGAGTTTAAGAAAGCTATCGAAGATGCAAAAGATAATGTTATTGAAGATAAAAAAGATACACCCAAAGATGAAAATAAATGAGTAATTTATGAAAGCTTATGAATTTATAACAAATGTAAAAAAGAATTTAATTGAAATTCCTGATGATATTGAAATTATGGAAGGAAAAAGAGTAAAAGTTATATTATTAGTAGAAGAAGAATTACCTAAAGATGATTTTATTTCAGGTTTTTTAGAAAAACCACTTAACGCTAAAATTGAACTACCACAAATAAGATGTGAAGTATATGAATAAAAATTTAATTTTTATTGATTCTACAATTTGGGTTAATGCTTTAGTGAAAAACTCTGAAAATGATGAAAAACATGAGATTGCAAAAAATTTAGTAAAAGAACCCAATAATATTATAATTTCAACTCAAATAATAAATGAAGTTAATGCTATTTTTTTAAAGAATATTAAATTTTTTGAAAAATATTCTTCAAATTTAATTAATAGTTTTTATTACAACTATCGTATAATAAATCTGAATAAAGATATATTATTGAAAGCCTCAGAATTAAGAAATTACTACAATTTTAAATTTTATGATAGCATTGCTATTGCAACAGCGTTATATGCAAATTGTAGTATTATGTATTCTGAATTTTTTGAAGAAGATCTTATAGTAGATGCTAAATTAAAAATAATAAACCCTTTTGTGAATAATGGCTGTTAATATATTAAATAAAATATTTACCTTTAAAAAACAGGAAGAACTTCTTAATGCTGATGAGTACTATGAAATAGGTTTTGATTTCTTGCAACAAAATGAATTGCAAAAAGCTATTTATGCTTTTGAAAAAGCCGTTGAAAATGATCCCAAGCACATCAAAGCCTATCAACAACTATACCAAATCTCTTTAGAAGCAAAACAATTTGATCAGGCTATATCATATATTCAAAAAATTCTAGAACTAAAAAAAGAAGCAAATTATTATTTTGATTTAGGAAAACTTTATTTTATAATAAAAAACGATAATGAAGCTTATAAAAATTTTTATAATGCGTTCCACCTAGATTTAAAAACTAGATTTGAAGTTGATGAATATGTAAATGAAGCAAAAGATTTAATAATTAAATCTATATTAGATTTAAGCAAAGAATATGAAAATAATATTGAAATAAAAATTCTTTGTTATGAAAAAATTGTATCTTTATTTCCACAAGAATATAAATATATATATGAAATAGGTATCATTTACTTTGACAATAATAAGTATGATTTAGCATTACAATATTTTAATCGTTTGATTAGGAACACAAAAGAATTTATAAAAGCATATTTTTATCTAGGTACAATATATCAAAAAAGAACACAATTTCAAGCTGCTATTGATAATTTCCAAGAGTATTTAAAATCTAATCCTAATGATAGCGAAGTTATCACAAATTTCTCTATATGTTTATATGAAACTGGACAAACAGAGCAAGCAATACAATATTTTGGTAAAGCACTTGAACTTGAACCTAAAAATGTATTGGCATACATATTTCTATCGAAGATTTATATCGATAGAAAAGAATATGATAAAGCAGAAAAAATACTAAAAATAGGTTTGGAAAAAGTTCCAGACAGTTTAGAATTAAAACAGCAATATGGTTTTCTTCTATACGATTTACAAAGATTTGGTGATTCAATTGAATGTTTTACTGAGATAGTAAAAACTCAACCTAAAAATATAAAAGCACAAGTTTTTTTAGGTAAATCCTATATAAAGACAGCTGATTACGACAAAGCGATATCACGTTACCATGAAATAATAAAACTAGATCCAAAATACTTTAAAGCTTATTCTAGTTTAGGATTAGCTCATAAAAAGAAAAATCAATTTGATAATGCAATAAAATATTTTTTATATGCATTAAAGGTTAGTAATGTATTTTTCCCAGAGTTGTTAAAGAAAGCTGAAGAATTAGATAATAAACAAGACTACTATGAATTATTAGAGGTTTACAAAGAAATTATCCAACATTATATTGATTT
>DAOSVM010000051.1:0-13240 GCA_035379625.1 Ignavibacteriales bacterium | reverse complement strand
TTTTTTATTTAAAAATTCAGAAGATTATCTATTGCTCAGACGGTGTAAGCGTGCTGCACAACTCAAGTTGTGCGGTTTTTTGCAATCTTTGCAAAAAATAAACGTGGCAAGTATATCGTATATGCAATATAATTGCCACCTTTTAAATTTGTGTGCCACATTTTGCCAATGTGGCAATTTTTTCCTGCCACCACACTGCATATCAATGCCAAAAAGGTGGCATATCAATGCCACCCTACTTTTATTTTTGCCACCACCTGGCAAATTCTTGCCACCAATGCGACATATCAATGCCACATTACATTAATTTTTGCCACCTCGTGGCAATTCCGTGCCACCATTGTGGCATATCAATGCCATTCTACAAGTGCACCTTTTTAAATGGTGGCAAAATTTTTAGCGGGACCTCGGGCCCGCTGCCCTTGCGGCTTGCCACAAGCCGCAAGGGGCTTAAGCTTATACCGTCTGAGCTACAATTATTTCTACTTTATAATCTCTACTTGTAAATTTCTATTATATATGAACTCGCTTGGATAAAATTTGACTTGTTTTGCTAAATTACTTAAATAGATTTTGTTTTTTCCTCGATAACCTACAGCATAATTGTATTCTTTCGGATTTACAAATATTTTTATTTCTTTATATTTTTCATCTTGCTTAAAATGTTCAGTAAATTTATCATACCATATTTCTGTTAAAACAAGTTCTTTGAATGATGGATGAAAAGGCCCTGCAACTAAATTTTTACCAGTAATAAGACCTTCTGATGGATGTAAACCTACACGCAATATTTGTATTTTGTTGTTTTCAAATATTGGAATTATTTTTTTTGTTATTTGTATTGCATCATGTAATGATAATGGTTGATATTGACCTTTGTGGTAAAGTTTTTCTAATGAAGTATCTTTTATCACAAGTGTTGGGTATATTCTTGTTGATTTTGCTTTCAATTCAATAATTTTTTGTGCTGTTTTGATGGAAGCAAGTTCTGTATCGCCGGGAAGTCCTATCATCATTTGTAAACCTAATTCGAAACCAAAATCATTTATGAGTTTGGATGCTGTTTCAACATCTTTTGTTGTATGTCCCCTTCCAACTTTTTTCAAAACTTCATCATCAAGAGATTGTGCACCTAATTCTATTGCTTTTACATTATATTTTTTTAATAAACTTAATATTTCTTCGTTGATATAATCTGGCCGAGTTGAAAGGCGTATTCCTTTTAGTTTATATTTTTGTACATATTCGTTAGCTAAAGATAAGTATTTATCCTGTAAACTAATATCTATACCAGTAAAATTACCGCCAAAAAACGCTATTTGAATTATTGATTTTTGTAAATCCATTGTTCTTAAATGAGTTTCGATTGTATAACGTATTTGCTCAAAAGTTGGTAAAGTTAATTGGTCGGAAATATTTTTTTGATTGCAATAAATACACTGAAACGGGCAAGCTAATTCTGGGATGAAAATTGGAATGTTATAATTTTTCATCTTATTCAACGTTTTTAATTATCATAGCAATAGCTTCTCCGGAACCAATACACGCAGCACAAAGAGCATATTTAGCATTTTTTCGCTTCATTTCGTAAATTGATGATACAACTAATCTAGCGCCACTTGCTCCTATTGGATGCCCTAAAGCAATTGCTCCGCCATTCACGTTTATTTTCTCTGGATTTATATTTAATAAGTTTTGTGTGAGTAAAACAACTGTTGCAAATGCTTCATTTATCTCAAATAAATCAATATCCTCTATCGTTAGGTATGCTTTTTCCAATACTTTTGGAATAACTTTTGAAGGAGCAAGAAGAAAATCAATAGGATTAACTCCAACAGAGGCGTGCGCAACTATTTCCACAAGTGGTTTTATATTATTTTTTTCAATAAAATTTTCACTTGCAACTACCACCAACGCTGCACCATCGTTTATTTTTGAAGAATTGCCGGGAGTTATTACACCATCATCGCCATAAATTGGTTTGAAAGAATACACTTTTTCGGCAGGAAATCGAAAAGGCTCTTCATCTTTTGTAACAACCAATTCTCTTAACTTTTTAAAAGTGTGAATCGGCACAAGTTCTTGCTCAAACTTCCCTGTATTATTTGCGTTTTGCATACGGATATAAGATTGACAAGCAAAATCATCAAGCATTTTCCTTGTTAATCCATATTTACTGGATGTTAACTCAGCAATTTGAGACATATTCATATTGGAAAATGGATCGGTAAGGCCATCATTTATTACACTATCGTGGATTTTAACTTCTGCGAGCTTTGGAATTATTTTTGACTTTGCTAAATAATATGGCGAATTTGACATACTTTCAACGCCACCGGCAAGGATTAAATCAGAATAATTCAATTTAATTCTATCATCAGCTAAGCATATAGCTTTTAATCCACTGCCGCAAACTTTATTAACTGTAATACATTCTGTTGCTTCATTCAAACCGGAATAAATTGCAACTTGGCGCGCAGGATTTTGACCAAGTCCACAAGTTAGAACTTCCCCCAAAATCACTTCTTTGAAATCTTCTTTGTATTCAATAAGTGGACTAATTACGCTTTTTGCAACTTCAGTAGCTAAATTTACAGCGCTTAGTCCACTTAAATAACCGTATAATGAACCAAATGGGCTTCTTTTAGCAGAAATTATAAATGATTTTTGCATAAAATAAAAACAGTTTAGTGATGAACTAGAGCCGCAGCTCCTAAAATACCAGCATCATTTTTCAATTTTGCAGGAATAACTTTTACCTTATCAGCTACAACAGGAAAAGATCTATCTTTAATTGTATCTTCAATTGATTTGAACAATAATTCACCAAATCCAGAAACTCCGCCACCAATTATAACACTTGATATATCAAGAACATTTATCATCGATACCAATGCGTAACCTAAATATTGACCTGTTTCAATAACAATTTTCTGTGCAAAAGCATCACCATTATGAGCTGCTTGAGATATTATTTTAGGTGATAAATTATCGAGATTATTTTCACATAGTTCATATATTATTGTATCTTTAACATTTTCTAATTGTTTTTTTACACGTTTAACCATATAATTGTTACCAACATAAGTTTCAACACATCCAACATTCCCGCAATTACACTGATTCCCTTTGTAATCAATTGTAACGTGCCCTAATTCTCCTGCTCCACCATTAGGACCTCTGTAAATTTTTTTATTTATGATAATACCACCACCAACTCCTGTGCCAAGAGTTAACATTATAAAATTATCCAAATCTTTTCCTGCTCCATAAATTAACTCACCAACAGCAGCAGCATTAGCATCATTTTCTACAAATACCTTTTCATCTAATATTTTCTCAAGTTGCTCTTTAATTGGCACTTTTCCCCAACCAGGTAAATTAGGTGGATCACAAATTTCGCCCTTATTAGAAACAAGACCAGGTACACCTATACCAATTCCATCTAATTTGATGTCCATATTAGCAGTAATTTCTTTTACGCCTTGATGTATTTGTTGAAAAACCTTATTTACGCCTTCATCTGCACAAGTTGGTAATGATATTTTTGAAACAATTTCACCTTCTGGTGAAACCAAACCAAATTTTATAAATGTACCGCCTAAATCAATTCCGAGAGTTAATTTCCTTTTACCCATTTTCATATCTCTTTATTGATTGATAAATTTTTTCTATTATTTCGTTAGCTACTTTTAACGCTCTTAAGCCTTCTTCACCTGTTACAACAACTTCTTCTTCTTTTCGAATTGCATTAACAAATGCCTCTAATTCATATTTCATTGCATTAACTTCAATTTTGGGAGACTGTTCAAAATAAACATATTTTTTATTATTATTTAACTCAAGTTCTCCATAGCAAATTGCCTCGGGATTGGCAACTGATTGATTTTCTTGTAAGCTTATAATTTCTGAAATTCCTTGATTAAAATCAATAACAATATACGCATCTTTTTGAAAAATTCGCATTTTCCTAACTCTTTTCTGCGAAATCCTGCTTGCTGTAATATTTGCTACTGCTGCATTATCAAATTCTATTCTAGCAGTCGCTATATCTATTTGACCACTTATTATCTCCACACCACTTGCGCGAATATCAACTATCGGCCTTTTAATTAAAGAAAGTACCAAATCTATATCGTGAATCATTAAATCAAGCACAACTGAAACATCCGTTCCTCTTGGATTAAATGGCGCCAATCTTTCTGATTGTATATAAGCCGGATTTAATGGATACTTTTGCAGTGATAATAAACCCGGATTAAATCTTTCAATATGCCCAACCTGAATCTTTAACCCTAAATCTTTTGCTATTTTTACAAGTTCTTCAGCTTGTTCAATTGTTTCCGTAATCGGTTTTTCAAGAAAAATATGTTTCCCAGCGTTCAAACATTGTTTTGCAACTTCATAATGATATTTGGTATTAACAACAATTGTTACAGCATCCACATTATTCAAAAGCTCATCCATTGATTTGAACGCTTTAGTATCAAATTCCTGTTCAATTTCTTTAGCTCTTTTTTCATTTATATCATAAAATCCAACTAATTGACAATTGGAGATTTCTTTTAAATTTTTAATGTGAAATTTTCCTAAATGCCCTGCTCCAATAACACCAATTTTTACTTTTTCCATTATTCAATCTCAATCATTTTAATGTAATTTTTAGAAATTAAAACTTTTTTCTTTTCACTACTTTCTTTTTTTATCACTTCTAAAAGGATAAATTCATCAAAATCTTCAAGTAAAGTTCCACTTACAAAACCAATTTCACTCATCAATATTTGATTATCTTGATCGAAATGTGGATTTGCTATAAGTCCATAATTTTCAACAAGATATACGTTTAAGGTTTGACCTTTTAAGTCATTAAAATTAAATTTCATTTTATTTCTCCATCAATTTAGTTGCTTTTTCGACAATATTATCAACAGTTAGTCCATAATTTTTGAAAATTATATCTGCCGGCGCAGAAGCCCCAAATTTATCTATACCAATTGCTATACCTTCTGTGCCAATATATTTACACCATCCAAATGTTGTACCTGCTTCTACTGAAATACGTTTTGTTTTATTTTTTGGTAAAACTTCTTCTTTATATTCATCAGATTGCATATCAAAGATTTCAAAACTTGGCATGCTAACCAATCTTGTTTTGATATTTTTTTCAGCTAATTTCTTTTCTGCATCCACTATTAATTGAACTTCTGATCCTGTTGCAATTAAAATTATATCAAAATCCTTAACTTCTGGATTTAATACATAAGCACCTTTCAACAAACCTTCAGCAGATGCATAAACATTTCTATCAATATTTAAAACATTTTGTCTTGTCAACACAATACTAACTGGCTTTTTAGTTTCGCTTAAAGCGTATTTGTAAGCATAAATAACTTCATTTCCATCAGCTGGGCGAATTAAAATATTATTTGGTATTGCTCTAATTGACATTAAATGTTCAATTGGTTGGTGAGTTGGACCGTCTTCTCCTACTCCAATGCTATCATGAGTAAAAATAAATTTAGGTGATATGTGGGAAATGCCTGCAATTCTTAATACTGGACGTAAATAATCGCTAAATACAAAAAATGTGGCTCCAAATGGAATTAATCCACCATACATTGCAATTCCATTTAATATCGAACCCATAGCATGCTCTCTAATTCCAAAATGGAAATTGCGATTTTGATATTGTCCTGCTAAAAAACTACCAAATTCTTTCATATAAGTATTTGTTGATGGCGCTAAATCCGCTGAACCACCTATTAAATTTGGTATATATTTTGCAATATGATTTAATACTTTCCCTGATGCTGCACGTGTTGCAACTTTACTATTTGCTTCAAATTCTGGAAAATCCTTTATCCATTCATCACTAACAATATTATTAAAGAAATTTGTTAAAAGTTTAAAATCTTCAGGATACTTTTCTTTATATAATTCGTAATTTTTCAACCAATTATTATACTCTTCGATATTTTGTTTTTTTATTTCTTCGTAATGTTGTTTAACGTCATCAGGTACATAAAATGTTTTATCCGTTGGAAAACCAAAAAATTCTTTTGTTAATTTAACTTCCTCATTTCCTAAAGGAGATCCATGAACTTCGTGTGTATTCTTTTTATTGGGGCTACCATAACCTATTACAGTATTAACAATTACAATAACCGGTTTCCCTGTATTTTCTTTTGCTAATTTTAATTTTTCAAATAAATCATCAAAATTATTTACATCAGCAACTTTTAATACATTCCATCCATAAGCTTCAAATCTTTTTTCAACATCATCACTACAAGCAATATCAGTATGCCCTTCAATAGTTATTGTATTGTTGTCATAAATTAATACTAAATTATCCAATTTTAAGTGACCAGCAAGAGAACAAGCCTCATGAGAAATTCCTTCCATTAAGCAACCATCTCCTGCAAGCATATAAATTTTGTGATCAAATAACATTATATCATCTTTGTTAAATCTTGCAGCAAGATGTTTTTCAGCTATAGCCATACCAACTCCATTAGCTATACCTTGACCTAATGGACCAGTTGTTGTTTCAACTCCATCAGTAAAATTATATTCAGGATGCCCCGGTGTGTTACTTCCCCACTGCCTAAAATTTTGTAAATCTTCTATGCTTACTTTATAACCACTCAAATGCAATATTGAATACAACAGCATACTACCGTGGCCAGCCGATAAAATAAACCTATCTCTGTTTATCCATTTTGAATTTTCTGGATTATGTTTCATAATTTGTGTATATAAAAAATGTGCTATAGGTGCACAAGCCATTGGCATTCCTGGATGCCCTGAGTTTGCTTTTTGTACTCCATCTACTGCTAATAATCGTATAGTATTTACTGATAATTCATCAATACATTGCATAATTTCACCTAAAATTTTTTTTTATTAAAGTTTACAAAGTTACAACAAAAATACTATTTTTTAAAATAATTTTACATTATTTGGCAATATGTTTTTTATTCCTAATATATTATCTATTTTTGCTGTATCAAGTGTAAAAAAATATTTCGGGTAAAAATCTTTAATTTTTTTAAAATTATTTAATAACAAACTTAATCTCTTACTATTATCTATACTATCTATCATCTGAAAATATTCTAACATATTATTTTTTCTAACAACCAAAGGAATATCTCCACCTCTTATTGCTACGGAAAACACTTCTAATCCTAAACTTTTGAAATAAATTAATAAAATATGCTCCAATTTCTTTTCAACTGGCAAATTATATGTATATGCAAATATATTATCATATGGATATAATTTCACATAATTTTTTATAAGCGTTCCATCTGTTTGGTATTTTTCTACTTTATAAATGTAATTTTCATTAACTAAAAATTGAATATAATCTTGTATTGTTTCAAAATTGACATTATAACCATTTGTAATAAAAAAATCTCTTATACGTTTTATTGTTAGATATTCACCTACATTTTTTGACAAAAATTCAATAATCCACTTTAGTAAAAATCCATCTTTAATCTGGTATTTTCGTGTTATATTGAAAACTATGCGATTGAGAACATTTTCTTTTATAAAATTTATCTCTAACTCTGGCATATTAAGTATCGGCAAGCAAGATTTGCTCAGAATAAAATCTAATTTATTTTTATCTTTTCTAAAATCAACAAAACTAAGTGGATATAATTCTATTTTATGTATTCTCTCATCAAATACAATTTCTACATCAGACGTAAAGATTAGCTTAAATTTTTCGGTTGGTAGAACTTTTACAATGTTTTGATAATCTACAAGTTCACTTACATCGTCAATAAATACAAAAATCTTGCCTTTTATCTGCTTATCATTAAAATACTTATAAAAATAATCATTTAATTGAGAAGTAAAAAAAACATTGTAGTTTCTTGAAAATTTTAAAGAACAAAAGAAAATATTATCTTCGTTTATGCCCTGTTTTAAAAGATTATTTGCAATTTGATACAACAAAACTGTTTTCCCATTCCAAGGATTTCCTTTTATCCAAATTGGCAAATCATCATTAATAAACTCCGAAACTTTTTCAATATAATTTTCCCTTATATAGAAATTTTTTAATGATACATTTTTCAACGTGTTTCTAATATTATCAATCATAATTATTTATAAATTATAGTGTTATTGTTATTTATTTTAATTTTATAAATCATATCTTCAAAAATATAATTAACCTTATCGGCATATGAATAAAGTATTTCAAAATCAATTATAATTTTATCTTCAGTATAATTGGTATTCAGGATGTTACCATTTAATTGATTTATTTTATGATATATTTTACTTGTATCATCAAATGAAAATTCAACTTGAAAAGTTTTATAAGCATACTTTTCAATAATTTCTGCAGTTTGAATAACCATCTCAGATGCTTCATAATAAGCTTTACCTAATCCTCCTACACCTAATTTTACACCACCAAAATATCTAACAACAACTAAAAAAACGTTATCTAAATTATAATGTTCAATTGCGTTTAAAATTCTAATTCCAGCTGTACCATTTGGTTCTCCATCATCAGAATACTTAAATTCATTCCCAAATTTTAATGCATAACAATGGTGAGTGGCATCATAATATTCTTTTTTCAAATTGTTTAAAATTTCTTTATAGTCTTCAATATCATTTAGTGGGAAAAGATGTGCAATAAAACTAGAACCTTTTTCTTTATAAATTTCTTTATAAACTTT
Organism: Ignavibacteriales bacterium; assembly: GCA_035379625.1. GTDB lineage: Bacteria > Bacteroidota > Ignavibacteria > Ignavibacteriales > DAOSCP01 > DAOSCP01. The sequence continues at coordinate 4,532 of DAOSVM010000051.1, read as the reverse complement.
AGCAACTGTTAGTATTTTTTCCAATTTACAACCTTAGCAATATTTAACAACTTAAATTAATTTCAAAATACAAAATTATTCTATAGCTCGGACAGTATAAGCTTAGGCCCATGTGCGGCGCCGCCGCACATGGGCAGCGGGCCGTAGGGCCCGCAAAAACTATACCTCTTTATCCGAAAGAAAAAGGTAAAAAAAATTCAAATAAACTCAAAAAGTTTTTTATAATGAACTAATATTAAATTCTATTTTTTTGTAGATTTATTTTCTTTTTACCGATTATTATTAACTAATTATATTTTTTCTATTATTTTTTTATAAAAGTATATTTTTGTATACTAATTTTTGTTTTTTATAATCATCATATATTTTTTGTTCTAATATTTTATTGTGTAATCTCAATTTATTACCATCAAATTTTAAGATAAATAATTGATTACCTAATTTCAATCTTTTTTCATCCGTAATTCTAATAAAATTATTCTCATTTATAGTTTGGTTTATATTTGGAACTAATATTTTATTAATATATAATTTATTATTTTGCAAATTTTGAACAAATTTTATTGTTTTCAAATTAACTTCACTCAACACTAAATAATCTATTTTATTAATATTATAATATTTTAGCATGGCAACTAAATGCCGTGATAGTTTCTCAATGTTGTGTGGAGCATCTGCATAAAGTAGTTTTATCTCATTATTATGCTTATACTGTCCGAGCCAAATATAAGAGTTTTCTTTCTGAAATAAATCAATTTGGAAACTATAATTAGGTTGAAAATCGTAGAATATTGTAAATATCAACAGAATAGCAAGAGTAGCATAATAATATTTTTTTCTAAAATTTAATCTTATAAAAAATAAAATGATAATTATGTAATAAAAGATTATATTTGTTATTGTAAAATTATTTATATAAATATATGAAAATGTTAAATTCCCAAGATAATAATTTATTAAAAATACGATATTGGTTAAGCCCAAAATTAAATGAGCAATTGCGCCAATTATTAGTTTGGGTAAAAAGAATATAAAAAGCATTACCATCCCAGATGAAACAATCAGTCCAATTAATGGAACAATAATTAAGTTAGCAAATAAAGAAATAACAGAAAATTTATGAAAATAAAAGATAACAACTGGCATCACTAAAAGCTGCGCAGATATTGTTACAGCACAATAAGTTATCAAATATTTGAGAATTGTATTTTTTATATATAGTTTATAAATCCAGTTGTTGAAAATAGGCAAAAATATTGCGATTGAAAATACAGCTAAAAATGATAATTGAAAACCAGCATTTAATATTTCGAATGGATGGATAAATAATATAATAATTGCAGCAATAAATAACGCATTAAAAATATTTGTATCCCTTTTTGTAAGTTTTGCTATTAAATAAACTGTTAACATTATAACAGCTCTTTGCACAGATGGTGTATTACCAGAAACAAACATAAATAAAAATAATCCAGAAATAATTAGAATAGTTCTCAAATGTTTGTTAGCGAAAGAAAATAAAATTAAAAATATCAAATAAACATAACCTACGTGCAAACCAGAAACAGCTAAAACGTGAATAGTCCCAGTATTTATAAAACTTTCTTTAATTTCATTAGAAATTTCATTTTTATATGACAAAAATAGTGCTTTTAAGAGTTGTGAGCTTAAATCAGATAAATTTTCATCAAAATAATTGAATATTTGCACTCTTAATTGATAAATTGCATCAAAAATTAAATTTTTATCATCAGAAATAATATTAAAGGAATTTTTACCAAAATTTGAAGTAAATTCAGCAAAATAACCATTGGAATTTAAATAAAGTTGTTTATCAAATTCACCTGGATAATTTAATTTCACAAAATTATTTATTTTACCTTCAATTTTGATTTTATTGCCAATTTTTAACTCAATATCTTTATTAAGATTATAAATCTTAACTAAAAATTTTCTTTTAATATTAAAAATTTTATTATCAACAATAATTTGCTCTGAATTTATGTCAAATTGTTTAATTTTTTTTGAACTTGATAAATCGATGTTATTTACTTCACCTATAAGCGTAAGCTTATCATTTTTGAATGGTAATTTTGAAAAATTATTTATATAATATAGAATTGAATATGCAAAAGCAAGGAAAAATACTGCCATTAAAAGAAAAGAAAATGATATATATTTTTTCTTTATCCAAAGGAAAAAAACACCAATTAAAAATGCTAAAATGAAACCCAAAATTAGAATAATGTAGCTAGAATTAGTTAAAATATTTCCTAAAATAATTCCAAATATCCAAAAAATTGCAACACAAATAGCTTTGTATTTATTTAATATATCAACCATTTATCCTCTTGGATGAAATTGGTGATGAATTTGGATTAAATAGTCTTTTGAGATATGTGTGTAAATTTGAGTAGTAGAAATATCAGCATGACCGAGCATTTCTTGCACAGCTCTTAAATCGGCACCTCCTTCCAATAAATGAGTTGCAAATGTATGTCTGAATGTATGCGGATGAATATTTTTTTTTATTTTTGACTGTCTTGCATATTGATTAATAATTTTCCATAATCCCATACGTGAAAACTTACCGCCAAATTTATTCAAAAAAACAATGTTATAACTTTTATTTGGTTTATACAATAAAGGTCTAATTTCATCAAAATACCGTTTTAACCACATAATAGCACTACTACCAATTGGAACAAGTCTTTCTTTATTCCCTTTTCCTAAAACTTTTAAAATTTCTGCATCCATATACAAGTCATTTGTTTTTAAATTTATAACTTCGGATATGCGTAAACCAGAAGAATACATTACTTCAATTATAGCCCTATCACGAATACCAAACTTTGTTTCGGGAATAGTAGTTAAAATTTTATCAACTTCTTCGACAGTTAAAACTGTGGGAATATCTCTACTTAACTTTGGACCTTCAATTTTATCAAAAGGATTGGTTTTAATATATTCATTTGCTTCTAAAAAGTTGAAAAAACCACGTAAGGAAGAAATATATCTAGCAAATGATGTAACTTTAATTTTTTTTTCTCTTATCTCATATAAATTTTTATTTATAAGTTGAACATCTACTTCTGAAAGATCAGTAATATGATTTTCTATTAAATATTCTTTAAATTGCAATAAATCAGACTTATATGAATTTATAGTGTTTTGAGATAAATTTCTTTCAAACTGTAGTACGTATAAATAATCAGTCAATAGTCCATCAAAAAAAACATCTTTATTCATACTTTTAAATTAGGTTGTTGAATTTCTTTTTGATGAGGATATTCAATTCTCTTATGGTTTTGACCTACTAAACAAGAAATAAAAACTTCTTTTACAATTTTTATTTCCGAAAAAGTTAAAGGAGATTCATCTAACTGACCATCATCTATTCTTAATTTAAAGATATTTTCAACAACATTTCGAATAATTTCTTCGTTTTTTTCTTTTAATGAACGTGTAGTTGATTCACAAGCATCAGCAAGCATAAGAATAGCAGTTTCTTTAGTGTTTGGTTTAGGCCCATTGTATCTAAAATCTTCTTCATTAATAACTTTATCTGGATAAAGTTGTTTGGCTTTTTCATAGAAAAACTTCATAATCATTGTACCGTGATGCATTGGAATAAAATCAATTATACTTTGCGGAAGATTTAATGTTTCAGCTTTTTTTATTCCTTGTTCAACATGTGCACGTAGAATTTTAGCACTTTCATAAGGATCAAGATTATCATGAATATTATCAGTGCTTGTTTGATTTTCAATAAAATATTGTGGTATGAATGTTTTTCCTATGTCGTGATATAATGCTCCAACCTTTGCAAGTAACGGATTAGCATTAATCTTTTCTGCTGCTAATTCAACCATTGAGCTCAAAACAAGCGAATGCATAAATGTGCCCGGCGCATCTGTCTGTATTTCTTTTAAACCGGGATTTGTAAAATCACTTAATTCTAGATATGTTAAGTCTGTAGTTATATTAAAAATTCTTTCAAAAAATATTGTTAAACCATATGTTAATATTGGGCTTAAAAGTGAATTGGTAAAAGCAAAAATTATATTATCACGAATAATTTCATATGTGTCTTGCCTTTGCAATGATACAGCAACTATTGAAACAAAATAGCCTAATAAAATAAAGAAAAATGAACGAAATATTTGTTTTCTGTTTATAATATTTCTTACTGTATAAACACTCAGTGCTCCAGTAAATATCGAAGTTACAAGAAAATAATAATCATTACCTCGTAAACCACTTTGAATAATAGAAATAATCACTGTACTATAAAAACCAACTCGTGAATCAAATAAAATGGTTAAAAGCATTGATGCTACAGGTATAAAAATTAAATATTTAAATGAACTTGATAGACGTGCCTCAGTAATAAAATATGTTTGAAGAGAAATTAATAAAATAATTATAGATATCATTAAAAGCAATAAATTATTGCTATAAATTTTTTTTCTAAAAATAAAAATATAAATTGAGAATATTAACAGAATTGAAAGAGTTTGTAAGAATTTCCC
>DAOSVM010000050.1:0-14047 GCA_035379625.1 Ignavibacteriales bacterium | reverse complement strand
CTTGCGGCTTTCCAAAAGCCGCAAGGGGCTTAAGCTTACACCGTCTGAGCCAAAATATATATTCTTTTAAACTTTGTTTCTATTACAATTTATATCTGCAAACACGAATATCACTATTAATTTTATTCATAAAACTTTTATGAATTTTAGCCCTACCTTTAACAAAAAATTGAATTTTTAATAAATTATTATCAAAATTAATACTACTAGTACCTACAACACCTTTTATTGCAGAATACTCATCAATTATTTTTGTAACCTGCGTTTTATCGTAAATATTTTCAAAAGTAATTTCATACAACTTTAGTGTATTGATTTTATCTAAATAATGTTCAACATAATTAAAGCCTGATAAAATTATAACCGTGGCAATAGTAACAATCCACGCAATATTGGTATATCCAACACCAATAGCAATACCAATTGCAGATACAATCCATATTGATGAAGCTGTTGTCAACCCTTGTATTTTTTTTGTATCTCTAAAAATTGCACCAGCCCCTAAAAAACCAATGCCAGTTATAATATTTGCCGCCAATCTTAAAGGATCGTAACCTTTGCTATAATTTATTGAAACCAATGTTAATAAAGTACTACCTAAACTAATTAAAATTAAAGTTCTTAATCCAGCTGAACGATTTCGGAATTCCCGTTCAATTCCTATTAAACCGCTTAAAAATATTGACAAAAATATCTTATATAAATCTTCATTCATTTTATTGTACTAAGATATTTTGTAAAAATGTAAAATATAATGAAATTAAATACAAAATCAAGCTACCACCAATCCATAAACTAAAAACTGTTAACACAGATTTTTTTAAATCTATTTCATATATTATTGATATTGCATAACTTAAAATATAGTAGGATAATATTGTAAAAATCGATAATTTACTTCCCCAATATAAAAATGTGTAATTATAGTTATTAAAAAATTGACTTATACTTAAATTGCTAAAAATATTTCCAGTAGTTACTGTTAAAATAAATGCTAAAATTATTTCAAATATAGCGTACCAACTTAACATACCAATAATATTTAATAAGATATCAAATTTTAAATCCCCTAATTTTAATATTAGTCCCAAACCTATTTTATAGTAAAGCGAAATGATTAATAAAATTATTATCATAAAAACAACTATTGATAAGAATAGTATGGATAATATTAAAGGATTTAAATATTTTTCTGGGTATTCTTCAAGATTTTTTTGTGTTAATTCCATTAAATTATCAGCTTGTTTTTTGTTAATTTCCCCTTTACTCACTTTTTCTTGTAAACTATAATTTAATTTTTCAATTTGTTTACGTATCATTATTGTTTTATAATAATCACTTTTAAAATAAAAACTACTTATTGCTAAACTTAAAATAGCAACTATGATTATAGGAATAAACCAATTTAAGAAACTTCCGCCAAATTCCTTGAAATTTTTAAATAGCTCCTTAGGTTCAACGAAAAATGCTATAATACTATCAAAAAAGCTTAATTTTGTAATTTCTCTTTCTTCCATATATATATACCCTTATTTAATTAAAAATTTTTTTGTAAAATGTAACTAATTTTTATTAAATTATGTCAAAAATATAACAAAAATAATAAAAATTATTAAATACAAATAAAGTTTTTTGAATGAAAAAACTATCAGATCAGGAAATTATATCTTCTGTTCTAAAAGGTAACGATGAAGATTTTAAATATTTAATTGAAAGATATAAAGATAGAGCATTTTCTCTCTTAAAAAGAATTTTAAGAAACGATATGGATGCTGAAGAAGCATTGCAAGATAGTTTTATAAAAGCTTTTAAATCATTGAAAAGTTTTAAAGGAGAAGCAAAATTTTCTTCTTGGTTTTATAGAATTGTTTATAATACAGCAATGACAAAAATATCAAATAGAAAAACTGATTTAAAAATTGTAGATATTGAATTTGATGATAATGATGAACCAATTAATGATTTATCAAATTTATATGAAGAAAATGACACTGAATTTGCCAATTTAAATTCAACTGAGGAATTTATAAATAAATTACTTGATATGATTCCTGTAAAATATAGCTCGGTTCTTACAATGTTCTATATAGATGAATTAAATATTGAAGAAATTGCTCAATCTACAGGTATGACAATTAGCAATACAAAAGTTATTTTACATAGAGCTCGAAATCTTTTGAAAAGTTTAGCAGAAAAGCATAATCTAATTAATGAATTATATTAAGGATTAAATAAATGAATCATTTAACTAAAAATATTATTAATAATTACTTAGATAACGATTTATCGTATGATGACAAAAAATATGTTGAAGAACATATCAGATATTGCGATGTATGTAAGAAAGAGTTTAATTCATATGTAAAATTACACCAAATCTTAAAAACTCAAACTTGCGTATCACCGAAAAATTTATCCATAGATGCTATTTATAAGAAAGCTGTTAAACTAAAGAAAGCTGATGAAAATATAGACAATATTATTTTATACAGCATTTTATCAATAATATTTTTGGTTTTAAGTTCACTATTTGTTATATTAAAAGCAATAGTTAAGAATAATGTACCCTTAACACCCGATAAAAAAACAAATTTGTATACAAATTTTGAAATTATAGGAGAATTATTCAAAAACTTTCAATTTGAACTTTCTAATAATATTATCTTTTTATTGTTGATTATTCTTTCTGCAATAATAATATTTTTTGTTCATGAAACTTATAAAAAAATTAAATTTTTAGACAAAATTAAAAATGAAACATAATAAATTAAAATATTTCGTAATATTTTTAGGAATACTCCAAGGATGCTATACACAAATTTCTTATAGGGATTATTCCAATTACAATGATTACACCAATCAAGCAGATACAAAAACTCAAGTAGAAAAACCAAATGACAATACCGCTTATAACTCTACTTATTCACCAAATTATGATAATAATGCTTATACTTATAACGACCCATTGTATTTTCCACGAATATATTCAACATATTACTATCCATCAACCACTTTTTCTTATTTTTATGACAATATGCTAGAACCATATCATTATGATTTTTACAATTCTTATTTGTCTTATAATCCATACTGGTGGTATAGCTGGCATTGGAGGTATTATTATCCATATTCTTACGGTTTTTCATACTATTATGGTTCTCCGTTTTATGATTATTGGTATCCTTATAGTTACCATTATATATTTATTTATCATAACAATTATTCAAACAACAATAATAATAAATCGGAAAATAAAACAATAAGGAATTATAATACAAACAGAAATGACGATGGCTCAAGAGGAATCTTTCAAAATATTCCATCTCCATCTTCAAGCAATCCATCAAATGTGAATGTAAATAGAAATCCAAGCAACCAAAAAGAACATTCTAGAACTGAAGCTCCAAAGCCTAATTCAAATAATAAACCTTTACCAAATACAAATAGAAATAATAACGATACTCAAAATAGAAATTATCAACCGCCAAGAAATGTAGAAAATACACCTTCTAATAGAAATGAAAATAGAGGTTCTGAAAATAATAATACACCAAGCCAACAGAATCCAAATACAAATAGATGAGAAAAATATGAATTTTGCGAAATTAAAATATATATACATATTTTCTTTAATTTTTATGCAATTTGGATGTTATACAAAAATAGCATTTGATGATTATTCTTCAACTGAATTAAAGTTTGCAAATGATAGTACATATCATTATCAAAATCAAAATTACTATAACACTTCCCAGACAAATTCATATTACTACGATACAAAACCTTGGTGGTTAATTGAAACTAATTATTTTCCAACCCAAGTTTCAACATCATATTCTGGTAGCTCATCATATCAACCTTCAACAAATAACAATAATACATTAAATTCACAATCTAATGTAGCTTTACCATCAGCAAACACAAATAGAAATGATGATGGCACCCAAAAAAAAGTTGAATCTGCAACTAACAATTCTAAGCCGCAAGGCAGTACACAACCCAAACCGAATCAGAATAGACAAAGTTCTGAACGTAATTCAGATGGAAATAGAGGTAAATAATTATGAAAAGATATATTGTCCTTTTATTAGCTTTTATAACTTTTCAATTAAATGCGCAAACATTATCTGATGCATTAAGATTAAGTTATTCAGGATTAGGTTTTAGTCCTAGAAGTATAGGTATGGGAAATGCTTTTGGAAGTATAAGTGATGATTTTTCGGCATTTTATTTTAATGCAGCTGGATTAGGATTTGTAAAAAAACACGAATTTTCAGCTGGTATAGACTCATATACCTTTACAAATGAAGTTAATTTCTATGGAAATAAAACAAATTCAGATTATAATAATTTGAATCTCTCCAATTTTTCATATATAGTTCCTATTCCCACAGTACAAGGAAGTTTATCATTTGGAATTTCATATAATTTTCATAAAGATTTTACTGAAGTTAATAAACATAGTGGAATTAATACAAATTCTACATATACAAATTATTTAGTAAAAAATCCTTTAGATTCAACAGATATACCTTATTATCTAGTACTTAGACCAGCTAAGCAATCTACTCCCTTAACAAAGGATTTACTACAAACAGTTGATATTACAAAAAATGGGAACTTAAAAAGTTTGTCTTTTGCTGGTGCTATTGAAGTTGATAAAGATTTATTTTTTGGTATAGATTTTGATTTTACCTGGGGTTCTTTTGAATCAAAAAATAGTTTTCTCGAAAGTGATATCAATAATATATACGGAAACATATATTTAGATCCAAATTATTCTTTTACAAAAGGCTTCCAGTTTTTCCAATTTGATAAAAAAATTAAATGGGATATATACGGAGAAACCTTTAAATTTGGTTTTATCTATCAGTTAAAAAATATTGCGAGGATTGGACTAAATTTTGTATATCCAACAAGTTATAAAATTACCGAAAATTATAACGAATTTGCAACAGCACAATTTAAAAATCAACCTAATAATTATCAACCTTGGCAATATAGTGAAGAAGTAAAATATTCATTCAAAACACCTACAAAAGTAACATTATCGGCATCTACATTCAAATTTAATACTTTATTTTCAATAGATTTAAATTATAGTGATTATACAAAAATTGAAATAGAAAATATAAGAGGTTTATCATCAACTTTTGTAGATAAATTTAATAAAAATATTACAAATAATTTTCGTTCTGTATATGATTTTAATATTGGAATAGAACATCATCTTTATGATTATGGATTAAGACTTAGAACTGGTTTTTTTACACAAAATTCTGCATATAAAAATGATCCATCGAGTTTCAATAAAAAATTCATTACTTTTGGATTTGGCTATTCTTTAAGCAATTACACAACTCTTGATATAGGTTATGCTTATGGTTGGTGGAAAGAAATTGGTGACAACTACGGCATAGAACTATCGAGGAATTCACAAAATATTAGCTATAAAGTTTTGAAAATGGGAATTTCAACAAGATTTTAATTAACGCCTAATTCGTTAAAGAATTTAACAATAATTTCATCATTAATGTAAGGTTTGAATGCGCGATCCCAAACTGACTTGTTAGCACTTAGTCTGAGATAGTCCCACTTACTTTCATACTTTTTCAAAAGCTCTAAACTCCACGGCAAAGCTTCATTTTTACTAAGGCCTAAATGTCCAAAATTCCATCTATCTTCGTATTTTACAATTAAACGAACAGACCATGGCAAATCTTCATCCCAACTAAGTTGATTCCAATCCCATTTATCTCTATATTCTTCAATAATTTCTTCAGTAAGATTTTGAGGTTTATCGATTACAAGTTGTTGTACGCGGAAATTAAATTTATCTTTAAATTGTTCTTTCAATTCAGTCGTTAAAGTTTTATTGAAAGATATACCTTTCCAATTCCATTTGTCTTTAAATCTATTCAAAATATCATTATTTAATCTCAGGGCTTCATTCCAACTTAATCTATGCCAATTCCATTTATCTGCATAATTTTCTATTAATTCCTTATTAAATGGCAAACCGGTATTTGTACTAAGACTCCAAATACCACGCCAATCCCATTTGTCGTAATAAGTATCAATCAATTTTCTCGACCAAGGTAAAGCAGGATTATGCGAAAGACAATACTGCCCTGTCCAATGAAATCGATTTTTATATTTGTCAATAAATTCTTCAGTCCATTTAATATTTTGATTAGCGCTAAGATATTCCCAATTAATATAGAGTTCGAATTTATCAATTAGTTTGTAAGACAAGGGATATCTAAGTGAAACTAAATTAACGAAGAAGGTAGGATGTTTTTTTAAAAATTTGATATATTTATTATTAGAAAGTTGAGTTATTTTATTAACAAAAGAAATTGCTTTTTGAATTCTAATAATACTATTTTCAACTTTAGTAAGTGTGTAAATCATACTTTACCCTATATATAAAATGCTGCCCGTGATAGGGGCAATTTATAAAGGAAAAGGAGGAAAACCCTTATAAATACCCCATCCGAGCAGCTTGATTTTATAAATTATTCAATTTCAGCTAGAACATCACCTTCCATTACAGTATCGCCAACATTAACTTTTATAGCTTTTATTTTACCGTTCTTTTCAGCTTTTAAGGTATTTTCCATTTTCATAGCTTCAAGAATAATTACATCTTGACCAGCTGTTACTGTATCACCAGGTTTAACAAGAATTTTTAAAATTGTACCGGGAATAGGAGCAACTACTGTATTAGCATCATGTGAGTGTTGAGCTGCTGGTTTAGTTTCTTGTTTTTTGGTTGTAGCTTTTGGTGCAGCAGCTGGAGCAGCTTGATTAGGTAGAGTTACATTAAACGTTTCACCATTAACATTAACCACTGCATTTGCACCATTGTAACTAACTACTTCAACTTCGTATGAGTTTCCATTTACAACTAAATTATATTTTTTCATACTCAATCCTAATTTTATTTATTAAGAGGCTTTAAATAACTAACCTTAATAGGTTGAGGTCTCATGACTAATGTTTTCAATGTCCAAGCAGATTGAATTCCACCTACAACCTTAACTTCTTTTTGTTGAGCATTATTTTCATTTTCGTACAAATATAATGCCATAGTTATAGCAGCAAGAACTTCTTTGTTTTCCATAATATGCTCCTACTATAAAGGTAAATTAGAATGTTTCTTAGGAGGTACAGTATCACGTTTAGTTAATATAGACATCAAAGACCTAATTAAAACTTTTCTAGTTTCAGCTGGCTCAATTACATCATCAATATAACCATAACTTGCTGCTTGATAAGGATTAGCAAATTTATCTCTATATTCTTCTTCTTTTTGAAGAGCGAATTTAGCTCTTTCTTCTTCATTTTCTATAGCTGCAATTTCTTTACCGAAAATAATTTCTGAAGCCCCTTTAGGCCCCATAACAGCAATTTCAGAAGTTGGCCAAGCAAAGTTCAAATCAGATTTTAAGTGTTTAGAACCCATAACTATATAAGCACCACCGTAAGCTTTTCTCATAATAACTGTTAACTTAGGAACAGTTGCTTCACCGTAAGCATATAATAATTTTGCACCATGAACAATAACACCGCTGTATTCTTGACCTGTACCAGGTAAGAAACCGGGAACGTCAACAAGTGAAACAATTGGAATATTAAAAGCATCACAAAAACGAACAAATCTTGCGCCTTTACGTGATGAATCACAATCCAATACACCTGCTAAATATTGTGGTTGATTAGCAACAACACCAACTGGGATGCCATTCAATCTAGCAAATCCAACAACTATACTTTTTGCATAATCAGCATGCACTTCTAAAAATTCACCATTGTCAAAAATATGATGAATAACTTCTTTTACATCGTAAGGTTTATTTGGATTTTCTGGAACAATTTTATTTAATTCTGGAATCATTCTGTCGATAGGATCGTCACATGGAACAACAGGAGGATCTTCCAAATTGTTTTGTGGTAAATAGCTTAGTAATTTTTTAATCATTTCTAAAGCTTCATCTTCATTTTCAGCAACAAAATGTGTAACACCAGATTTTTTTCCGTGTACACTTGCACCACCTAATTCTTCTTCTGTTACAACTTCACCTGTTACAGTTTTAACAACTCTTGGACCTGTTAAAAACATATAACTTCCTTTTGTCATAATAGTGAAGTCTGTTAAAGCAGGTGAATAAACAGCACCACCAGCGCAAGGTCCCATAATTGCTGATATTTGTGGAACAACACCTGAAGCTAAAATATTTCTTTCAAAAATTTCTCCATATCCAGAAAGTGATGTTACACCTTCTTGAATTCTTGCGCCACCGGAGTCATTAATTCCAATTACTGGAATACCCATTTTTATAGCTTTATCCATCAATTTGCAAATTTTCAAAGACATTGTTTCGGAAAGTGAACCACCTAATACTGTAAAATCTTGAGCAAATACATAAACTGGTCTTCCATTAATAGTACCTTGACCTGTTACAACACCATCACCTAAATATTTTTCTTTTCCAATACCAAAGTTGTTACATCTGTGAGTTACAAACATATCATATTCTTGGAAGGAACCTGGATCGAGAAGTTTTTCAATTCTTTCTCTTGCAGTCATTCTACCTTTTTTATGCTGGGCTTGAATTCTTTTTTCACCGCCCCCGAGTTTCGCTTTAGCGCGAAGTTCTTGCAATTCTTTTAGTTTATCGTGCATTACATCTCCATTTATTGTTTTTATTTACTGCATAATTCTGTTAAAACACCACCTGTAGATTTTGGATGTAAGAAACCAATATTCAATCCTTCAGCACCTTTTCTTCCTTTTTTATCAATCAATTGAACACCTTTTTGTTCAACTTCTGCTAATGCGTTATCTACATTATCAACAGCAAAAGCAATATGATGAATTCCTTCGCCTTTTTTTTCAATAAATTTTCCTATTGGACCTTCAGGATCTGTAGATTCAAGTAGTTCAATTTTAGTTTGTCCAACCATGAAGAAAGCAGTTTTTACTTTTTGATCTGCAACTTCTTCAACTGCATAACATTTTAAGCCAAGAACATCTTCATAATATTTTTTGGCTTCTTCTAAATTTTTTACAGCAATTCCAATATGCTCGATGTGTGAAATATCCATAACATACTCCCAAATTGAATAAATTTTCAAGCCCTAAATTAATCAATATATTTATAAAAAACAAATTACTTTTATTTTATTCTACTTCTAATACTAAAGCTGTTTTTGGTTCTATGATCAAGTTATTTAAATCATACTTTTTCCCACTCATCGGTTCGATTGCTTCTGTTTTATTATGTAGGATTTCATTATATATATTTTTATCAAACTTATTTTCCTTTGCGTTATTATTTAATATAATCATAACAGTTTTATTTTTTGCAACTTTAAAATAAACGTACATTTGATTTTGTGGAATAAAGTGTATTAATTTAGAATTTTCGAATAACTCTTTATTTTCCTTTCTCCATTTCAACAGATTTTTGATAAAATATTTTATTTCTTTAATATCTGCTGATAAATTTTTATATTTAAAAACATTTACACTATCATTTTCCCAACCACCAGGAAAATCTTCTCTACCTAAGCCATGAGAAACATTCATATCATTATGCATTAAAACTTCTGTTCCATAATAAAATTGTGGAATACCACGCGTTGTAAATAAAAATGTTAAAGCTAGTTTTAATGCATCTTTATCATTATTATAAACTCTAAATATTCGTTGAATATCATGATTATCTAAAAATATCATATGATTCTTAGGATTTTCATACAAGAAATCTTGAGATAATAATTTATACAATTCATAGATATTACCATTTGGCTTAAATGCATCATTTACAGCATTCATAAATTTAAATGAAATAACAGATTTTAATGATGATGAAAAATATTGGTTGTTAATTTTATTTTTTGTCCAAAAAGCTTCTTTAGGTACATCTTCTGTCCATGCTTCCCCAACAATATAAAAGTTTGGATACTCTGAATAAATTCTATTAACCAAAGAATTCATAAACAATTTATCAGGATAAGGGTAAGTATCAATTCTTAATCCGTCTATATTATTACTTTCAATCCACCATATTGTCATTTGAATTAAATATTTAGCTAAAAATTTATTGTTTTGGTTTAAATCTGCCATAGCAACATCAAACCAGCCAGTATTGAATTTCAATTTATCATAATTTGAAGCATATGGATCAGAAACAGTTGAAGGATTATAATTTGTTCTAATAAATTTTTCTGTGTAAAGATTATTTTCATCAACAATATCAAAAATATTAAGAGATGTTAATTTTTCAGCCAATTTGTAAGGGTGATAAACCCAATCATAAGTTGGTAAATCTTTCATCCACCAATGGTACAAACCACAATGATTATATACCATATCCATAATAACTTTGATATTTTTTTTATGAGCTTCCTCTACTAATTCTTTGTAATCTTTATTTGTTCCAAATCTTTCATCTACTTTATAAAAATCTGTAATAGCATATCCATGATAAGAATATTTTTTTTGATTATTCTCTTGAATTGGTGTTAACCATAATGTTGTAAAGCCCATATCAACAAAATAATTTAAATTATCTATAATACCTTTTAAATCACCACCGTGTCTGGAATCAACATTATTTCTATCACTTTTTTCAAAAAATTTACTTAAAGTATCATTTGTTTTATCACCATTAGCAAACCTATCTGGCATCAATAAATAAATAACATCAGATTGTGTAATTTGTCCAAGAGGTTTGTAAGCTCTTAATTTTAATTCATATTCAATATTTTTTTCTTCTTTATCATTATATAAGCAAATGATAAATTTACCTGGTTGAGCATTAGATAAATTCAGGTCGATAAAAATATAATTCTTACTATCAACATAATTTACTTTTTCTAATTTTGCGGCAGTATTTTTGAGCTTAACTTTATAGCTTGCAATATTCGGTGCATAAATCATTATTTGCAAATTGTTATCTTTAAATCCAACCCACCAATTTGAAGGTTCAACCTTAATAAATTCATTTGCAAATAAATACAAAGATAAAACTAAATAAATAAATAAAACTTTGCCTAAAACTTTCATAAGTTTAGCCTATATTTATGGATTAATATTATTTTGCTTCCAGTATTTTACCCATTCAAAATATTCTTGCATAAATGGATTAGCTAAAATTCTACCGCCAAAGCCTAAATATTTGTATGTTATAATATTTAATTTTGAAAGTTCAAGAGAATTTAAAACATTTTCATTAATTTTCAAACCATACTTTATAGCCAAAGATGCTGTATATTTTCCAAAATATTCATTTTTCTTTTCAAAATTGCCGTTTGATTGAGCATTATCGGATTGATTATTTGTAATTTTATCTTTTATTTTAATTAGATAATAACTTTTTTCATACTTAAAAGGACCAACAACATCATTTGTATTGGAATTTTTTACAAAACTTAAAAATTCACTATTTTCATTATCATTTATCGTAATATCGATATTTTTATTTTTACTATATTTTTTGGCTAATTCATAGAAATTATTATCATTAATTTCATTAAAGATTTTTTCAAATACTTCCAATGAATCATTAGATATTAAGATAGCTTGGAAATTAACATTATTCAACATTTTATCTTTCTTTGTATTGCCAATTGTATCTAAAATTGTTGCCGAATAATTTTGTCCATAGAAATATTCTTCCCATTTCTGATACTCTTTTATGAATTCTTTATCCTTATCAATACCTTGCCTTATTGCTTCTGCATACAAATATTCATTTTTTAGTAAATCGGGAATGGATTTCACCATAAAAGTATAAACATTTGTTTCAAATTTTTTGTATACTCTTACATCATTATTATACAAGTACAATAATAAATCCTTATATGATATGTTCAAATTTTTAGTTTTTATAACAACTTGGTTTAATGAATCTTTAGAAGTTCTTTCAATAATATTCAAAAACAATCTATTATTTACAGTATAATATTTACTGTTTTTATCTTCCTTTTCAAAAAGATTAGGTGTGATATATTTTGCTAAATATTTTAATAATGAATTATTGAAAGTATAATTTAAATTTGAAAACTTTTGTTTTAAATACATCTCAGTCATTTTTTCTGCTAATCTATCAAATAAAATTTTATCAGCTTTAGTTTTTAAATTTTCGTCAAGTGTAAAAGCAGCTTGATAAATTTTATCTACATAATAAATAGCCCAAAGATTATTTATTTTATAAGGTGTAGTAAATTCACCTTGTTTAAGCGAAAATAGCATATCTTCTAATTTTTCATCACTCAAAGTACCATAAGTAATTTTTATACTTTCATTTTGATTTTTAAATTGATCGTTTTCATAAATAGATAAAAATGGAAAACCTTTTTTCAAAGAATTGTAATACTTAAAAACTACTTGAGAATCTGGAGAAGCAATTGAATAGCAAATTAAATCTTTGCTCATTCTTTCATAGGCTTTCTCTTTGTCTGCTTTAGTAATTTTTATATTATCAACAATTACTCTTTTATACAGAATATCTTTTATTAGATTTTTTCTTATATAATCTAATTGTAGCAAATTTGTTTGGTTTAACTTAAAACCTTTATCTAAAGCATCATAATACCATAATTTATATGCAATTAGACTATATAAAAAATTATATCTAGAAGTATCTGTAACTAAATAAGTAGGTAAAAGTTTAAATGAAGTTTCATAAATATGAATAAACTCTTTATCTGTAATTACATCATTATTAACTTTAGCAATAATTTGATTTTGTGCTAATACATTTCCAAATAATAAACTAAACAATATTATAACATTTAGTATTGCTTTCATCTTACACCAATGATTTTTAAAAAATATAAAAAAAGGCGGCCATAGACCGCCTTTTTTGAAAAAACAACAATAATTATTTAACTAACATCATTTTTTTAGCAATTTTAACAGCGCCGCTTCTTAATTCATAAACATAAATACCAGAATTTAAGTTAGAAGCATTGAAATCAACTGTATATGTACCAGCTTGTAAGTTATCGTTAACTAAAGTAGCAACTTCTTGACCTAACATGTTATAAACTTTCAATGTAGTAAATCCACTGTTAGCAACAGCAAATTTAATCATTGTTGAAGGGTTGAATGGGTTTGGATAATTTTGTTCAAGAACATAAGAAGCTGGTTTAACATTATCAACAACTTGGACACCTAATAAAACTTCATCTTTTAAGAAAGATGGTTTACCTAAACTTAAACCAAAGGTATCAACTACTGTACAAGATATCATATTAGGTTTTAATTTCAAAATATGGTTTCCACCAACAGAACCTTCATTATCATTAACACCGCTATTATCAGGTGAACCAAAATTAATTGAGTATTTATATTCAACATTTAATACTGTATATTTAGGGAAAGTAATAATTGTTGTAAATATATCGTCTCCAGCATCTGCATCTCCGTGAGTACCATCATTATATAAAGGTATCATTAAAGCTGCATCAGTTGTTGGCCAACCACCCCCTGGCCATGATAAAGGTTTAGCACTTCCAGCAACATGAACTGTTTTAACGCTAGTAAATTTAGTACCGTTAGCAGCCAC
Source organism: Ignavibacteriales bacterium (assembly GCA_035379625.1). Taxonomy (GTDB): domain Bacteria; phylum Bacteroidota; class Ignavibacteria; order Ignavibacteriales; family DAOSCP01; genus DAOSCP01. The sequence goes on along the minus strand of DAOSVM010000050.1, from coordinate 464 downwards.
AGCATCTTTAGTATTTACTGTTAATTTTACAGCAACTGGTTCTGCTGTCATTGTTTCCAAAGAACCATTGTTGAAATATACTTCTGGTAATTCTACTTCACCTCTATCATAATCATCTTGTGTAAATTCATAAATTCTATTATCTACACTTTCCCATGTACCTGGTTCATACCAGAATTTGTACTCAATTTTGTCAGTTGGAACAGCGTTAATAATAACTTCTTTTACATACAAGTTAGTATTTTGGAAATCTGGGTCCAACACATCTTTTTTAGAAGACCAACCATTAAATGAACCATTTACACTAATTGAATCATCTTGTGGATTAAATCTACCTGAACCGATTTCATATTCCATATTACATTTGAATGTAACTTTAATATCTTTTTGAGGTAAATTTACAAAAATTGAATCGTTGTTAAACCATGCATAATAGTCAACTGAAGTAACTCCAGCTGGAATAG
>DAOSVM010000049.1:0-14175 GCA_035379625.1 Ignavibacteriales bacterium | reverse complement strand
AGATAAACTGATTGATCTTCAAAAGGAAACTTCAGAAAGTCAAAAAGAACTTTTGAAAAAATATTTATTAAAACTTGGCAATATAAATGATTCGACCTATGCCAAAATCAAATCAATCGCTCAGTCAGATAAGATTGAAGAGAAAGTAAAAGAAGATTTTTTGAAATTAACATTTGCGAAAGCGAGTTCAGAATATCAATACAAAATGCTGTTTGAAGATAAACTGATTGATCTACAAAAGGAAACTTCAGAAAGTCAAAAAGAACTTTTGCTGAAATTTGGAAGCTTAAAATATGAGCAAATCAAATCAATTTCCCGATTAGACTGGTTAGAACAAAAAGTAAAGTATACTTTTTTGGAAAATGCATTTGAAAAAACAGATACCTATAGTCAATATCAGTTGTTATTTGTGGATTGTTTGATTAAAGCTGATTTATTTAAAAAACTTATATTTTTAATTAAATCAACTGAAATGGGATTGTCAACTTTTAAGAAGGGTAAATATAGTGGTTATTCATATTTATATGTTTTAAAAAATGATGTATCATATTATAATTGGTATGAAAATTCAATTTACTATAGAATTTCTTCACCATCTTCTAAGATTTATAATCAACTTAACCCAGTTTGGCAATCAATTTTGGAAGAAGTAAAATTATATATTGAAGGTAATCCAGACTTATGGAATGTTAAAAACATTCATTATATTATGGAAAATATTTCGCAAATAATGAAATTGTTTAAAATATTTAATATTGATTTTAAAATAGATTTATATAGTAAAAAAATAAAAGAATTTTTGAATAGTGAACACACTAATTTACCAATATTAGATAAACTTTACTTGTGGTTATATGGCTATAATAAGCACTGTAATTATATTGAATTTATACAAGTTGCTTCGGAATTGACAAAAGAAGAAAGGAAATTATTTAATAGTCGCATAAAAGAACTCGTTCACAATAACCTCTTGCAACAATTTATAGAACAAGTTCCTAAAGCCGAACTTATTGAGGAAACAGATAGCACTAAAACATATAAGTGCAAATGGCGTAATATATATTTCAAAAAAGGAGCCATTCAAGTTTTTTTTGATAAATATAGTTCTACAAAAGACTACAAATGGGAACCTGCTCGCGAGGAATGGAATTTGCTAACAAAAGAATATTTTAACAACCGAAGAATAGGAGATATTATTTTTAAGGTAAATAACAATAATTGTATTATAGAAATTAACGGCTTAGAGGAAATTGACCAGCACATTACGATAGCTGATTTGCATAAAAAAGGTCAAAGTGGTTACAGAGTAAGTCTTACAAGGGAACAAGTTTCGAGAATAAATAAATATTTTTCTTTTCGTAATGAGTGCATAAACTTTCTATCAAGGCAAAACACACCTTATAATGTAGTTGATGTTCATGAACTTATTATTGAAAAAGATGGTTATAATCATAGAGACATAACATTTATTTTCCCTATACCAGATGGGAATGGTAATGTATTTTTAATATGGGAAAGTGCAGAGTTTGATAAATCTAGAGCAACGCATATCTTTAAATGTTCAGAAGAAGAGTTAGAAGATAAACTTGAAAAAATCAAGGATTTTATAGAAAACAATAAACAAACTCGTTCACGCTTGAATAGCAATGACGAAAAGGACCTTAAATTAAAAGAAGAATTGGGCTATTTATGTAGAGTAATTCACGACACAGATGAATACCAAACTTGGGAAAATAGAATGAAAGAAGTTTTACCATTTTTAAAGTAAAAATTAGTTTTAACCCAAATTATTCAATAAAAATAACAATAATTTAAAATTTTGTGGTGATCAATTACTAATGAATAAAACAATGAATAAGAAAAAATTGAAATAATTAAAGATGCGTTTTTTCCTTTCCCCTTTTTAAGGGGATCAAGGGGTTAGTAATAGCGGGCGTTCCGCCCGCTACCCCAGCGTGCGCTTGCGCACGCTGGGGCAACCCTGTAACCGCCCGAGCAGTAAAAAAATATTTTAGACTTTTTTATTAAAAAACTTGATTAGAAAACATAAGTTATGAAATAATATTATTTAATTAGTAGTATTTTTTTTACCGATATAAACTTACCAGCTTCTAAACGTGTGAAATAAATACCACTCGGTAAATTACTACCATTAAAATTTAAATTGTAAAAGCCAGATGATAATGCGTTATTGATTAATGTTTGAATTTCACGACCAAGCATATCGTAAACAGTTAATTTAACATTTGTTCTTTCTGGTATATTGAATTGTATTGTTGTTGTCGGATTGAAAGGGTTTGGATAAATCTTAAATTGGTAATCTTTTGAAATATTATTAGAATTTGTTAAATTTTCTAAACTAACGATGTTTTTTGGATATACTAAATTAATTTTATCAAAATAAATATCACCACTATAAACTTGACCATTAATTTTCCCAGTATAAAGCATTTCAATTTGTATTTTTATTAGATTTATTGGAAAATAAAATGTACCGTTATTTATTGCAGACATATTTTTTATAGCAATTGGATAAATGTCATAATTATTTTTATCAAAATATTTTAATGTGTTATTTCTAAATAACTCATTATTGTCATCAGAGAAAATGTAATTTATATGATGTTTCTTGCCATCTGATCTTGCTATTGCATATAAAGAATCTGGAATACCTTCAATAGGGAGATTGGAAACCAAATAAGTATTTTGAGAAGTATTCGATTTCCCAACAAAATAATAGTGTATACCTAATACATTTTTATTTAAATAAGTATCAAAAAAACTAAAAGCATAAGCGGTATCTATATTCTCCTTTTCTAAATGCCATAATTGGGTATTAGAAAAATCTATTAAAGTTTTATTCCCTTGTCTTATAATACATTTTGCATATAAAGTATCAGAAAAATCATCTATATTTATAAATATTTTTGTTTCACCTTCTTTTAAAAATTTCATTTCACCAGTTTCTTTATTTAATTGCGCTATTGTTGGATTCGATAGCGATACATTAAAATCTTTGAAGTTTATATATTGAATTACGTTTTCATCATCATAAGCTTTAAAAAGTAATTTTATTTTTTGAGAAGTATCACTAACAAAATTTTTTGTTGAAAAAGAAACTTTTTTAATACGTTTGATAAAAACTTTTGCAGAATCTTTCAGCATATTGTCATAAAATAGATATAAATAAGTAATACCCCCTTTATTTGTAGAAAATAAAGTATTGTTAGTTATTTTTCCATAACTTGTATCAATTGAAAATTTAATCTTAGTTGTATCATAAGTAGAAGGGAAACCATAACTATCATTAGCGTAAGCAGATAATTTAAAGCTCTGCCCTCTGAAAAGTTTTATATAATTACTTTTCAATTTGAAATTGACAGGCTGATTGGATGGTTCAATTGTAGTAAAAATAACTAAAGAATTTGAAACATTTCTTGGTGAACCATCGCTTGGAACATTTTTAATTTCTTTATTTACAACTAAACATGTAGAGCCTCCTCCATCAAAATTTACACCGTGGAATACACCAATTTTAAGCATAAAATCAGCTAATTCATTTAGTGTCATACCGATACTATGGGGATTTCTACCATCTACAGCTATTAAATACAAATAAGTACTATCTTGCGAAATACCTGCTGCTGATCTTGGATGTCGATCTGGTGCATGACTTGGACCTCCTTCCTCTGAAACGCCTTGAGCTGAATAATTTTGACCGTTATATACTATTTTAGGATATGCTCCTATTACTTCCTTAATTTTTGCTAATGATGGTGATATTTTTATGACAACTTTAATTGTATCATTAATATTTATATTGTTTTCTAGCCAGTTAGAAGCATTTCCATGACCAGATATAACAAAGCATCCTTCATCAATCCCCATATTTCCTTTATATACTTCCTTTTTTAGGACAATGCATTGTATTGTATCGTTAATATAATAATTTTCATTTGGTAATAATTTTACAAGTATTTCAGTTCCGTAGGTATTAGTTTGTGTTGTTGATGTATTAAAAAATTTATTGTAAATAATAAGTTCATTACTAGCTCTAACTTTATTAACACCATTTATTGTACAACTTGTATTTCCTTTAATTACCGAACCAGTTAGATTATTTATTCTATGAATAAATGGTTTATTATTTACGTCAAAACCAATAGTAGAAAAACTACCTGGCATTTTGACTACTTGCCCTTGATTAACTTGAAAACCAATTGGTTCTGTTGAACTGTAAAAATCTGCATTAATTGCTGCAACAGGGTAGTAATTTGGTTTTTGTTTTCTAATACAACTTGTAAGGGGAGATTCATAACCTGTAATTTTATCTTTTGCTTTAACTGCTTCAATTCTGACATTAGGATTTTTCAAATTCATTTTGAAAACATCGATAGACCAAGGTTTTGTACTCTCTACTATTTTGTAGTAAAACATGTCAGGACCAACTTGCTGTGAAACTAAGGTATCAAATTTTATACTTTGTGAAAAAAGATATGTGGTAAGTAGTAAATAAAATAAATTGAAACGCATACATCCCCCTCTATTAAAATTATAATACTAAATTAGGAAATATATTTCTCTTATTAGTTTAAATTATTATTAAATACACAAATCAATTTTTGAGATATTTTAAAATAAATAAAGGGTATATTACATACCCTTTATTAAAACAATAATACATATTATAAACTATTAATAATAAAATTCTTTAAGCTCTTGTCCAAGGTATTTTACCAATGCTGATATTATGCCTATATCATCTAAAAAACCAACAATCGGTATTACATCAGGAATAGTATCTATTGGGGTAATAAAATATATTAATGCGGCAATTACAATAAATTTTTTGCCTATCGGAATTTTATCAGATTTCATATAATTGTATAAAGCTTTAATATCCTTAATAATTCTTAAATTTTTGCTAATATAACGTAATTTTTTAAAAAGATTGTCTGAAACGTATTTTTCTTTTCTAGTTAAATCGTTTTCATTTTGTGGTATATAATTTTTAAGAAGATTCTGATTAATATCATCATCATTAAAATTCAAATTATCCATTTCATCAATATTGTGTTTCATATTATTTTCCTATTTTTATTTTCTTCAAACCAATTCTTAATTGTTGACCACCAGAGTAGGGAATTTTGCGGTTTAGCAACAAAATGAGTTTCATCTGGAAAATATAAAAACTTTGATTTAATACCTAATCTTTGCAAATAAGTAAATAATTCAAAAGCTTGACTTTCAGGAACTCTAAAGTCATATGCTCCATGAACAACTAAAACAGGTGTTTTAATATTTTTAACATATTTATGAGGCGAATATTTTTGATAAATTTTATTATTATCAAATGGAGTACCACCATATTCCCATTCTGGGAACCATAATTCTTCAGTTGAACCATACATACTTTCTAAATTGAAAACTCCTGCATGTGTAACAATAGCATTAAATCTATCGGTATGAGTAGCAATCCAATTCATCATATAGCCGCCATAAGAAGCACCAGCAGCAAACAAATTTTTCTTATCTACAAATTTATAATTTTTTATGACATAATCAACACAATTCATTGCATCAATGTAAGGTTTCCCGCCCCAATCTAAGTTAACTCCATCCGTAAATTCTTGACCATATCCTATGCTACCTCTTATATTAGGTGCAATTACAACATAACCAAGAGCAGCAAACATTTGTACATTCCAGCGATAATGGAAATTATCTTCCCAAGCACCTTGCGGTCCACCGTGAATTAAGAGTAACATTGGATAAGTTTTTGTGGTGTCAAAAAATGGTGGCAATATCATTTGAGATTGAACATTAACTTTATTAGCTCCTTTATACCCAAAAGTCAATGTTTTTCCGAAAACAATTTTGTCTAATAAATCTTTATTTATAAAAGTTATTTGTTGTTCATTTTTTCCGTTTAAATCGCATTTAAAGACTTCTGTTGGCAACGTGGTTTTTTGTTTTAAGAAATAAATACCATCATTAGTTAATGAGATATTGTAATTATAATTATTTTTTAAGACTAATTCAATATTTCCTTTTTCGATGTCTAATACATAAATGGAACTGTTAACTTCATTTTGTGCTGTAAAATAAATTTTTTTTGCATCTTTTGAAAATGAATATTCTTCAACGGATAGTTTAAAATTATTAGTTAAATTAAGCAATTTTTGATTTTGTCTATCGAATAAAACAATGTCTTTTTTATCTGCTTCATAACCAGCTCTTTTCATTGATAAAAAAGCTAAATATCTATTATCAGGTGAATATTTTGGCATGCAATCTACACCTTTTGATGTAGAAATTTTGTACAAATTTGGTTTTTGATTTTCTTTAATTTCATCAATTTTGATGATAAATATATCATTATTTGTTGAAGTTGCTAAAAATTCTTCTTCATTATAACAAATTGCAATTTCTTTGCTATCAGGAGAAAAGTTATAATCGCTATTACTCCCTAATGCGAGTGGTGGAACGTCATTTTTCAATCCGTATGTAATATCGATGTATTTTTTTGTTGTTAAATCAAGCAAAAATAGATGAGATCTTTTATCATCTCTCCAACTATCCCAATGTCTATAAAGCAATTTATCAAAAATTTTGGCTTTTACTTTGGTCTTAGAAAGTTCTTCATCTTTTTTTAAAGTTTCTTCAGGTGTTAAATTAGGATAAACTTCACTTGTGAACAAAATATATTTATCGTTAGGTGATATAACCAATCCACTTGCTTTTGTAGGAATATTACATATATTTTCTTCAGTTCCATCAGAAATTTTTTTTCTGATTATTTCACCTTTTCTAGTAAAATAGAGATAATTGCCATCATTAGAAAAAATTGGATTTAATTCACTATCCTTTGTATCTATAAAGGCATAATATTTGTAAGTTTTTAAATCAAGTATATAAATATCAGTATTTGCAGAATTATTCTCAATATCCCATTTTTGAACATTGAATGCGGCAATATTATTTTTTCCACAAACACTTAAATTAGAAATTCTTAGAAATTTCCATAAATCTGTAGGTTGAAGTTGAGACTTTTGTGAATAGATAAAACTTATTGCAACCAATAAAAAGAACAATTTTTTCATAAAATCCTCATTTGTTTATCATAAAATTAAACAAATATAATTAATAAAAAAAAATTTGATTAAAATTTTGACTTTTTATATATTAAAATACAATTAATAAAATTATGGGTTATAAATGAGAAAAATTATACTATTTATTTTATTCCTTTTTTCAATCAACATATATTCTCAGTATTTATACACAAAATATCCCGTTACAAATGGTGCGGTATATTCTATAGATAAGGACAATGATTACACATATTTTGGCGGTTCTTTTAATTATGTCGGTTATAATACTGGTTCTTTTTCTAAATTAACTACCTCAAATATTAATCCTGATTTAAATTTCCCTTTCTTCAATGGTATTGTACATTCAGTTTTATCCGATGACAATGGTGGTTATTATGTTGCCGGTACTTTTACATTGGTCAATAATCAAGTTTATAAGTATTTTGTCCACATTTTGAATAATGGAACTATAGACCCTACTTTTAATTTAAATCTAGATAAAGCAGTATACACAATTGCAAAAGATCAAAATTATATATATTTAGGTGGTGATTTCACGCTTGTAAAAGGTGTTTCACGGAGTAGAATAGCAAGATTGTTATTAAGTAACGGAAATGTGGATTCTAATTGGAATCCTGCTGCTAATACAACAGTTAATCATATAGTAGTAGTTGATACAAATATTTTTGTTGCAGGACAATTTACAAGTATTGGAGGGTTATCACGATCAAGAATCTCAAAATTAAATTATACAAAAGGAAAAGCAGTTCCAGATTGGAATGTCTCATTAAATTCTACAGCATATTTTTTAGTTAATTATAATAATTCTTTATTTGTTGGGGGTGCATTTACAACTGTAAATTCAAAAAATATTAAATTTTTGACTTTAGTAGATGTCAATACTGGAACTATAGATACAACTTTTAATTTATTATTAAATAATACTGTATCCATGATGCATATAAATAATTCTTATTTATATATTGGTGGTAGCTTTACTCAAACAGGTAGTAATACAAATTTGAAATACTTAATTAGATATAATTTATTAAATAACACAATTGATAATAGTTGGTTACCAATGCTTAATTCAAGTATAACAGCTATTAACTCTTTAGATAATTATTTATATATTGGTGGTAATTTTACTACAATAAATTCAAAAAAGACAACTGGAAGATTATGTAGAATATCTATTAACGATGCACAATTAGATCAAACTTGGAACCCTATAACTAATAACTACGTTAAAGCAATAGTCTTTGATAATCAAAATGTAATAGTAGGTGGTAGTTTTACATCAATAAATATGAAAAATTATAATCGTTTAATAAGAGTAAATAATATTACCAATGAAATAGATGATAATTGGGTACCAAATCCAAATAGTACAATTAGAAAAATACTCATTGATGGTGATTATATTTATATAGCAGGAGATTTTAGTCAAATTGGTGCTTATTCTTTCAATAGATTGGCAAAACTTTCAAAGTACTCTTCAAATCCAGTATTTTGGAATCCTAATGCTAATGGTTCTGTATATGATTTAATCTTAAAAAATGGTTATCTTTATTGTGTTGGCTCATTTACTAACATAGGTGGCTTAGCAAGAAACAGAATTGCAAGATTGATACCAACTACTGGTCAAGCCGATATAAATTGGAATATCAATGTTAATGGAACAGTTATAAGTATAACTTCTGATTACAATTATATTTATTTTTCTGGTGTATTTACACAAGTCAATGGAAATAATCACTATCGTTTGGCACGTATTACAGAAACTGGTATTATTGACGATAATTTTAAGTTTCTTATAGATTCAACTGTTACTACTATTAAAATTGTTGATACCTCTTTATATATTGGTGGTTTATTCCAAAATATAGATTCACAAGTAAGAAAAAGATTAGCTAAAATAAATATCCCAAGTAAAACAATCAACAGTGATTTTATATTTAATGCTAATAATATTGTTAATTCCTTAGCATATTTAGACAATTATTTATATGTTGCTGGTAATTTTACCATGATAAACTCTAGTAACATAGCTTATTTTTCAAGAATAAATTTATTAACCAATTCAATTGATGCTAGTTTTAATTTTGGATTTAATAGTTATGTTTATTACCAATATATTACACCTCAAGAAATATTTTTAGGTGGAAATTTTAGTTCAGTAATATCTTTACCTCAAAGTTATATATGTAAATTATTTAATAGTACTGCTTTGCCAGTTGAATTAAATGATTTTAAATTTAAAATAATTGATTCTAAAATTAAAATAGAATGGTCTACACTTCAAGAAGTGAATACAAAATCATTTATTTTACAAAAATCATATGATAAAAATAATTGGAGTAACATTTATTTAACGAATGCTGCAGGTAATACTAATAAACCTAATTTCTATGAATATTATGATAATTCTATTCAGCCAATTCAGTATTACAGATTATTGCAAGAAGATTTAGATGGTAAATATTACTATTCACCAGTCTTAAGTGTTATAAGCAATAACATACTATAATTTGAATTATTTCAAAATTACCCAAACCCATTCAATCCATCAACTACTATATCATACTCATTACCAATAACATCAGTTGTTAAATTAGAAATATATGATATTTTAGGAAAACACATACAAACTTTAGTTAATGAAGTTCAAAATGCGGGAACATATAATATAAATTATTCCGCAAATAATTTACCTTCAGGTATATATATTGCAAAACTTACAGCTAACAATTACACTAAAACTATAAAAATGATGTTATTAAAATAAAAAAAAAGCTGTCTGTAAAGGCAGCTTTTTCTATAATTAGAAATAAAGAATTTCTTATAAAAATATTGGGAAACTAATTTCTATTTTGAAATTTTAATTGTTTGAGGAATTTTAAGCTTAAAAATTGTTCTATCTATTTCATTAGAAATAAAAGAAATTTCTCCTTGTAAGTATTTTTCTGCCAATAATTTCATACTGTATGTACCTAATCCACGGTCTTTTGCTTTTGTGGAATAATTTCTTTGAAATATTTGACTTTTGACATTTTCAGGAATTAGAGCATTGTTGTGTACTTCGATAAATATATATTCATTATCGTTATAAGCTTTGATAAGAACTACTTCACCATTTAATGATGCTTCTAAAGCATTTTTAAGCATATTTAAAATAACTCTTCTTAAAAGTACTTTTGATGTTATGCAATATGGATTATTCAAATTATTTTCGAAATCAATATTTTTATCAACTGCAACAGCATGGAATTTTATGTTTATAATAATATCTTGTATTAAATCTGTTAAATTAATTTGTCGATAATCAGGTATTAAATTATTATTTTCAGCAGCGACTAAATCTTTTTGTGCTTGAATTTCTTCTAATAAATCGTAAGAAGCATTTTTTACTTCAGAAAGAAGTTTAATAAATTCATTTTCAGGCATATCATTTTTTGCTTCTGTTAGGTAATCTAAAACGCCAGCTATACCACTAGCTGTATTTAACACATCATGGAAAAATATTCTTTCAAAATTTTCTTTTCTTTTTTTTGCACTAATATCTTCTAAAACAATTACTGTATAATTCCTATCATTTATTATTAATGGATAGCAATTGACTAACAGATTATAAGCGATATTTTCATCATTGTGCGATATGATGTTGCATTCCATGCTAGTGGGTTTTAAGGTTAATTTTGATTTTTCAATTGCTTGAAAAGCACCACAAAATTTACAGTATTCAGAAGTTCCGCAGCCATCTTCTGTTAATGTTGAGTTCTTACAATTTAAAATTTCTCCAATCCTATAACTTAAAATTTGCTCAGGTTCTATTTGCAGAGTTGTAAATAATTTCTTATTATAAAATACAAATTGATTATATTCATTTAATAATCCAGCCATATTGGGAATAATTTCAAAAATTTTTCTTATTTCGTCATTTAAGAGAAGTAAGTTAAATTCTGATTTTATTCCTTCGAAATTAATTCTGTTTTGTAAATTATTATCCATTTTATATCTTTTTTTTATAAAGCAATATACTATAAATAATTAAAAATGTCAATAAATACTTTTTTTCTGTTTTCTCTTGTATTTATATTTATATTTCATTATTTTAAATTAAAATAAATTTATCGTTAATATGTTTGATGTAAAAATTTATCTGAATATTATCAATAATCTATCTATACTAATAGCTCTATCCGTTATTTCTACTCTTATAATCAAAAAATTTGATTATAAATCTTTAAAAAATAACATTTATCAGGGGATATTATACTCTTTATGCATTTTAATTATCATGAGTACTCCTTTTGTTTTAATGAAGGGTATAATATTTGATGGTAGATCTATAGCTATAAGTCTTTCAACCTTATTTTTTGGCCCTATCACTGGTTTAATGGTTACTATTACTGCTTTGATATATAGAATTTATATCGGTGGTAATGGAATGTATATGGGCATATCTGTAATAGTTTCAGCTTTTTTGCTGGGTTGGTATTTTTATAAGTTAAGAGAAAAAGATAGTTCAAAATATAGTAGTAATTTATTTTTTTATTTGTTTCAGCTTTTAGTGCATTTAGTTATGATTGTTCTTATGATTGCAATTCCAGCACAAAATAGACAAATTGTATTCAATGTTATTGCGCCTGTAGTTATAATTGTTTATCCTATAGCTGGAATATTATTTGCAATGATATTAAATAATTCTATTAATCTTTCGGTTACTCATTTTAATTTAAAAACTTTGAGTAAAAAATATTTTCAAATACTGGATTCAATAGGTGATGCAGTAATTACAACAGATTTAAAGGGCAATATAACTTTTATAAATAAGAAAGCATTAGAACTATTGAATTTAAGTTATGCAGAAATAATTAATAAAAATTATTCAGCAATATTAAAATTTGTAAACGCAAAAAATGAAAATGAACCAATCGATTTAATAAATTTTGTTTTAAAAGAAAAAAAATCTGTACCAATTTCAAACAATACAGTTTTGATTACAAATAAGAAAAAATTTCATATCAAAGAATCAGCTGCCCCTATAATAGATGAAAATAATGAAATTGTTGGTGTTGTATTAATATTTTCAGATTATACCGTACAATACAATTTAATATCTCAACTCAGAAAGAGCGAAAAGAAATATAAAACAATATTTAATTCCATAAATGATGCAATTCTTATTGCTGACATTAATGGTATAATTACTGAAGTAAATGATGGCTTTTTACAACTAACCGGTTATAAAAAAGATGAAGTAATAGGCCATAGTGTTGTTGAGAGAAATCTTTTTGTTGATGAAAGTAATTTGCTTATTATGATTGATACTGTTCAAAATCATAAAAGTTGTATTCTTCAAGATACAAGGTTCAAAAAAAGTAATGGCGAAATATTTTGGGGCGACCAATTTGCTACTTCTATGGAATTAGATGAGAACTTTTACTTTGTTACAATAACTAAAGATATTACAAAATTAAAAAATCTTGAGATCACATTAAAAGAAAGCTTAGATAATTATAAAACTATTTTTGAAACTGTACCTGAAGTAATTGTAATAACTGATATATATTCTGGCGAAATAATTGATGCTAACCAATCTATTTACAATATTTTGGGATATAAACCTAAAGAAATTATTGGTAAAACAGTTTTTGAATTAAATATTTGGTTAAATGCTGACGAAAGGCAAAACCTAATAAAAGAGTTAACTAATAATAATGTAGTAACAAATTTTAAAACTAAATTACTACACAAGTCTGGTAATATAATAACCGGTGAAATGTTTTCAAAAATTATTAAACTTTCCGGAAAAGAATATATACTTTCATTTATCCGTGATATAACAGAGTTGGAAAAAGCACAAAATGAATTAATAGAAAGCGAAAATAGATTCAGAGCTTTTTTCTTTTTAAATCCAGAAAATATTTTGTTAACAACAATTGATGGTTATATAGTAGAAACAAATTCTAATTTTGAAAAATTTACTAATATGAAAAAAGAAGAACTTATAGGTAAAAATATAAATACAGATTTAAATTTATGGCTGTCTGCAGAAGACAGAGATAAATTTGTTAAAGAGCTTAAAGAAAATGGAAAGGTTAAGAATTATCATGTAAAATTCAATAATATAGTTACTAATGGAATATTTTATGGGTTAATTTCTGCATTACCTATAAAAATAAAAGATAAAGAATATATTTTATCCGTAATTCATGATATAACTGAATTTACACTTTTACAAGAAAAAATTCAAGAACAAAATAAAAGAATTGAAGAGCTAAATTCAATTTTATTGGCTGTTATCAATAGTTCACCAAATTTATATATTTATGCAATTGACAAAAATTGGAATTACATAGTATTTTCAAATTCATATAAAGAACAAATTTTTAATCTTTATAAAAAAGAGTTGAAACAGGGTCAAAATTTAAAAGATGTTTTAGGTGAAGATATTTATAAAAAAGTAACATCGAGATTAAATTCTCTTAAAGATAAACCTGAAATATTTTCCGATAAAATAAACATTCATGGTGTAGAATACAGGTATGAATCAATATATGCACCTATAAAAAATGGTGACGAAGTAATAGCTTATTCTGTATTCTTAATTGATATTACAGATAAAATGCTGATGGTGGATGAATTAAAAGAAAGAGAAAAGAAATTAAGTAATATTGTTAACAGTTTACCAGGCTTTGTATTTAAATGCCATTTTGAGCCCGATTATAAAATGGTTTATATTTCTGAGCAATTTAAAAAAATTACTGGTTATGAGTTAGATGAAATATTGGATCATAAAATTAAATTTTCTGATTTAATTATTTCTGCTGAAAATGCTTTTGAAGATATAAAAGAACAATTAAAAAATAGTGATTATTTTGTAGATACATACAAAATAAAAACAAAATATGGTGATGAAAAATGGTTATTTGAAAGAAGTTATGCAATCAGAGATAAAAATGGTGAAGTTGAGTTTTTAGAAGGTTATATTGAAGATGTTACGGAACGTTATTTAATGGAGCAAACATTAAATGAAAAAAATGCTGAATTAACTAATTTAAATAATGAATTGTTC
>DAOSVM010000048.1:0-14496 GCA_035379625.1 Ignavibacteriales bacterium | reverse complement strand
AATAAATTAAATTTTAGTACAAATAATTCAGAATTAGATGTCAAACTAAAGTTAAATAAATTTTATTTATTTGATAGTCTGAAAAAAGACGATAATAATAACGCTGATTTAGAGTTAAATATTTCATCAAATTTAAGTGGGAAAGATTTACAAGGTTTCTCTGATGTTTTAAAAAATATTAATGCCAAAATATCATTAGTATTAGATGGTAAATTAAATAATTTCAATATACAACAATTAATAGTAGTTCAAAATAAATCAATATTAAATTTAAAGGGAAGTTTAAAATTAAATAATAATAATAATTATTCTTATAGAATTGAAACACAAGATTCAAAAATTAACGTTAAAGAAATTGCAAAAGATTTTAATATTGAGGCTATTAAAAAATTTAAATTCGAACAGGTTAATCTTGATGCAGTTATAGATGGGGATAAAAACAATGTCTATCCAACAATTCTGTTAAAATCTAATTATGGTAATATTGGCATAAGTGGTTTTCTTAAAAATATTAGTTTGGATACGAATAGTTATTCATTTAAATTAATGATTGATAGATTTAATTTGAACTCTATAAGTGACTTAAATTCTAGTATTAGTTTTAATACAATAATCACGGGGAGTGGTTTTGAGCTTTCCAAAATGCACACTAACGTATTAATGCTATTTGATAAATCATATGTTGATAAATATTCGATTGATACTAGCAAATATCATATAAATGTTGATAATGGGATTATTTATTTAAATCTTCATAATCAAATAAATGATGGTGAATTAAGTATTAACGGGAAAGTAGATTTATCTTCTAAGGTCCCAACATATAAAATTGATGCAATACTGAATAGAATCAATTTAAAAAAATTAGTTAATGATAGTTTGGATAATACCAATATTAATATGAATATTTCATTGGAAGGTAAATCTTTTAATATTGATTCGATTGATGCAAAATTAAATTTGAATTTAAGAAATTCAATTTTTAATAAAAGATTGGTAAGCGGATTAAATTTTGATTTTCATATATTCAATCCTTTCAAAAATCACCAAACATTAGAAATACGATCTAACGTATTTGATGCTGATTTCACAGCCAAAGGTGGATTAAAGTTAGCGACTGATTTAATTGGGACACAAGTAAAAGAATTGACTTATATTTTTACAAAAAAAATTAAGCAATTTAATCCAGTTTTATTTGGTGATACTACATTTATTGATACAACCAATCTTTTTGCTGCCAAAAAAGATAGATTAGAAAATTATGAAATTAGCTATTTTGTAAAAATTAAAGATGTAAATGTTGCATCAAGAATTTTTACAAATTATAGATTTTTAATTGATGGTGAGCTTTTTGGTATTATTGCAAGTAATAAAGATAAATTTACGACATCATTAAATTTTGATATTCCAAAACTTGAAATAAAAGAAAATTTTACAACTTTAACTTATATTTCTGATTTAAAATCAAGTTATTTGCTTGAGCAAAAATATGGTAATGCAGATTTATCTAATTTCAATACAAAATTTGATTTAAAAATTGGGAAGGTATTTTCTGCTACTGATATAAAAGATATAAATTTCGGATTCGATTTAAATAATAAAAAATTAACGATTTATACAGATTTGGTATATGATACATTGGTGGAATTAAGTTCGAAATGTAACTTCGATTTTAGTGCTGATACAGTATATAAAATGAATTTTGAAAAATTAAAATTAAATTATAATAAATATGAGTGGTTTCTTAATAAACCTATACAAGCAAGTATTTATAAAGATAGGGTAATACTTGAACAATTTTGGATTGGAAGAGAAAAAACTAGATTGCAATTAGTTGGAGAAGTTAATGATAGCTTAGTTTATTTTAGTGCTAATATGCCTTCTAATCCAATAAAAGATTTGATAAGATATTTTTATAATGGCAAAGAGAAGCTTCCGGATATTGATGGTTTGATTAACACAACATTTTCAATTGATGGGAATATTTATGATCCTTCCATAGTTTTTGAATTGGGGATACAAAATTTTTCATTTAATAAAATGAATTTTGGTAATTTAGATTTACACGCTGATTATTATGGTGGTGAATTAAAATATTCAATTCTTTTTGTCGATACTACATTAAATTATGAAAACCCAATTCTTGATATTGCAGGGAACTATCCAGTTGATGTACAGATTTTAGGTGCTAAAAATTTGAATAAAAATGTTAATCCACAACCAATTAATGTTGATATAAAATCAAAGGATTTTAATTTAAAAGCTTTAGGTAATTTTATACCAGTTTTTCAAGATCAAGGTGGTTTCTTGAATGCTGATATAAACGTTAAAGGGCAAACTATAAATGATTTGCTAATTAATGGAAATATTAACATTAAAGACTCGTATTTTAAATTAAAGACTAACAGATTGACATATAATTTGAATAGTGATATAAATATAAAAGATAACATAGTTTATATTGATAATTTAACTCTTTCAAATAAAGATAAAATTTCAAACAAAGGAAAGTTGAAATGTGTAGGACTTATCGATTTTACGAATTTGAAATATAATAAAGTAAAACTAAAACTTAATGGTGGCATAGGTCTGCTGAGCAGTAAATATAAAAATCCTGATTCACCTGTTAACGGTGATTTATATATTGAAACTAAAAAGGATTTAAATATTTATCTTGATGAATTTACTGCAAATGTTGAAGGTAACTTGATTATTAGTAATACAGATGTTACATTTTTATTTCCTGATCAAGCTTACAGTACTGAAGAAAGTAATGATATTGAATTTGTTATTAAAACTGAAGAAAAGAAAAAAGAATATGTTATTTCAAGGCAAGAGTTGTTATCAAAAAGTTTGATCCAGCAAACAAGAACTGTTAAACAGAAAGAGTTGCAGCAACAGAGCAAATCAAATTTTAATATGAATTTTGATATTGCAGTTGAATTACAAGATGAAAATAAAATTACATTTGTTTTACCACCTGTTGAAATGGATCAGCAACTTGTTGCATATTTGTCAGGTAAATTGACTTATAAATTTATAGATGGTAAAAGTTATTTACAAGGGAAATTAACTTTGGAAGATAATTCTTATCTGAATTATATCAAAAAATTTAGTGCAAGTGGAGATATAATTTTCGAGTCTGATATTGCCAATCCAAGATTAGATATTGTTGCAACCTATGTTTCTAATTATGTTGATACATTAAAAAACTTTGATGATGATGTGGCTGTAAAAATTAAAATTAATGGTTATCCTAGAGAATTGGGCAAGAATTTTGCAAATTCTCCAGACAATATTAAAGTTTATATGGGAAGGAGTAATATCGAAAAAAATATTCCAGATCCTGATAAAGACATTATTGATGCTGGAACATTTATAATAACTGGGAAATTTAAAAAAGATTTAACAGCGTTAGATAAAAACCTTTTGGCGAATCAAAGTGGCATTTTAGCATCAGCTGGTACTGCTGCAGTGGGAGCTGCAATGACTGCAGTTGCAAATAATATTTTAGGTGATGCCGTTAAAAATATAGATTTACGACAAAATCAAAGACAAGAATCTAGAATATATATTTCTGGTAAAGTAGGTGCCTTTACTTATACAATTGGTAGTCCAACTCAAGGATGGCAAGATTTATCAAAAGCTGATATAAAATTAGAATATAACATATTACGTAAAATATATTTTAGGATTGAGCAAAAACAACCATCGATTGAAAGTACAACATTCCAAAATGAAATAAAGGAATTAGGTGTAAGAATTAAATATGAATTTTAGGAGATAAAATGAAAGTCCTCGTTACTGGCGGAGCTGGTTTTATTGGAAGTCATATTGTTGAATATTGGTTATCACAAGGA
The DNA here is from genome assembly GCA_035379625.1 of Ignavibacteriales bacterium. Taxonomy (GTDB): domain Bacteria; phylum Bacteroidota; class Ignavibacteria; order Ignavibacteriales; family DAOSCP01; genus DAOSCP01. The sequence continues at coordinate 10,636 of DAOSVM010000048.1, read as the reverse complement.
GCTGAGGTTATTGTTATTGATAATTTCCGTTCGTCGAATCCAGATTTTATAAAAAAAATAACCAATGTTAAGTTTTATGAATATAGTATTGAAGATTATGAACAGATAGAACCATTATTTAAAGATGTTAATTATGTTCATCATTTAGCAGCAATGGTTTCTGTACCTGAGTCTATTGATAATCCGTTTGAATGTGTTAATATTAATATAAAAGGCTTATTAAATGTTTTGAACGCTTGCAAAAAACATAACGTAAAAAAAATTGTACATTCTTCTTCTGCAGCAATTTATGGAGAAAATCCGATAACTCCTAAGACTACAAATTTAAAGCCTGAACCAAAATCTCCGTATGGAATAACAAAATTAGATGGCGAATATTATCTTGACGTATATAGAGAAAATTTTAATGTTAATGGTGTTTCGTTGAGATATTTTAATGTTTATGGACCTAGACAAAATCCAAAAAGTCAATATGCTGCTGCAATTCCTATATTTATAAGTAAAGCATTAAAGAATGAAGATATAATCATTTATGGTGATGGACAACAAACTCGAGATTTTGTTTATATTAAAGATGTAGTGAAAGCTAACGTTCTTGCTGTAACTTCAGATAAATATGGTGTTTTTAATGTTGGAACAGGTACTGCAACTTCAATCAATGATATAGTTAATAATATAATTAAAATTACAGAAAGTAAAAGTAAGGTTGTATACGCTGAGCCAAGAAAAGGGGATATTAAAGATAGTCTCTCATCAATTGAAACAACAAAGAAAGAATTAGGATATTTCCCAGATTGGAAATTAGAAGATGGATTGAGAGAAACAATTGAATATTTTAAAAGTATAATTTAAATCACAAATATCTATTTTATCTTAACAATATTATAAAATTATTTGTTATATATTAGAAAGTTAATTTTTTTTTATTTGAAAAACAATTGTATGTAAGGAAATATGGAAAATATAAGAAATTTTTGCATAATAGCTCATATTGATCACGGCAAATCCACAATTGCAGATTGTTTATTGGAAAGAACAGGAACTGTTAGTGAAAGAGAATTAAAAAAACAAGTTTTAGATGACCTTGAACTTGAGCAAGAACGTGGAATCACTATAAAAGCTCATGCTATTCAAATGAAATATAATTCAAAAGACGGTAAAGAATATATTTTAAATCTTATTGATACTCCTGGCCATGTGGATTTTTCATATGAAGTTTCAAGATCTTTGGCTGCTTGTGAAGGGGCTTTGTTGGTTGTTGATGCTTCACAAGGTGTTGAAGCCCAGACCATAAGTAATTTATACTTAGCTATTGAAGCTGGGCTAGAAATTATACCTGTTCTTAATAAAATCGATTTGCCAGGAGCTGAAGTAGAAAGAGTTAAAGCTCAGGTTATGGAATTGATTGGTTGTAAAGAAGAGGAAATAATTCTGGCATCGGCTAAGGCAAGAATTGGTGTGGATGAAATTCTTGAAGCCATTGTTAATAGAATTCCTGCACCAAAAGGTGATGAAAATGCGCCACTGAAAGCTTTAATTTTTGATAGTGTTTTTGACGAATATCGTGGTGTAATAGCTTATATAAGATTATTTGATGGTACATTAAAAGAAGGTGAAAAAGTTAAATTCTTTGCTACAGACAAAGAATATGAAGCTGAAGAGATTGGTATATTAGGGATGAAAAGAATAAAAGATAACATTCTCACAGCTGGTAATGTTGGTTATTTAATTACTGGGATGAAGAATTTAGCTGATATGAAGGTCGGTGATACAGTAACACATGCAAAAAATGGTGCTTTAGAACCATTACCCGGCTATAAAGAAATAAAACCAATGGTTTTTAGCGGATTATATCCTATAAATACCGAAGATTTTGAAGATTTAAGAGAAGCACTCGAAAAATATAAATTAAATGACTCGGCTCTTACCTATATTCCTGAAACTTCAGCAGCTCTTGGATTTGGTTTTCGTTGTGGTTTCCTAGGACTGTTGCATATGGAAATTGTACAAGAGCGTTTGCATCGTGAATTTAATCAAAATATTATTGCCACTTTACCTAATGTTGAGTATCGAGTTGGGAAAAAAAATGGTGAAATTATTGTTATTGATAAACCTGATGATTTACCACCAGCAAATGAAATTGAATTTATTGAAGAACCTTATGTAAAAGCTCAGATTGTAACACCTGCCGAGTATATCGGTAATATTATGAAATTAGCTACTGATAAAAGAGGTATTTTTAAGAATCAAACTTATTTAGATCCTACAAGAGTTGATATACAATATGAGTTTCCATTAGCCGAGATAATATTTGATTTTTTTGATAAACTCAAATCAGTTACAAGAGGTTATGCATCATTTGATTATGAATTTATTGGATTTAAAGAATCTGATCTTATAAAATTAGACATTCTTATTAATGGAGAACCAATGGATGCTCTATCAATGATTGTACACCGTTCTAAAGCTTATGATTGGGGAAGAAAATTAGTTGACAAATTAAAAGAATTAATACCAAGACAACTTTTTGAAGTTGCTATTCAAGCAGCAATTGGAACTAAAGTGATAGCTCGTTCAACTGTTAAGCCATTGAGAAAAGATGTGCTGGCAAAATGTTATGGTGGTGATATTACACGTAAAAGAAAATTATTAGAAAAGCAAAAAGAAGGTAAGAAACGTATGAAACAAGTTGGTAATGTTGAAATACCACAAGAAGCGTTTCTTGCTGTCCTTCAAGTTGAAAAATAGGAGATTTTATGGATTTTCAAAATATGTTTACTAAAGAAAATTTACTCAAATTAATAAGAAGAATGTTTGGTATAAAAACATTAGAAGAGATTGCTGAACATGAAACAAGTGGAAAAAAAACTCTACACTTTTTTAAATCTCTTTTTTATGCTTTTATCGTAGCTATGTTAATTAAAATGACCTTATTAGAAGCATATAGAGTACCTACGGGCTCAATGGAAACTACTATTCTGGTAGGTGATTTCTTGCTAGTTAATAGAACGGTTTATGGTATTCATACACCAAGGAATATACCTTTTACAAATATTGAACTCCCTTATATTACTTTATACAAGGGAAAAGATCCAGAGCGTTATGAGGTTATTGTTTTTGATTATCCTGGCGATAGAGATGTTATTAAAAATCCAGAAATTGTTAATTATATAAAGAGATGTATAGCTATACCCGGTGATACAATTGAAATAAGAAATAAAGTTGTCTATGTTAATGGTAAAAGATTTAAAGTACCCCCTAACATTCAGTATTTGGATTTTAACATTTTACCAAGAGGATTAGCTGATCCTAATATTTTTCCAAAAGGAGCTCCATGGAATAAAGATAATTATGGCCCTTTTGTAATTCCTAAAAAAGGAATGACTATAGATTTAAATATTGAAAATATTGAATGGTGGGAAACAACTATTAATCGTGAATTTGGAAGACCAGTAGTTCAAGTTACAAATAATCAGATACTTATCGATGGCAAACCAGTAACAAAGTATACTTTCAAAAAAGATTATTATTTCGCTATGGGGGATAATCGCGATGACAGTGCTGATAGCAGATTTTGGGGATTGGTACCACGTGATAAAATTATTGGTAGAGCTTGGCTAACTTATTGGTCTTGGGATCCATCAATTCCATTTTCTGACTTTTTTAATTTATTATCATCTGTTAGACTAGATAGAATAGCTAAAGAAATTAAATAATATGTCTTTTATTATTGAACCAAAACAATTAGAATATTTAAAGCAGTTTTTAAAGAATAATGATCCCTTTTTGCTCGAACTTGAAAATTATGCAAAATTAAATAGAATACCAATAATTGATAAATTTGGCGCAGAATTTTTGAAATTATTTTTAATGATTAAAAAACCAAAAAAAATATTGGAAATTGGAACAGCAATTGGTTATTCTACAATAATTATTGCACAAAATACATCAAATGATGCAAAAATTATTACATTAGAAAAAAGCAAAAATAATATTCCATTAGCACAAGAAAATTTCAAAAAATCAAATACTAATACAAAAATACAATTAATCGAAGGCGATGCTATCGATTCACTTGATATAATTGCTGAAACATTTGATTTTATTTTTTTAGATGCAGATAAAGAAGATTATTTGACAATATTCAAAAAATCTATTGGAAAACTTAATAAAGATGGAATTATTTTTATTGATAATTTATTATGGCACGGCAATGTAGCATTGAAAAGAATTACTAAGAAGATGAAAAAATCTACACTAAGAGTTAAAGAATTTAATGAATATTTTATGAGTAATAACGAAATTATTCCAAATATTTATACAATAGGTGACGGTATAGGAATAGGAATTAAAAAATGATAAATATAGTTGATGCAGAAATTGTTATTGAAAAAATAAAAAATATAAATTTTCTTTCCATAATGAAAGAAGTTGCTAAAGAAGAAGGATACGAATTATACATTGTAGGTGGATTTATAAGAGATTTGTTTTTAGGTAAAAATCCAAACGAAATAGATTTTTTAGTTATCGGTGATGGTGCTTGTTTTGCTGAAAAAGTTGCTCAAAAATTTAATATTAACAATGTTGTGATCTTTAAAAATTTTGGTACAGCTTATTTCCAACTTTATGGGTATAAATTAGAATTTGTAGGAGCAAGAAAAGAATCATATAATCGTGATTCTAGAAAACCAATTGTTGAAAATGGAACATTTGATGATGATATTTCAAGAAGAGATTTTACTATAAATGCTATAGCTTTATCCATTAATGATGATTTCAAAATCATTGACAAATTTTCCGGTATTGAAGATTTGAAAAAAGGAATTATTAAAACACCTATTGATCCTATGATAACCTTCGATGACGATCCACTAAGAATTTTACGTGCTTTCAGATTTGCTTCTAAATTACAATTTGCACCGGTTCCTGATGTCCTCAATGCTGCTACTCAACTCGCAGAAAGGTTAACAATAGTATCACAAGAAAGGATCACCGATGAATTTTTGAAAATACTTTCTAGTGATAAACCTTCGATTGGGTTAAAATTGCTATATCAGACTAAAACATTAAAATATGTTTTTGAAGAATTAGAAAATTTGGCTGGGGTCGAACAAGTAGGATTATACGCTCATAAGGATGTCTTTTTACACACTTGCCAAGTGGTTGACAATATAAGTCAAGTTACAGATAATTTGTGGCTAAGATTCGCAGCTTTAGTCCATGATATTGGTAAGCCTAAAACAAAAAAATTTGTTGAGGGAATTGGATGGACTTACCACGGTCACGATGAAATTGGCGCAAGAATGATAAAAGATATTTTCAAAAGATTGAAACTTCCATACATACATATAAATTATGTAAAAAAATTAGTAAGATTGCATCTTCGGCCTATAGCTCTTGCAGCACAAGATGTTACAGATTCGGCAATTCGTAGACTAATTGTTCAAGCAGGAGATGATTTACAAGACTTAATAACTCTTTGTCGTGCCGATATTACGTCAGGAAATTTAGAAAAGGTCAAAACATATCTTACTAATTATGATAAAGTTATGCAAAGAGTGATTGAAGTTCAGGAAAAAGATAAATTACGTTCATTCAAATCACCAATTGATGGTAATGAAATTATGCAATTATGTAATTTAAAACCAGGCCCTATAGTTGGAGAAATTAAAAAGAAAATTGAAAATGCAATTATTGAAGGTCAAATTAGTAATACTTACGAAGATGCTTATAATTATTTAATGTCTATCAAACAAAAAATCGTGGGGTAATTTGTTATTTCAAACAGAAATATTGTTATTTGAAAAAATTCTTATATTATTCATAAAATCAATTTTTATTGGTATAGCAGTATCGGTGCCTTTAGGACCAGTTGGTAGTATTTGTTTAAGAAGAGCAATTAATCATGGTAGAAAATATGGTTTTATTTCTGGCGTTGGGGCTGCTACAGCTGATTTATTTTTTGCGCTTATTGCAATACTTGGGTTTACTATTATTATTGATTTTATTGATAAAAATATAGTTTTACTTAAGGTCATATCTTCAGTTGTACTTATATTAATAGCAATTAAATCTTTTAAACGTACTTCAAAGTCGGATGAACGCAAACCACTCCCTTTCTTAAATAAAATTACTACTCATTCACAGCTCGTTTCAGATTTTATTACAACTTTTATACTTACTATCACAAATCCTATTACAATATTTTCTTTTTTAGCGATATTTTCAGGTTTCAGAATTTTAGAAACGAATTATTATTTTTTTGAAATATTTATAATTTTAGCTGGAATGTTTATTGGTTCTTCTTTATGGTGGTTTTCAATTGTCCAAATAATATATTTGATCAAAAAAAAATATAGTATTGGTAGTTTGATTTGGGTTAATTACATAAGCATCTTTATTTTAGTAATCAGTGCAATTTATATTTTAGTTTCATAATGTCAAAAATAGATTTTATTACAATACTTGGTCCAACAGCTATTGGGAAAACATCATTAGCTGTAAAATTAGCTTATTATTTCAACGGGGAAATTATCTCAGCCGATTCTAGACAAGTTTATAAATTTATGGATATTGGTACTGGAAAAGACTTACAAGATTATTATATAAATGATACAAAAATTGAATATCATTTAATTGATGTTGTACATCCAAAAGATGATTATAATTTATTTCTATTCAACCAAGATTTTGAAAAAGCTTTTGAAATTATCAAAAGTAAAAATAAACTTCCTTTTCTTGTTGGTGGTACTGGATTATATTTAAATTCTATATTAAACTCTTACAATCTCTCTTGCCTAAATTTTTCAAGTAATGAATATTCAGAATTGTATAATATGTCTAACGAACAGCTTGTAGAAAGGTTGAAAAAATATGATCATTTAGTACATAATAAAAATGATTATATGGATAGAGATAGAATGATTAAACGAATTATTATTTTGGAAAATAAAAACGAATCCAGAAAAGATGAAAAATATAATAGTTTAGTAATAGGTATATACACAGATAGAGAAGATAATAAAAAAAGGATTACTAAAAGGTTAAAAGATAGATTGCAAAACGGTTTAATTGATGAAGTAAAAAAACTAATCGAGATGGGTATTTCTTATGAAAGATTGTACTATTTTGGATTAGAATATAGATATGTAAGCTTATATTTACAAAATAAACTAAATTACAATGACATGTATCAAAAGCTTAATTCTCAGATACATAAATTTGCCAAAAGACAAATGACTTGGTTCCGGAAAATGGAACGAGAAGGTATTCAAATTAAATGGTTCTCACCAGATGATTACCAATTTATAGAAGACTACATAAAAGCAATTCTTGAATAGATATCCAACATCTATCACTTAATTGTTAACATAATGTAATATTATAATTATATTTAAGTAAAGTATATTTTTTAATGTATTAATTTTGTAATTTATTAAAAGAATGTTAAAATACATTAATATAATATTAAAATATTTAAGGGGGTCTAAATGGCAAAACTTGAAAAAAGATCATGGGCTGAACCATGGAAAGTTAAAGTTGTTGAACCTATTAGAATGACAACTAAAGAAGAAAGATTAAAATTTATTGAAGAAGCTGGTTATAACACATTTTTATTAAGATCAAGAGATGTTTATATTGATCTTTTAACTGATTCTGGTACAAATGCAATGAGTGATAGACAATGGGCAGGACTTATGATAGGTGATGAAGCTTATGCAGGAAGTGAAAATTTTTATAAGTTATGGGATCAAATTAAAAAATACTATGGTATGCCTTATTTTGTACCAACTCATCAAGGAAGAGCTGCTGAACACATGATATCTAAAATTTTAATTAAACCCGGTGATTATGTTGGCGGTAATATGTATTTTACAACTACAAGGGCACATCAAGAGTTAGCAGGTGCTACATTTGTTGATATTATAATTGATGAGGCCCACGATCCAGAAAATTTACATCCCTTCAAAGGAAATGTTGATATTCAATAATTAGAAGATCTAGTCAAAAAAGTAGGTGCAGATAAAATTCCTTATCTAAGTATTGCTGCTCCTGTAAATATGGCTGGTGGTCAACCAGTTTCTATGGAAAATTTAAGAGAAACTAAAAAAGTTTGCGATAAATACGGTATTAAAATGTGGCTCGATGCTACGCGTGCTTGTGAAAATGCTTACTTTATTAAAATACGTGAAAAAGGTTATGAAAATAAAACTATTGCAGAAATTTTATATGAAATGTGCTCATATTTTGATGGACTTTGGGTTAGTGCCAAAAAAGATTTAATTGTAAACATTGGCGGAATATTAGCAACACGTGATGAGCATGTATTTGAAGAAGCAAGAAATATGGTTGTTCTTTATGAAGGTTTACATACTTATGGTGGTTTAGCCGGAAGAGATATGGAAGCTATGGCTATTGGTATGGATGAAATGGTAGAATTTGATTACTTAAATGCAAGAATCGGACAAATTGAATATTTTGGGAAAAAATTAATGGATTACGGTGTGCCAATAGTTCAACCTATTGGTGGACATGCAGTATTCCTTGATGCAAAGCGAATTCTCCCGCATATACCGCAAGATGATTATCCAGCGCAAACTTTAGCAGCTGAATTATATATAGATTCAGGTGTTAGAGGTATGGAACGTGGTATTGTATCTGCTGGTAGAGATAAAAATGGTAACAATTATCATCCTAAATTGGAATTAGTTAGATTAACTTTCCCAAGAAGAGTTTATACACAAGCACATTTAGATGTTGCTGCAGAATCAGTTGTAGCTGTAATGGAAAATGCTAAAAATATTCGTGGTCTTGAAATGGTTTATGAACCAAAATATTTAAGATTCTTCCAAGCAAGGTTCAAAAGAAAGTAAATTGATTTTCCCTATAAAAAAATGCCCTTTTAATGGGCATTTTTTTTTGTATTTTAATTTTTTTAAATTATACTAATAAGATATTTTTGATAGATTTATGGATACACTAAATAACATATTTCAGAGTTTTATTACTGAATACAATAAAATTTTTACTATTGATTTTATTAAAAACCCTAATAATAAGTTCTCCTTAAAATTTAGCCTACTTGTACAAAATTTAATTCTACAAGCATTTTCAAATCATTTAAATAGCCAAAATATTTTATTAGCTATAGGAAGTTTTGGTAGACGTGAACTATCGCCTAAATCTGATATTGAAATTGTTTTTATAGATATTTCCGATGAGCAAGCTATTATCATTAAGGACATTTCTAAAGAAATTTACAACAATTTAGGTCTTAATATTAAATTTTTCCAATATCAAGATGAAGATTATTTAAACAAAGATTTTACATTCTTTTGTAAACTTTCTCAAGCAAGGCTAATATATGGAGATATAAATAAATATAACATTTGGTATCAAAATATAAATAAAAATATTACTGATAATTTACCGAGAATCTACGATAAATTTATTGCTAAATATAATACAAGAATTCAACAATATGGTAAGTTTCCTAAAACAATTGAACCAAATTTAAAATATTCAGCAGGTGGCTTAAGAGACTTACATGAAGCTGAATGGATTTATTCAATTTTAACACAAAAGGATTTTGTATCTCAAAATGAAGTGATGCAAACAAATTTTTTCCTTGAAAATATCGTAAATGAAAAAGAAATTACAATTGATATTGCTGAGCAAATTAATCGTAGCTATAATTTTATTTTAACTTTAAGAAATTTATTGCATTTAATTCAAAATAAAAAAATTGATAGATTGGAATTTAAAGATCAAACCATTATTTCAGATTTATTACACGATACTTTTGGAATTGAAGATTCAGATATTCACAAACAAATGATGAATATTTATTTTGCTTCTGCAAATACAATTAATATTTTTTATAAAAATTTCTTAAAATCATTTAAAAGAAGAATATCATTTTATATACCAGACGAGTTGCGTATTATATTAGATGATGATTTTTATCAAAAAGATGGTGTAATATATTCAAATAAAGAAAATGACTTTACAATAGCTGAAATTATTCGTTTATTTTATTATAGAGCAAAAAATAATCTTTTTTGGGATGATAAACTTAAGTATAAAGTAATTGAAAATGTAAAGAAATACATCAATTATGATTTTATAACACCCGAATCTTCAGCTTTTTTTAGAGAAATTATGGAGCTGAATGCAAATGTTGCTGATACTCTTTTCTTGATGAACGATATTGGACTTTTAGCTATTATTATACCAGAATTTGCTGAAATAAGTGGTTATTTTGAAAACACAATTAATCATAAGTATACATTTGATGTACATAGTATATATTCAATTAAAATATTAGAAGAATTATTTAATACCAACAATAAATTATCGTTATTATTTTATAGTTTAAAGCCAAAAGAAAGGGCGCAAATTTATTATGCTCTTTTATTACATGATATTGCCAAACCTATTATTAAAGCTGGTAATGAAATATTAGCTTCAGAGATAGCTTATACAGCTCTTTCTAGACTAGGGTATGAAGATAAAGATATCTTAAATATCACCAAAATAATTAAAAATAAACGGTTATTAGATAAAATAGCATTTCACGAAAATTTTATTTCAAGCGATATAATTAATCATTTAGTAAAAAATATTAATAGTATTC
>DAOSVM010000047.1:3451-15343 GCA_035379625.1 Ignavibacteriales bacterium | reverse complement strand
CGATATTTAATTTTTTTCTTAAAGTTTCATTTTTCTTATGGTTTATTTCTTTTACAATTATAGGTATTTCCAGTAATTCAGATTTTTTAACATTTCTATAAATAATTGAATTATTTCTAGCTCGTGAAGATAAATCCAAAACAACATCTGCTACTGATATACCAAACCAAAATAAATGCTCTGCGTGGTTATAATAAAATATTGGAATACTCCATTTACTATGTCCAAATGCTAATATTGGTAAATAATCCTCTGGATGTATATGTAAAATTATATTTTTATATTTATTAGCAATATTACGCAATTCTTCAGCTTTTTTTAAGATATTTTGCTCAGTTAAAACTATTATACCACATTCTTTTTCTTTACAAATATTATTTATTGTGCTTGGTATTTCAAAATTATCTTTTGTAAATAATAAATCGTATTTATTGTTAATTGAATAATGAATAGTATGCTCAACAATTCGTGTATGACCACCGCTTTTATACGCTTTTGTCATTATAATAAGTGACTTATCTAATTTATTATTGTTGGTTGGGAAAGGAATTTTTTCTGCTATTTCAAGCAAATGATATTCTATAGAAGGGCCATGAAAAGTTCCTACTGAATTATTTTTAGCAAAATATGCATAAAAATCTAACAGTTTGAATTTTTCTTTTATATTTTTTTCATTTATAACAAAATTCTCTAATCTTTTTAAAAAATTGAAATTACTTTTTAATATATTATTTTCCATATTTTAGATTGCTCTATTATATTATTGTTATTTTTGTAATTTAAAATTTTTATAATTTGGATTCTATAATATAAATAAAATAATTATCTATAAAGTTGTTACGATTATTGGAATTAAAGAAATATAATTTATTAGGCTGGTTTTATTATAATTTTAATTTTCGGCTAATAAACTAAAATGATATTTATAAAGGATATGTATATAAAAATATTTTTATTGTAATAAGTTAGCACTACTTTTTTCTAATAAAATTTTTAAGTTTTATAATAATCTTTTTAATTTTGTTTATTTTTATTATAATTATGCTTATTACTTTAATTATAGTGGAATGACACAATGAAACTAAAATCTAACAACAACTTCTTTTTATATGTATATTATTTTATTTTTGTTTTTATAATTTTAATATATGGATTTCATAAACCATCTATAGATTGGGATATAATAGGTTACGTTGCTTCTGCAAAACATTTTGAAATTAAGGATAAAACTGAATTACATAAATTTGTTTACAAAAATTTAAAATATTTTGTTGATGAAGAAAAATATAAAATATTAACAAATGGTGGGAATCAATATCGTATTGATATGGCTGGAAATCCTGTTTTATTTTATCAGCAATTACCATTTTATGAAATACGAGTTTTATACAATTTAAGTATATTATTACTTTCAAAAATTGGTTTTAATATTTTTGCTTCTACATATTACATTTCTATATTTTGTTCGATATTAGCAATTTTTTTACTATTTTTTGCAATTAAAGATAAAGTACACATATTTTTTTTATATATTTTCCCTTTCTATCTAATATTGTACGGTTTAACATATAAGCAAAATTTTCGTCACCTGATGCAATGATTTTTTTATGTATCAGTTTATTTATCTATTTATTTTCCAAGGAGAAAATTAATGCTATTTTATTTATTACTCCATTATTCGTATTAGTAAGAACTGATACAATTATTTTTAATTTTACAGCAATAATTATAATCTTTTTCTTATATAAAGATTTAAGACTTAAAAGCATTATATCTTTAATCACATCAACAATTATTTACATTTTTATAAACAATTATTTTAACAATTACGGTTGGGCAACTATTTTTTCATTTTCACTTATTAAAAGAGTTAGCAATCCTGCGGACGTTAATTTAACAATTTCTATTAGTGATTATATTACTGTTTTAGGTAAAGGTATTATTAACGCACTTAAAGATTATATTTTTGTTTCATATGTTTGTTTTCAGTCAACAACAATTATTTTACTATATTTTTTTGCTAAAAAGTTTGAAAATAACAAAGAAATTTGGATATATACAATTGTTTCAATATCAAATATATTAATTAGGTTTATTTTATTTCCCGTTACTTGGGAAAGGCTTTTTATTGGTTTTTATGTAATGAGTACCATAGCAACTTTTTTACTTTTATCTCAAATAATAAAAAAATACAGTCATATTTAAAATATTTATTTCATTGCTCAGACGGTGTAGACATAAGCCCGTGTTGCGCACGGGCGGGCTTACGCCCAAAATTTTTTCCCAAATACATTTCTATAAATTTTTACCAATTTATTTTATATTTTTACATTTAGCTAAATGACTAAATGTTATTTAAATATTTTTCTATGAAAAATTAGCTCAAGTAAATAGTGTGTAAATTTAATATCGTTAATTAAATATAATAGTATATACGTAATAATTGTAATTACAATATAATAGCAATTCATTAAAATATATTCATATTTACGATATTATTGTATATACGATATAATAGTAATTTTAATAATATATTTGTATATACAATATATTTGCTATTACAATATAATTGCAAATGCAAATAAATTATAAAAACGTCGCATCAATTGTAAGCTGTCGCGTATTTGGGAAAGATTTGAATATTAAGGCCAGAAAGCATTACACATTGTAACGTGATAAAGAAAAGATTTTTAGCGGGCCGTTCCGGCCCGCTGCCCCTTGCGGCTTGCTTCAAGCCGCAAGGGGCTTAAGCTTACACTGTCTGAGCCAATACATTTTAAAATAAAAAAACTGCTCTCGCGAGCAGTTTTGAATATAAGTTGCAAATTATTTAGAGAAGCCGCAGAATCCGAGATTACCTTTGTATTTACCACCACCAAGGTTCAAATTGTAATTTCCTGTACCATCTAAATTGATTGTGAAATCTTTGTTAATTTGTTTTTCGTTGTAAATATCGCCAGACTGGAATGTAATTGAAGCAGTGTAATTACCTGAAACTGTACCGCTAAGTTTGTTTTGTAATTGTAATTTTTTGGTTCTTGGTCCAACAACATTTTGGTAATTTAAATTGAGAGTAAAGTTGTGAGTTCTTGTACCAACTTTGTTTGAAATTGTATCTGAACCTTGCCTTCTCATTGTACCATTGATTGTTACATTCTTTTGATTAGCATTTGTAATTGTTAGATCAGCAGTAAGAGATATTAAGCGATGTGAAACTATACCATTTGTGAAATAGCTTTCGCCGTTTAAGATTTTGAATTTAACAGTATATGCTGTATCGCTACCGACTTTCCAATATTTCATTGGTTGGCCGTCTTTGTTTAGGAATTGGATGGTGTAAGTTCTTTTGAAAGTATTTGTTACATTTTCCAAGAAGCTTTGTTTGATCTATCAACTGTTACTGTCCATAGTTTGTTAACATCATCCCAAACCTTATTTTTGAAAGTTGTATCGACAAAATTAGCTTGCATTTTTGCTAAGCCGCCTGGGAAGGCTAAATCGAATGCATCACCTACTTGATCTACAGCACCAGAAGACTCTGAGCTTAGCTCTGTTGATATATTGTAAGCTGCATCATCTGTACTGCTTGCCATTGTGTTAGCAAGTGGTTCGGTTGTGTTATCTTTATTACAACCGACACTAAATATTGAAACTGCAACAAATAAAGCTGCAAAAAACATCTTTTTCATTTTAACCTCCTAGGTTATGGTTAATGATATTTTTGTAATTTCTTTTCTTTTTTGATATTTATCAATTCAGAAAGTTACAAAATAAACTTTATATTTCTGTTAATATGACAATAGTCAAATATATAAGGTTTAAAAGAAAAAAAAAATTTTTTTTAGTTTTTTGGATTTCTTTTTGAATTGGAAAATTTGTTTTTTTTGTGTATTTTTACAGAGCAAAATTAAGAAATTTGCCCCCGTAGCTCAGCAGGATAGAGCAGCAGTTTCCTAAACTGTTGGTCGGACGTTCGAATCGTCTCGGGGGTACTTATTATACACATTTCAAAGATAGCCTCCAATAATAAACAGCAAGCGAACTTTCCAATGGAAATTAAATATTTTTTTCAATATTAACAATATTTTTTTTATTTTTTTAAGATAATTTAATATGTATATTACTTTACAAAAGTAAATATTTTGAGGTAAAATATGTATAATCAAGAAAAGTTACAAGAAGTCAAAAAATTGATTTTAGAAAATAATATTGAATTTATTGACTTAAAATGTACAGATTTAATAGGTAATTTACGCCACGTAACACTACCATATAAGGAAGGATTATTGGAAAAATTATTGACCGATGGTGTTGGTTTTGATGGTTCAAGTTATGGTTTTATGAAAGTTGAAAATAGTGATATGATTCAAATACCTGATTTGGAAACAGCAGTTATAGATCCATTTAGACAAGCAAAAACTTTAAGTTTTTTCACACATGTTATTTTAACCGATGATGCTCGTTCTCCATATCCACAAGATGTTAGAAAAATTGCTAAAAAAGCATTGAAATTATTGCAAGATGTTACAGAATGCGATCAAATTTTGTTTGGACCAGAATTTGAATTTTATATTTTTTCGAATGTGATGTACGATACACAAAATGCATATTCTTATTATAAGGTTGAACATGCTGAAGGTTTTTATAAAAATGCTTATCACGCTTGCAATCCTTTTGATGTTTATGATGACTTTAGAGATGAAGCAGTTAGATTATTTAAGCATTTTGGTATTGATGTAAAATATCATCATCATGAAGTTGGAGAGAGAGGACAACAAGAAATCGAAACTTATTTTTCTGATATGATTCATACAGCAGATAATATTGTATTAGCTAAATATATTCTTTTTAATTTAGCCAGAGAAAAGAATTTATTTGTCACATTTATGCCAAAACCAATTTTTGAGCACGCAGGTAGTGGTTTACATGTTCATATGTTTTTAACTAAAAATGGTAAAAATGCTTTTTATGAAAAAGGTCAATATGGCAATATGAATCAATTAGGGAAATATTTTATTGGTGGAATTTTGAAGCATGCACCAGCGTTGAGTGCTATTACAAATCCATCAACTAATTCCTTTAAACGTTTGGTTCCTGGATTTGAAGCTCCAGTAGCTTTAACCTATGGAATGGGGAATAGAGCCTCAGCAATTAGAATTCCAAAGTATGTAAAAAATCCAGAAGAAACAAGGTTTGAATATCGTCCACCAGATGCAACGGCTAATCCACATTTGTTTTTGACAGCATTGGTATTGGCTGGAATAGATGGAGTAAGGAATAAAATTGATCCAACAGCTGAAGGATTTGGTCCTATTGATACTAACGTAATGGATGAAAGTTTAAGAAATAAAATTAAATTTTTACCAAGAAGTTTATCTGAAGCTTTAGAATGTTTAGAAAATGATTATGAATTTTTGATTAAAGATGGTGTTATGGATGAAAATTTAATTAGACAATGGATAAAAGTTAAAAATGAAGAGGTAAAGGCTATTCAAAAGATGCCACATCCATATGAATACAAATTGTATTTCAATTTATAAAAAAAAAAGCTGCCGCAAGGCAGCTTTTTTATCATACTCTACCAATTATTAATCTCATTGGATCAACTTTTTCTCTCAAAATTCTTAATTCTTCATCTGTTGGCTCTTCAGTAATATCGTATTTTTCTGGAATTAACATTTCAAAGCCAGTATTATTTTTTACATCCTCAAGTGTTTTGCCAACATGAAGAGAAAGTAACATCATTTGTTTTGTTTCTGGATGATAACCATAAACACCAATATCGGTGATCACTTTGTATGGCCCTGTACCTAATGGAAGGCCGGCATCGTAACGGGAATTTCCACCATTTAAATATCCTGGAGAAGTTACAAAATCACATTTTTCGACAAAACGTTTGTTATTTTGAGGCGTCATAACCATTGTCCTCCAAGTAAGAGAAGCTAAATCGTTAGCACCACCAGAACCAGGGAAGCGGGTTTTAGGTTTGTAATAATCTGTTCCAATCATAGTAGAATTCAAATTACCATATTTATCGATTTGAGCTCCGCCAAGGAAGCAATAATCGACCATACCTGCTTGGCAATATTCCATAATTTCAGCCATAGTGGTAGCTTTTAATCCTTTATGAGTAGTTCTGGAATCGCCCACAGAAACAGGCATTGTCGGAAGAATTGGGCCAATACCGCCAGCTTCGAACATAATCGTAAGGTTAGGAGAATTTGTCATTTGAGCAAGCATTGCAGCAGCGCAAGGCGCACCAGTACCTACAACCACCACTGCACCATCTTCTAAGTTTCTAGCTGCTATTGTTATCATTAATTCCATACTATTATATTTTTCCATGCTTCACCTCAGCCTATTAATAATTCTTTTTGACGTAATTTAATCATTTTTTCAATTCCACCATTCAGCTGTAAATATTCATAAAAATCTTTTGTGTTATAAATATATTTATCCAAAAATTCTTTGAATTTTTCAGGATCTTGTTCAGCATTAAGCCATTCCATTAAATGTTCTTCATCTGAATAATATTCACCGGGCATATTTCCTGGATAAGAGCCGTAAGGAATCTCGATAACAGCATCAACTAACCAATAAGGGATAATTGTTCTGTTTGGTTCTCTTCTGATTTCATCATTTGAAATAATTTTTTCAGTAGTAATAATCACGTGTTTAGCAGCTTTAGCGATATCGTCGTCAGCTACAATTATGCCATCAATTTGAGCATTACCATAAATATCACATCTGTGAACGTGTATAAAAGCAACATCCGGATATAAGGCCGGCAAAGCAGCTAATTTTTTACCTGTAAATGGGCAAGTAATTTCTTTAGCAGCAGAATATTTATAAGTATCTGTACCAAGCATTGTTCTTGTTGGCAAAAATGGCAACCCCATAGCAGCAGCTTTATAACGCCAAGAAAGTGCAGCGTTTGACCATTCTGTAATTTTTAATTTACCTGATTCAAAAACTCTTCTCGAATTTTTTGATAATCCACGAGCTTCCAATCCAACAACATAAGCTATATCAACTCGATTGTAACATTCACCTGCAGCTAATATTTGGCAATCGTGAGTTGCCACATGCCCGGAAAATCCTAAATTCTTTTTTCTTTGCCTAACAATTTCATGCAAAATAGCAGTTGGGATTCTTACACCTCCAAAACCACCAACAGCAATATAAGTACCATCTTGAACATACTTTTCAACAACTTCAGTAACTGTAGACAATTTAGGAACCATTTTTTTGTTTTTTTTGCGGAAATATTCACGAGAATGTTCAGGATCAACATCTGTGAAAATTTCCCCAATACCATTTTTCAATTCTTGTTCCATACTACCACCATTATTTAATTTTTTCTGAAACTACTTCTAAAGATTCTTCTATAGATTTAATTGTATAATTTAAATCTTCATAACTATGTCTATAGCAAATATATCCATGATGGAAAGGTTGTTGGAACACACCTCTTCGGATAAGTTGAGTATAAAATTCAGTTCTTCTATCTTTATATTTCTTTTCTTTGTCTCTATCAAATGTTATAAAACTCATAGAAGGAATACCTGTAATTTTTACTCCTAAATGAGCAAATTTTGGTAAAATTTCGTTTACTTTTTGCAAATAATAAGTTCCTTTTTCTCTAATATTGTCAAGAACTTTATCTCTTTCTAAAATTTCAATAGTTTTTAATGCTGCAACTATACTATCAGAGTTTGAGAAGAAAGTAGAAGAGACAAAAACATCTTTTTCAGCTTTTTTAATAATATCGGCTTTACCAGTAACACAACCAATAGCATAACCATTAGCCATAGCTTTTCCAAAAACTGCCATATCAGGAGTAACACCATAATGTTTTTGAGCCCCACCGAGAGAAACTCTAAATCCACTGCGTATTTCATCAAATATAACAATTGAACCATTTTTATGCATAATTTCTTTTACTTTTTCCAAAAAATTATCTTTAGGTTCCTGCATTTCTTCGGCTAACGGATGTCCTACAGGCGTAACAATTAACGCTGCTATATCGTCACCATATTTTTTTACTAATTCTTCTAATTCACCAATTTCATTATAATGTATTTCATGAATATCTTCATATAGTTTTTCTGGTATTCCACCTTTTACTTCAACACACCAATCGTGCCATCCATGATAACCACATCTAATAATTTTTTTCCTATTGGTATAAGCTCTAGCCAATCTTATTGCCAATGTTGTAGCATCAGAACCTGTTTTTACAAAAATCGACATTTCAGCACAAGGAATAAGTTGATTTATTTTTTCCGCTAATCTATTTTGTAAAGTTTGACTTAAAGAGAAACAAAAACCTTTTTCTCTAATTTGTTCAATAACAGCTTCATCTACTTCTTTTTCTCTATAACCTAATATAATAGGTCCATAAGCACATAAGTAATCGATATATTTATTTCCGTCTATATCATAAACATACCCTTTATCCCCTTTTTCAAAATATACAGGATACTCACCAGGCACAAAATTATAAGGTCTTCTAATTCCAAGAACACCACCTGGAATTAAAGATTTTGCATATTCAAATTCTTGTAATGATTTAGTTAAATTAAGTTTAGGGGCATCTTTCATTTAATCCTCCAATAATTTTAATCTTCATAAAATACTTTTGTTAATAAAAATTTATTATCCCTTTTTATATTTCTTGATATATAATCTTTAAGCAATAATACAAAAACCGGACTTAAAATAAGAATTGAAATAACATTTGCAAAAACAGGTAATGCCGTTGAAAAGTCTGCAAATACCCAAATTTCTTGACTTGGTTTTTGATAAAACACCGAGTAAAGCACCAACGCTAGCCCTGGAATTGGATATACCCATTTGTAAATATTTAGGAAATTATCCTTGATGCTAGTTTTACCTCCTAAAAGATACCTAAAAATAATGTCATAGTATGTATACCAACCTGTAGTTGTTGTAATACCAAATAAAAAAATACCAATTGTTAATATTATACGTCCTAAAAATCCAATTCCAACTTCAAAAGCAGAAAGAGTAAGAGTTGCACCACTTAATCCTGTTTTCCATTGAGACGTAATAATTATAACTAAAGCTGTTACGGTACAAACAAAAATTGTAGAGACAGTGACTTCTGCCACACCCCATAAACCTTGACGAATTGGATGATCAGTTTTAGAAGTTGAATGAATCATTGGCGAAGTCCCCCAACCGGCTTCATTACTAAAAACTGCACGTGCTAAACCTTTCTGCATTGCCATTATAAAAGTTGCTCCTGCAAAACCTCCTACTGCTGCTGTACCATTAAAAGCATCTCTTACTATCAATATTATTGTAGATGGTAATAAATACCAAAATTTAATTATAATTACTAAACCACCTAATAAGTAAAAAATACACATAAATGGGACAATAATTTCAGCAATTTTACCTAATTGTTTTAATCCTCCAGCAATCATTACATATACAATAATTGTATAAATAATACCATAAATTGCTTGTGAATAATTTAAATTGTTAGAAAAATTTAATTCTTGGACAAAATAATTTTGTAATAATGAATTAAAATTGAATGTACTTGATATAGCTTCTGATACGGTATAATTTTGCATGGAAACAAAAATGGAAGCAATCATTCCCGAAATAAAAAGAAAGGATAATATTTTCTGCAATTTATAAAATTTATAAGAATCACCAATACCTTTTTTAATGTAGTATGTTGGGCCACCGAATGGATTTCCTTTTTCATCTTTTGAACGGAAATAAACAGCTAAAGTAACTTCAACCATTTTAATGATTTGCCCAACTATTCCTGCAACTATAAGCCAAAAAAGAGCACCAGGTCCACCGACAGCAATTGCAGTTGCAACGCCACCAATGTTTCCAACACCTATAGTTCCACCAATCGCAATACTTACAGCTTGAATGGGCGCCAAAATACCTTGATTTTTATTTTCACTTATCGTTTTCTTAAAAATTTTTGCTAAAGTTTCAGACCAAATATGTTTTATATATTTAAACTGGAAAAAATTACTTATAATTGTAAGAAAAAATCCTACACCTAGTAAAACTATAATTAGTGGCCACCCCCACATTATATCTGTTAAATTTTTGATATTTTCAAACATCATATCCCAATCTTACTTTTTAAGCTTTTATTATACTTTTTTAATGGGATATTAAATATTTTGTAATTTTACAAATTTTAATTATATTCTAAAGTTAAACTATAACTAATTTAGAGGTTAAAATGGATAAACTTTTAAAAGACACTCAGCATAAGATGGAAATGTCAATTGAAACTTTTAAAAATGAATTACATACAATTAGAAGCGGAAAAGCTTCAACTGCATTATTAGAACATATAAAAGTAGATTATTATGGAACACCAACTCCTTTAAAACAAGCGGCGAATATAACAGTTCAAGATGCACATACCCTAGCGATTACCCCATGGGATAAGTCCCTTATTCATGCTATTGAAAAAGCAATTTTACAATCAGATTTAGGTTTAAATCCAAGAAATGATGGTCAAATTGTAAGAGTACCAATTCCACCTCTAACAGAAGAAAGAAGAAAAGAATTAGTAAAAAATGTAAAAAAAATCGGCGAAGAATTTAAGATTGCAATTCGCAACGTCAGAAGAGATGCAAACGAGCATGCAAAAAAAATGGAAAAAGACAAAAAAATTAGTGAAGATGATAAAAAAATGTTAGAAGAAAAAATACAAAAAATGACTGATGATTTCATCAAAAAAATTGATGATATGATAAAAAATAAAGAAAAAGAAATAATGGAAGTATAAATATGAAAAACATATTTATAACCGGAGGTTGCGGTTTCATTGGAAGCAACTTCATTAGAACAATTCTTCAAGAAAGAGATGATATACATATTATTAACTTAGATAAATTAACTTATGCTGGAAATCCCATCAACTTAAGAGAATTTGAACACGATCCGAATTATACATTTGTAAAAGGTGATATAACAAATGCTGAGTTGGTTGATTTTTTATTTTATCACTATGAAATTAAATATGTTATAAATTTTGCTGCTGAATCACATGTAGATAGAAGTATACTTGGCTCACAAGTTTTTTATCAAACAAACGTTATTGGTACAAATGTACTATTGGAAGCAGCTCGTAGATACAATGTGAAAAAATTTCTTCAAGTATCTACTGATGAAGTTTATGGTAGTTTAGGAGAAACTGGTTTATTTACAGAGACAACTCCACTGTCACCTAACAGCCCTTATTCATCGAGTAAAGCTGCCGCTGATATGATGGTTATGGCTTTTTACCACACTTATGGTTTACCTGTTGTTATTACAAGATGTTCCAACAACTATGGACCTTATCAATTCCCAGAAAAACTTATTCCATTAATGACAATAAATGCGTTAAATAATAAAAAACTCCCTGTTTATGGCGATGGACTAAACGTCAGAGATTGGATATACGTAATTGATCACAACAAAGCTATTGAATTAGTTTTTGAAAAAGGTAGAGTTGGCGAAGTTTATAACATCGGTGCTAGCCAAGAAATGAAAAATATAGAAATTATCAAACTCATATTAAATTACTTAGGAAAAGATGAATCTCTAATTGAATATGTAAAAGACAGACCAGGACATGATAGACGTTATGCCATTGATTCATCAAAAATACAGAACGAACTTGGCTGGAAACCACAATACAAGTTTGAAGATGCAATCAAACAAACTATACAATGGTATATTGATAATAAAAGCTGGTGGGAAAACATTATTAATGGCGAATATCTGAAATACTATGAGCAACAATATGGTAAATTATAAATTTTTATTTGTTCTTTTAATAATATCTTTCAATCTCTTTGGACAAAATTTATTACAAAATTTAAAATCAGGCGATAT
>DAOSVM010000047.1:0-3351 GCA_035379625.1 Ignavibacteriales bacterium | reverse complement strand
TAAAATCAGGCGATATTTCGAGTATTCAACAAATTTCTGTAACAGTCAGCGGTGATTTCCCTGTAAATGGAACTTTCCCAGCATCTATCACAGAAAGATTTGATGAATTTATTACACGACTTATAGAAACCGAGAAACAAACGCTAAGAACAAGTACTCAACCTGGTATTCAACCGAAACAAGAAGAAAAATTAAAATACGCTTCTAGAAATATTAAACTGATCCGTGATGGTAAAACACTAATTATAGATTTACATAAATTCCGTATGACTGGTGATATGTCAAACAATCCTTTTCTTAAGAATAATGATGTTATTATTTTCCCAAAAAATGATTTAGAATATAATTATATTTCTGTTGAAGGAGCAGTTAATAAGCCTGGTAAATTTATGTATGTAAAGGGGGATAAATTAGAAGACGCTATAAATCTTTCCTTAGGCTTTAGTGAGTTTTTAGAAATTAAAGAAATTTTAATTTATAGATATAACCAATCTCTGCCAATTAAATTATCCCCTATTGATTTAAATTTTGAATTACAACCTGCTGATAGAATCATTGTACAAGCCGATTTTAATTCAAGAAAAGATAGAAGAGTTTTAGTAATAGGTGAAGTTAACAATCCTGGTTATATCCCTATAAAATATGATAATAACAACCTACACCAAATCATAAAAGCCGCTGGCGGTTTTAGAAGTAAAGCTGACTCCTCTAACATTGAATTACTCAAAAATTCGCCAATTTTTTATTCCTATCAAGCTAAAGTTGATTTAAATTTTGAACAACTTTACCTAAATGAATTTAAAATACAACAGTTAAAATCCAATATTGAGATGTTAGAGCTTGAACGTATGGCTTATTTATATCCTGAAGATACTATTGGCTTTTCAAATGACTTAAAATTGAAATCCCTAAAATCATCATTTCTATTCAATCAGTCAGAAATTACAGGCGATACTATTATTAATAAAATCGAAGATGGTGATGTTATTATTGTAAATAGTAAACCTGACAATGTTTATCTATTTGGACAAACTGGTTTTGTTGGTAATATTAAATATTCACCAAATAAACCAGTAAGTTATTACCTTGATATAGCTGAAGGTTTAGGTGATTATGCAAGAAAAGATGAAATTTATTTAATTAGTTACAAAACTAAACGCTGGAGAAATGTTACTAAAACATTAAATTCAACAATTGTAGAAGCTGGTGATTATATTTGGGTACCTAAAGAGCCAAGACATGAATTAACATATTATACTCAACGTATTTCGGCAATTGCCCAAATAGTATCTGCTTTAGCAACCACAATAATAGCAGTTGTTGCAATATTTAAAAAATAATTATTTAGTTCTTTTTGTCGATTGCCAATAACTAACATTTTGCCCCTTTAAAACTTTCAATATCCCATTCATTACTGCTATATTAGTTAGTACAAAGTAATATGGGATATTGTTAATTTTATTTTTAATTAAATAAAAAAAATAACTATTTTTATTATAGTATTTATCATTTTTTTTTTACGTTAATATATTTTTCATACTACATACTACTGATTTCAAAAAGAGGACTTATTGAGAAAGATTATTTCAATAATAAATTTTTTTTCAACATATAATAGAAAGAGATTATTAGAGAATTTCATTTTTTTATCATTATTACAAATGGTTTATTATATCATCCCCCTTATTACCTTTCCTTATCTAATAAAAGTATTGGGAACTGAAAAATTTGGCCTAATATCTTTTTCTCAAGCTTTTATTTATTATTTCGTTATTTTAACAGATTATGGTTTTAACCTATCTGCAACTCGTTCTATTTCTGTTAATAGGAATAACCAACAAAAAATCAGTGAAATTTTTAACGGAGTAATGTTTCTTAAATTAATATTCCTTATAATAACGTTTATTTTAATGACTATTATTGTATTTTCATTTAAAAAATTTTATGAGAATTGGTTACTTTATCTATTAACTTATGGGCTTGTAATAGGACAATCATTATTCCCAATATGGTTATTCCAAGGGATGGAAAAGATGAAATATATTACACTAATAAATGTATTAGCTAAAGTTATATTCACAATAGCTATATTTATTTTTGTAAAAAATAGTGCTGATTATATACTTGTACCTTTCTTTAATTCCTTGGGTTTTATTCTTGCAGGGATTATAAGTTTAATAATAGCTATCAAAAATTTCCATATTAAATTTTATTTACCAAATTATTCTACACTTAAATATTATTTTAAGGATGGGTGGATTTTTTTTAAAACTACTGTTTTTTTATCAGCATATAGAGAATCAAATATATTCATATTAGGCTTAATTACTAATAATACTATAACAAGCTACTATGCAATAGCAGAAAAAACAATAAAGATAATACAATCTATTCAAACACCATTAGGACAAGCTTTATATCCACATGTTTGTAACAAGTATGCATCAGATAGTAATAATTTTACTCAATATCATTTTAAATATCAAAAAATTATATATTTGTTCTATTTAGTTATTGCTATTGTAACTTTTCTTTTTTCAAATTATATAATTAAAATTATTACAGGCCTAACAATCAACGAGGCAATTATAAATCTTAAAATATTATCTTTTGTTCTAATAATTGGTGGATTAAATTATTATCATGGAATATTAGGACTAATACCTTTAAAATTAGAAAATTTATTTTCAACATTTGTTACAATTACGGGTCTTATTAATATTATTCTTTGCATCATTCTTTCATACATATATAAAGATATAGGAGCTTCATTATCTTTATTAATAAGTGAGACATTATTATTATTTTTAATTTTAAATAAATTATATAATTTATCTAAGAAATAACTATATTGTATATATAAAATTATATTTTAATTATACTAGACATAATATGGATAAACCAAAATTATTATATATAGCACCGCAAAACCCATATCCACCAGAAAATGGTGGTAAAATAGGTATTTATTATCCTGCCAAATACTTAGCAAAGTATTTTGATTTATATTTCGTTACTCCTTATAATATAACTAATTGTAATTTAGATATATCTATAGAACACTTCAATAATTTAAATATTAAATATTTCCCCTTCATGCTTAATACCGATGATAAATTATTTGATTTATTATTAAACCCATTTAATAAAATTCCTTTTAAATGGTATAAATACCATTCAGATGATCTATATAATTTTTGTAAAAATCTTATATCTACTGAAAATATTAATTTTGTCTATACAAGTACACCTCATATGTCGTATTACAGTTTACTTTTAAAAAATCATTTTCCGAATCTTAAAATATTTTTAAGAGAACACAATATTGAATTTTCACTAGTAGAACAATTT
>DAOSVM010000046.1:0-15353 GCA_035379625.1 Ignavibacteriales bacterium | reverse complement strand
GCAGCAGCCGTTGCTAAAGCCACACCGTGTTGACCTGCACCAGTTTCAGCAATAATTTTTTTCTTTCCCATATATTTGGCAAGCAATGCTTCCCCTAAAGTGTGATTTATTTTATGAGCACCAGTATGGTTTAAATCTTCTCTTTTTAAGTAGATTTTTGCGCCTTTATATTTTTCAGATAAGTTCTTTGCAAAATAAATTGGTGATGGTCTTCCAACGTAATGTTTATATAAATACCTCAATTCGTTTTGAAATTCAGGTGTATCTTTTATTTTTAAGTAACTTTCGGTTATTTCATCCATTACAGCTTTAAGTTCGTCTGGAATAAAACTTCCACCATATTCTCCAAAATAACCATATTCATTTGGCATAGCTTTTAATTTTTCAACAATTTCCATCAGTTTTTCTCCTAATTGCTTCTAAAATTAATCTTTTTGATATTGAATTTTCTTTTTTTAATACTTTTGAACCGCGAGTAATTTTGCACAAGCTAATTCCGTATTTTTTCGATATATTTCGTTGCGATTCTCCATCCAACAAATCCTTCATAAGACGCCATCGAAAAACAATATCCTTAATTTCGGCTTCCGTTAATATTTCTCTAAAAAAATCTTCAAGTTCCTTTTTATTTTGGATGCTAATTATTGCCTCTAACAATTCATCCAAGTTTTGAGCATTTTCCATAAACTATTCTCTTAAAAAAGTTTCTTTATATAGAAACAAAAATAATAAAAAATATGAGAACATCCAAACAAAATAAATCAGAATTGAAAATAAAGTGATAAAAATCTCAGTTAAATAACAAATATTCTATCACTCGGACAGTATAAGCTTAAGCCCCTTGCAGCATACTTCATGCTGCAAGGGGCAGCGGGCCGAAGGCCCGCTATAAAAAAAATGCATATAAAAAAACTATTACCTAAATAAATAATTAAATAACAATGACAACAATCACGATTAACTTTGAAGCAAAATATTAAAATTATCCTAGTTAATAATTAGGGAAAAAATTATAAGAATAATTTAATTATTTTAATCCTTTGAGAATGGAATATATATAAAATTATACAGAGTTGCTTTTCTCCAATAATAATATTAAAAGAATGGGAATTACTCCCATTCTATAGTACTAGGTGGTTTTGAACTTATATCATAAACAACGCGATTAATACCTTTTACTTCATTAACAATTCTCGAAGAGATAATATTAAGCAACTCATAAGGGAGTTTAGACCAATCGGCAGTCATACCATCAACTGAATCGACAGAACGGATTGCAAGCACATTATCATAACTTCTTTCATCTCCCATAACACCAACAGTTTTTACAGGTAGTAGAACTCCAAATGTTTGCCAAGTTTTATAATAATAACCAGCTTTTTTAACTTCTTCTACAATTATATTGTCTGCTAAACGTAATATATCAAGTTTTTCTTTCGTAATATCTCCAATTATTCTAACAGCTAGACCAGGACCAGGGAAAGGTTGACGATAACAAATTTCATCCGGTAAACCTAATTCTTTGCCTAAAACTCTAACTTCATCCTTAAAAAGTTCTCGAAGTGGTTCAATCAATTTTAAGTTCATCTTTTCAGGTAATCCACCAACATTATGATGACTTTTTATAACAGCAGAAGGCCCCTTAAAAGAAACACTTTCTATAACATCCGGATATAATGTACCTTGAGCTAAAAATTTTGCGTTGGAAATATTTTTAGCTTCATTTTCAAAAACTTCAATAAATGTATGACCTATAATTTTTCTTTTTTCTTCTGGATTAGTAACGCCTTTTAATTTTCTTAAGAATAAATCAGAAGCATCAACAGTTTTTAGGTTTATATTAAATTTACCTTTAAAAAGTTCTTCAACTTTTTTAGCTTCATTCAATCTTAATAATCCGTTATCAACAAAAATACAATAAAGTTGATTTCCAATAGCTTTATGCAGTAAAAGAGCAACAACTGATGAATCAACCCCGCCACTAAGTGCACAAATAACATTATCATTACCTACAGTTTTTCTTATCTCTTCACATTGATATTCAATAAAAGATGACATTTCCCAATCAGCTTGACATTTTGCAATCTCAAAAACAAAATTTTTTAATATATCAAAACCTTTTACAGAATGGTGAACTTCAGGATGAAATTGAATAGCATAAATATCTTTATTTTTATGTTTTATAGCAGCATATGGAGTATTATTAGTATTAGCTAAAACTTCAAAATCATCGGTTATGCTTTCGAGTTTATCACCGTGACTCATCCAAACAATTGTATTTTGTGGAATACCTTTAAATAAATTAGAGTATTCAACAATATTTAACTCAGTACGACCGTATTCCCTTTGTTGTGCAGAAAAAACTTTTCCTCCAAAATGATTTGCAACCAACTGCATACCGTAACAAATACCCAAAATAGGTATATTCAAATCAAAAATTCGTTTGTCTGGAAATGGAGCATTTTCATAATATACAGAAGATGGGCTACCGGAAAGAATTATAGCTTTTGCACCAAATCCTTTTATCAATTCAAAACTATGATTATATGGCACAATTTCTGAATATACATTCATCTCTCGAATTCTTCTAGCAATTAATTGAGTATATTGCGAACCAAAATCTAATATCAAAATTTTGTTGTAATTTTGCATCCTTTCAACCTAATTATTTTTTAATGGAATCTTTAAAATTTTATATGTAACTAAAGAAGCAATAATCAATAAAAAAATAATGTGAATAATTTTAGGAAAAAGAATTATACACGATATTATTATAGAAATCCATAACATTGTCAATGCTTTTTTACGAGTTTGTAGAGTGATTTTTCTTTCACTGTAATAATCTTTTATAGCAGGTCCAAAAATTTTATGATTTAAAATCCAATTATGAAATTTTTCCGAACTTTTTGAAAAAAAGAAAGCAGCTGCCAGTAAAAAAGGTGTTGTAGGAAGAACTGGTAAAAATGCACCAATTATTCCTATCACTGTAAAAAGAAAACCAAGAAAAAGAAAAATATATTTTTTTGCTTTTCGTATCATTACTGATCAATTTTATAATTAGGTGCTTCTTGTGTAATAATTACATCGTGAACATGGCTTTCACGATATGCAGCATTTGTAATCTGAATAAATTTCGCATTTTTTCTTAATTCTTCAATATTTTTACAACCAGTATATCCCATACCAGATTTTAAACCACCAACTAATTGATGTAAAATCAAACTAACAGGTCCTTTATAAGGTACTCGTCCTTCAATTCCTTCAGGAACTAATTTAGATGGATCAACACCTTTTTGGCCATATCTATCTGATGAGCCTTTTTGCATTGCACCAATAGAGCCCATACCACGATATTGTTTATAACTCCTACCTTGATAAAGAATTAAATCTCCCGGTGCTTCATCTGTACCAGCAAGCATACTACCTAACATTACGCTATTAGCCCCTGCAGCAATTGCTTTTGAAATATCACCACTATATTTTATTCCACCATCTGCAATTATAGGAATATTTAATTTCTCAGCTTCTTCTGCACAATTTTTGATAGCTGTCAATTGTGGAACACCTGCACCTGCAACTATTCTTGTAGTACAAATGGAACCAGGTCCAATACCAACTTTTACAGCATCAGCACCAGCTTTTACTAAATCTCTAACCCCTTCTGCTGTAGCAACATTTCCAGCGATAATTTCTATATCATATAGTTTTTTTATTTCTTTAATTGTATCAATAACTGCTTTAGAATGTCCGTGCGCGGTATCTATTGCAATCACATCAACACCGGCTTTTATAAGTTGTTCTGCTCTTTCAATAGCATCTTTTCCTACTCCTATAGCTCCTCCTACTCTTAATCTACCTAATTTATCTTTGCACGCATTAGGATATTTAATTTTTTTCTCAATATCCTTTATTGTAATCAAACCTTTTAAATTATTATCATCATCAACAATCAAAAGTTTTTCAATTTTATATTTGTTTAACAATTTTTTTGCTTCTTCTAAATCTGTTCCTATTGGTGCAGTTATAAGTTTATCTTTTGTCATTACATCTTTTACTAATTTGGTAAAATCAGTTTCAAATCTTAAATCTCTATTCGTTAAAATACCTTTTAATTTCCCGTTTTCAGTAACTGGTACACCCGAAATATGGAATCTTTCCATTAAATTTAAAGCTTCTTGTACTGGTGCATCCGGTGATATTGTAATAGGGTCAATAATCATTCCGCTTTCAGATTTTTTAACCTTTTCTACTTCAAAAGCTTGTTTATCGGCTGGCATAGCTCTGTGAATAATTCCTATACCTCCAGCTCGTGCTATTTCAATTGCCATCTCGGCTTCTGTTACTGTATCCATTGCAGCACTTAATATAGGAATATTCAATGTAATATTTTTTGTTAATTTTGTTTTCGTGTCAACTTCTGTTGGTAATACTTCCGAATATGCAGGTAAAAGTAAAACATCATCAAAGGTTAAACCTAACGGAATTTTTTCTTCTAACATTGCAACTCCCTATGTTTGTTTAAATACAAAAAAAGCAGAGCTTCTTAGACACTCTGCTTCCATAAAAAATTAATTTTCTAACGATTTTAAGTCTTCATTAAGGATTTTTGCAAATTCTTCAGGAGTAATGCCCTTAAAAGTAACTCGAGTAGTTTTTACTAATATTTCTGGGGCATCCCCTTTATCATTTAAATAATTGATAAGGTTGAATGCAAGGCGATATCTATCAGCATCATAAGGAATGTAGTTTACGTATTTCTCAACAAGTGTATATACTTTCTTTTCTAAACTATCAGCTGGGAACTCTTTTATTCCTGGTGCCTTACCTGATACCATTTTTATTTTCTCCATTTAGATTTTCAAAATTACAAAAAAATATTCATTTTTCATAACTAATTTTATGCTTTTCCATAATTTTTTCCCATTCTTCTAAACTAAGCTCTTCTGATTCATCAATTAACATTATCGGAATTCCATCAATTATTTTATAGCGCCTTCTCGTATTTTTATCTGTGGAAACTAATGTATCACCATCCAAAACTAAGTCTGCTTTGCTTAATGGGCAGCATAATATATTTAATAATTCCTCATTTATCATATTTTTGTCCTTTAAAACTTTTTAAATTTGTAAGCAACCCAATCTGGTGATAATATTGCTCTTTGCATTTTTTTGAAATTTTCTTCTATATATTTGGGGAATATATAATTTTTATCGAAGTCGCTTTTTATTTTTTTTGAGTTAAATTTTGGTATTATTAACCAAATTGTTGAATTAATTTTTGTATATAAAGTTAAATCTTTTGTCTTCTCTATTAAATCTTGTTGATTATATGCAAATACTAACATAAAATCATAAATAATATCTGGATAAAGTGTTGTATGTATTTCACAATATTCTCTCATTTCATTTGCATAATGAACAAATTCTCCCGGTAGATCATTAATAAAAATAATTTTTTGCCCACTGTAGTGTAATCTATTAAAAAATCCGTTTAAGTAAATCATTTATTTTTCATTAATAAATTATTTGAAATTACAAATTCCAAAATTAATAAAATTATAGATAATAACAAAAATAACGGCCAAATTTCGCTACCTATTCTTGTAGTTTTTATTCCATCTTTAATATTCATTGAATAATCAATTTTTTTTGCGTATACACCATTTCCTTGAATACTTTTAACTATATAATCAAAATCAAAAACTTCTTTATTAACTTCACTCCTATTGATATTAATACTGAAAACATCAACTAATTTCCCATCCTTAAAAATTTTATATATACCAATTTCTTCCGGATAAAATGAGTTATTTATTAAATTTACTGATTTTCCACTAGGTGAAAATACTTTATAATTATTATCTATGTTTTCAAGTGTTATATTTTTATTTGAAATTATGAAATTATCTTTCAAAAATTTTGTATTTGATGTAAAATAAACACTATTATAAATTAAAGGAATAAATAAAGATCTATATGGTAAATCATTCCAGTTGTTATGAAAAGCCGAAGCAAAAATTAAAATATTATTATCTTTAATCTTGGAATGAATAGCAAAATTATCGTTATTTGTAAAATTTAAATAAGATTTTTGCTTATTGAATTTAAAATATGATTTGAAGTTTACACTCGAAAAATTTCTTAAATTTTCAAATGCATTACTATAAATACTTTTGGAAGG
This sequence comes from Ignavibacteriales bacterium, assembly GCA_035379625.1. GTDB lineage: Bacteria > Bacteroidota > Ignavibacteria > Ignavibacteriales > DAOSCP01 > DAOSCP01. The sequence continues at coordinate 9,172 of DAOSVM010000046.1, read as the reverse complement.
TATTTCTTTAATTTCAATATTTTCAGTGGTGACTAATTTCTCTGGTAATACATTTGTGAATAATTTCAAAATTTGTTGATAATTTCCTAAATCAGAGTTTATTCCGGGGAGTACAATCAAACCTAACTTATTATAAAGTAAATAATTTTTTAATTTCTCTAAATTGGATGAATAGTTATTCAAACTGACAATTGCCAAATTATAATTTGAAAAATCAACTTGTGGTAATTTATTAACTGGAATTGTTGTAAATGATATTTTCCCTATAATATCAGCTCTAAGAGCTTTTTCTAAAAATATCGTATTATTAAGGTCATCATTAATTATTAAAATATTGATTTTCTTAGGGTTATGGATGGCAGCAAAATAATAATTATCGTATGTAGTTAAATCATTTGACAACTCAAGTTTAATTTCTGAAAATTCATTGTTGGGAATATTAAAATCATTTGTTAATACAATATTTTTATTAGCTCCAATTGAAAAATTTTTTTGAGCAAATTTGTTATTATTTACATAAATATTCAATACTGAATTATCAATTTGTTTATCAAAATTATTCTTAATATTAGCATTTATTGAAAGAACATTGTTTAATGGAATTATTTCGTTATTAAATTTAATTGATGTTAATGACAGATTTTTGTTTGGCTGTAAATCCATTGGAAGAAAATATACATTTAATTTCTTTAGCGATTTTAAATTTTGCTTATCAAAATTTTCAAATAAATTATTTTGGAAATCAGATAAAATAAAAATTTCTTTGTTTATAGTTTTGGAATTGGAAAGTTCATCTATAGCTAAATTATATGCATCAATAAAATTAGAATATCCATAAGAAATAGTTTTATTTGCAATAAATTCAAAAGACTTTAGGTTAACCTGGCTTAATGGAATATATTTATTCAAATTCGAAAGAAAAATAAAGCCAATTTTATCACCGGGTTTTATTATATCCTTGAATTTATATATAAAATCTTTTGTTTTGTTAAAATTTGTAAAATTATCATCTGATAAATTATTCATACTAAAAGTATCATCAACTATAAAAATAGTGGATGTATTAGTCTCAGGTAAATCAATAAAAAAAGATTGTTTTATTACTGGTCGTGCAAATGCTAAAGCTAATGATGCTATAAAGGCTATTCTTATAAGTAATAGAAGAAAATTTTTAAGTTTTAATTTCTTTATTTTATTTTTTTTTAGCTCTTTCAAAAAAAATAAAGATGGAAATTCAACAGTTTGTAATTTCTGTAAATTAAAATAATGTATAATAATTGGAAGACTTACAGCTAATAATCCCCAAAGTGCAATAGGATTAAAAAATTGCATAAATTAACCTAAATTATTTAGTATATTACGAATTTTAAGGAAAGGTTCTTCCCATTCGCCAGGCTTTTCTTGTATGAAAATTTGCATTGATGAATACCAAAAATTATTTTCACCTTCTGCGCCCCAACGCCAATCTGGCAAGTAGGGAAGTAGCATAAATATTGTTTTTCCTAAAGCTCCGCTTAAATGTGCTACTGATGTATCTACGGATATAATAATGTTTAAATTCTCAATAAATGATGCTGTATCTAAGAAATCTTTGAATTCTTTTCCTATATGTTCAATATTATAATAATTCAATATTTGTCTCTGATAATCATCAATTTCTGGGCTTAGTGCATATATATTAAATTTATCTATTATACCATCAAAAATTTGCATAAATTTATTTATATCAATACTTCTATTATGATTATTTTTATGCTTTGGATTTCCAGCCCAAGTTATTCCAATATTTAGTTTACCATTTTCTTTTATATAGTATTTAAATCTTTTTACGTTTTTTTCATCAATAAAAATGTATTTATTATTGTTATAATAATTTATTGGTGAAATTTTTAAATATTTCATTACAGAAAGTAACGGAATAAAATAATCTACTTTAACATCAAAATTATCATTAATAAAATATGTCTCATCGATAAAATTCAACGGTTTAAATAAATTATACAAAGGTTTTTGACAAATTAGAATTGTTTTACAATCAAAAAGTTCTTTGAAAACTTTTATGTATCTGACAAATTGAATTGTATCTCCAAGCCCTTGTTCGAAATGGAAGGCAACAGTTTTTCCATTTAACAATTCGCCATTGTATTTTAATATATCAGAGTAAACAAATTTTATGTTATCACTTAAAAAACGCCACTCATATTCTTCATATGCTAAATCATATCTATTGATTAAAAAATATGAAATAGCTAAATTTTTATGTGCTGAAGCATTGCTAGGCTTTAATTCAATAGATTTAAAATATGTTTGGAGCGACTTAGTAAATAATTTGTTATATTGATAAGTGTTACCTAAATTCATCATTACTTCTGAAGAATCTGGCATTTTAGGAGCAAGTTCTTCAAAAATTTCTAGTGCCTCTTTATATTTATTTAAATGATTGTAGATTATACCAATATTATTTAATGCTTCGTAATAATCGGGATTATATTTTAAGCACTCTTGAAAATATGAAATTGCCTTTTCATATTCACCTTTTTCACGATAAACTGAACCTAAATTAAAATATGCTAAATAGTTTTTGGGATTAATTTTAATAGCAATATTTAAAAACTTTTCACTTAATTCATAATTTTTATTTAAAAAATATGTATAACCTAAGTTGTTATATATAACATCATTAAATTTATCTAATTCAATCGCTAAAAGACCATATTTAATTGCTTCATCGTATTTTCCTAATTTTCCGCAAATTAAAATCAAATTGATTAGTAAATTCAAAGATTTTGGATTTAATTTATAAGCTTGATATCCATAAATATAAGCTTTATCATACAATTCTTGATTGTAACATATTGTGGAAAGGTTAAACATAATTTCGTAATTGTTGGAATAAAATTGTATATTTTCGTCAATGTAAGAAATATTCTCTGAAATGTTCTTTAAATTATCGAAACACAATAAGATATTCTTGAAATAGTCTGGATTTGGCTTATGTAAAAGAGCTTTTTTTAAGTAATCTATTGCTGATAGATAATCATTTTTAAAAATACATACATTCGCAATATTGAAATAAGTTTCAGGGAAATCAGGCTTTATTTTTAAAGCATTAAAATAATACTTTAAACTTAAATCTAAATTTCCTTTTTCAAAATAAATTAGTCCTAAAGCATTTAAAGACAAATAATTATTTGGGTTTATTTTAATTGCAGCATTAAAGTATTCAATTGCTAAATCAAAATTCATATTTTTATAGTTTAAGATGCCAAAAAAATGAAGAATTTCGGTATCATTAGGGTATTGTAGATTTAATTGATTTAAAATTTTACTTGCTTCTAATAATTTATTATGGTTAATTAAATCAATAACTTCATCTATTAGTTTTTGTTTATTCATTACCTTTTACTATTTGAGTGTGTAATTCTGCAATATTTTCTATTTTTGCGAAAATAACATCCCCTGGGACCACAGGACCAACACCAGCTGGAGTGCCTGTCATTATGATGTCACCTTTTTCTATTGTAATTAGTTTAGAAATATAAGAAATAAGAAAATCTGGCTTAAAAATCATAGTATTTAACTTTGCAAATTGTTTTTGCTGATTATTTACATATAACATAATATCTTCGTTTAAAGTGAGATTATAATCCTTAGCGTAGATAAAATCAGAAAGAACACAAGCGGTATCAAAACCTTTTGCTAAAGACCACGGTAAACCATTTTTAATAGCATTTTGTTGAACATCTCGAGCAGTCATATCAAGACCAACTGTATAACCTAAAATAACATTTTTAGCTTCATCTACAGAAATATTTCTGACAGTTTCACCAACTGCAACAACTAACTCAACTTCGTAATGCAAATTTTTTGTAAAAGACGGATAAATTACATTCTCGTAAGAGTGAATAACGGTGAAATTTGGTTTGTAAAAAAATAATGGTTCTTTTGGAACATCGCTATCAAGTTCTTTTGCGTGATCTAAATAATTTCTTCCAATACAAATAATTTTACCGAGTGGTAAAGTGTCGCCGTTTTTAAATCTAATAGTTTTCATGATTATTAAGTTTGTTTGTTATAAAATAGTTTATTAAATTACAACTTTAAATTTACATTTTTTTAAGATAAATAATAAAATTAAATAAAGCAAGATATGGAAAAGATAAGATCTACAACAATATTAGGTTTGATACATAATGGCCAAGCTGTTATAGGTGGTGATGGCCAGGTTACCTTAGGTAACACTGTTGTAAAAGCTAATGCAATGAAAGTGCGTAAATTGTATAATAATAAAGTATTATGTGGTTTTGCAGGGGCAGCCGCTGATGCTATTACTTTAATTGAAAGATTTGAAGAAAAATTAGAACAATATCACGGAAATGTTAGCCGTGCCGCTGTGGAATTGGGGAAAGATTGGCGCACAGATAAATATTTAAGACGTTTGGAAGCTATGTTAGCCGTCGTTTCTAAAGATGTTGCTCTTATAATCTCTGGAACCGGTGATATCATTGAACCTGATGATAAAATTGTTGCAATTGGATCCGGTAGTATGTATGCGCTTGCTGCTGCTAGAATGCTTGTTAAACACAGTCAATTAAATGCAAAAGAAATCGTTAAAGAAAGTTTAAATGTTGCTGGTGAAATTTGTATTTATACAAATAACAATATTGTTATTGAAGCTATTGACTAATTAATTTGATAGGGAAATATATGAATAAATATGAATTCAGAGATTTTATCGATGAAGAAATTGCAAAAATTGATAATTTAACTCCTCATAAAATTGTTGAAGAATTAAATAAATATATTATCGGCCAAGATAACGCTAAAAAAGCTGTTGCTATTGCTCTTAGAAATAGATGGCGAAGACAAAAAGTTGATGAACAATTAAAAGATGAAATTTATCCTAATAATATTATTTTAATTGGCCCAACCGGTGTTGGTAAAACTGAAATCGCTAGAAGATTAGCTAAAATTACTGGAGCTCCTTTTATTAAAGTCGAAGCATCTAAGTTTACTGAAGTAGGTTATGTCGGTAAAGATGTCGAATCTATGATTAGAGAGCTTGTTGAAATTGCAGTTCATATTGTGAAAGATAAACTACGTAAACAAAATGCAGAGAAAATTAGTAAAATTGTTGAAGATAAAATTCTTGATATCCTAATTCCTCCAAAGCCTAAAACCAATGATGATGCTTTACTTGATAAAGATACTTATGAATTTACACGTGAAAAATTCAGAAAAAAATTACAAAATGGTGAATTGGATGATAAAGAAATAGAATATGAAACTAATCCTTCCTTTAAAATGCCGCAAATTGATGGTATGCAGGTTATTGGACCTATTTCCCTTGATGATCTTGATAATAATATTCAGGAAATTTTTGAAGGTCTGATGCCTAAAAAAAGAAAAAAAATTAAAGGAACTGTTAAGGAAATTAGAGATATTATTACTAACGAAGAAAGTGAGAGAAGTATAGACAAAGATTATGTCAATAAATTAGCTATTAAACTTGTTGAAACCTCTGGAATTGTTTTTATCGATGAAATTGATAAAATTGCCAATAATGGTAATAACCGAGCTAATGGAATTGATGTTTCTCGCGAAGGTGTTCAACGCGATTTACTTCCTATTGTTGAAGGTACTACTGTCAACACAAAATATGGTAGTGTAAAAACAGATTATATTCTTTTCATAGCTGCTGGTGCCTTTCACGTTTCTAAACCTTCTGATTTAATCCCTGAATTACAAGGTAGATTTCCTATAAGAGTTGAACTTAACAGCTTAAGTGAAGATGACTTCGTAAAAATTTTAACTCAACCTGAAAACGCTCTTCTTAAACAATATAAAGCACTTCTCAAAACTGAAGGTATTGAAATTGATTTTGATAAAGATGCAATAAGAGAAATTTCTCGCATTGCCGCTCTTGTCAATGAACAAGTTGAAAATATCGGTGCCAGAAGATTACATACTATTCTTTCTAATCTTCTTGATGAATATTTATTCAATGCTCCTGATTTTATTAAGAAAAGAAAAATTAAAATTACTAAAGACGAAGTCAATAAAAAACTTGAAGGTATTGTTAAAGATAAAGACTTATCGAAGTATATATTGTGATTCATTGTTAAGATAATGCTAATTATATTAAGAAATTGTAAATATCATTTTTTGATTGTAAAATATTTCTGAATTTTCTAATAATTGATAAATCAAGTAATTAAACACAAAAATATTTCGACCAAAAAGTCAATACTTTACAAAAAAATAATTTTGCCAAAAAATTAAAATTTTATTTGTAAACTCTAAAAAAATTGAATAAATTATTTTCATAGTAAGTCGAAACGGTAAAATGTGGATAACTTGTGAAAAACTGACTTAATGTGAAACCGTTTCACAAATAAACAATTGATAAATTAATAAATAAACAACCAAACCAAAAAAAAGTTTATGGAAGCAATTCGTGTCTTAGGGAAAAATGATGAACAATTGAAAGTTCTATGGGATAAGTGCCTAGATTTAATTAAATCTCAAATCCCTGGAATGACTTTTGAAACCTGGTTTAAAGTTATTGTACCATTAGAATTTGATGGTGCTTCTATTAAATTACTGGTTCCAAATAATTTCTTTTACGAGTATATCGATCAGCATTACAGCTTCTTAATTAAAAATTCTTTACAAAAAGTCTTTAATAAAGAACTGGATATCTATTATGAAATTAACAACGAAGCTATTGAAGCCATAGCTGAAGCTAAATTCGTTGATGAACCATTACCAGTTGCTCAAACTCTTGTGGAACCTAAAAGAACTAAATCTCCAGAAGAAGAACGTTACGAGCAATTAGAAAAACAGTATAACAAAACTAAACTAAATCCAAAGTATACTTTTGAAAATTTCGTCCGTGGTGAAAATAACCAACTAGCACATGCTGCAGCTCTCGCCATAAGCCAAAATCCTGCTGCTACTGCTTTTAATCCATTTTTTGTTTACGGCGGAACAGGGCTTGGTAAAACTCACTTAATCCAAGCTATTGGGAATAAAATTTTAGAAAACAACAAAACCAAAAAAATTGTCTATATTTCATCCGAAAATTTCACTGTCGATTTTATCGATGCTGTTACTGCAAACACAATAAACGAATTTTCTAACTATTATAAAACTGTTGACGTTTTAATTATCGACGATATTCAATTCTTAAGTGGAAAAGAAAAAACTCAAGATTTATTCTTCCACATCTTTAACACTTTACACCAATCTGGTAAACAAATAATTCTATCCAGCGATAAACCGCCAAGAGAATTAAAAGGATTAAACGAACGTTTAATTTCAAGATTTTCGTGGGGACTTACCGCTGATGTTCAGCCACCTGATTTGGAAACTAGAATTGCAATTTTGCAAAAGAAAATAGCTGATTATAAAGTTAATATACCAAAAGAAGTAATTAATTTTGTTGCTGCAAATATAACTTCCAACGTCAGAGAACTTGAAGGGGCATTAAACAAACTTGTAGCTTTTGCTTCCTTAAACAATAACATCGTTGACTTAAACTTAGCTAACAACGTTGTTAGAGAACTAAATAACAATATAAAAGTTACCGTTACAATTGATTCAATTAATAAAGTTGTCGCTAAGCATCTTGGTATCAGTGAAGATAAATTAAGAGATAAAACACGTAAAAAAGAAATCGTTTTTGCTAGAATGATAGCTATTTATCTTGCAAAAGAATTAACAAAAAATACATTAAAATCAATCGGCTTGCATTTTGGTGGCAGAGATCACACTACAGTTATTCACGCAATAGAAACTATTACCGAAAATTTAAAAAAAGACGCAAAACTCAAACAACTTATCGATACTCTAAGAAACGAAATAGAATTAGGATATTAAAATTATAAGGCAGTTTTAAACTGCCTTTTTCTTTATTTATTCTATCTGGGCTCAGACGGTATAAACTTAGCCCCTTGCGGCATTCGTCATGCCGCAAGGGGCAAGCGGGCCGGAACGGCCCGCTAAAAATCCCCCTTAGTCCCCCTTAAAAAGTGGGAATAATAATTCCCATTTTCGCAAATGCGCACTGCTAGCCAGTAAAGCTCAATTTGTGTTTATTAAAAAATTATAACCTTAACTAAAATGAATTTTTGCAAATTTTTAGATATAATTAAAGTTTATTTTTATAATATAATCATATTGACGATAATAATGTATACATTATAAAATCGTATATGCAAATATATTATATTGTATAATATATAGTGAATGTAAATAAATTATAAATACAAATAAAATGTAAATATAAACATATTGTAAATTCGAAAATATATTAAGACTTTTAAAATTTGATATTATTTTACTAAATTTTAAATCAATAGTAATTACGTTAAATGTATAAATGTTGTAAGTGGATGATGATAATGCATATATAGTAAAGTAAGTGAAATAATTTAATTGGGCGTAAGCCGGCCCGCAAGCGCAGCGAGCGGGCTATATGCTTATACCGTCTGAGCTATATTATTATATCGTTATATTTATTTCGATTATTTTTAGTAATTTAATAATACTAAATAACAGTGTATCAAAAAATTTAGTTATAATAAAAATAATGTAATAAAAAAAGGAGATTAATTATGAAAAAAAACGAAATTATCAAAAATGGAGTTAGCTTTGGGACTGTATTAGCTATTTGTATTTCTTGGTCTATTAATAAATCAGTATTCTGGGCTATAATTCACGGTTTATTATCATGGCTTTATGTTATATATTACGTTATTTTCACTAAATAGCATTATAAAAGAATTGTAATTTATGATTGTATTAATAAGGCAATTATCATGATATTATCTATCTTTAATAATTTAATCAATTAAATAATAATGTAAAAAAATTAATTTGACAATTTAATTTAATATTACTAAATTGAAATTGAAAAATATTAACATTAAGTTAATATAACGTTAATTATTAACTAATAAACATACTTTTTCACTAATTAAATCATAGGAGTAGTTATGAAAAAATTACTATTTCTTTTTGTTTTATATACGTTTATTTTTGCAGGTAATATATCCAATATCCACCATAATTTAAATAATGGGAATTGGACAACAACACCAGGCAATGCTTTAACTACAAAAGGAGTCCTTAAAAGCATTACAATTCAAGCGGTAGGCACAGGAACAAG
>DAOSVM010000045.1:0-16024 GCA_035379625.1 Ignavibacteriales bacterium | reverse complement strand
TATCGATTTCTTTAGATTTAAAGAATTCATTATATTTCGATAAAAATAAAGCTGGATTAAAAAATGTTGTTGGTGAATTACTAACAACAGGAACATTGACAAGAAATAATGATGCCTTAAATGAAGAAATTGATTATTATGGATTAGATTTTAATGCTACTGGTAGTTCAATTAGAATATCTGGCTTAAGTAAATATACTGATAAAATGTTTGAACTATTTGCTGATGTAACTTTAAATTCAAATTTTAAACAAGAAGAATTTGATAAAATTATCAAGAGATTGATAGCTAATTTGCAACAAGAGGATGTAAATCCTAATGCTATAGCAAGACGTGTAAGTAAAAAAGTATTTTATGGAGAAGATCATCCTTTTGCTGAAGTTCCATCAAAAGATACTTACAAAAATATAAACATCGATGATTGTAGAAATTATTACAAAAATTATTTTGTACCTAATAATGTTTATATAACTTTTGTAGGTAATATTGATAAGAATAAAGCAGAACAATTAGTTGATAAATATTTTTCCAAATGGCAAAAGAAAAATATTAAGGAAACACAATTACCTAAAGTACCAATACCAAATACAAATCAAGTAATATTTGTTAATCGAGAAGGTGCAGTACAATCAAACATTGTAATTGGTTATCCATTATACATTAATTATAAAAATCCAGATGCCCCTGTTCTTGATTTAACTAATACAATTCTTGGTGGTGGAGTTTTCAGATTATTTGATAATTTACGCGAAAAACATAGTTACACATATGGCGCTTATTCATCAATATCTTTGTCAAATCCATATGTTACAGCTTGGCGAGCTTCTGCTGATGTTAAAGCTAAATTTACCGATAGCTCAGTTTATCAATTCTTATACGAAATGGAACGAATTAATAAAGAAATTGTACCTGAAAATGAATTGCAATTAGCAAAAAATTATATGATAGGAGAATTTGCACGTTCATTGGAAAGCCCAGAAGAAATTGCAAATTATGTATATGTTATTGAAAGATTAGGATTACCAACAAATTATTTTGACAATTATATCAGAACAATTAGCAAAGCGACATCAAAAGATATTATGACTGCAGCAAATAAATATATTAAATATAATAAAACAAATATAATTGTTGTAGGTGATGCCAAAACAAATGCAGACAAATTAAAAACTTTTGGGACCTTAGTTTTTTATGATATTTATGGAAATCCTGTTAAAACCGAAAATAAAAAGATAGAAAGTCTTAACCCAAAAGAGATAATTAATAAATATATAGATGCAATAGGTGGAACAAAAGCAATCAATAATATATCAACTTTGGTTTCAACAGCAAAAGCATCATTACAAACACCACAAGGTGAACAAACAATAACATTAAAAAATTATAGAAAGTCTCCTAACAAAATGAGAATTGAAATAACTGTAATGGGGATGAAACAAGTAATCGTTTTTGATGGTAACAAAGGTTATGTTGAATCACCAATGGGGAAGATGGATCTACCACCAGAACAAAACCTTGATTATGCCTATGAAGCATCATTAAATCCATATGAAAATTTAGATAAATTTGGGATTAAAGTTTCTTTCGAAGGGGAAGAACAGGTAAATAAACAAACAGCTTACAAACTATTTTTCGAAAAGAATGATAAAAAATGGTATGAATTTTTTGATGCTAAAAGTGGATTTAAGATAAAAGAAATTAAAACAGAAGAAGGACCACAAGGACCAGTTACAACAGTCACTGAATATGATAATTATAAAGAAACAAATGGTATAAAGTATCCTTGGAAAATCAAACAAACGGTGATGGGACAATTAATTGAATTTACTGTTGAAAATATTGAAATAAACAGCAATATTGATGATACGCTTTTTCAATAAACAAGAAAAAATATTGAAAACTCATCGAATTAAAGCAGGCGAGCGTAAGCGAGCTTGCTTTTTTTATTTTAAAATATTTTTCTATGGGCTAGGACGGTGTAAGCTTAAAGCCCGTGCGCTATGCGGCGCACGGGCGGGCTAACGCCCATAATATTTCGCTAATATCTAACAATATATTTTTTGCAATATATTTTATATTTAGCTAAATAACTAAAAGTTGTTTAAATATTTTTTTAGGATAGTTTAGTTCATGTAAAAAAATCAAAAAACTTAATATCGTTATTCCTATATATTAGAGATTACGATGTATTAGCAAAATTAAAAAATATGTTCGTATTTACAATATAATTGTATATACGATTTAAAAGTAACTTTTCAATAATATATTTGTAGTTACAATATATTTTTTTTACGATATTATTGTAAATACAATTTTATTATAAAAAAAATTGAATCATTATAGGTTGCCACATATTTGGTAAAGATTTGAATATTAAAGCCAGAAAGCACTACACATAGTAAGGTGATAAAGAAAAGATTTTTAGCGGGCCGTTCGGCCCGCTGCCCCTTGCGGCTTTCGTTAAGCCGCAAGGGGCTTAAGCTTATACTGTCTGAGTCAATAAATAAAAAAAGCTCCCCTTTTGTTGAGAACATTTTTTACCAACTATGACCTCTTTCTTTTAACCAATTCTGCACTTCTTTGTCACCGTATTTTGCTGCGAGTTTGTAATATTTCAATTGATTTTCTTTATCCTCTTTAAGTGCATAAACACGCCCCATATTATAGTATGCTTCTGGATGTTTTGGAGCCAATTTTATTGCATTTTCAAACGATTCTATAGCTTTAGAATAATTTCCATAATTTGTACAAGCAATACCTAATTTCACATAGTATTCAACTTTATTAGGATCTTTACTTATAGCTTTATCATAAGCTTCTATTGCCTTATCCCAGGCCCTTTTTTCAATATAAGAATCACCTAAAAATATATAAAATTCTGGTTTAGGATCTATTAATATTGCATTTAGGTAGGCATCAATTGCTTTATTGAACTCTCTCTTCTCAAAATGTGAGTGCCCAAGTTTAATAAATGGTTCAGGATCTTGAGGCTGCATTATACTTAGTTTTTTAAATAAATGTACAGCTTTATCATATTCTTTATTTTCAACATGTGTAATTGCTAAATTTTTATAAGTTTCTGGTATATCAGGATTTACAAATATCGAATTTTTATAAGCATCAATAGCCTTCTCCATTTGACCTATTTTAGCATACGCATTTCCTAAATTATTATATGCTGTTGCTAGATTACCATCAAGTTTTGCTGCTTTTTCTAAATATTCAATCGCTTTATCATACTGTTCAGTCTGATAATATGCATTACCTAAATTATTACATGCTTTTGCATTTTTATCATTTATTTTCAGGACATTTTCATAAGCTTCTATAGCTTTTTGATAGTCTCCTTTATGAGAATATAAATTTCCTAAATTAAAATAAGCATTTTGATTTTCTGGATTATATTTAATTGAATTAGTATAAGCTTCAATTGCTTCATCAATTTTATTAATCTTATAGTAAACATTACCAAGATTATTGTAAACATCAGCCAAGTCAGGTTTTAAAGCCAATACTTTTTTATATAGTTTTATAGCAGCATCGTAATTGCCTACTAAATAATAACAATAACCTAACATTTTTAAGCAATAAACATCAGATGGTTCTTCTTCTAAAGCTTTAATAAAATTTTCAATAGCTTTTGGAATATTTTTATTTTGTAAATTAGTTATCGCATTATGTTTATAACGACTTTCTTCTTTTTTTTTCTTAGAAGATAATTTCATAAAAACTTACTTTTGTTAATATAAAAATAAAGAGAATAATTTATTTTTCAAAATATTATAAATCAAATTCTTTTGCCAATGCATCTACAACTTTTTGTTTATTTTCATTTTCAATCAAAGCAGAAATTTTAATCTCACTAGTAGTGACTAAACGAATTGGTATATCTTTAAGAGCATTAAAAAATCTAGCTGCAACACCACTTGCAGATTTCATACCTATTCCAACAATTGAAATTTTAGAAAAACCTTTATGGTATTCAATATGATAATCATCTAATTCTTTTAATGTGTTATGAAGCATTTCAATAATTTCGTGTTTTTGTTCTTGGATTACAGTAAAAGAAACAGCTAAGGAATTTTCATAATTTATAATTGAAATCATATCTACATTAAAACCAGAATTTGCAATTTTTTCAAAAATAGAATGAACTAATGTATAATCAAGTGGTAATTGTTTAATAGTAACTTGCACTTGATTATCCATAACAGATAAACCGGATACAACCGGGCTCTCGATTATTAATTCTTCATTTACCACGTAACTTCCCTCCTCATTAGAAAATGTTGAAGCACAATATATTTTTATATTATATTTTTTAGCAATTTCAACTGATCTGCTATGTAAAACTTTTGCACCAGAACCTGCTAACTCAAGCATCTCGTCATATGAAATATATTTAATTTTTTTTGCATTTGGATGTAACTTTGGATCCGTTGTATAAATACCAGCCACATCCGAATATATTTCAACATCAAACCCTAGATGAGCTGCTAATGCCACAGCTGAAGTATCACTACCTCCCCTTCCCAAAGTTGTTAATTCATTTTCTTCAGTAACTCCTTGGAAACCTGTTATAACGATAGCATCGTTTTCATCCAATAAATTTAATATTTTATCTTTATCGATTGAAATAATCCTAGCTGAATTAAAATCTGGTGTTGTTACTATACCTGCTTGAAATCCATTTAATGAAATAGCTTTGATATTTATTTCATTCAATGCCATGGATAACAATGCTGCTGAAATTTGTTCACCAGTAGTAAGTAACATATCTAACTCACGTGGTACAGGATTAGAGCTAACTTCTTTTGCTAATGAAATTAATTGATCGGTAGTTTTACCCATTGCGGAAACTACTACAATATGTTTTTGTTCATTCGATTTATTTTTTATTTTTTTCAGCTATTGCTTTAATTTTTTCAGTAGTTGCAACTGAACTACCACCATATTTTTGAACTATTACCCTCATTTATCACCTAAATATTTCTTAGTGCGTCAACAATTTGAATTTTTTCGTTATTTACTTGATCAACTTTTTTAATAACTTTAGCAGGAACACCAGCAACAACAGTATAAGGCTCAACATCATTAATAACAACAGCCCCCGCTGCAATAACTGAATTATCTCCTACTTTTACACCTTCTAAAACTACTGCATTGGCACCTACCAAAACATTGTTGCCAATTCTTACTGGTTCAGCACTCGGCGGCTCAATAACTCCAGCTATAACTGCTCCAGCACCAATATGACAATTATCACCTATTTCTGCTCTGCCACCAATTACAGCATTCATATCTATCATTGTTTTTTGACCTATCTTAGCACCTATATTGATAACTGCACCAAACATAATAATAGCATTATCTCCAATTTCAACTTTATCTCTTATGATAGCACCAGGTTCTATTCTAGCATTATATTTTGTAATATCTGCTAATGGCACACCAGAATTTCTACGATCAACTTCAATTCTAAATTTTTCGATTATTTCTTTGTTTTTTTCATAAAAAGCCAACCAATCATTATATTCTATAAATAATACACCTGTTTTATTGTTTCCATAATATTCATATTCATTTAAATCAAAATCACTTTTAAATTTAATCCAAACTTTTAATGGTGTTACCTTTTTTGATTTTGCTATATAATCGATAATTTCATAAGAATTCATTTTGCCCTCTTATTTAATTATATCTGAAAAATTATAAAATCCAACTGTTTGATTAATTAAAAATTCTGAAGCCATTAAAACTCCTTCTGCAAATGTTCTTCTGGAAATAGCAGTATGTTGTAATGTCACAATTTCACCTAAACTAGCAAAAATAACTTTATGATCACCAACAACATTTCCCAACCTTAAAGATGATATGTTTACTTCCTTATTCAATCGATTTTTTAACATTATCGCTGTCCCACTCGGTTTATCTTTTTTAAATCGGTGATGGGTTTCTTCAATTTCTATATCCCAATCATTAGTAAATTTTTTTACTAAATCTATACATTTCAGCAAAAGCTGAATACCTATTGAAAAATTATAACTTTGAAAGACTGGTATTTTGGATGATAATTCTTTTATTTTTTTTAATTCTTCATCAGAATACCCAGTTGTTCCAATTACTATAGGAACATTAAATTTTAGTGCATATTCAATTGTCTTATTTAAAACATTTGGTAAACTAAAATCAATCAAAATATCTGGCTTACTAATAAATTTTTCTCCATTTTCATCATAACTAAAAACTAAATTGTAATTTTTTTCTTGAAACAATTTATGAATTTCTTGCCCCATTCTACCAGAGAAACCTATAATACCATAGTTCATATTTATACCTTATTTAATTTTTTTAATTCTTCAAATAATAATTTTTCTGAACTATCAGATACAGGAATTAATGGCAATCTTAATATATTTTTCATAAGTCCAAGTTTTTCAGCTACAAATTTTGCAGGTGATGGACTTGACTCAATAAATAATAAATTCATCATTGTTAAATATTGATTATTTAATTTTCTTGCTTCATTCCAAGAATTATTTAAGCATGCATCAACTATCATTTTCATCTCTCTCGGAAATACATTTGAAAATACAGAAATTACCCCTATTCCTCCTAATGAAATAACAGGAAGTGTTTGATCATCATTTCCAGAAATAACAGAAAAATTATTAGGTGCATTAGCAATAATTTTAGCTATTTGTGAAATATCCCCACTTGCTTCTTTAATTGCAACAACATTTTTACAATTATTCGCAATTTCTAAAACTGTATCTGGTAGAATATTCATACCTGTTCTTCCAGGAACATTATAAAGTATTATTGGTAAATTTGTACGTTCAGATATATATTTATAATGTTCAACTAATCCTTTTTGCGAACTTTTATTATAATAAGGATTGACTATCAAAACACCATCTGCTTTATATTTTTCTGCTAATTTGTTATTTTCAATAACACTTAAGGTATTATTACTTCCAGTACCAACAATTACCTTACATTTACCATTTATAAATTGCATAGTAAAATCAATTAATTTCTCTTTTTCTTCTGTTGTAATAGTTGGAGTTTCACCAGTTGTACCTAAAACAACAACATAATCAATCTTGTTATCTAATTGATATTTTAATAATTTTTCATAACTTATATAATCAATTGAATAATCTTCATTAAAAGGTGTTAACAAGGCTGTGCCTACTCCTTTAAACATATCCACTCCTTGATAAATTGTTTTAAAAAATTTTATTTAGTTCTTTGTTTTATACTTTAATTTTACCAGTAAAAACAGCTTTTGCAGGACCTAATAAAGAAATGTGTTTAATTATTTTGTCGTTGATTATCTGGAAATCAACGACTAATTCCTCCATGCTACGAGTGATAAGCTTAATTGGTGGATTGAGTTTAGTGGTGATAGAAGCAACAATTGCAGATGAAATAGAACCAGTACCACAAGCTAAAGTTTCATCTTCAACGCCTCTTTCGTATGTTCTAATATATATAACGTCTTTTTCTTTATCAACTGAAATAAAATTTACATTTACTCCCTTAGGCATAAATTTATCATGATAACGTAATTTTCTACCTATTTCATAAACTGGTAGCTCATCTATAGTTTGATATTGATCAATAAAATTATCAATATTTAAAACTAAATGTTGTGTTCCTAAATCTACATAATAACCATTTAATAAATGACCATTTAAATTTATATCACTGACTTTTTCAAAAAAAATATCTTCATCAATATAAAATTTTACCAAATCATTATTTTCTACTTTTCCTCTATATAAACGATCAGAAAATAAAAACTCTACTTCATTTTTACCGATTCTACCTATTAAATTAGCATATTTTAAACTACATCTCGCCCCATTACCACACAACATCCCTGTAGAACCATCAGAATTATAAAAATCTACCTTAAAGGCTCCTTTACCATCCAATGAATTACTAATTACAATAACGCCATCAGCACCAATACCATAACGTCTGTCGCACATTAATTTTATTTGTTCTTGTGAAGGAGTAATAAATGAAAGTTCTCTATCAATTATAATAAAATCATTCCCTGCACCAGTCATTTTAACAAATTTTATTTCTTTCATTAAACAGACTTTATTTATTAAATAAATTTAAATATAATATTTTTTGTTTTAAATGTAAAGTTAATTTTTAAAGATACCATTAAATTCCAAATGGATTTTCACGATTTTGATTAAAATTTGGTAAATAATTATCACTACTCTCTAACTCTTGTAACCATCCATTCGTAATATTATATTTTTCGAGAAGTGTAATTGCCCTCTCATATTCTGAATACCTTAACTTTCTTGATAATAATGGAATATTATTTGCTTTGAAAAGTGGATTATATTGCGACATTAACGAAACAGTAATTCTATTATCCAACTCATTTGCAATAAATTTTAATACTTCTTCAGTTTCTGCTAAATCATTTGGTAAAACCAAATGTCTTATAATTAAACCAGAAGTAACTACTCCTTTATCATTATAAATTATTTTATAACCTTTTTGCCTATACATTTCTTTAACAGCTAATTTTGCACAATTAAAATAATTTTTTATACCTGAAAATTCTTTTGAATAATCGTTATTTCCATATTTTATATCAGGTAAATAAATATCAATAATGCCATCTAATAATTTCAACATTTCCACAGAATCGTAACCATTGGAATTATAAACCAAAGGTATTCTTAAACCTTTTTCAATAGCAATTACTAATGACTTTAAAATTTGCGGCACAAAGTGAGTTGGTGAAACTAAACCAATTGCATTTGCTTTTTTTTCCTGTAGTTCTAACATAATTTCAGCTAATCTCTCAAACGTAACTTCGTTTTTTATTTCATTTTTATAATTCTGGCTAATTTCAAAATTTTGACAATATTTACATTTCAAATTACAATTACCAAAAAATATATTCCCAACTCCGTTTTCCCCAACTAATGCAGGCTCTTCACCAAAATGAAGAGTGTAAGAAGAGACAATCGGTAAATATCGAGAATAACATGCACCCATTTTATTTTCAATTCTGGAGATGTAACAATTATTAGGACAAATATTACAATTATTTAAATATTCCTCTGCTAACGATGCACGCTTTTTTAATTCACCACTTAAATATAAATCAATATATCTCATTGCAAAATATTTTTTTTAAATTGTTGTAAAATAAATTACTTTTTTTTAATTTCAAAAATTATAAATAAACATTCAAGGAATTATGAATAAAAAAGTAATTTTAGCAAAAAATGAAGAGAGAAGAATTCTCGCCGGCCATCTATGGATATTTAGTAATGAAATTTTCAAAGTTTCTGATAATCTTCAAAATGGAGATATTGTTGATGTTGAATCCTTTAATGGAAAATATTTAGGAACTGGTTTCTTCAATAAAAATTCTTTAATTTCTGTTAGAATATTTTCAAAAATTAAAAACAAAGATACAAACGAAATTTTAACTGAAAACATACATAATGCTTTTCTACTAAGAAAAAAATATTTAAAAAACAGAAATTCATACCGCCTTACTTTTTCTGAAAGTGATCTACTACCTGGTCTAATAATTGATAAATATAATTATACATTTGTAATGCAGATAAATAGTTTTGGTATGGAAAAAAATATAAGTCCAATTATTAACTATTTAATAACTGAATTAAAAGCTAAAAACATTTTTACAAAAAATGAATCTTATTTCCGTAAATTAGAAGGTTTAGATGATAATGATAAAGTATATTTAGGAACCAATGAAGTGAATGAAATTATTACAGATGGGAACGTTTACTATCAAATAAAATTTAACAATTCACAAAAAACTGGTTTCTTTTTTGATCAAGTTGATAATAGAATTTATGCCAGTAAATTTTGCAAGGATGCTGAAGTTTTAGATTTATTTGCCAATAGTGGTGGTTTTGGCTTAAATGCACTAAAAGCAGGAGCGAATCATGTAACTTTTGTTGATTATTCAGAAAATGAAATTGATAATATAAAAAACAATTTAACATTAAATAATTTCTTCGATAAATTCGATTTAATAACCGATGACGCTTTTACTTACCTTGAAAAACAAATTTCAAATGGGAAAAAATTTGATGTAGTAATGGTCGACCCTCCAGCTTTTACAAAAAGCAAAAAGAATCTTAAAAATGCCATCATGGGATATGAAAAATTGAACAATTTGGCGCTAAAATGTGTTAGAAATATGGGATTACTTGTAACTTCTTCCTGTTCGCATCATTTAACTAAAGATGAATTTATAAAAATTGTTAATAAAGCTGCATTAAAAAATAATAAAGTTGCTAAATTGTTATATTTCAATACAGCGGGTCCAGATCATCCCGTAAACCCAGCAATGGAAGAAACAAGTTATTTAAAATTTGCAATATTCAACATAATATAATCTGGAGGCCAAATGGCAATTCTAGTTGATAGTAACACTCGTTTAGTAGTTCAAGGTATTACAGGAAAAGAAGGAGCTTTCCATACTCAACAAATGTTAGAATACGGTACTAAGGTGGTTGCTGGAGTAACGCCCGGTAAAGGTGGAACACTTTTTATGGATAAAGTTCCTATTTTCAATACGGTAAAAGAAGCTGTCGAAAAAACTCAAGCTAACACCAGCGTTATTTTTGTACCGCCTCAATTTGCGCCCGATGCAATTCTTGAAGCTGCTGATGCAAAAATCCAACTTGTAATTTGCATTACAGAAGGCATTCCTTTCCAGGACATGGCTAAAGTTTACAACTACATCAAAAACACTAATACTAGACTAATCGGACCTAACTGCCCAGGTGTTATAACTCCTGGACAAGCAAAAGTCGGAATTATGCCCGGTTTTATCCATAAACCTGGTAGAATAGGAATTATATCACGAAGTGGAACTTTAACATATGAAGCAGTTAAACAATTAGTTGATGCAGGTTTAGGACAATCCACAAGTGTTGGTATTGGTGGAGATCCCGTCATTGGTTCACAATTTATTGATATCTTAAAACTTTTCAATGAAGATCCACAAACAGATGGCGTTATACTAATTGGTGAAATTGGCGGACAAGCTGAAATTGAAGCTGCTGATTATATCAAAGATAATTTCAAAAAACCGGTAGTTGGTTTTATTGCTGGTAAAACCGCTCCTGCTGGTAAAAGAATGGGGCACGCCGGTGCTATAATTTCTGGTGGTAACGATACCGCAGATTTCAAATTAGATTACATGAGAAAATGTGGCATCCACATAGCAGAAAGCCCAGCTGAACTTGGCACCACAATGAAAAAAGCATTGCATTTAGTCTAATAAATTTATTGAGCTCTCTTTTTTTCTCAAGAGAGCTTTTCTTTAAATATTTAGCTCGGACGGTGTAAGCTTAAAGCCCGTGCGCACGAGGGCGCACGAGCGGGCTAAAGCCCAAATATATTTCACTAATTAAACCATATCTTCCATATTACTAACAACTTACAAAATTTACTCTTTTACCAAAATAACTATTGTCTAAAAATTTTCCAAAGTAATAGCAAACTTAAAGCATTAAAATATTTTCGTAAATACGATATAATTGTATTATCGATATATTGACTTTTTCTAATAATATATTTGTATTAGCTATAGAATTAAATATACGATATATCAGTAATCTTTAATAATATATTTGTAAATACAATATAAATGACAAATTAAGTTTATAATTCAAACACTTACAGACACAGGACTGGTTAACACTTTGTAGAGTAATGACAATAATATTTAGAGACTGAATGTGTTTCTTTTTTTTTGTTTTATACAGGTTGACACTTTTTTAGCTAAAATTGTAATTACGATATAATTGCATGTACAATTTTATTATAAAAAAATTCCATTATTTGTAAGATGCTACGTATTAGAGAAAGATTTGAATATTAAGAACTGAAAACACAGCTCTGTGTAAGGTAATATAATAAAAGATTTTTAGCTGGCCTTCGGCCCGCTGCCGCTTGCAGCTTTAGTTATGCTGCAAGCGGCTTAAGCTTACACCGTCTGAGCTAAGTGAAAATATAAAAAAAAAACTGCTAATAAATATAGCAGTCTTTTATTGTACCGAAGGCCGGACTCGAACCGGCACCAGGTTTAACCCTGACTAGATTTTGAGTCTAGCGCGTCTACCAATTTCGCCACTTCGGCATTTATTTATTTTGAATTTCAAAAATAACAAATTTATTGTTTTTTTGCAAATTTTTTTTTAAATTCTTTAGTGTAATTTATTTTTATAGGAGGATAATATGAAACTTACTTACTTTGGTCACTCAGCTTTTCAAATCATTACAAAAGATAATACAAGCATTTTAATTGACCCTTTCCTCGATGGCAACCCGCACTGCAATATTAAATCAGAAAATGTTTTTGCTGACTATATCATAGTTACCCACGGCCACGGTGATCACCTTGGCGATACTTTTAAAATTGCTTCTAAATCTAACTCCTTAGTAATAGCAACCAATGAATTAGCAAATTACTGCGCTAATAAAGGTTGTAAAGTTCATAATATGCATATTGGTGGAGCTCATAATTTTGATTTTGGAAAGGTCAAATTCACTTTAGCATTACACGGCTCTGAAACTCCTGATGGGCAAAACCTTGGTTTGGCATCTGGAATTATTCTAACTATCGATGGTAAAACAATTTATCACACTGGCGATACTGGACTTTTCGGTGATATGAAACTTATAGGAGAACTTAATAAAATAGATTATTTATTATTACCTATTGGTGATAATTTTACAATGGGAATAGATGATGCTTTAATTGCTGTTGATTTTATCAAACCCAAAGTTGTTATACCAATGCATTACAACACTTTCCCAGTGATAAATAGCGATCCTAAAGTTTTTGCAGAAAAAGTTAAACAAAAAGGTTATGAATGTAAAATAATCCCTTTCAACGAAACAATAGAAATATAATGAAAAATACAGTAGTAGCAGTAGTTTCTTCGGAAAAAACATATGAAAAACTAAATAATATTTTATTTAACGATTGTTTTTTATTAAACAGAGATAAATTCGATCTTGCCGTTGTTTTTAATACAGATTCAACCATAAATCATTCTTTTAAAACCAATTTCGATTATACTTTTTATCGTGAAAACACCGGCCTTGATCCAGCCGGTTTTAATTACTTAATTCGTAATCTCCCTGATTACGATTATTATTTCTTACTTCACGATGACCACTTTTTCCTCAATGAAAATTGGTTCGTTTTTAGCATTCACCTACTTGAAAATAACCTTAATGTTG
Source organism: Ignavibacteriales bacterium (assembly GCA_035379625.1). Classification (GTDB taxonomy): domain Bacteria; phylum Bacteroidota; class Ignavibacteria; order Ignavibacteriales; family DAOSCP01; genus DAOSCP01. Next base: position 2,743 of record DAOSVM010000045.1, on the reverse strand, counting down.
ATGTTATCGGAAATATTCTCTTTAATTCTTTACCTGAAATCCTACAAAAACAATTTGATAATTTTATTAGAAATATTGGTCTGACCAAATTATTAAATATATCAACTAATCCATATTTCCTTCATGGTATCGCAGGAATATATAGAGGAAAAGTTATCCAAAAATTTAGATTCTCTTTTAATGGCATACCCTATATGCAAAATAATGACAAACTTCTAGCTATGTTTTGCGAGCGTTTAACATCACTACTAATTATTGAACAAAATTTCAAATTATCTCAATATCCTGGGGAAATATTTACTTATCTTTATCATAGTTCTGTAAATATCTTGAATACTAAATTTTCAGAAGCTATGAAACATATAACACTAAACAATCTAGAAAAAGCAATTGAATATTTAATGCAATATATCAATTTAGCGGAAGAACTAGAAAACTATAACGATATACATTTGGCTTATGCCCATTTATCTTATCTTTATAAAAATACTGGGAATTATAATTTAGCAAGATATTTTTATGATAGGTTAATAAATTGTAATATATCTGAATCGTTGAAACAACAATTCATAATGGAGTTTTATTAAATTTTGATTAGTATCTTATTGTAGGCTTAAGTAAATTGTTATCAATATCCATTAAACTTTTTCCATCACCCCATTTTAATACTGTTATTTTTGCTTTAACTACTCCATCATTAATAAAATCAAGCTCTTTGGCTGCAGCTTTAGATACATCTAGTATTCTGCCTTTGGGATTAGGAGGCATTCTATCATTAACTCTGATTATTATTTCTTTACCATTTTTAAGGTTTTTTACTTTAATAATAGTATTTAGTGGGAATTTAGGATGAGCAGCTGAAACTTTATTCATATCAAAAATTTCACCATTAGCTGTTGGCTTTCCGTGAAAATCTTCTGCGTAGTATGATATATCTCCTACTTCTTCATATAATTCTCTATTCTTAGTATCAAAATAATCATCTCTCTGACTATCAGCACTATAACGATTACTTACTGTACCACAACCATACAAAAAAAACAATAATAATGAGGTTAATAATAGCTTTTTCGTCATATTACCCTTATGGAAATTAGACTTATATCATCCTCGTATACATTATTGACATATTCACTAAAATTATTTTTTAGTAATTCTAGTGGTGCTGGATCCTTATAAAGACTTGGAAGAAAAGCAACAAATTGTTCTTCCCCATAAGGTTTTCCTAAACTATTTCTTGAATCCATAACACCATCAGTGGTTAATAAAATCACATCCCCAGAGTTACATTCTATACTTACATCTTCATACGTGCTCAAATCATTAAATCCTAACAACAAACCATTTGATTGTACACTTTTTATACCTTCAGCTGTAACATGATAAATAGGCAAATCACCTGCACCAGAATATAAAATTATATTGTTTTCTCCATCCAATAACAATACAGATAAAGTTGCAAATACTTCAGCTATTTTAGCATCATTATATACAGTTTTATTAACTTTTTCAATAATTGTTGCAGGTGTAAAAATATCTGTATTCTGAATAGTAAAACGTATAGAACTTCTTACATAACCAGCATAAGCAACTGCAAAGTACCATGCATTCCATTTTTTGCCCATTACATCCCCTAACACAACAAGCATTTTATTATCATCAATCTTATAGTAATCTATAAAATCTCCACCTGGTATACCTTGATAAGGTTGATGCCAATGTTTTACTTCAAATTTGCTAATTTGAGGAATTATATCAGGAACTACTTTCAATTGAAAATTATCTAAAGCCTTATTAAGCTCCTTAACAACTTTTTGTCTTTCTTTTCCTAAACTCTTTAAAATTGATGATACTTTAGCAACTACTAGTTTTGGTCCGGATGTTTTAACAATATAATCTGTAATACTTAAATCATAAGCTGAAAGCATATCATCTTCATCACTTTTGGAAGTTAAAAAGACAAATGGTACGTCTTTAAACTTTTCATCTTGTAATATTCTTTTTCTAAACTCAAAACCATCAATCTCAGGCATCATAACATCAGATAAAATTAAATCAGGTGTATTATATTTTATTATTTCGAATGCTTCATTAGCTGAATTAGCTGTTAAACATTCATACCCAGCATTATTCAAATTATGGCTTAGTAATTTTATTATATACTGATCATCATCAACTAAAAGTATTTTATACTTTTCATAAACTTCTTGAGGTTGACTAATGACCTTATCAGTACCAACAAATTTAGAATATATATCAATCTTTTTAGAAACAGAATTGATACGCTGAATTACATTTTCAATATTCTCATCAAAATCAATTATACTATCAAAAGGTTCTAAAATCTTTTCGATATTTGGTGCAAGCAAATTATGTAATTTATAGAATAAAAGAGGCAAAGTTGTAAAATTTTTTTTCTTGAGATTATAATTTTCTAATATAGAATCCAATGGCACAGCAAAACAATCATAAACAATAATTTTGTTATTACTATCTTTAATTTCTTCAAAAGAATTGATTATATTTGTTGCATAACCCTTTTCAATCAGAAATTGATTTAATAAATTAGAAAAATGAGAACCATTTGTTAGTATGATAATTTCTGTCATTTATTTTAATGCTTCCTCTTGTGTTTCTACAATTTGTATAATTTTATCCATTCTTGTCAATTCAAATAATTTTCTAACTGATGGCTGTAATCCAACTAATTTAAGTTCTCCATTATTTACAGATAATCTTTTAA
>DAOSVM010000044.1:0-16486 GCA_035379625.1 Ignavibacteriales bacterium | reverse complement strand
TTGAGAAAAAGATCACGAATAAAAGAAAATATTGAATTTTACTCTACAGTTAGAACACTGAAAGCAATTGATAGATCCGATATATCAATATTAATGATAGATGCTAAATTAGGAATTGAAAATCAAGATTTGAAAATTCTTGAGGATGTTATAGAACGTAGAAATGGTGTTGTAATTGCTGTAAATAAATGGGATTTGATAGAAAAAGACAGCAAAACAGCTGATGAATTTAAAAAAATATTATATGAAAAATTGGGGAAATATGATTATATTCCAATAGTTTTCATTTCAGCTGTTACAAAACAAAGAGTATTTAAATTATTGGATATTTGTAAAGAAATATATTATGAAAAAAATAAAAAGATAACAACTAGTGAGTTAAATGACTATATTTTGCCTGAAATCCAAAATTATCCGCCACCTGCAACAAAAAGTGGCAAAGAAGTAAAAATAAAGTATGTTACACAAGCAGATGGGAAAAATCCAGTATTTTTATTCTTTACAAATGAGCCCAAAGCAATTCCAGATAGTTATAAAAGATATTTGGAAAAATTGCTCAGAAAACAGTATGGATTTCAGGGTGTGCCAATTACAATAGTATTTAAACAAAAATAATGTATAGAAAAAGTAATAACATAATAATAATTGGTGGGAACGCGGCTGGGGCTGCAGCGGCGGCTCAGGCTAAGAAACAATTCCCAGATAAAAATATTTTTCTAATTGAAAAATCAGATTATTTTTCTACTGGAACTTGTGAAATCCCACTAGTAATATCAGGTGAATTAAGCAAAAATGATATTGTTTTTTTTAATCCAGATACATTTTATGAAAAAAAAGGTGTAAAAGTATTAATTAAATCAGAAGCAAAATATATTGATACTAAGTCAAAAGTTGTAAAAGTTTTAAATTTACAAAATGGTAATGAAGCACACATTGATTATGATAAATTAATTATTGCAACAGGTTCTAAACCTAATATCCCTACCGAATTTTCAAAAAAATATAGTAATTTGTTTTTTGTTAAAGATGTAACAAATCTTGATAATCTAATAGAATATTTGAAAAATAATATAGTAAAAAGTGTAGGAATATTTGGCTCTGGATATATAGCTTTAGAAATGGCAGAAGCTTTTAAAAAGTTAGGGAAAGATGTTAATATCTACCATAACGTTCATTATCCAGAACTTTTTGATGATAAAGATGTTAATGATTTTATTGAAAAACTTTTATTAGAAAATGAAATTAATTTTATAAGATATAAAAATCTAACGATTTTAGAAAGAGACAATAAAATTGATAAAATTAAACTTGATAACAATATATTTAGTAATGAGTTATATATTTTAGCTACAGGGTTTCAACCTAATAGTGAAATAGCTGTTAATTCAGGCTTGAGGTTAGAGCAAAATAGTATATTTACAGATAGATATTTAAAGACATCTGATAAGGATATATCTGCGGCAGGAGATTGCACACATTATTATGATTTTTTTACTAAAAAACCGATATATCTTCCTTTTGCTACATTTGCAAGATTTTCTGCTTATGCAGCTGTTAAAAATTTGTATGAAAGGAATGAGCCATTTCCCTTTGTTGTAAAAAATTCAGTTGTGAAAATTTTTGATTATTTCTTCTTAGCAATTGGTCTTAATAATAGAGATCAAAAACAGAGAGGAATATTTACTCGTCAAATATTTGAATGGCACGAAAATAAAATACATTTGATAAAGGATCGAAAAAAGAATTTCGTAAAATTATTTGTTGATAATAACAATAAAATAGTTGGTGGATATCTCATCGGTGGAGAAGAAGTTACAGAGATGGGAAATCATATTATGACGTATATAAAGTTGAAATTATCATATAAAAATCTTGAGATATTAAATTATAATTATTCACCACAATGTTCTAATATGATAAATATATTGTATAAAATTTCAAAAAAAGAGAGGTTGTAAATGGGAAATTTTTTAATTGTTGATCATCCACTTTTAAAAAGAGATTTAACAATTTTAAGAAATAAGGATACTAAAACAGAACAATTTCGAATGGCTTTTAGAAGAATTGCTTCCTTATTAGCATTTGAAGCATGTAAAAATTTTAAATTAAATGAAACAACAGTTGAAACACCACTTGAAAAAACTGTAGGTTATGAATTAGGCCAAGAAATTATTTTAATGCCAATACTTAGAGCAGGTCTTTCAATGGTAAATCCGTTTCTCGAAATTGTTCCAGATGCTAAAGTTGGTCATATTGGTATTCAACGCAATGAAGAAACTTTGGAACCAATGGAATATTATTTCAAAGCACCAAATTCAGTCCCTGATTCCAGAATTTTAGTATTGGATCCAATGCTTGCAACAGGAGGTAGTGCATCAACTGCTATCAGCTTTTTGAAAAAAAGAGGAGCTAAAACTATAATATTTGTATGTGTTGTTGCAGCTCCGGAGGGAGTTAAAAGATTAGCAAAAGATCATCCAGATGTACCTATTTTTTCTGCTACTCTTGATAGAGAATTAAATGACAAAGGTTACATTTTGCCAGGTTTAGGAGATGCTGGTGATAGGGCATTTGGAACATTTTGATATTATTAAATAATAATTAAAAAATAAATGGAGTGAGATATAATGAAAAAGTTATTAGTCTTTTTATATTTGATTTCTATTGCATTTTCTTATAATGTGAAATTATCTGATAAGATAATTAAAACATTAGAATTAACACACGGTAAAAAAAGTGTTTTTACCGAAGCTAACAAACAAAAAATTGATTTAACTTTAATTTTATTTGATGCTAAGAGAAATTGGGATGATTTAACGCCGGAAGCAAAAGAATATGTACAAAAATATATAGATAGACCAACTCTACCACCAAATAATTATATATCAAAGAGTAATAAATTTCAAATTTATTATTACACTACAGGTACAGATGCAGTTAGTTTAACTGATGCAAATTCTAACTCAGTACCAGATTTTGTAGAGCTTGTAGCAAATACATTAGATAGCGTTTATACTGTTTATCAAAATACAGGTTTTGTAATGCCTTATCCTGTATATCCTACAAAATCAACACCTACTAAATTTGCAGTATTTTTATCAGGTTCTGAAGCTGGTGATGGTGTTTACGGATATGTTGAACCTGAAATTAAATTAGGAGATAATCCAAGCTCTTCACAAATTGAAAAGAGCGCTTGGTCTTCCTATATGGTTTTAAGAAATGAATATGTTAATTTTGTTGGAGGTAATACTACCATTGCTGATATTGCTTTGAAAGCAACTTGTGCACATGAGTTTATGCACGCTGTACAGTTTTCTGTTGCTGAAACTATGGATCAATATTTTATGGAAATGGCAGCTACTTGGGCTGAACAATTTATATTTCCAAATTTTTATGATAATATTCAATATTCAATGATGTTTACAAATCCTGATATTTCATTAGATTATGATGATGATGAAACATCAATTAATGATTATAGTGGGCATTGGTATTCTACTTGGTATTTTCTAAAATATATTACGACTAGGTATGGAAATAATATTTTAGTTAGTTTGTATAATAATCATATTTCAATGAATACTTATCAATCATTCAATAAAGAGTTAGCAAAACAAGGTACGGATTTCAAAAATACTTATTTCAACACTGCTATAACTTTAGGTATTATGAATAATAATTCATCATTATCAAATATTTATTATTTACAAAATGCGGCAAATTATTTAACGGAATTAGCTAAATATGGTATAAGTAATGTTAAATATGAAAAATCTTATACATTTGATGGTACAAATTCCATAACTTTCAATTTTGCAAATAGTAATAAAATTTTATGGCGTTTTGGTACAGATTATTTTAATATTAAATCTAATAGCAATTTTACAATAGCTTTAAATTCTGATAATCCAGATAGTTTAAAGGTAGCATTAATTCAATCAGACAAAAAAAATTTACCTACTAAAATGAAAGTAACTATTGCTGCAAAAAATAATAATTCATATCTGATAAATGTAAACGATGCAAGTAATTATGCAGAAAATATTTTAGTTGTAAGTAATATTTCAAAAATTACTGATACAATATCGGTTCCATATAATTTTACTATTTCAAAATTAACTGCAAATGAAAATACAAATTTGAAAAATTATTCTTATAATTTATTCCAAAATTATCCTAATCCTTTTAATCCAACAACAACAATATCTTATTCATTGCCTGATAATATGAACATTTCACTTAAAGTATATAATATTTTAGGAAGTGAAACAACAACTTTATATGAAGGATATCAAAGAGCTGGAATACATAAAATACAATTTAATGCAAATAATTTAAACTCAGGTATTTATTTAGTAAAATTAACATCAAATTATGGTGCAAAATTTATAAAAGTAAATTTGGTGAAATAATATGAAAATGTTTAAATATTTTATAATTCTTTCAACAATTCTCTTCGCTCAGAATAAAGAAATTTTATTCATAAAAAAAATGCCAACAAGAGGAAAAGCTCCAGTTTATGAATTATCTATATATAACGATTCAACTGCAATTTTAAAAGGTATAGCAAATTTACAGTATATTGGATTATATAAGGCTAATATTCAAAAGAATTATTATAAAATTAAAAATTTAATAGATTCTATTCAATTGGATACATTACAAGAAAAATATAATTACCTATTGTTGGATTATCCAGTAACAATTATGAAAATAACAAAAAATAATATTGAGAAAACTGTAAAATTTAAACGAGATGCTCCAAATAATTTGAAAAATATAAGTAAAATAGCTAATAATATGATTAAAAATGAAAAATGGATAAAAATAGAAGAGGGAGAAAATAAATGAAAAACTTAACCAAAATATTGTTATTTGTATTTATAATTTCTATAATTAGTTTTGCTCAAAATGATACATATATTGTATTGAAAGTGAAAGGAAAGATTTTATTAAAAAAGAATAATAAAGAGCTTAAACCACAAGATAAACTTTCATCAAAAGATGAAATTATTTTTACAACAGAAGATGCCGCTGCAGCACTTCACAGCCCACAAAAAGGAAGATTTACATTAAGAGCAACAAATAATGCTCAAAAACAAAAAGGTGGATTTTTGGCTTTTGTACAAAATGCACTTACACCTGCATCTGAAAGATTAAGTTCAAGAAGAGCAAAAAGTAAATCTTTTGAAGAAAGTATTGATACTCTTGTAAATATTATTAATGTAGCTAAATATAAATTAACTGATGAATTCCCTGTAAATGAAAAACAATTTTTTATTTTGAAATCAGATAATAAAAAAATAAAAATTAATGAAAAACTATCATTTGATAACGGCTACTTGCTAATACCAAGTAAAATTATACCAAACAAATTAAATAATATTAATGTTAAATTGACTTATAATAGCAATGGTGAGGAAAAGGTTATTAAAAATATGGTATTAGTTAAAGTTAAAGAAAATGAATTAAAGAAAGAGCTTAATGCTTATATTAAAACTTTACAAGATGATAATTATGATAACAAAAGAATTAAAGAAGCAGTTTTAGCTTTTTTAAATGATTTTTATGGGAAATTTAATGATGTAGAAATTTCAGAATGGTTAAAATTAAACTATAACATATAAATTTAATATAGCTTATGAAAAAAAACATAAAAACTTTGATTTTTGCCTTATTAAATGCTTTATTAATGGTTTATTTAACATTTTTATCTTTAGAAAAAGATTTTAAACTTGGAGAGTCTCAAGCTGTAATCAAAGCAATTTCTAATATTAAAAGAGTATTACCAGAATCAAAAGTTGTTGAAAAATATCCATTTTTAAAAAAGATTTTACCTGACAATAGTGATAAACCAAAAGAAAATGAATTACTTTTTATTAACATATCTTATGATTTGAAGTTAATTGATAAATTAGATGAAGACGGATTTCCTATTGGTAATCAATTTATTACAGATAGAGAAAAATTGGCTAAATTATTTCATATTTTGAATAGTACAGATAGTAGTTACAAATATATTATTTGTGATGTCTTTTTCAAAGATCCATCACCTGATGATGAAATGCTTGCCCAAGAATTGGCTAAAATGAAAAATATTAGGTTATCTTATCATTTAAATCCTGACAGAACTCCAGATACACCTATTTTCAATGCTCCTAAGGGTTTAGCTGATTATCCTGTAATACAAGAAACTTTTTTGAAATTTCATCTAATTACCGATGACAAATATAAAAGTTCTCCACTTTTAATGTATGAAGATTTATATGGTAAAAAATTAGAGAAAAGAGGTGCTTTTTATTATATTGGAGATAAACTTTGTTTAAATACTATTATTATTGACCATAGAATAAGAAACGCAAATATTTTAGAAGGAAAAGCTATTACAAAATATCCTTTGGTTTATTTAGGAGAATTTTTATCCCTACCTGATTCTGAAATAATAAAAACTACAAAAAATAGAATTATATTGATTGGTGATTTTCTAGAACGTGATTTGCATAATACTGTGGTAGGGAAAATGGGTGGAACATTAGTATTACTTAATGTATTTTTGAGCTTAGTTTATGGTGATAACCTAATAGATATATGGTTTTTTGTTATTTTGTTTGTAGGTTACTTTATAATTTCATTAAAACTCTTTATGAAAAATAATTTAACTGACATTAAAATATTTTCTAAATTAAAAAAATACAAATTTATTACATTTTTATTAGATATATTAGGCTATTTAGCATACCTTTCAATTTTGGTTGTGACTATCTATTTTATTTACAATATTTATATAAGTATAGTATTAGTAATAGTTTATATAAAATTATTAGAATGGATTATTAAAAAGTTAGATAAATTTGCAGTAAAGTATCAAGAAAAAATTAGATTTAAATCAAATAACTTTTTAGGTGAAAATATATAAAATGGTAATTATAGAACCAGTTATATTTAAGAAATTCCCGTCAGTAATGGCGGGAATTTCTACAAAAATTGGAAATAATACAAATAATTATGGTTTTAACCTTTCGTTTTCAGTTGGTGATGATGAAGAAGAAGTAAAACGCAATAGAGAAAAATTTAGCAAATATTTTGGTTATAGTTTTACACAAGTTGCTTTTCAAAAACAAATTCATTCTAATATTGTAAAAAGAGTTACATCTCCAGGATTTCAGGGAGAATCTGATGCAATGATAACAAATAAACCAAATTTGCCATTAGTTGTAAGTATAGCTGATTGCACTCCAATATTACTTTACTCACCAAAGCAAAATGTAATTGCCGTAGTTCATTCCGGTTGGAAAGGTACACATCAAGAAATAATAAAAAGAGTCATAGAAATATTAAAAATTGATTTTGCAACATTACCAAATGATTTATATGGTTATATTGGGCCATCTATATCGCCAAAAAATTATGAAGTAGGTAAAGAATTAGAAAAATATTTTGATAAAAAATATTTGAGAAAGAAGAACGATGAAAAATATTTACTAAATGTAAAAGCAAAAATTGTTGATGATTTAATAGAAAGTGGTGTAGATATCGATAAATTTCAAATATCAGAGCTTTGTACCTACGATATAAGTTATCTCCATTCCTATCGCAGAGATAAAGCAATCTCAGGCCGGATGATGGGTTTTATTGTAATAAAAAATTAAGAAATCTATTAGCTCAGACAGTATAAGCATAAGCCCCTTGCGGCTTGTGGCAAGCCGCAAGGGGCCAGCGGGCCGGAACAGCCCGCAAAAATTTTGCCACCATTTAAAAAGGTGGCAAAAGGTGGCACGGAATTTCCACGCGGTGGCAGAAAGAAAAGTAGGGTGGCATTGATATACCACCTTTGTAGCATTGAATGCCACAATAGTGGCATGGAATTGGCACGTGGTGGCACGCAAATTTAAAAGGTGGCAAATATATCGTTAATACGATATAATACCTACCATTTTAAAATTCCCATTTTTCCAAGAGGCGTGGCAATCCAAAAGATTGACGGGGTGTTTTTATTTATTGGTGGCAAGAATTTGCCACGCGGTGGCAGAAAATTATCTCAATATGGCAGCCAAAATATAAAGGTGGCAATTGTATTGATAATACGATATAATTGCCACCATTATTTTTTTTGCAAGAATTGCAAAAAACCGCACAACGTTAGTTGTGCGGCACGCTTACACCGTCTGAGCAATAGGAAATAAAAAAAGCAGGCTCGCTTGCGCTCGCCTGCTCAAAAATAATATAAAAATTTATTATATTTTAATAATCCAACCAAATTTATCTTCCGCAAAACCATATTGAATTTTGGAAATCTCATCGAAAAGTTTTTTATCTAATTCACCTGCTTCGCCATTGTTAATTGTAATCAATTCACCTTTGTATGAAAAATGAGAAATTGGTGATATGATTGCCGCTGTACCTGTTCCAAACGCACTTTTTAATTTACCTTGTCTATGTTTTTCAATTACTTCATCTATAGAAATTCTTCTTTCAGATATATTCATTCCCCAAGATTTTAAAAGTGTAATTACAGAATCTCTAGTGATACCATGAAGTATTGAACCATTTAATTCAGGTGTAACAATTTCATCATCGAAATTAATAAAAATATTCATAGTGCCAACTTCTTCAAGATATTTCCTTTCGATAGCATCAAGCCATAAAACTTGAGAAAAACCTTTATGTTTAGCTTCGTCAGCTGCTAAAAGTGATGCAGCATAATTTGCGGCTGTTTTGCATTCTCCGAGACCATTTTTTACAGCTCTTACATAATGTTCCTCAACTAAAATCTTTACAGGTTTAAAACCTTCAGGATAATATGCACCTACAGGAGATAGAATTATTGCGAATAAATAACTATTTGAAGGCTTAACACCTAAAGCAGGTTGTGTAGCAAACATTACAGGCCTTATATATAAAGCTTCTCCATAACCTGTTGGGATCCAATCCTTTTCTAAAGTAACCAACTTCTTCATAGCTTCCATAAAAACTTCTTCTGGAATTTGGGGCATAACTAGCCTTGCGCATGATTTATTCATTCTTTCTATGTTTTTTTGTGGCCTGAATAATGTAATTTCGCCTTTCGAATTTTTATAAGCTTTTAAACCTTCAAAAACTGTTTGACCATAGTGGAAAACCATTGCTGCAGGATGTATGTCTAAGGATTTCAGTGCTGTAATTCGTGCGTTATGCCATCCTTTTTCTGTGGAATAATCCATTAAAAAACAATGGTCTGTAAAATTATGTCCCCATACTAAATTCTTTGGGACTTCAACTTTTCTGTTTTCAATAATGTTTTCATAGGAAATATTTATCATTACTAACCTCATTGAATTTTATAAAAAAACAAATTACAAAATAATTTGCTTTTTATCAAGTTATTGGGAAAAAATTAATATTAAAATCCTTCAAATACCTTTTTGCATACAGGATATTTCATCAATTCTTTTTTATAATAATTAATAATTTCAGGAGTTAATTGTTCGATTAAATTATTTTGTTCAGCTCTATCAATTGGCCATTCGTAAATTTCCTCAATATGAGGTTGTGTGTTAATTTTGTATAAATAATGGTATTTTTTATCGATTATTGATACGCCAACTTTGTACCTTGAAATACTATTGTTATTAAGTGTAATAATATATCTATTATCATCAATGTTTTGAAATAAACTTTTGGTATAAAAATTTGATTTTAATTGTATAATTTGCTTACTATTTAAGTTGAATAAATCTAACAATGTAGGAACTAAATCTGCATTTGTTGTAATTTTGGATGTATTTTTTTTAAGTTCGTTAATATTCAAATATTTATGGTATTTTTCAGGGATATAAATCACAAATGGAACCGCCAAAGTTTCAATATTATTACAATCCCTGTGACCAATTTGTTTATGTTCTCCAAATGCTTCTCCGTGATCACCTATTAATATGACAATTGTTTTATCCAATTGATTATTTTTTTCTAAAGCAGTAAAAATTTCTTTTATATATGAATCTTGTAAAAGGATAGTATTGTCATAATCATCTATTCTTTCGCCATCCCATTTCTTTAAATTATTTTTATATGGATAATGATTAGTATTAAATTGAAAAACACCAAAAAAATTATTGTTTTGATTTAAATAATTTATTAGCGTATTAACAGTCAATTTATCATTAATACCAAAATCATTATAGTTTGGGTGACCGCTAATTTCTTTATTCCATAAAAAGTCTATCTTTTCGTTAGAATAGTAGATATTCAAATTGTACCATTGAAATGATTGAGAAGTTATAAAAAAATTTTTTTTGTCTAGTATTTTCCCGTAATCCCAAATCATTGGATAAGTGTGAATAAGTTTAGGATCTTGGTAGGGTGTAATTCCAGTGAATAAAGCAGGAATAGCTAACATTGTTGTTGTTGAAGTTGTAAAAGTATTTTGAAAAATAAAAAATTCTTTCCCTTTAACTGCTACAATGCTATCTAAAAAAGGTGTTGTTTTTCGATAATAACCATATAAACTTAAGTTATGCTTTCTTAAACTTTCAAAAACTATTACTAATACATTGACACCAATATTTTTATTATAACTAGCTTTTTCTAACCTAATTGGATTTCTAGCAAGTAATCCGGTTCCACCAAAATTTTTATTAGTTGCTTTATTATAATAATACCTTGTAAAAGTAGCAAATAAATTTGAGTCTATTGTTAATGTTTGGTCTACAAATCTGATGTTATTATTTAAAACGAATAATAATATTACATTAACGATAATATGTGAAATTAAATATAATTTTTTTTTATAAAATTTATCAAAATTTAAATATCTTATAATGTAATTAAACCAATAGATTAAGTATGCAAATATTAACAGAATTAATATAATTGACCAAACTGTTATTGTTCCTACAAATATGGTAATTGAATTTTTAAATTCTTCAATAAAATATTCAATTGTATAATAATTGGGGAATATGTTGGAATAGTAATAAAAACCAATCGAAAAAATTACAATGTAAGTATATATAAAGGCAAATAAAAATGACAAAAATAATTTTAATTTTTTTATTGATTTTGCAAGTAATGCAAAAGTTATAATAGTTAAAACTGAGAATATAATTGAAACAAAATAAAAAAAGAATTGTTTGAAATCGTAATTTATGAGAAATTTAAATCTTAAACTAAAGTCAGTTAAAACCAATAAAATAGGAAACGAGAAAGGAAAAACTTTGTTTAATACTTTCATTTAGTCCTCATTAAGTGCTGATTCTAATAATTTAATTTTTCCAGTTTTTGAATTTACCGAAGCTCTTATCCCATAAGGTATAGTAATAAAATTTTTTATATGACCAAAATTAACATTATACATAACAGGTTTATCAATCTCTTTAAAATATTGAGAGATTAATTCAACTAAACTTAAATTTTCATCAAAATCTGGATCTGTGCAATCTTCAAATTGTCCAAAAACTAAACCTTTAATTCTTTTAAATTCTTTGATTAGAGAAAGATGTGAAAAAATTCTATCAATTTTATACGGTTTTTCTTCAACTTCTTCAAGAAAAAGAATTTTCTTATAGAGTGATGGCATATATGGTGTACCAAGAAGAGATGAAAAAACAATTAAATTACCACCAATAATAATTCCACGAGCAGATTTTTCTGTAATTTTTACAATATCGTTAGTAATTTTATATTCATATTTTTTATAAGGTGTTGTAATTAAATCCCAAAAAATTTCCTCAGTATAAGAAGAAGGGGAGTCGTAAAAATCAACCGCAGGCATAGGGCCCGCAAAAGTTACTAAATTTACCTTTGCCAAAAATGCCATTTGTAAAGCAGTTATATCACTATAGCCTACGAAAATTTTAGGATTCTTTTTAATTAAATCATAATTTATTTGTGGGAGTAATCTTACAGTTCCATAGCCACCTCTTAAACAAAAAATAGCTTTGATTTTTTTATTTTCAAACATCGTATGTAAATCTTCTAATCTTTCTGCATCATTACCAGCGAGATAATAATATCTTTTCCCGACATTTTTACCAACTTCAACGCGATAACCTAGTTTTTCTAAATACTCAACACTTTTATTTATTTTAGATTCATCTTTTACTGCAGAAGCTGGAGTGATTATTCCTATTGTGTCGCCTTTTTTTAATGGATTTGGTTTTAAAATTCGCATATTTCCCCCTTTAAAATATTTTTTAAATCTTTACAACATTATGAAAAATTTATATTTATTATTACATCATTACAAATAATATCTTGTCACGTTATATCTTGTAAAATATAAAATTAAGAGCGCCCAACATAAGTTTGCGTGATTTCTTTTAATGTAGTTACTTTAAATAAACAACGTTTTTTAAAATTAAATTTTAAAAAATATTTTATAACTCGGACAGTATAAGCTTAAGCCCACGTGCGTCGGCTGACGCACGTGGGCAGCGGGCCGAAGGCCCGCAAAATAATCCCTATTTTCGATAAAAAAAAGTTAATAAACTAATAAAAGAAAATATATGATTATTGTTTTACCACTTAATTATTATTATAGTTATTATCTGTATTAACTAATTTAAATTTATGAATTATTGAATAAAATATTAAAATCGTACATAAGATAATCTTCATAAAAATATGGTTCTGCAAAACTTTTCCCAATTCTAAACCCATAAATTTGATTTCTTGATTTTATATAGTCAAAAAAATCTGCTTTTGCTATAAGTGTTAAAGGCTCATCAGAATCGGGATTGTAAAATTGTGATTTATAAGCTTTCAATGCTTGAATTTTGGTCTCCATAAAATCAGAAATATCAATTACAAAAGATGGTTCAAAAATAAAGTAAGTCATATAATAAAAGAGATTTCGCGGTCGATAAAAATCTTGTTTTTTACCGTCAACTATTGTTGAAATCTTTTGTAAACCTGAATAAAAATATGCTTCTTTGATAAGTCTACTAATATTAATATGGTCAGGATGACGATCATTAAAATAAGGAGCGAAAATTAATTTTGGTTTGTATTTACGAATAATTTCAATTACTTTAATAGTATTTTCCTTATTAACTTGAATATTACCATCCGGAATATCCAAAATAACTCTTTCTTGAACGCCGAGTATTTTTGCAGCATTAAGAGCTTCCTGTTTTCTTGTAATTATATCACCACGAGTACTCAATTCAGCAGAAGTAACATCAACAATTGCAACTTTCTTATTTTGAGCTGTAAGGCTAGCTATAGTTCCTGCACAACCAATTTCAACATCATCTGGATGTGCACCAAAAAAAATAGCATCATAATTCATTGTAGTTCCAATCGATAAGTTTAAGAATTATAAATTAATAATTTCACGGAATTTGTCAATTTGTTCATTAATTCTTCGTTGAGCTTCTTGTTTAAAAAAGTCAGTTTCCTTTATTTTATCTTCGGTTAATTTTGTAATTTTATCTTCAAAATCTTTAATTCTTTGACCATAATCATCTTCAAAAGCTTTGACCCTTGCTTCATATTCTCTTTTTAAGTGTTCTATTTCTTTATCGTGTCTATTTTTAATAGCAGTAATTTTTTTTAAGTACTTTTGCTTTTCTTTCTGTTTATCAACCACTGCATATGCTGAGGATATGGCAGCAATAATAAAACCAAGTATAAAGGTAACTATTCCCCATTTAAAACCACTAATAAGAAAAATTTTTAATGGTGCATCTGTGGTTTCTGTGGATGATGAACAACTAGCAAAGCCTGAAATTAAAAATATAAATGAAGAAAAAAGTATATTATATAAAATTGATGTATTAAAATTACTTTGTGGGTCGAATTTTTTAGAATTCTCAAGCTGCTGAATTTTTTTTTCAATAATTGAAATATTATCCTGAGTATTTTTTTCAATAATTTTTATGCCTTCTTCATATTTTTCTTTAAGATTATTTTTTAATTCTTCTAGAGTACTTTGTAATTTTTCAATTCTTTCTCTTGTCATTGCCTTTTGGTTATCGTAAGTAGCTAATTGTTCTTCCATCATAGTTTCATATTTGGTAGTAATAGCGTTAATGATATTATCTAAAGTTTCACGGAATTTTTTATCAAGATATTTAGCAGATAGAACAATGTAGGTATTTTTGCTATCGGCAAAAGTTTGCACTACTTTTTGAATAAATTCAATATCAATTCTAGACTTAGGAGAAATAAATTCATCAACACCACAATTTAAGATTTTATGACATTTATATGTTAATTTTTCAAAGGAAGTTGTTAAAAGCTCAATATTATTTCTAAACATCGCATCAATATCATCAATGATTGGAAAAAAATCAATATTTATAAACACATGATGAAAGTAAGCATTAGCAACGGAAAACGCATAAAATGGTAAATTATTGTTTGCAAGTGCATATTCTATCCTTTCCAAATCAAAATGCATAATTTCATTTAACAAATTAATAGCATTTTGATACATATTTTGATGAATATTACATATTGCCAAATAATATTTCGCGTTAATACCTGTCGGAATATAGTTAAGAGCAAAAGAAAACTTTTTAGCTGCATTATCAAAATCTTGAGTTACTAAGTAGAGGAAACCGTATAAAACATTTGCTAGATAATTAGCTTCATTTTTATAAAAATTTTCAAAAGTTGAATTATCGATATGAGTTAATGCATTTTCTATTGCTTCAATAGCAAAATTTAGATTTTTAAGTGATGGATCAAGTAAAAATATTACAGCTGAATAAAAGAATTTAACAAAATTTTCTTTATTAGTATTTTTTTCAACTAAATTAACTACTTGTGTAGCAAAATGTTTTCTTTCTTGGTCATTTTTAGTAACATTCCATTTGTAAAAATATTCTTTTGTTTGTTTAAAATTATCTAAATGTGCAAGTTTCGGATCTAGTTTTGCAAATGCTTTTTCTTCAATAGTTGTCAAAATTGGGTGATTACAGATAAAAATATAACCTAAATTGTTAATTCTAATAAAAAATTCCTTATATTCTGAGGGAAGCATGAAAGAATTTAATTGAGCTGAAATTTTTTTGTAATCATCAATATCGTAATTGAATTTAACAAAATCTTGGAAATATAGCTTTGCTAAACTTTTTAGTCTGTTCGCTTTAACTTCGTTCGATACTAATGAGTGTTTTTCATAATCTTGCATATTGACCAAAATTTTTTGATATAATTTAAATAATAATTGAAAAAACGAAATTTTTTTTTAAATTAAAATTTGAATTTTTTTAAATAAATATAATGATATTATGGGCATTTATCAACACCTTTTAAAAATTATCGAAGAAAAAGGCGCAATATTTTATTTGTTAATCGATCCAGATGATTTAAAGATTGAAAAACTCCCAGAGCTCTTAAATTATGTTAATGAAGCGGGAGTTGATGCTTTGTTGATAGGAGGAAGTCTTTTAATTAATTCACAAATGGATAATTTTTGCAAAGAAATTAAAAAATATACCAAAATTCCTTTAATAATATTTCCCGGGAGTATAGACCAGGTATCCTCTGAAGCAGATGCAATTTTATTTTTATCCTTGATAAGTGGAAGAAATGCTGAACATCTCATTGGTAAGCATGTACTTGCAGCACCTATTATAAAGGTTAAAAAATTGGAACCTATTTCTACTGGTTATATGATAATTGAATCTGGAAAGGTGACCACAGCAGAATATATGAGTGGTTCAAAACCAATTCCTTCTGATAAACCGCTTATTGCTGCTGCTACTGCTCTTGCCGGTGAATATTTAGGTATGAAATTTATATATTTAGAAGCAGGTTCAGGTGCTTTGAATACTGTACCTGATGAAATGGTTAAACTTGTTACTTCAACGGTAAATATACCAGTAATCGTGGGTGGAGGAATTAGAACGCCTGAGGTAGCAAGAAATAAAGTATTAAATGGTGCCAAAGCAATTGTTATTGGAAATCATTTTGAAAATCCCGAAAATTGGCCACAAATAAAAGAATTTGCAAAAGCTATTCATTTCAAATCTTAATAAGGGTAATTATGAATTATTTTGACTATATAAAATCACAATACGAAGAAAGTATAAATGTTAAAACTGAAAGTTTAAAAATTAATAATGAAAATATTCAAAAAGCTATTGATTTACTTTTAACAACTTTTAAAAACGGTAAAAAACTATTAATTATTGGAAATGGTGGAAGTGCTGCCGATGCTCAACATTTGGCAACAGAATTTATGATTCGTCTTTCTCATGATATCGTTCGTCCTCCTTTACCTGCTATTGCCTTAACTACAGATACTTCCAATTTAACTGCTGGCGGAAATGATATCGGTTTTGAAAATGTTTTTGCTCGTAATTTGCAAGGGCTAGGTAATGAAGGTGATACTTTATTGGCTATTTCAACAAGTGGAAATTCAAAAAATGTTGTTTTAGCTGTAGAAGTTGCAAAAAATAAAAATATTCATACCATAGGCTTATTAGGAGGAAATGGTGGAAAATTAGCTGGTATTGTAGATATTCCTATTATTATACCTTCTTCTAATGTTCAACGA
>DAOSVM010000043.1:0-16930 GCA_035379625.1 Ignavibacteriales bacterium | reverse complement strand
CCAACTGCAACAGATATATGCATTGGACCTGTACCACTTATAAATCCATTTGCTCTTTTTATTATAGCAGCATTTTCAAGGATGCTTTTGTTTTTTGTTATTAAACAATTATTTAAATTTTGTATTTTTTCTTCATAAATATTTTCATCTGGACCTAAAATCCAAATAATTATTAAATCTTTATCTAATTTTAATAAAGAATTATGTAAATTAATAAAATTATCAATTCCCCATTTTTTTCCTTCTTTAGCACCGGGGAAAATTATAACTGTTTTTTTATTAGACAATTTATTTCCTTCATAAAAATCGTAGGCAAAATTCTCTAATTCGCTACTCAAATATATCTTAGGAAAAATTAAATTATCATTCTTATAATCAAAAGGTTCTAATAACTGCAAAAGAGTTTGTATTGTATGAATATTTAAATTAGGTTTTATTGAAAAGTTATAAAATTTGCAGCTATTATCTCTATCAAAGCCAATAATAAATTGAGGATTACTTAAATTAGCTATTAATGCATCTGAAAATGAAAAACTGTGAGGATGCGAAGCATCAAAAACTAAATCATATTTATTCTTTCTAAGTTGATTTATTAAATTGACCCATTTAAATGGATTTTTGATAAATTTTTGATGCTCATATAGATAAGTTTTATTAATGTACGGATTGTTATTTAATACTTCATGAAATTTTCCACTAATAACTACATCTAATTGTATATTTTTAAAGAGTTTTGCAGTTTCTTCAATTAATGGTGTTAACATTACAAGATTACCAATACGATTATCTAAACGAACAATAAGTACTTTTTTTATTTCATCTTTATTTATAGCTTCAATTTTCTTTCGGTTAAAAATATTTTTGAATAAACTAATCAATAGATTTTTAAATGTTTTTTCTACTTTTTTACTCATTTCTTCAATTTTTCCAAGTAATTAACTGTTTCTTTTTCAATTCTATCTAAATCTATCATTTTAATACATTCTAAGTTAAAAGGACATGCTTTTTTCCAGCAAGGAGCACAACTCAAACCTTCAGGATAAAGTTTAATTCCTCTACCATAAAGTTCTATTTCACTCCAGCAACTTAAACCAAACCAAGCAATAATGTATTTTTTAAGCGCAATGGATAAATGCATTCCAAATGAATCGCCGGTGATAACTACATCAGCTAAGGAAAGATAACAAGCACCTCTTCTAACACCATCTGTTGTAGGTGTTGAGAATATTTTATCCCCAAAGTAATTTTTTAAGTAATTATTTCTTTCAGTATCTTCAGGACCTCCAGCTAAACCGATTTTATATTTATTATATTTCAAAAATCTTTCAATTAAATCTATATGTTGCTCAATGGTCATTTTTTTATTTGGATATAAATTTGAACAACCAGTATTAAACATAATTATTTTATCTTGACTAGTAATCCCAATTTTCTTTTTGTATTCATCTATATATTTTAATTCATCATCAGTAAAATTAAATACATATTCATCGCATATATCATCAAGTTCAAAAGTTTGTCTATTATATTGATATCTTTTAACTGTATTAACCTTAAATTTTAAATTATCATCGAGTCCTAATCTATAATTATACTCAGCTGAAGGATTTAAAGGAACGATCTGCCCATTATTATTTATACCAAAGCCATACTTTTCTTTAGCTTTTACCATATTTGCTAATGCACCAGATCTTAAAGATTTATCTACGTTCAAAAGAACATCAAATTCCATATTTTGCAAAATAGAAATAGTTTCAAAATCATATGGTAATACTTTATCAATATAAGGGTTATTTTCAAGTAGTGGTGCAGATATTTTTAGTGTTACCCACCATATTGTAGAAACTGGATATTTCCTTTTTATAGCTGGCATATAAGAAGTAGACATTATAACATCGCCCATAGCATCTAAGTTTATAAACAAAATCTTTGTACCAAAAGGATTTTCATTTTTACATCCATCCATATAACAAGTAGAACCAGGGAAGCAAGGTTTATAGCCTGTAAAGTTTTTACAATTAGGAATATTAAAATTTTCCATATTATCCTCAATTAAAAGTTACAAAGATAATAATTTTTTAAAATAAAAAAAGCTACATACAAATATTAGTATGTAGCTTTCAATTTATGCTAATTGAAATACTTGTTGTATTTCAACTAGTTCTTTACATTTTGTAATTTTTTCAATAAATGAATTTGAAGAAATTAGTTTAGCAATTATACTAATAACTTTAATATACTGTTTTACTAGTGTGTTGTTGCTTAGAATAACAAAATAAAGTTCTTCTTGATTATCAACTATTACATTCGCGTATACTACAATTATACCTTCAACATCCTCACATTTTGCATGAGGTAAATGCAAACCTTCAGCAATTTCTGTTGACATTTCATCTTCACGCTTTAGTAAAGAAGTTAACACACTTTGAGAATCTTTGATATAAGATTTTTCGTATAAAGCATTTACAATTTGTTTTAGGGCCTCTTTTTTGCTATCGGCAACAAGATTTTTAATTAGTAAAGAAGGGATGATTACTTCTTTGATTCCCATTTTACACCTCCGCGTTATAAGAGGTGCAAAGGGATATGTTGATGGGATTTAATATATTATATTATTTAACCTTTACACCTCTTAGATTGATAGAATATTTACCCCTACTGCCAGGGTCACTACTCATATATTCCTCTGTTTTGTGAGAAAATATTTTTTTTTGAAACGTTAATATACAATTTTTTATAAAGAAAAACAAGTAAAATATTTAAAGATTTTTGAATGTTAGAAGACCTTTAGCAATTAAATAATCATCAAAAATTGCATCTTTAATTAAATCCTTAAATAAATAAGCATAACCACCTGTTATATAATACTTTATATCATCTGTATTTAATTTATATTTCACACTAAATATGGTAGAACTAATAGAATTTATTACACCAGAAATTATTGATTTCTCGGTGGAAAGAGCAAGATCAGTATTCAAATCTATTAAATCAACATCAGGTAATTTAGCAGTACTACTATTTAATGATTTGATCATTGTTTGAGGACCTGGAAATATCATACCCCCTATAAATTCAAAATAACTATTCACAACATTTATCGTTGTTGCTGTTCCTATTGTTACCGCAACGAGATATTCATAATCAATATTTTTATCATAAGCATCTTTAATTGCGCCTTGTAAAGCCAAAAGTCTATCGATACCTATTGAATTAATTGGTTTATAATTTGAAAAATCAAACAAAAATTTTTCATTATGTGAAATTATTTTTACCTTCTTTGTTAAAGGCACTCGTTTTATCAATTCGGAAGAAATATTGTCCACAACGGATGAAATAATTATAATTTCTCCAAACTCTTTTACAAGTTCATTATAATTTATTTCTTCATTATAGATATATTTTGAATTAACTATAGTATCATTTTCATAATTGAACAATTTTAGGCTTGTATTACCAATATCTATTACTGAAATCAATTTTTTAATTCTCCATAATTTATTTTTTCGTATTTGTCTCCATTCCTTAAAACTAAATTTCCATTTTCATCAACTGAGTCAAATACACCGTATTTTAATTCTTTATCAACGTCAATTGTAATATTATCACCTATTGATGGGCAGTATTCGCACCATTCATCAATTATTCTTTGACTATTATTAGGATAATCAGCTAACAATTCATCAAATATATTTATTATTTCACTCAATAATGCTTCTCTACTTACTTCTTGGTGAAATTCTCTTTTTATAGAAGTTGGCTGAATTCTATATTCGCCGGGAAAATTTGATTGATTTACATTTAAACCAATTCCTATTACAACTTTATCTACTTGATTACCTATAAAAGAATTTTCAACCAAAATACCACAAATTTTTTTATTGTTAACAAGCACATCATTTGGCCATTTTACAAACGCTTCTAATTGATATAAAGATCTTAAAGCTTTTACAATTGCTAACGAAGCATACATACTTAAAAGCTGTATTCTTTCTTTTTGTAAATTATTTTTTAATAATATCGAAAAAGTTAAATTTAATCCTTTCTCGCTTAACCAATTTCTTTCTTTTCTTCCACGGCCATGTGATTGATATTCTGCTAAAACAATTGTTCCGTCTTCATTAAATTCAGAACTATTTAATAAAAATGTATTTGTACTATCAACATCTTCTATATATACAAAGTTTGATGATAAACGGTTTGATTCTAATTTAATATTATATTCTTCAATATTAAACATAGTATTACTCCTATTGTTGTTTTGATTTAAAATCTGAAAGTATTATACCGCAAGATACAGCAACATTTAACGATTCTGCATCTCCAAATTTTGGTATTGTTACAATTTTATCACTTAATTTAATGATTTCATCACTTGGCCCATTTGCTTCATTTGATAGGACAAAAATATTTTTATTTTTCGAATAATTTGTTTTATAAATATTTTCACCATTTAAATCAGCAAGGATAATTTCGTAGTTCAGTTTTTTTAGTTTCTTAATATATGAAATCGGATCAACATTAATTAAAAATTTGTTATGAAAAATCGACCCCATTGATGCTTGAATGACTTTTGGATTGAATAATTCCACACTATTTTTGCTAATAATCATTTCCTTAAAGCCAAACCAATCAGCAATTCGAATTATTGTCCCTAAATTTCCTGGATCGCTAATTTCGTTAATGAAAATTATATTGTTTTCTGAAATATCATTAATTAGTACAGTATTTTTTTCAATATAAGTTATTATTCCTTGAGGTGTTTCAAGAACAGATAATTTTTTAAAATCATTATCTTCTACAATAAATAAATTATCTGATTTGTTGAGAATTTTTCTATTTTGCTCATAGAATTCATTTGTAACAACAATATATTTAAAATTTATATTTGATTTTATGCATTCTTGAAAATTTTTTTTACCTTCAATAAAAAATAGATTATTCTGAAGTCTATATTTTTTTTGAGTTAATTTTTGTAAATCTTTTAATATTTTATTCATTTTCTATGTTCAAGTAATTGTATAATTTTTTACCTGTATAAACTGTTATAATAAAAAAAACCGTTCCACCTATTATATCAATCAAATAATGATATCTTAAATACATTGTAGAGAAAATAAGTAAAGTTCCAATTAAATAGATTAAATTTTTAATTTTTAAATTAAATATTTTTGCAAGATACATACAAATTAAAGTCATTTGTGTATGGCCACTCGGGAAAACATCTCTTTGTACAGCCAATTGAGGATTTAATGTTCCGGAAGGAATTGATTCACCAGAATTTATAATTTCTCTTAATATATTTGTCAAAAATAGGCCAGGTAATTCATTATTTAAGTTATTAAAATTATGCAAAGTAAATCTTGGGCCAATTGCAGGTAAAAGAAAATACCCAAAGTAGGATAAAAAAAATCCATAAACAATCATAAAAACGGCAAAATGAAAATCATTAATTCTATTTTTAATTCTAAGTTCAGCACCAACCGCAATCATAATTAAATAAAAAGAAAAGTAAGCTATTTGTAAAATTTCAGTTAAAAACGGATTAGCTATTTTATATAGTATTTTTGTAATATCATTTCCGAATAAAAGGAATCTATCTATTTGAATAAAAATAAAATCATAATCACGTTGATGGATAGGATAAATCATAAAATACATTTCTTTAAATGTAATAAAAATTACAGGTACAATATACCAAGCGTGAACAAATTTCGTAATTTTATTTAAGTTTTGAAATTTTGATATTATAATAATAAAAGTAACTATAACGCAATTAACCAATAAATTGTAATAAAAATATTGAATTCTTTGATAAAAAATAAAATTCAAAATTGATAAAAATATATAAAAAGCGATAACAATAAAATCATTTGGTTTTAAATATTTTCTCATTTTTTAAAAATCCTGAAATAAAGGTAAACTAAAACTATATATAATGAAACAAAGATCGATAATAATGGAAAAATTAATGGATACTTAGTAGCAAAGGTAATTGTATAATCTGTTTTAATATTTAAATTTAATACATTACTTATAAACATTTGAGTTTTAACAACTTCTTGCCCATTAGGTAATATGTAACTTGAAATACCGCCATTAGCACATCTGACAACAGGTTTATGATTTTCAACAGCTCTCAATATTGCAATTGCTTGATGTTGATATGGACCAGAACTGTTCCCATACCAACTATCATTTGTAACTACTATCAAAGCTCCAGCTTTTTTCTGAAAAAACTTTGCAATAAAATCTGGAAAAATTGATTCATAACAAACCACAGCTGCAAGACTATCATTTTTAACTTTAAATAATTTTATTTCTTCGCCTTCGTTCCAGCTTGAAATACCAACATTCCAATTAATCCAATCTCCTAAGAAAGGTAAATACTCTACATAAGGGACTTTTTCTCCAAATGGAACTAATTTTTGTTTTCCGTAATATGGTATTTGATATTGATTTGGTAAAAATTCTAAAATTGAATTGTAAGTAGCATATTTATAACCTGCTGGGCTGGTCTTGTAATATTTTGGTAAGTTAATATCACTATCAAAAACCTGGAAATGAGGCATACCAGTAATTAAGTAAACATTATTAGTATCAACGAAATTTCGGAGATCATTAACATATTGGCTATATTCAAGGGATAAAAAATATACAGGCAAAGCAGTTTCTGGCCAAATTATAACATCAGGTTTAAATTTATTATCAAATGTTGATAATGTAAGATACTTTTGGAGTAACTTACCAATATTTTTGTCATTCCATTTATCCCAAGGATTTAAATTCGGTTGAACAACTTTTATTTTTAATGTATTCCCGTCTGACTTATCGTTATAAATACTATAAAAACCATAAAAGTTTATTAAAATAAAGATGACAAAAAAACTTACTATATATTTTTTGTAAGAATATTCATTATTTTGATATTTTAAAATAGTAAGAAATAATAAAACATTGGATAAAACAATAATAAAAGTTAATCCGTAAGCTGTAACTATATTTGAAATTTGAATAAAAGATGTAAAATAAGGTATTGAATTTGCTAAAGAAAGCCAAGGAAATCTTAAATCTGTAATTGAATAAATATATTCATAAAAGACCCAAAAAAAAGGTAGTAAAAAAACAGCTAACTTTTTAGAATAAATTTTTTCAGTTAAATGGAATAAAATTATTGGTATAAAGAAAGTTATCGGATTGAAAAAAATTAGAACTGTACCACCAATCATTAAGAAAGTATCAGCTTCTTTTTGCCAACTTCCTACCCAATAAAGCAATAAAAAATTTACACTTAAAAAAGATAGATACGTAAATATTAATTTATCTTTTAATTTATCAAGTTCATTTAATCTGTATAAAAAAGGAATTAAAAATACAAAACTTAATAAATAAAAATTTACTGGAGGAAAAGCTAAAAAGAATAATAATCCAGTAATAAAAGGAACATAATATTTATTTGATAAGATTTTTAAAATTTTATTCAACATTTTTACGGCTTGAATGTCTTTTTTTATAAATTATATAACCTAAAATAAATAAAATAACTGTTACAATTGTACCTATTGTACCGTAAGTATTTAAAAAATTATCAATTGATTTGATATTTCCACCTAACATAAAACCAACATAAACTATAATAATATTCCACAACAATGCACTAATTGTTGCGTAAAAAAAAGTCTTCCAAAAATGAAGTCTTGCAATACCAGAAAAAAAACTTACAGCGGAACGAGTTCCTGGAAGAAATCGATTTAATGCAATAACTTTATAACCATATTTCTTGAAATAATAATCGACGTGGTCAATGTGTTTCTTTTTTATAAACTTAATCTTATCTGTTCTTAAAATATCATTACCAAACCTTAAACCCACATAATACATTACCATAAACCCAATACTACTGAAAATTGAAGTAAGTAAAAAATAATAAATAAATAAATCACATCTAATAACTCCCCCATTCATATGCCCAATTGCAACAGCACCTAAAATTACTACTAAATCACTAGGTGAAGGAGGAAATAAATTTTCAATAAGTGAAAAAAATACTGCGATTAAAAAAATTATAGAAATATCATAACTAGAAATTAAAAGTACAAAATTTTCAAACATATTACTCCTTGATTAGTAAACAAACAGAAAAAGCTTCTGCACCTTCTTGACGCCCTACAAAACCCATTTTTTCTTTAGTTGTAGCTTTAATTGAAACTTGGCTTATTGAAATTTCAAGAATATTAGCAATAGTTTCTCTCATTTTATCAACATAAGGAGCAATTTTTGGTTTTTCCATACAAAGCGTACAATCTATATTTGAAATTTTATAACCTTCTTTTACAATTAAATCGTATGTTTTTTTTAAGATAATTTTACTGTCGATATTTTTAAATTCGTTAGAATTATCGGGGAAGTGTTTGCCAATATCGCCTAAAGCTAAAGCTCCTAGCAAAGCATCACAAATTGCGTGTAATAAAACATCAGCATCGGAATGCCCCAAAAGTCCTTTATTTTCAAAAGGAATTTCAACACCACCTAAAAATAATTTTCTTCCTTCTACTATTTGGTGAACATCATAACCAAAACCAACTTTAAAATTCATATTTATAACCGATTGTTTTTTAATGTTTTATAAAAAATTCTGAATACAAATTTTTATATTCTAATTTTTCAATATTTATGTTAGTAACTTTTGACAAAGGAGGCCCAATTTTCACTTGTTTTATAAATTCATTTAAAGTTTCTTCTTCACCTTCTACTTCTATAAGAACTTCATCATATGAAGTTCTGGAATTTTGTACGAAACCTGTTAAGCCCAATCTATTTGCAACATTATAGACAAAATAACGAAATCCTACGCCTTGAACACGTCCATTAACTTTAATCTTTAAATATTGCATTTTCCATTACCTTATTTGTTGTAGGAAGTAAATGAGCCAAAATTATTCCAACTACAACAATCAGAGCACCAAGATATGCAATATATCCTAAAATTTCACCTAAGAAAATATATGAAATCACAGCTGCAAAAATTGGTTCAAAGGAATAAATTATACCAGCTTCTGTAGGTGTTACTTTATTTTGATATTTTGTTTGCAAAAATGTTGTTAAAACGGTAGCAAAAATGGCAGTATACAAAAATGATAAAATTAAACTTGTTGTCCAAGTAATAGAAATTTTTTCGATATTAGTAATATCAAAAATACCTGCCACAATGTAAGAAACTATAGCAGTTATAAAAATTTGAATAAAGGTAAGGATCTTTGAATTTTTTTCTGATGTGTAAATATCAATAAAAACAATATAAATAGAATAAGCTAAAGCTCCTAACAGAGTAAGTAAATCTCCTAAATTAAAATCATTTCCTAGCTCAATAAACAAATTAAGCACATTATTCCCTTTTGTTGAAAGAAAAACTAAGCCAACAAAAACAAAAGTAACACCAATAATTGCCCCTTTTCCTGGTTTTCTTTTTAAAATAAAATATTCACAAAAAGGAGTAAGAACTACTAATGAACCGGTTATAAATCCAGATTTTGTGGCACTTGTAAGAGTTAATCCGGTAGTTTGGAGTAAAAATCCAATACAAAGAGTAACACCTAAGATAAATCCAGATTTTAAATTTACTTTTAATTCGCTAAGGTATGGAATTATAAATGGCAACAGTACAATTGTTGCTATTGAAAAACGGATTGCAACAAAAATTGTAGGAGAGCAATCTTGTACAGAATTTTTAACAATAGCAAATGTTCCAGCCCAGAATAAAGTAGTTGAAAATAACATTATTTCAGCAAAATAGTGTTCGAATTTACCTTTCATCAATATAGCCAAATTTATTTAATAACTGAGGATTTTGTCGCCAATTTTCTTTAACAATAACGTTTAATTGTAAAAATACTTCTCGTTCAAGGAAGTTTTCGATTTCTTTTCTAGCAAGTTCACCAAGCTGTTTAATTTTTTTTCCTTGTTTGCCAATGATTATCGGTTTTTGGGAATCTCTTTCAACAACAATAGAAGCGTCAATAAAATCTTTACCACTGCTTCTTTCCTTAAAATCGTTTATAAGAACTTCACAGGAAAAAGGAATTTCTTCACCAAATAAATTAAAAATTTGTTCTCTAATAATTTCAGCAACAAAAAAACGTTCGTTTTCATCAGAGACATATTCTTCTGGATAATATTTAGGATGCAAAGGCAATAAATCAATTGTCATTTTTTTCAATTCTTCAATATTATATCCATTAGTTGCAGAAACAGCAATAAGATGATCGAAAAATTTCAGAGATTTATAATAATCATATAGCTCATTGATATTTTTTTGAACATATATATCTATTTTATTTAATATCAATATCTTTTTACATTTTATTTGTTCTAATTTATTAAATACATCTGTTTCCATAAACTTTTTAGCAAATGGATCATTAACAATATCAATAACAATATACAATACATCAGCATCGTTTAATGATTTAACAATATATTTCAACATTTTTTCTTGAAGTAAATAAGATGGTTTCAAAATACCGGGAGTATCAATAAATATAATTTGGTAATTTTCTTCGCTAAGAATTCCAAGAATTTTTTTTCTAGTAGTTTGTGGTTTAGGTGAAGTAATAGTTAATTTTTGTCCTAAAATTGTATTCAGCAAAGTTGATTTACCTGCGTTAGGTAAACCAATAATTGCAACATATCCAGCTTTATGATTTTCCATATAGCGACTTTTAATTATTTAGCTTTTAAATATAAATAATTTTCATAAAAATTAAAATTTTACAAAAAAATGAAAAAATACAATAAATTATTAGCTCAGACGGTGTAAGCATAAAGCCCGTGCGCCGTGAAGGCGCACGGGCGGGCTTACGCCCAAAAAATATTTTCTCCAATATCTTACAATATATATTTTTACCAATATGTTTTAGATTTTTACATTTAGCTAAATAACTAAATGACCTTTATATATTTTTTTATGATAGATTATGTAAAAATATGTTTGTATAATATTTTTGTTACTATATTCTAGTAAATACGTTATAATTGTATTTACGATATATTAGAAATTTTTAAAAATATATTCGTTTTTACAATATAATTACTTATACGATATATTAGTAATTATCAATAATATATTTATAAAGACAATATATTTGATATTAGGATATAATTGCAAATGCAAATAAATTTTAAAAAACGTCGCATCAATTTTAATCTGCCACGTATTTGGTAAAAATTTGAATATTAAGGCCAGAAAGCACTACACATTGTAAGGTGATAAAGAAAAGATTTTTAGCGGGCAGTTCCGGCCCGCTGCCCACGTGCGGCAACGCCGCACGTGGGCTAAGCTTACACCGTCTGAGCTATATATGTTTTTTTATTAAGTTTATTTCATTTATTTGCTAAAAGAATTACGTTTCATTACATTTATAAATTAAATTTATTTTTTTACTAATAAAGTTGATAATAATTTGATAGATTGAAGATATTTAAGTGCCATATGTGTCAATAAAATAATTACATCAAAACTTAAATTGCAGTACAAAAATATATTTGATTGAGAAAAAGTACAAATTATAATTTTAGTTGAAAAAGAAAGTGTGAGAAATATAATAATTAAATTTCAAAATAATTTAAAGGATTAGTGCGATGAAAGTAGCAATTCCACTAGAAGGAAGTAAATTGTCAGGTCACTTTGGTGGCTCACTTCAATTTGCATTTTATGCAATTGAAAATGGTAGTGTTGTAAAAAAAGAAATTGTTGATGCACCAGAACATAAACCTGGTATTTTCCCTAAATGGGTAGTGGATCAAGGAATTACTGATTTAATTGTTTGTGGTATTGGGGAAAAAGCTGAAAAAGTATTTTTACACCATAAAGTTAATTTATTCAAAGGTGCAGAAATAAAAGAAGCCGATGAGTTGATCAAAGATTTTATTGCTGGTACATTAAAATTATCCAATGAAGGGTGTGGTAACCATCATCACGAACACGGTGAACACGAGCACCATCATCACGGAGGACATAACCGAAATTAAATTTCCCAATTTATTATTTTTTTTGTATTTTTGAAGTCGTAATTTAAAAATTTATCAGAATAGTTATGCAAATTGTTTTATTAATTCTATCGTTGCTAACAAGCAGCGTTGGCAGTATTTTGATGGCGTATTTAATTTTTTATAAATCTGCTGAAAGGTACCATAAAATTATTGATTTATTAGTAAATTATGCCAGTGGAATTCTTTTAGGAGCAATTTTTTTAGCTCTATTACCTGAAGCAGTAGAAGCTGCAGAACCACATAATGTGTTTATAACCGTATTGGTTTTTACTCTTTTTCTTTTCATTTTAGAAAAAATTATATTGTGGCGTGTTTGCAATGATGAAAATTGTAGCCGACATAATTCCTCTGCTGCTCATCTTGTTATTATTGGAGATTTTTTCCATAATACTATTGATGGTGTTGTTTTAGCATCTTCGTATTTGGTTTCAATTGAATTAGGTATAATGATTACAATTAGCATTGTTTTGCATGAAATTCCGCAAGAGATGGGAGATTTTTCTATTTTGCTAAAATCGGGATATACAAAGAAAAAAGCTCTTACATGGAATATTATTAGTGGAACATCCGCAATTATTTCTGGTATTTTAGCTTTTTATTTCCTTGGATCTATTCAACAATTAACACCTTACGCTTTATCACTTTCAGCAGCTAGTTTTATTTATCTTGTATATGCTAATTTAATTCCAGAGATGCATAAATCAACAAAACCGAAAGATTCACTGTATCAAATTTTATTTATAATATTGGGAATAATTACAATAGTAATATCACATCATCACCATTAATAAAAAAAGGCTGCTAAAAGCAGCCTTTTTGATTTTATGATGGCATATTTGCTAATGCAGATTTTTCTTCATTAGATAAAATTCTATCAACATCAAGTAAAATTAACAATCTATCTTCCAATTTTCCGACAGAAACAATGTATTCGCTACTTACTCCCCCAATCATAGGTGGTGGTGGCTCTGTGATACTTCTTGGTATTCTTAAGACTTCACTAACGGCATCAACGATAAAACCGACAGTTTTACCTTGAATTTCCATTACAATTATTCTTGTGTTTTTATCGTGTTCTTTAGGTGAAAGTCGTAGTTTATTCCTTAAATTGATAATAGGAATAACCTTACCACGCAAATTGATAACACCTTCAACAAATGATGGGCTATTAGGAATTTTAGTAACTTGCATCATTTTATTGATTTCTTGCACTTTCAAAATTTCAACGCCGAATTCTTCATTACCGATTGAAAAAGTTACAAGCTGTAAAATTTCATCTTGTAACTTATCTTTTTTGTCATCAACATTTGTTGAAAGTGCGTTGTTCATTTGTACAATATCTGCCATAAGTCACCAACTTTTTAATAACAATATAACATATTTTTTATTATAAATCAAAATTTTTTTTATTTATTTTGAAATTATTGTTGAGAGCTTTCAGATTTAATATTTCTTAAAGCATTTTTTCTATCTAATTCAGTTAGGTATTTTTTTCTAATTCTTATGCTTTCTGGAGTAACTTCTACTAATTCGTCATCAGTAATCCATTCAATAGCTTGTTCAAGAGTAAGGATTTTAGCAGGTTCAAGACGAATAGCTTCATCAGCGCCGGAAGCACGCATATTAGTTAAATGTTTTGTTTTTGTAACATTAACTGGCATATCCATTTGTCTGGAGTTTTCACCAACAACCATACCTTCATAAACTTTAGTACCCGGTTCAATAAAGAAAGTAGCTCTTTCTTGGACTTTCCAAATAGCATAAGCAGAAGCAACACCGGTTTCTGTTGAGAATAGAGCTCCGCGTGCTCTTTGTTGTATTTCACCTTTGAAAGGTTCGTAACCGTGGAACATATGGTTTAATGTTCCCGTTCCGCGAGTATCGGTTAAGAATTCACTTCTATAACCAATTAAGCCACGAGCAGGAATTTTAAATTCCAATCTAGTTCTATCTCCAACAGTAACCATGTTTAATAGTTCAGCTTTTCTTTTCCCTAATTTTTCCATCACAGTGCCGACAAATTCTTCAGCGACATCAATTATTAATAATTCCATAGGTTCGCAAAGGACGTCATCAATTTTTTTCATAATAACTTCTGGTCTACTAACAGCAAGTTCAAAACCTTCCCTTCGCATATTTTCAATAAGTATAGCCAAATGTAACTCGCCGCGCCCGCTCACTTTGAAAACATCTGGAGAATCTGTTAATTCCACTCTTAAACTTACATTTGTTTTCAATTCACGAACTAGTCTTTCATAAATGTTACGAGTTGTAACAAATTTTCCTTCTTGCCCAGCAAAAGGTGAAGTATTAACCATAAAATTCATAGAAATAGTAGGCTCATCGATATCAACAAAAGGTAGAGCTTCAGGAAGTTCTGGAGATGTTAAAGTTTCACCAATATCAATATCTTCCATACCGGCAACAGCTACAATATCGCCAGCAATTGCTTCTTGAATTTCAACTTTTTTTACACCTTCATAAGCATAAATTTTTGTAATACGAGCTTGTTCTTGTTTACCATCTTTTCTAATCAGAAGTACATTATCAGAAAGATTTAATTTACCATTATAAATTTTTCCAATTCCAATACGACCTAAATAATCATTATAATCGATACTACTTACCAACATTTGAAAAGGTTTTTCGACATCTGCTTGTGGTGATGGAATTTTATCAATAATTAAATTTAATAAAGGTTCAAGATTTGAGTCAGGTTCTTCGAGAGAGAGTTTTGAAATACCTTGTTTAGCGACAGCATATATATAAGGGAAATCCAACTGTTCATCGTTTGCACCTAAAGAAATGAACAAATCCAAAACTTCATCTAAAACTTCATTAGGGCGAGCATCTTTTCTATCGATTTTGTTAATAACAACAATAGGTTTCAAACCTAAATCTAAAGATTTTTTTAAAACAAATCTTGTTTGTGGCAACGGTCATTCAGCCGCGTCTACGAGCAAAAGCACACCATCAACCATTTTTAAGGTTCTTTCTACTTCACCACCAAAATCTGAGTGTCCTGGAGTGTCAACAATATTAATTTTATAATTTTTGTAACGAATACTACAATTTTTTGCCAAAATTGTAATTCCCCTTTCCTTTTCCAAAGGATTGGAATCCATTACTCTTTTTTCAACATTCTGATTTTCCCTAAACGCACCGGTTTGTTTCAAAAGATGGTCGATTAAAGTTGTTTTACCATGGTCAACATGCGCTATAATAGCGATATTTCTTATATTTGAGTTAGGCATTTTACTCCCCTTATTTTATGAAAAAATCCCGTTAAAAACGGGATAAAATTAATTGTGACGAATATTTAATATATCACCATCTTTAACGATGTATTCTTTACCTTCGAGCCTCCAAACTCCAGCTTCTTTACATTTAGCAAAGCTGCCATATTTTATAAAATCTTCATAAGCAACGACTTCAGCACGGATAAATTTTTGATAAAAATCTGAGTGTATAACTCCTGCTGCTTCTTGTGCGGTGTAGCCTTTTTTAATTGTCCACGCTCTACATTCATCTTCGCCTGCTGTAAAAAATGATTGCAAGCCTAAAGAATCGTAAGAAGTTCTTACAACGTTATCCAAAGCTGATTCCATTATCCCAAAATCTTTCATAAATTCTTTAGCTTCTTCTACAGACATTTGAGAAATTTCATATTCTATTTTTGCAGAAAGCGGAGTAATAGTAACACTTTTATCACTAATTTCAGACTTTATTTTTTCCACAATTTCTTTTTCATTCAAAATATCATCATCACTTAAATTAACCGCAACAATCATCGGTTTTAAAGTTAGAAATTGGAAACCTGAAATCAATTTTTTCTCTTCAGCAGTAAGTTCTAACATACGCAATGGCAAAAGTTTTTCAATATGAGCGTGCAATTTATTAAACAATTCCTGTTCTTTTAATATCTGATCATTTTTTATCTTCATAATATCTTTTTTAATTTTCTCGATTTTATTTTCAATAGCTGCCATATCAGAAAGTATAAACTCGGTTGTCAAAAATTCAATATCCTTAACGGGATTTATTTCACTTGTGGGATGTGGCACAGAATCATTTTTGAAAGCTCTAACGACAAATAACAAGGCATCATTAGTTCTTACTTGACTAAGGAACTGAGTTGTAATTTTTAATTTACCATCGTCAGATAGAGCAATTCCGGGAATATCTACAAATTCAATTGTTGCATTGACTTGTTTCTGCGGATTGAAAATTTCAGTGAGTTTATCTAATCTTTTATCTGGCACTTTAACAACGCCAATATTAACTTTATCAGTACCGGCTTCATTAAATTCTGTTTTTGTAAGCGTATGAAATAAAGTAGTTTTACCAGAAAATTGTAATCCGATAATACCAATTTGCATTTTTTACCTTAATTTTTTTTTATAGCTTTTAAATTTAAGAAAAATAAATTAAAATTCATAATTACCAAATAATAAATTAATTTTAACTCAGACGGTGTAAGCGTGACCGCACAACTAAAGTTGTGCGGTTTTTTGCAATTCTTGCAAAAAAAATAATGGTGGCAATTATATCGTATATACAATATAATTGCCACCTTTTAAATTTGTATGCCACATTTTGCCAAGGTGGCAATTTTTCCCTGCCACCGAGTGGCATTCGATGCCACTCTACATTAATTTCTGCCACCGCGTGGCAAATCCGTGCCACCTTTTGCCAAGGTGGCAATTTTCAATGCCACCACACGGCATATCAATGCCAAAAAGGTGGCATATCAATGCCACCCTACATTTTTTTTGCCACCACGTGATAATTCCGTGCCACCTTTGTGGCATTCAATGCCACCCTACATTTATTTTTGCCACCTATTGAAATAGGTGGCAAAATTTTCTTATGCCTACACCGT
>DAOSVM010000042.1:0-18597 GCA_035379625.1 Ignavibacteriales bacterium | reverse complement strand
TTTAGTTTTGATCAATGGGGTGTTGAACTTGGTAAACAATTAGCTAACAAGATATTACCTGAGCTACAAAATGATGAACCTATAACATCACATTATGTTTCAACAAATGGATTAATAAATGCTTTCAAAGAAATGAGAAAAAAATAAATTTAATTTAATAAAAAGCTGTTATTACTACAGCTTTTTTATTTTGTGAGGAAATATGCAAGAAATAAAAAAAATTAAAATAACAGGAATGACCTGTTCTATGTGTGTAAGAACTATAGAAAAAAAATTGAACAAATTAGAAGGAGTTTACAAAATTAATATAAATCTTACCAGCGAAACTGCATCAGTCGAATTTGATAATAACAAAGTTTCAATTAATGATATTATTCAAAATATAGAAGATGTTGGGTACGGTGCCAAGATTGACGTTGAAAGTGAATTTCCAGTAAAAAAGAATGCTTTAATTTTTCCTATAGTGTCTTTGGTTATTTCAATTCTAATGATGTTAAGTATGAATTTTGATTATGTTCATCATAAATTCTATTACTTCTATCCAATAATAACATTTCTAATTTTACTTTTTTTATCAAAAGATATTTTTATTAATGCTTATAAAAATATAAAAAATTATAACCTGAATATGGATGTAATGTATGCGACTGGGATCTTTGTATCTTTTGCATCTTCACTACTAGGTACTTTTTATCATATCGATTATGAATACTACGATACTGCTATTATGCTTGCAGCATTTTTAAGAATAGGAAAATTTATTGAAAATAACGCTAAAAAAAATACTAATCTCGTCCTGAATAAATTAAAAAAAATGATACCAGAAAGAGTATTAAAAAAAGTTAATGATCAATTTGTTGAAACTGATTTAAAATTAGTTAATAAAGATGATTACATAAAAATTTTACCTGGAAATATTATACCAGTGGATGGCTTTGTAGTTGAAGGGAATTCAGTTGTAAATGAAGCATCAATAACCGGAGAACCTTTTGATAAATCAAAGACAGTAAATGATTATGTTTATGCTGGTTCTATAAATCAAAATGGATATTTAATAGTAAAAGTTGATAAAATAGGTGAAAAAAGTATTATTGGTGAAATTATAGAAATTTTAGAAAACGCTCAGATAGGTAAAACACAATATCATAAATTAGTTGATAAAATTTCTAAAATATTTTTACCAATTGTTTCTTTAATAGCTATATTTTCATTTATAATAAACTTTCTTGTATTAAATAATTCATTGGCTTTTTCATTAAGTTCAGCAATTTCCGTTCTTGTAATTGCATGTCCTTGTGCTCTGGCTTTAGCAACACCAACAGCAATATCGGTAGGCTTTGGGATAGCAGCAAAATATGGTTTTTTAATTAAAAATATCGAAACGGTTGAAAGATATGTTGATATTGATACATTAATTTTTGATAAAACAGGAACTTTGACATATGGTATTCCAAATGTTGAAAAATTATATATAGTAAAAGGTAGTCACGAAAATTTATTACAAATTGCATATAATTTAGAAATTAATTCAAATCACACATTTGCCTCTGCAATTATTGAGCAAGCTCAAAAGCATAGTTCTAATAATCAATTACCAATAAGTGAATTTCATGAAATCCCAGGCAAAGGATTAAACGCAATTGTAGATGATAAAAAATATTATATTGGCTCTTTTAATTATTTATTAGAAAATGAAATTTATTTAAATAGTGAACAAAAATTATTATATCAAAATATAATTGAACAGGGTGGATCTCCAGTTTTTCTTTTTACAGATAAAGAACTATTGGCATTTTTTGATATTCGTGATAAAATAAAGGAAGAGGCCAGAGAAATAATTGAATATTTTAAATCAAAAGAAAAAGCTATTTATATTTTATCAGGTGATAATAAGAAAACTGTAGAAACTATAGCTAGGAAACTAAATGTTTGCAATTATTATGGAGAATTATTACCAAACGATAAAAAAAAATTGATTGAAAAATTGAATCAAGAAGGTAAAAATACAATGTTTATTGGTGATGGAATAAATGATATCCTTGCATTAACAGAAGCTAAACTAGGTATAGCAGTTTCCAATAGTACTGATATAGCTAAAGAAGCAGGTGATATTATATTACTAAATAAAAGCCTAAAATCTTTAATATTACTTGACAAATTGTTAAATAGGATATTTTTTCAAATAAAGATTAATTTATTTTGGGCAATGATATATAATATTATACTAATTCCTATTGCATCAGGGGTGTTTTATAATTATATTAGAATAACAATATCACCAGGAATATCAGCATTATTTATGGCTATTAGTTCAATATCAATTGTTCTTTTTTCATTATCATTAAATAAGTTTAGAGGAGAAGTATTATGAAATATCAATTAGAAATACCTAATATGTCATGTAATCATTGTGTTATGAAAATTAAAAAAATATTCGAAAAATATTCTGTAGAAGTTACTGATGTTAATTTATCCGATAAATTTATTATTATTGAGGACAAAAGTGAATTAAAAGAAATTGATAAAATTAAAGAGGATTTGGCCGATTTAGATTATTTTGTTGAAAATATTAGAAAAATTGAATAATTTGTAATAATATTTTTTGATTTTTAGAAAAATTTCTTTATTTTTAAAGACTTAAATTATGATAAATTAGAGGAAAAAAATGAAACGCACATATCAGCCACATAATACAAAAAGAAGAAGAACACATGGCTTTAGAGCAAGAATGAAAACAAAGAATGGAAGAAAGGTACTTGCTGCAAGAAGAGCTAAAGGTAGATGGAAATTAACAGTTAGTGATGAATATACTAAATAAATAGCTTTGAGACAATTTTCATTCCCTCGTAGTCAACATTTAAAATCAACTAAAGATATTAAAAATTTATTTTCTCGGGGAGAGGTTATTCTTTCCGAGAAATTGTTTATTAAATGTCATTATTTAATTGAAAGTTCTATTAAATTTGAAATTAAGATAGGTTTTGGAGTATCAAAAAAAGCAGGAAATGCAGTTTGGCGAAATCGTTTCAAGAGACTTGCAAAAGAAGTATTCCGACAGAATAAGGACGTTTTTAGTTCTATTGAATATGTGAAAATAATAATTATGGTTACTCCTTATAAGTTAAATTCAACTAAAAATAAAAGATTAGAGTTAAAGTTGATATATGATGATATTTTTAGTCTTTTGAAGCTTGTCGCAGAGAAGGCAAATAATTATGAAAATAATATTCATAGCTTTGATTAAATTTTATCGAAAATTTATTTCTCCTTTAAAACCTCCATCTTGTAGATTTTATCCTACTTGTTCCGAATATTCTTTACAAGCATTTCAAAAATACAATATATTTAAAGCTTTTTATAAATCAGTTTGGCGTATCATACGGTGTAATCCTTTTAGTAAAGGTGGGTATGATCCACTTGATTAAACAAAATTGATAATAATAATAAGGTATCTTATGAGTAAACGAGAAACATTAGCTTATATTTTAATCGGTATCATTTTATTTGCATGGGTTTATTACACAACACCACAACCAGAAGATATAAGTAAAAATAAAAAAGAAAAAAATAAACAAGAACAAATTAAAACTATTGAACCTAAAAATGAAGTTCCTAATCAAACTCAAATAAAGCCTTCGTTATCTACTAATACCAATTTATTGCAAGCAAAAACTATTTCGTTAGAAAATAAAGTTATTAGACTTGAATTTACTACTACTGGAGGTAATTTAAAGAAAGTATTTTTAAAAAATTATACAAATTGGTATTATAATAAAAAAGATAAAACAGCTAGATATTATCAAAAGGAAGTACAATTAATTAATCATAAAAATGTTGGAGATTTTTATATAAAATTTTATGATAAATCCGGTAATGCTGTTAATACTTCATATTTTAATTTTAATTTAATTAACTTTAATACTAATAATAAAACAACAGAAGTAATTTTTGAGTTGCCATTTTCGAGTGGTGCAAAAATAATAAAGAGATATTTTATAAAAAATGATAATTATGATATTAAAGCCAATGTAGAATTTATAAATTTCGATAAAATAGCTACAATTGATAAAGGTTACTCAGTTATATGGAATAATGGAATTAGATTTGTTGAAGAATATAGTCACGATGAAGCTAGATATGCAGATTGTGGTGTTTATCAGGGTGGTGAGCACGTTGTATATAATGTTGATAATTCAAATCCATATCTTGAACATTTAATTAGAGGAAAAATTGATTGGGCAAATATTAGAAATAAATACTTTACTTTTGTCTTTATTCCATTAAAACAACTTGAAGATGATGAACTTAAAATTAAAGGATGGCATAAATTTATAAAAGGTGCTGAAAATGAAATATATAGCTTTGAATATAAAACATTATATAAAGGTAAAAACAATGTTTATCAAGATGAATTTAATTTATATTTAGGCCCAATTGACTATGATATATTAAAATCATATAACAAAAATTTACAACAGATAGTCGATTTCGGTAATCTATTTGGTATTAAATTTATAATTCGTCCAATAAGTGAGTACTTATTTTTACCATTATTAAAATTACTGCACTATGTAATTCCGAATTATGGTTTTGTAATAATAATATTTGCTTTATTAGTTAAATTATTGTTGTTCCCAATATCAAAGATTACACTTCTTTCACAGAAGAAAATGTCCTTACTTCAACCTGAAATTGAAAAAATCAGAAAAAATGTTGAAGATCCAACAAAGCAGCAACAAGAAATAATGAAATTATATTCCCATTATGGAATAAATCCTATGGGGGGGTGTTTCCCATTATTATTGCAGATGCCAATATTAGTTGCTTTATGGAGTTTATTTAATGTAGCTATAGATTTAAGAAACCAACCTTTTGCATTATGGATTACAAATTTATCAGTACCTGATGTAGTTTATACTTTACCATTTAAAATTCCTTTATTTGGTGTAGACCAAATTTCGGCTTTAGCACTTTTATTAGGTTTAACAATGTTTTTACAACAAAAAAATCAAATTACTGATCCTTCTCAAAAAGCTATGGTTTATATGATGCCAATAATGATGACAATGCTATTTATGGGTTTTCCTGCAGGTTTAAATTTGTATTATTTTGTATTTAATATATTTTCAATACTTGAGCAGAAGTTATATTTCAAATTAGTTGGTGATATAAAATTGGAACCAGTGAAAGTGAAAAAGAAATCATGGATGCAAAAAATGATGGAAGAAACTGAAAAAAGACAAAAAATGACGCAACAAATGAGAAATCAAAGAAAAAAGTAAAAAAAGTTAAAAAATATTAAGGATGATTAGTTGTGAAACTTTTCATCCTTCTTTTTAATATAATATATGAGAAAATATTTATTTTACATAATATTGTTGCCGTTTATTTTATTTTCCCAAAATATAGATACTATAAAATTCAATTACAGGACTAAATCATATTACTGGGGATTAAATCAAAACGTACCTGATATTCAGCCACAAGTAACCTTAGTATTAAGTGGTGGTGGCGCTAGAGGTTTAGCCCATATTGGTTTACTTAAAGCTTTAGAAGAAAATAATATTCATGTTGATAATATTGTTGGAACAAGTATGGGAAGTATAATTGGTGGTTTATATTCTGTAGGTTATACTCCTGATCAAATAAAAGAAATTTTTTTAAATGCACCATGGGATGATTTATTAAAAATAACAAAAGAAACAAAAAGGGAAGATCTATTTTATGATCAAAAATTAACTGAAGATAGAGCTCTTCTAACATTAAAAATTAAAGGATTTGATATAATTCTTCCAACATCTCTAAATTCTGGACAAAAATTTAATAATTTCCTTAACAAATTAGTATTAAACTCACCTCTTAATAATTGTTCTGATTTTGATAAATTACTTTATAATTATAGAGCTGTAGCAACAGATTTAAAGACAGGAAAAAAAATAGTGCTTTCAAAAGGTTCATTAAGTATGGCAATGAGAGCGAGCGCTAATGTATCATTTATATTTGAACCTGTTAATGTCG
Organism: Ignavibacteriales bacterium; assembly: GCA_035379625.1. Lineage (GTDB taxonomy): Bacteria > Bacteroidota > Ignavibacteria > Ignavibacteriales > DAOSCP01 > DAOSCP01. Next base: position 12,579 of record DAOSVM010000042.1, on the reverse strand, counting down.
ATAGCTTTAAGTTAGTTGATGGAGGTCTAGTTGCTAATATACCTGTCTCTGTAGCAGATGAATTTAAAAGTGATTTTATAATAGTATCTAATGCTACTAGTAGATTAAATAATGAAAATCTACTTGATAAAATTTTGTATGTAGCTGATCAGACTATAAGTATCCCGATAAATATTATTAGTCAGTATGAACTTAAAAAAGCAAATTTTATAATAAATCATGATATAAAAAATATAGATTTTGTTGATTTTAAAAATTTAGATAGTATTATTAATCTAGGTTATTTACAAGGGCTAAAATATATAAAAATACTACAAGAGCAAATAGATTCTGTAAAAAAACAAAAATTAGGTTTGAAAAACAAAGTCATAAATTTCCCCAAAATTAATATTGATAATAAATATAAAAATTATTTTGATTATTTAAATTTTAAAGAAAAAATTCAATATTCGGAAATTTACTTCATTATGAGTAAAATTTTATTAGAAAATCAACAAGTAAAAAATATTTATGCTATAATAAATAATACTAAAAACATTATTGATATTAAAATTGATGAGTATGAAATAATAAATCATATAGATTTAATTGATATTCCATTATCAGACCTAATAAAAATTGATAAAATAACTAATAAATTATATGGAATACCAAACAATCCAAAGGTAATAATAGATTCTGTGATTAGTATAAATAGGATTTTTAGGCAAGATTCGTATGTTCTTTTGGGAATAGATTCGATAAAAATTGATAAGAATAAATTATCAATAAAATTTAATAATGGCTATGTTGATAAAATAAAAGTGATAGGAAATAAAACCTTAAAATCATATATTATAAAACGTGAACTTACATTTGAAGAAAATTCTTTATTAAAATTAGAAGATATAGAAAAATCATTAAAAAATTTATACTCCACTCAATTATTTACAAATATTGAGATTAACGTAAAAAATGAAAGTGGTGAAAATGTTGTATACGTGAAAGTTGAAGAAAAATTGACTAGTTTAATACGATTAGGGTTAAAAATAGATGAAGAATTTGGAACAATTGCAATGGTTGATATTAGAGATGAGAACTTACTTGGAGATAATTTAGAATTTGGTTTTAATTTAGAAGGTGGAAGAAATACAATTAAAACTTTGTTAGAACAAAAAACTAGAAGAGTTTTCAACTCATATTTTACCTATAAATTAGGTTTCTTTTTTAATGATCAAGTAAGAAATTATTATGAAAGGGTTGATAATTTAAATCGATATAATGTAGTTGGTAAATATGAAATAATAAGCTACGGTGGACTTTTAGCATTAGGATTACAATTAAAAAAATTAGGCAATTTAATATTTGAAACAAAATATTTTACTGATGAAATTAAAAGACTTGAAGATATTACATATAAAGGATATAACAAAATTCTGTTTACAAATAAATTGAAGCTTTCAATTGATTCCAGAGATGATATTTCGTTCCCTACACAGGGCTCTTTAATTAATACTTATTATGAAACAGCAAGTAAAACATTAAATGCAGATATAAGCTATTCTAAATTCTTCTTTGAGTATAGTAAATATTTAAATTATTATAAAAATAGTATTATAAGTACAAAGATTGTTTTTGGTTATGGTGATCATACCCTACCAGTATCGCAATTTTTTGATTTGGGTGGAAGTAGAAGTTTTGTTGGTTTTAAACAATATCAGTTTTTAGGACGACAAATTTTTCAATTTTCTTTAATGCATTCAAGTAAATTACCTTTTAAATTATTCTCAAATACCTACTTAAAGTTTAAGTATGATATAGGTAATATTTGGGAATTTAAAAAGGATATCAATTTTAATGAGCTAAAACATGGTCTCGGAATTATTTTCCAAATCGATTCTCCAATTGGGCCGATGGAGGTATGTTTAGGAAGAAGTCTTGAGTTTAAGAAGTTAAAATATATTGATAAATATAAAATCGGAAATCCAGTAGTTTATTTTAATTTGGGTATTTAATTAAAATCTTAATTTACCACCTATTGAAAATATGGCTTTACTAATCTTATTATTTTGTAATAATTCATGTAAATTGACAATTGCAAAATCTAAAGTATAAAAGTTAGATTCAAAGCCAGTACCAAGGCTCCACATAAAACCGTAAAGACCACCAGTTGAAAAACCTGTTCTAACATAAGGTAAATATTCAGATATATTCCAATTTATTCCAGCAGAAATTCTGGCTTTTTTGCTATTTCCTGGCATATTATTTAATCCAATATTAAAATCAAAAGTAAAAAACATAAGCCCAGGGAAATCATCAATTAAATTATTAATTTGTGTTGCATAGCCAATCCTTATAGCAGTTGGCAGTGATGACTTAAAAGAATCATTTGGTGCAAATTTATCTAATGTGTCTAAAGTTCTTTGTAGGGAATCTTGAATTTCAGAAATATTACCTTTTCCTAAGCCACTATATTTAAAACTTCCAATAGCGCTATATTTTGCAGTATTTTTAAACCATTTAATATTGCCAACATCGGTTAAAGCAAAAGAGAAAACGTGATATTTTTTAAATCTAAAATTCAAACCAAAATCAAATCCGTATCCTCTACCTGCTTCTTTTGGAAAAACTTGTTTGGGTATATGAGTTTTAATAGAAATTTTTTTATAATCATATTCGGGACCAAAATTATCAGAAAGTGATATATATGAAAGGTTGTTGATAGAGATATTATATTCGTATTTTTGAGAAATTGTGTCATTTGTATGATTAAATAGTATGCTATTTTTGTCAAAACCAGCATATGCAAAACCACTAATATATTTTATACCTAAACCAAAATCAATTTGATCAATATTAATATTTTTAGTTAATTCCTTTATAAAATTAAAATTATTTAATGTATATCCCATGCTGAAAGAATAAGAGCGTAACCACCAAAATTTAAGATCAAAGGAGGAAAGGTCAACATCATCTGTTTTTTGCAAAGGGGAAAGATTGACTAAAGAAAGTGGCAATTTCTTTGGAAAGATAGTATTAGTCATAATATATTCATCTAAAGATATAGCGAAAGATGGATAAATATCATTATAGTGGTAATAAATTTTAAAAATACCACTATTAACATTTGAAAAAATATTGATATTATCTTTTAATAAATCGTTAATATCAGAAATATCGGATTTTGTTATTCTTCTAGGTTTAAGAATATTTGCTGAATCTATTGGTGTAAAATATTTAATTACATCATTTAATTGTAATGAATTATTGCCAATTGCAATATTTAAACTTGGAGGAAGAAAAATTGTTGACATCTCGAAATTATTATTTTTAGAATATACAAGATTGGCTGGATTAACTCCAGATGAATAAAAACCTCTTGAAGAAGATACATAACTATTTCCCATTGCTAAAGAAATTGGAGATACTATGGCAGATGATCCTGTTACTTGTGCAAATATTAAAGAGTATACGGTTAGAAAAAATAAAATTATTCTCATACAACTCAAAAAAAATTATAAAAAATAATTATAAATATATAAATGCTAAAATAAAAATTATAAAAAAAATATTTTATTTTCAAAATAAAAAAATATTATTAAATTTGTAAATAGACAATAATTTTAATTATCCAACAAATTTTACTAAGAATTATGAAACTATCAATTAATATCGATCATATTGCAACATTAAGAAACGCTAGAAGAGGTAAAAATCCCGATCCTATCCAAGCTGCAATAATAGCTGAACTTGCTGGTGCTGATGGGATTGTTGTTCACTTAAGAGAGGATAGAAGACATATTCACGATAGAGATGTTTATTTTTTAAGAGAAGTGATTACAACAAAATTAGATCTTGAAATGGCTGCTACTTCAGAAATAGTAAAAATAGCTTGTGATGTAAAACCTGATCTTGTAACTTTAGTACCAGAAAAAAGAGAAGAATTAACCACTGAAGGTGGTTTAAATGTTATTGATAATATTGATCACTTAAGTAATGCAATAAAGGAACTCCATTCTGCTGGAATACCAGTTTCTTTATTTATAGAACCCGAAAATAATCAAATAGAAGCTTCATTAGATGTTGGTGCTGATTTTATTGAAATACATACAGGTAAATTTGCTAATTTATTAAATGAAGAAGAAAAACTTGAAGAATTAGAAAGAATACGTTTAGCAGCTAAATACGCAAAAAAATATAAACTTGGTGTAAATGCCGGTCATGGGCTTGATTACAATAATATTAAACTTTTTAGAGAATTGGAAAATATTGATGAAGTTAGTATAGGACATTCTATTATTGCAAGAGCTGCTCTTGTAGGCTTGGAAAGAGCAGTAAAAGAAATGCTTCAATTAATTAATTACGGGTATTAATATGGCAGAGTATGTAGGGATAGATGCTGTTACTCCAGGTCAAAAATTAGCCAAACCTGTTTATAACAAATTTAAACAAGTACTCCTTCAGGAAGGTGTTGAATTAGATGAGAAAAATATTAAATTATTAAAGATCTGGGGAGTAACAATGGTTTATATTGAATCAATTAATGAAAATAAAGTTGTGTTTACTGAGGATGACATTGAAGATGCTAAAAAATATGTACGACAAATGTTTTTATGGGAACCTATAACTCTATTTGAAAAATCATTATTTAATTTAGCAATAGAACATCAAATCAAAATAAGGAATAAATAAATTGGCAAGTGTAGCTGATAAAATATTAGCTCATATAAATAATTTACCTACTTTACCAACAGTGTATTCTGCTATTAGTGAAGCAATGCAAAATCCGTTAGTAACTACAGATGAAATTGCAAGGATTATTTCATCTGATCAATCTACAGCTTTTAAAGTTATTAAAGTTGCTAATTCAGCATATTATGGATTTACAACAAAAATAGATACAATATCTAATGCTATTTTTTATTTAGTTTTTAATGAAATTAAAAATCTCGTACTCGCTGTTTCTATTATGAATATGTTTTCAAAAAACAAATTATTATTAAAATTTAAACCTGTTGATTTCTGGGCACATTCTATAGCTGTTGGTGTTGCTTCCCGATTGATAGGTGAAAGTGTTGGCAATATTAATCTTGATAATTATTTTTTAGCAGGTGTTCTACACGATATCGGTAAATTGATTTTTTTTGAATATATATCGGACGAATATGCAAATGTTCTCACTTATTCTGAAGAAAGCGCAGTTGAAATAAGAGAAGCAGAATTGAAAATTTTAGGAATAAATCATCAAACTATAGGTGGTTTGGTTGCTGATCAATGGAAATTACCATCTAATATAAAAAATGTAATTAGATATCATCATAATCCCAATATTGTAACCTCAGCTGATAAATTAATGGTAAGTGTTATTCATTTGGCAGATATTTTAGTAAAAAGTTTATGCCTTGGATATTCTGGTGATAATTTCGTACCTCGTCCAGATAAAGAAATTGTTGCAAATTTAAAACTACCAGATGATATCTTCCATAAAATATATAACATTTTAGTCGCAGAATTCCAACAAACATCAGCAATGCTATTGAGTAATTAATGGATAATTATAATAACATAGTTACAAGATTAATCAAAAATTATAATGAATTATTTTATAATAATAAAAATTTACCTATAAATCAAATTATATCGAATTATTTGGAGTTGCTTAATTCAATTAGCTTTGTTAATGTTGTAGCTTTGTTCTCATTAAAACAAAACAATCAAGGGTTTATCAACCTTAAAACTATTCCTGAAGCTTTTGAGCAAAGTGTAACATATAATATGTTTCAATTATTTAATCATGGAATTCTAACAAAATCCCTAAACTTTAAACAGATATTGTTTACAGATTCTGAACTTTTTAAGATTCCATTTAAAAATTTTATTTTTCCATTAGTTATAAGTAATGAACCAATAGGAATTATTTCAGTTTATTGCGATTTTGAATTAGAATGTTTACCAACAAATATTCAAGACGCAATAATGATTGGTAATATCGCTTTAGCGTCATACATAATTAATTCTCGAAAAAATAAAGAATTCGATTCTTCTCAACAAATTATAAATCAGCAAATTATTGATAAAACTTTAAAATATAATCAATCTTTAAATCAAATTAAATATATACTAGAAACTTTACCTATTGGATTCTTTTTACTTGATCCTGACACAAAAGAAATTTTAGATACAAATCTTTATACTGAAAAATTAAGTGGGTCAAATAAAGCAACACTAATTTCTTCTTACAGAGACTTTTTTATCGTAAATTATGTAGATGATAATTTTGAAATAGTTGATTTTAATTTTAGTCCTACGCCATTAAAAACATATTTTAAAGATATCAATGATAATATATATCCAATTTTGCTATTTAGTAATTTCTTAGAAACTGATAACAAATCATTTGTTATTGAAGTTTTTATTGATAATACGATGCAAGATAAACTTATTAAAGAAATATCTATTTTAAAAAATAAACAATATCAACTTTTTACCTTTAGGAACGAAGTAATTGGTAATATTTCCAGAGAATTAATCAATCCATTAAATGATATTATAGGGATTTCTGAAATATTGGAATCTGAATTATCTAATGGTAATTTAGAATTAGTTAACGTAATCAATAAAGCCGCACAACAGCTCAACACTATTATACATGCTTTAATAGATTGGACAACATTCAGTATTACGGAAGTTAACAGTTTGAGAAGTAAAATCGAGTTGAAAAAATATTGTGAAAAAATTCAAATAATACTAAGTTCAATCTTTGATAAAATTTTCATCATAAATGATAGTCATTCGTCAGAATTTATATTTATTGATGAGTGGATTTTAGATAAATATTTAATTTATAGTATACAATTTTATAAAAATATAATAAAACTTAATGAAATAAAAATTCTTCTTACTACAAATGAAAATAATTTGTTGCAGGTTGATATATTATTGTATTCAAATGAGTTAAATATAAATGAATTAATAAAATATAATTTATATAATGAGGAAATTGATTTATTCAATAATACAAACTTTGATTACAAATACTTAATTTATTATAACACACTAAAACAGATTAATAATATTTTGCATTGTGAAATAAAATATTTTTATGAAGAAAATTATTTCAAAATTTCTTTAACACTTTAAATTATGTTAATATTAAATTATGAATTCTTAGAAGAATTATACAATAAATACAATAATGAAGAGTATGACGATCCTGTATTAGTTTGTAAAAAGTTGAAATATGAAAATGATATCGAATTATTTTCTTTTATTTCAGCTCTATTTGCTTATGGTAGTATAAAACAAATAAAGAAATTTCTTTTTCATCTTCTTGATATTTTTAATTATGAACCATACTACGCAATAAAAAATTTTAATTTGCTAAATAATGAAATTTATTATAGATTCCAGACAAAAAATGATATAGAAATTCTTCTTAGATTTTTAAAACATATTACTTTAAAATATAACAGTATTGGAAATTATTTCTATAAGCTAAAAGTTAATAATTTAGAAGATTATTGTATTGAATTATATAAATTATTTTTAAATTTTTTAGAATCTCAAGATAATAATATTACTCACGGATTAAAATTTTTATTTCCTAATATTAGTAAAAACACAAATTGTAAAAGATTATTTCTCTTTTTTAGGTGGATGGTTAGAAAAGATAATATAGACTTTGGAATTTATAATTTTATTAAACCTAATCAGTTGATTTATCCCATTGATATTCATTTAAGTAAAATTATTAAAAATTATACAGATATTAAATTTTCAAGTCCAAATTTAAGAATTGCAAAGTCTTTTACTGATTATATGAAAAAAATAAATAATGATGATCCTTTGAAATATGATTTTGCATTATGTCATTGGGATATGAATATAAAAGGAGGGGAAAATGGATGAAAAATATTTTATTGAATATAAATTCTATATTAATAACGCAGAAACTAAAAGTTATAAAATTATTTTTGATGATAAAGAAGAAAAATGTCCATTTGAAAAGAACAATTGCCTAGATTGTATTAATAATAATGAAAATAAATGTATACTATACAAAAAATTAATTGAATATATAGAATTTTTTGGTAAATTTCCTTCATATGAAAATATTTCAGTCGAAGTTATAACTCCATACAGAACTTACACAAAAAAATGTAGTTTGCAGGAAGGGGCTCGAAGTTTATTAGGTATAATTATGCCAACAAGTGGTTGTCCTGTTTTTAAGTATTTATATCCTATGGCTAGGTTTCACCTACCATTTTCTAGTATTGAGGAGACACAGTTTAGAGTAATGGGAATGTATTTGCTGGGACAATATTTAAGAATGAATAAAGATCTACCGACTGATTGGGGATTTGAAAATTTAATCAATATATATTCGAATATTAGAGATATAAATAAAGCTATTTGTAATAAAATAAGAGAAAGTTCATATATGGATGGTAGTATAAATGCTATTATTATATTAGATATTTTAGCTGATCAAGTATTATTTACAATAGATGAAAAAGAATTAGAATTTTTTTATAGAATTTATGATATATATCTAACTATTTAGTGTTCTTCAAATATTGAATATATTTACTAATTTCTTCAATTGTTTTGATTGTAATATACTCAAGTTTATTAATATAATCGGGTATATTATCAAATATTTTTTGTTTTATTTCTTTATCAATATTTGCGCATAAATCGTGAAACTTAGAAGCACCTAAATTTCCTGATGAACCTTTTAATTGATGTGCAATACTTCTAATTTTTTCAAAATCTTTTTCTTCAAATGCTTTTTTAATTTCTTGGAATGATTTTTCAGCTTGAATTGTAAATAAATCAAGCATTTCTAAAGCAAAATCTTTATCAGTTTCTAGATTGAAGGTATTTTTAAATTGGTTTTCATCAAAATATAAATAATTTTCCGATATGTTTTCTTTTGATGTATTTTCTTTTGTTTGTTGCTTTTCATCTGTAGACGTAGGTGAAGATACCAAAAATTTTGAAATTACATTTTCAACCATATCGGGTGTTATTGGTTTTGTGATAAAGTCAACCATACCAGCTTCTATACATTTAAGTTTATCATCTTCTTGAGTATTGGCAGTCATTGCTATAATGATGGGTTTTTTGACAATATCTTTATCTTTGAGTATTTGTTTTGTTGCATCAAAACCATCGACTTCTGGCATTTGCAAATCCATAAAAATAAAATCATAGGTATTTTCTTTAGCTTTTAAAATAGCTTCAAATCCATCATTTGCAAAGTCAACATTATAACCTAATTTTGAAAATATAAAACCAGCGACTTTTTGATTTAATTTATTATCTTCAGCTATAAGTATTTTAAGTTGATTAGTTTTTTCCGCAGATTTTTGCTGTGCGGTATCTTCATTTTTATATAAAACATTAAATAATGCTTTGCAAGTAAAAGGTTTATAAATTACATTATAAGTTTTTGAAATGGTAGGTAAATTAGTATTATTAGAAAATTTCTTACTTAACACTAACAATTTATATTTATATGCACTAACATCTTTAAAAGTTAATTTATTTAGATTTGAGTTTGATACGTCAACATCTAAAACATCGAATGGTGGTAATGGATTATCAATAAAAGATTCATAATCAATGGAATGAAAGACATTAAATAAGTCAGCAAATGTTTCATTATAATATTCTTCTAACTTCGGATTATCATAAATCAATAAATATGACATCTTCTTCAATGAGTTAATTAACTCGGTGTTATTTTCGGTACTGGATTCTTCATATTCCATCTTTAGAGTTAAATGAAATGTTGTTCCGTTTCCTATTTTACTATCTATCCAAAATGTTGCATCAAAAAGATTCGCAATTTCTTTAACAATAGCAAGTCCTATACCAATGCCACCGTATTTACGTTTGTTGGATGAATCTACCTGATAAAAAGGGTTAAAGATATTAGGTAAGTTATTATTATCAATACCTATACCAGTATCAAAAATTGAAATTGATAATGTTACAAAAGTATCAGTACGGTTCAATTCTTTTATTGAAAACCCCACAAAACCATTGTCGGTAAATTTTAAAGCATTGCTTAAAATATGAGAAAGCATATCCTTAAATTTTTCATAGTCTATCTTTACAGAGTAAGTAATTTTGGGATCAAAATAAACATAAAAATCAATCCCTTTTTGTGATGCTACTGATATATATGAAGAGAAGAGTTCAGTTAATAAATTTTGTAATTTGATTTTAGAAGTATGAATATTTGCTTTGCCAGAAATTAAATTAGTATATTGTAAAATATTGTTAAGAATATTCAATAAATTTGTACTATTTTTCTTTATTATGTTAATGAGATTAATTTGATCATTAGTTAATTTAGAATTTTCAAGAATATTTAGTATTCCTAGAATACCATTTAAAGGTGTTTTTATTTCATGTGACATAATAGTTAAAAATTCGGAACGTGATTTAAAACCTGCTTCTGCTTTTTCTTTAGCTTCAAGCAATTGCTCCTGCAATATAATATCTTGAGTAATATCGTGAAGATAAGCAATATAGTTTGATAAATTACCATTGTTATCAAAAATTGGAGATATTTGTATTTCATTCCAGAAGAATGTTCCATCTTTTTTATAATTACGTAATATAGTTTTGCAAGGTAAAGCTTTTTGTATAGAATTTTTGATTAATTCTAAGTTTGGTTGTTGTTTATCTTCTCTATATAAAAATCTTGGGTTTAAATTTATAACTTCTTCTTTGCTGTAGCCTGTTAATTCTTCAAAAGCTTTATTAACATATACTATCGGGTTATCAACAATATTAGGATCTGTAATGATAATTGGTAAAGTTGAAGAATCAATTGCACTTTGTAAGATTGTGAATTTAGATTCAATTTGTTTTTTCTCAACTATATTTCTACCAGTTATTAGATAGTAAATATTTTTATTTATAATTAATTTATTTCTATAATTGAGCTCGTAATCAATACTTACATTGGATTTAGTTTTCAGTTGTAATAGGATTTTTTCATTTAGGAGGTTTGGATTATTAGAAATTTTATTTATAAAATTGTTAAAAAGATTTAAATAAGAACTTTTTACAAATTCTAATAAAAATTTATTATCAACTTCTTCTTTATTTCTTTCCAATATTCTTAGAAGTGAATTGCTATATTTATATATTCTTAATTTGTTATCAATAAGAACAAAGAAATTATTAGTGGATTCAAAAAGTTTATTTAAAACTTCTTTATGTTTATTTAATTTGATCTCGTTTGTAATTTTCAAAGTTTCATCTTTAATTGTTAAGAGGATTAAATTGTTTTCGGTGGGTTTGAAGTTGAATAATAAATATTTATCATTTAAAATTAAATGGAAATCCAATGGTTGAACTAACAGACTTTTATCTAAATAAGCTAAATTATTATCAAATTTATAAAGATATTCAATAATTGCTTCTTGATTTTTTATATTGATATTGAAAATAGATTTAAAATATTCTTCAGTTTTTTTACCATAATTTACAATTTGAAGATTTTGATTTAAATATATGTAAATTGAATTTATATCAATGTTGGAAAGTAAATATAATTTGTTCTGAAGATTAACAATAAAATTTTGTATATAAATAAAAACATCATTTAATGAGTTATAATTTTGATTTTGTTGGGGAAAAATATTTGAAAATAAATTCGTTATATCATGTAGAAGATTTGCTTGATAATTTTGTGATATTTCATAAGTTAAAAATAAAGTAATAAATGATAAGAAAGATGAAATTAGTAATATTAATAATAATAATTCTGATGTCAGGGAAGGAGATACTTTAACATTAAACAAAACTGAAACGTTATTGTCTGCAACAAAAACTATAGGAATAGATGAATTACTATCATCAGATTGTAGGTCTAGAAATTTTAGTATTTGAACTTTTGATACTTTTTTTAAATAAATAACGTTATTTAAATATTTAATAAAATATAAATTATCATTAAATGCAATAAACTTATATGTCCTATTTTTATTTTCAAGTAATAAGCTAAAATAGATTTGTTCAGCTGGAGTTAAAGTATTGTTGATAATATTATTTTGTTTTAATGGGATAACATTATTGTTGCCATTAAATAAAAAATCGTAGTATAGTTTATAAATTTCGGTTGATACTAAATTTGTATAATATTTATTATAATTTCGATAAATGTTTTGATAATGATATGTAGTTAATAAAATGATAAATAATATATTTATTAAAGTAAAATAAAATATATTTTTTTTCTGCGTGATAAAAATAAAAAAATTTTTCATATTCAAACTGTTTGTTATTTTTAAATTGAAATTAATATATTTTTTTTATATTTTAAAATTGAAATTAACAAATTTGGAGATGTCCCATGTTAGAAATATTAAAAACAGATGGTAGTACAGTTGTACTAAAATTAAATATTGATAGAGCAACAATGGCAAATGTAGAGAACTTTAAAGCTAGTTTGGATGGTATTGTATCTCAATACAAGAAAGTTATAATCGATTTATCAGCAGTAAATTTTATTGATTCAGTTTTCCTTGGTTCTTTTGTCGTTTTACTTAAAAGATTATCTGTAAATAATGGAGAACT
>DAOSVM010000041.1:0-18672 GCA_035379625.1 Ignavibacteriales bacterium | reverse complement strand
CATTTTAATAATCCTTTTTATGTTTTAACAATGTTTCAATTATTATAAAGTCTAATATATCATCAATTTCATATGACTTATATTTATCTACGATATATGCAAGGGTTTTTTCGTGATAAAATGTCTTTTTATTTAAATATTCATATGTCTCAGATATATAAATAGTACCATCAGGGAAATATAATTTTTCCATTTCTTGTCTTGTTTTATGTTTTACCGAAAAATTAGGATTATTTTCAAAAGGTGAAATAAGAAACTGTTCTTTGACAGAAAATATATAATTTAAATCAATTTTATCCAATTGAGCTATACTTACAATTGATGTTGCAGATTTATTATTTATTAATAATTCTATTGAATTATCTATATCACTGGTTTCTCGTAAAGGGGAAGTTGGCTCTAATAATGCAATATAATCATAGCTTACATTCATTTTTTGATGGAAGTATTCAATACAATGTTTAATTACTTCATAACTTGGAGTTGAGTCTTGCGCAAGTTGTTGAGGTCTCATAAAAGGGACTTCAGCACCAAAAGATTCTGATATTTTTGCTATTTCTTCATCATCAGTAGATATAATAATTCTATCTAAATATTTACTTTTTTTAGCTTCTTCTATTGTCCAAGCAATTAATGGTTTGTTTAATAGTAACTTTATGTTTTTACGAGGTAATCCTTTACTGCCACCTCTTGCAGGAATAATACCAAGTATACTTTTATTCTTATACAATGTCTACTCCATTAAAAAACTTATTTTATTTAATGATTTCTTGTATTCATCCCACTCACCAATATCAACCCAGTCGTTATCATTAATTGGGAATACACCAATTTTAAAGCCTTTTTGTTTAGCATCATTTATAAAATCTGTAGCATTGTAAAACGTATCCTTGGGAATTAATTTTATTAATTCTTTTTTTATTAAATACATACCAGTGTTTACCAAAAATTCGTATTCTGGTTTTTCAACAATTTCTATTAGATTTCCATTGTTAACTTTACATATGCCATATGGAATTTTATAAATTTTTAACGAAGAAATGATTGTAATATCGTTATTATTGTCCTTGTGATATTTATAAAGATCATTATAATTAATATTGATGAGTATATCACAATTAACCAATAAAACATCATCATATGTAATTTCATTTTCGATAATCTGTAAAGCACCAATAGTACCTAATGGTTTATTTTCTTTAACAAATTTAATTTGATAATTAGGGCTAATTTCTTTGAAATATGCTTTTATAAGTTCTGATTTATAATTAATAGATATAAAAAATAATTTTATGCCATAAAATACAAACTTGTCTATAATATGTTCTATTATAGGCTTATCGCCTATAGGAATTAGCGGTTTAGGTACAATTTTAGTAAAAGGTTCTAATCTTTGACCTTTACCACCAGCCATTATCAAAATATCAACATTTAATTTATCAATTTTTTTTGTAAAATTTTCACCAAATAAATCTTCATAAAAAACTATATTTACAACTTTTAAGTTTTTATCGACAATCGGAATTTGATAAATTTTGTTTGAAATCATAATTTTTTTTAGATGGTTTACGTCGTAGTTATCATATTCATATAAACATTTTTTATGGCATACTTCGTAGACATTTGTATTTAATTTACCATTCCTTAAAATCCACCTGCGAATTTCTCCATCTGTTAATGAGCCAAGTAATTTTTTATCATTATCTATTATAAATAGTATTTTATTAGGTAATTTATCAAGTAATTTAAGAGCATCTTTTAATGAATTATTTTTTTCAATTAAATACTTGTCAAAAGATTTATTCAAGATTATTCCCTCTTATTTTATAAAATTTCTTTTTAATATTATCGAAACTATAATTTTCTAAAATGTTGATAATTTTTTTTGCCGAATTACCATCACCATAGGGATTAACACAAGATTTACATATTTTTTGAAAATCATCTGATAAAGCATATTTAATTTTGGTATAAATTTCTTCAGTATCATAAGATGAATCAATAACTGATATAGCTTTAGTTCTACCTTTTTGTCTATCGCCTATGTTAATAGTTGGGATTTTGAAACTTGGTGCTTCAATGATTCCGCTAGAAGAATTACCGATAATGACATCTACAAAATTTAATGCATTAAAATACAAAAACTGCCCTAATGATGGTATAAATATTGCCTTGTTGGTATTATTTTTAGTATAATCTTTAATCATATCATTGATTTTCATCCCTTCTGGATCCGCATTTGCAGCAGTAAAGATTAATAAAGTATCATTAAATTTGTCTAGTGCTTTTAATATGGAGGAAAATTGGATTTTACTTAAATCTTTATCTAATGTAACAGGATGATAAGTAATTAGGAAATTATATTTTTTGAGTTTAATACCTAATCTTTTTTCAAATTCTTCACGAGATAATTTAACAAGGTTTTTTATATTATCAATAGCTAAAGCGCCAACGTTAAAAACTCGAAATGGTTCTTCTCCTAATTGTATTACATTTTGTCTATATTCCTCAGTTGAAGTGAAATGAAGATAGCTTAATTTTGTTATACTATGTCTGAAACCATCATCTATAGCTCCTTCAGTAATTTCTCCTCCATGAATATGTACTAATGGAATATTTAAGACGTGGCAAGCTATTGAAAAAGAAAAAGTTTCAAATCTATCCCCTAAAACTATCGATATATCAGGTTTTAGTTTTTCCAATATGTCACTATAATTGATTAAGCCTATACCAATACTTTTAGCTACGGAGGATCTTGTATTAGATGCTAAAAGTATATCTACTTTAGCACTTATATCAAAATTATCTTGCTCTATCTCTTCAATAGTATTACCATATTGAGGAACAAGGTGCATTCCTGAAACTAATAGTTGTAAATTAAAATTATTATTTTTTTTTAATAACTTTAATAATGGTTTGAGTATTCCATAATCTGCTCTAGAGCTTGTAAATACGCAAATTGTTTTCATATTTCAATAAAATCATCTTTATAAAAATTTTTTTTTGCTTTAGTTCCAATAACTTTATCCCATAACATAGGACTAAGTCCTGTGCCTGGTCGTTTTAATGTGATATTATTTTCAGTAAATATTTCATCTTTTTTTATATCTCTTGCTGCAACAATACTTTTTCTTACTATATTTATATTATCAAGTTCAGATTTTGTAACAATTTTATATTTATTGCCGAGTGCGAGTTCAACATTTCTAATAGAGGAGACCATTTTTTTTAGTTCATTTGGTTCAATGGATGTTTTATGATCTGGGCCTTCCATTAATCGATTAAGTGTAAAATGCTTTTCTATTATAGTTGCGCCAATAGCTACTGCAGCAATTGGAATTTCTATACCTATTGTATGATCAGAATAGCCAACCTTTGTTTTGAATATTCTTTTTAACTGTTTTATTGCTAATAAATTTACGTCATTATAAGGTGTTGGATATTGTGTATTACAATGCAATATGGAAATATTTTGTTTTTTTGTACCGTTATTTATCAGATAATCAACAGTGTTTTGTATTTCATCTATGGTTGCCATTCCTGTTGACATTATAATCTTTTTATTTTTACCCGCTATTATTTTCAACATCGGTAAATTTTGTATTTCGCCAGATGCTATTTTAATATAATCAGGGGATAAGCTTAAAAGGAAATGTAAACTTTCTATATCGAATGGAGAGGCAAGGAATAAAATATTTTTAGCTTTACAGTAATTATTAAGTTTTTCGAAATTATCATACGAAAGTTCTAATTTTTTTAGCATTTGAGCTTGCGTTTCATTACTCGCAGTTGTTTGTTTTTGATATGTAGCTTTTGGTGCATTATTTGTTGTTAAGTTTTCAGTCTTAAATATTTGAAATTTAACAGCATCAGCTTTTGCTTCAACTGCTGCATCTACTAATTTAAATGCTGTTTCAATATCTCCGTTATGATTTACTCCCGCTTCGGCAATAATGAAAGTTTTCATCGTATGTATTATCTATATTTATTAAAACTAAATTTAAATATTTTTTTATATTTAAGCAAACTTCATATCTAGCTTTTAAGCTGAAAGCTACTAGATTTAACTAACTTATTTTATTTTATTGATTTTTTCATTATATTTACTAGATTAAATTAAGGTTTTTTATGGACTTATTGCATAAATTAGAAGGAATTAAAGATAAATTTGATATTATTAATGAGCAACTTACAGATCCTGATGTAATTAATGATCAGGATAAATATGTAAAACTTTCAAAAACCAGAAATCAGCTTGAACCTATAGTTAATGCTTATTATGAATATTTTAAATTAAGAAAGCATTTGGAAGAAAATTTAAGTTTGATAGAAACTAACGAAGATCCAGAACTTAGTGCGTTAGCAAAAGAAGAAATTCCAATTTTGAAAGAGCAAATTGCTAAAATGGAAGAAGAAATTAAAATATTGCTATTACCAAAAGATCCTGATGATGATAAAAATGCCATTGTAGAAATTCGTGCTGGTACTGGAGGCGAAGAAGCTGCTTTATTTGTAGCCGATTTATTTAGAATGTATAGCCGTTATGCTGAAAAACGTGGTTGGAGTATGGAAGTCTTAGACATAAATGAAACAGGTGGCCTTGGTGGTATAAAAGAAGTTGTCTTTATATTGAAGGGTGATAATGTGTTTGGTGATATGAAATTTGAAAGTGGAGTGCATAGAGTTCAAAGAGTCCCTGAAACTGAGGCTAGTGGAAGAGTCCATACTTCTGCTGTAACGGTTGCAGTTCTTCCAGAAATTGATGAAGTTGAAGTTAATATTGATCCAAAAGATTTGAAAATTGATGTTTATCGAGCTGGTGGACACGGTGGACAGAATGTTAATAAAGTGGAAACAGCTATTCGTATTACACATATTCCAACGGGTATAGTAGTTACTTGTCAAGATGAAAGATCTCAATTGAAAAATAGAATGAAAGCTATGAAAGTTTTAGCTAGTAAATTGTACGATATGAAACAAAAAGAAGTTAATAGTGAAATTTCTGAACAACGTAAAAGTATGGTTGGCAGTGGTGATAGAAGTGAAAAAATAAGAACTTATAATTTCCCACAAAATAGAATAACTGACCACCGAATAGGTCTTTCACTCTATAATTTAGGTGAAGCTATGGATGGTGAAATTCATGAAATTATACAACAATTAAAATTAGCTGAAAGAACTGAAAAACTAAAAGAATTTGTCGAAAATGAGTAAATATTATGGATAATTTACAAAAACTAAAAAATATTAAACTTGTAATTACTGATATAGATGGTGTTTTAACCGATGGTGGGCTCTATTATACTAGTGAAGGTTTAACCATTAAAAGATTTTATGTTAGAGATGGTATGGGAGTTGTATTGCTTAGAAAAGCCGGAATTGAAACTGCTATTATTAGTGGAGATAATGCTGATTTGATCCAAACTAGAGCTAATAAATTAAAAATAGAACTTACATATTTGGGTATTGAAGATAAATCTATTGCACTAAATGAAATTATAGAAAGAAGAAAATTAAAAAATGATGAAATAGCTTTTATTGGTGATGATGTGAATGATTTAGTTCTTTTGCCATTAGTTGGTTTTACAGCTGCTCCAGCTGATGCACATAAATCAATATTAAGTAAAGTTGATCATATTTGCAGTGCTAAAGGGGGCTATGGTGCTTTTCGTGAATTGGTTGACATGCTTCTTGAAGCAAAAGGAATTTATTTTTAATTATTTCCTTGGAGGTTTATTGATATTTTATTTTACTGTTTAATTATTTTTTAGGTATAGTGAGCAAATTCTTTAAATCATATAAAAACTTTTTAGTAATTTTATTAGTATTTATTTGGGGATTATTTTTTAATTCAATTAGCTTAAAAGCGGGATTAGGGGCTTTTTATTTTTTATCATATCCTGTAGAACAAACAAATCCTACAAAAAATAAACAACAAGCAAAAACAAAGCCTAAAAATCTAAAACAAGAAAATAAAGAGAATAAAATCTCTGAGGATTCACTTCTTAAAATTAAATATTTAAAAGATTCAACAGCGCGAATTCAATATTATAAATATTATAGAAATTATATCCCTTTCCCATATTTTTATGATAACGCCTTTAATATTCCGCTAACATTTAAAAAAACTCCATTTCTGCAAGATATTTCTCTAGATAGTACAGGTAATTTTGTTATAATTAAAGATATTTTAGCAAATAATGAAATTAGAACAAGTGTTGTTCTACCAATTGATGATTATATTAAATACCGGTTAGAGTATAATAATAGAAATTTATGGGAACAACTAATAAGACGCTATGAAGGGAAATTGAAAGTTGATGATGAGCTAAAAAATTTTATGAGTTCATTTACTAATTTAGATATTCCTTTACCAGATATAGGTATTCTTTCAATTTTCGGTAGGCCAGGTATTAAATTAAGAATTAATGGTGCTGTAGATATAAGAGCAGCTTTTCGTAATGAAGAAATGGGGGGAATAACCAATAATATATATGGAAAATCGAGAAATGAACCAGATTTTAAGCAACAGGTTCAAATAAATGTAGATGGTACTGTTGGTGATAAATTAAAAATAAGTGCTGATTGGAACACAGAAAGATCGTTTGAATATGAAAATAGATTGAAAATTAAATATACAGGTTATGAAGATGAAATTGTACAAAGTGTAGAAGCTGGTAATGTTGCAATGGGTGGTTCAGGTTTAGTTTCAGGTTCTGAAGCTCTTTTTGGTATCAAAGCTGACTTTAAATTAGGACCACTAAGTTTATCTACTATTGCATCTCAGAAAAAAGGTGAGACGCAGGAAAAATCAATTTCTGGAGGTGGGCAAGCACGTGATTTTACAGTAAAATTAACGGAATATTCAACCAATCACTATTTTATTGATACAATTTATGCTTCCCAGTTGCCACAATATAATATGTTTTATAAATATTTCTCGAAACCTGTTGGAGAAATTGTAGATAAATATGTAGTGGTTGATATTGAGGTTTGGAAATCTACTACAAATTTCTTAAATCCACAACGTAGAAAAGTTAATGCCTATTATAATTTACCACCAAAATTTGGTTCTAATTATGATGAATTTAAAGCTCAAACTGATCCAACCACAGCGCAAGATCCTAACAAAAGAGGGATAACTGGATATTTTGTTAAATTAGAACCTGGTAAAGATTATATTATTCATAGAGAAACAGGGTTTATTACTTTCAAAAGCCAAATTCAAGATAATGAAAAAATTGCTGTGGCATATACAATTCAAGGGGACGATCCGACTGATCCGAGAGATGATATACAATATGGTGAATTCGCTAATGATAATCCCGATACAACTTTAATTTTGAAATTAGTAAAACCAGAAAATTTAACTCCTTCAGATGAAATTGGTTGGAAGTTAATGTTAAAAAATATTTATCCAACCAGAACAACTAATGTAAAAGAAAGTGGTTTCGAATTTGATATTAATTATCAACCATCTGGAAGCGAACCTATTAATGTTTTACAAGGAAAGGGTGGACAATCTTATAAGTTATTGAATATATTCGGACTAGATAAATACAGCGGAGATAACGAAGGCGCAGATGGTAAATTCGACTTTAAGAATGGAAAAACAATTTTTGTACAAACAGGCGAAGTGATTTTTCCAACACTTGAACCATTTGGGAAAAATTTCCCAACTGATCTTGACGATTCATTAAGATTTGATGATTTATATAAATTACTTCCATATAAAGCAGCTGAAAGGAATGAAAAAAATAAATTTTTCTTTAAAATTAAAGCTGTTGGTGATATATCTTCTACCATTCAAATTGGCTTTAATGTTGTTGAAAATTCTGTAAAAGTATTTTTTAATGGTCAGGAATTAGTACCTGGTAAAGATTATGATGTTGATTATTCTGTAGGACAATTGTATATTAAAAAGCCTGAAGCTTTAGCCCCAGGAGCTGATTTAAAGATAAAATATGAAGAAAACGATTTAGCTGCTTTGGCATCGAAATCTCTTTTAGGTATGCGTGGTATTTTTGATTTTGACGAAAGGACAAAACTTGGTTTTACAATTATGAATTATTCTCAACAAACTTTAAGTGAAAAAGTTAAAATCGGGGATGAACCTATAAATAATACAATGTTTGGTATCGATTTTAGATGGGGCACAGATATACCAATTTTAACAAAATATATGAATAAAATTTTTAATGTTCGAGAAATGTCAAGCTTAAATTTCTCTGCTGAATATGCAATGATAAATCCCGACGGAAATACAATAAAAAGTACTATAGATGGTGATAAAAATAAAAGTGTTGCTTATATTGATGATTTTGAAGGAGGTAAAAGAACAATTACAATTGGTATTACTTCAACAACTTGGAAAGATCTAAGTGTTCCTTTTTATGGTGTTCCAAATAAAAAAGACTATATGCAATATAAAGCAAAGTCAGTATGGTTTAATCTATTACCTTCTCCTGTTAATGTTAAAGATATATGGCCAGAAAAGGAAGCAGCACGAGAAGATCAAAATGTACCTGTGATGGATTTTTGGTATATCCCTACTATGAAAGGTCCTTATAATTATTTACCATCCAATCAGTTAGCAAAAAATAATTGGGGTGGTATAATGAAATATTTGCAAATCCCTGCTAAATTGGACCAAGAAAATGTTGAATTCATTGAATTTTGGTTTAAACCAATGAATTTTAAATATCAAGATACAAATTTAGCCAATTCTAAAATATATATTGATATTGGGCAAGTTAGTGAAGATGTTATACCTAATGGGAAATTAGACACTGAAGACAAAAAAAGAAATGGAATTTTAGATCCAGCTTATGACTTAGGTTTAGACGGTCTAACAGATGAAGAAGAAAGAAAATTATATGGAATAGCTGGAGATGATCCTGCCGGTGATAATTTTAAGTTTGATGGTAGAAATTATCTTAATTATAATGGAACGCAGGGAAATGGAAATTTAGCTGAACTTTTAAATATACCTGATACAGAAGATTTAAATGGCGATGGTGATGTTAATACTTCTGAAAATTTCTATCGTTATGAAGTTCCACTCGATACATCAAGAGCTACAAATCCATACATACAAGGTGGTGGTAACGGTAATAAAAATTGGTATTTAATCCGTATTCCAATACGTGATAATAATAGAAAAGCTTTTGGAAATCCAGATTTACAAAATGTTCAATATGTAAGAGTCTTTTTCCAGAATGAAAATAATCCCATTGTATTAAGAATTGCGGAATTTAATTTTGTCGGTAGCCAATGGCAAAAAGTCAATAAAAAAGATTCAACTTATAACATTAGTGTAATAAATTTACATGATAATCCTGAATATTCAATGCCACCTGGACTAAAACAAGAAATTGATCTATCAAAAGCAGATCAAAGAATTAAAAAAAATGAGCAATCTTTATTACTTAAAATCAATGAATTTTATGCAGGAGAAAAAAAAGAAATCATCAAATATTTATATCAGCCATTGGATATTTTTAACTATTCAGAAATGAAATTATTTGTACATGGTGATTTATATCGTTCTACGGATCCATCAAGTTTAACTTATAATAAAAACGCTTATGTTTATTTAAGATTTGGTACTGATACGTTAAATTACTATGAATACAGAATGCCAGTTAAAGAAAATTGGCATGATATGCAAATTCAATTAGATAAAATAAGATCAATAAAACAGCTAAAAGATTCACTGAATAAATCTAACTTATTCCCAGTTGATGGTAAACCTGGCCATTTTTATTCATTTAAAGGTAATCCGAATTTAACAGCTATCAAATTTTTATTAGTTGGTGTAGAATCTCCTAAAGATAGTGCTGTAACAGGAGTAAAAATTAATGGTACTCTGTGGTTAGATGAGCTCAGAGTGGTAAATATTGATAATAGCCAAGGTTGGTCTTATCGAACTAGTTTATCATTAAAACTTTCAGATTTGATGAATATTTCAGTAAACTATAATAGAACAAATCCAAATTTTAGAGGCTTAACTTCAAGAGTAATGAATAGTGGTTCAAGAAATGATATTAATTCTTGGAGTGTTAATACAGATATAGATTTACTGAAATTTATTCCTGTAGATTTACAAGGAAGTAATTTACGATTGGGTGTTTCTCACTCGGAGAGTAAAGCTGATCCTTTATTTGTCCCTGGTACTGATATTAAAGTTGAGGATGCTATTTTACAAACACAAAAGAAATTAATAGCTCAAGGATATTCACCTGAAGAAGCATACAAAGAGGCAAAACTAATAAAAGAGAACTCTAAAAGTTTATCAGTTAGTGATATGTATACTTTAAGTGGTATAAAAATTAATATACCTACTGATAATACGTTAATTCAAAAAACAATTAATTCTACAACTTTAAATTTTTCATATAATAAGAGTTTTTCTCGTGGCCCGACTGTAGAAAAAGCTAGTGCTTGGAACTGGGCAAGTTCGATTAATTATGCAACAACTTTTTCACCAACAAGTTATATAGCATTAAAAGATATATTTTTATTAGGTTATTTATTTGAAATTGCAGGTGAATATAAAAATGTAAAATTATATTATTTGCCAACCAATTTTACAGCTCAGATTGTTGCAAATAGGAACTACTCATACACACAAAATAGAAAAATTGGAAATATTGTAACACAACCAACTAAATCAGCGCAATTTGGTACATCAAGAAATGCTAGCTTCGATTGGAAATTAACCGAATTAGGATTATTTAATTTTGGCTTTAGGTATAATGTAGCAGTAACATCAACATTAAATCATTTGGTAGATCCAAAAACCTCAACATTGTCTGAAAGTGAAATTTGGGACAGAATTTTAAAAAAAGATTTTTTTGGTACAGATTTAAATTACAACCAAAATACTGATTTTAGAACAAATTTAAAATTACCACAATTTATTGCCAAGTATTTTACAACTTCTTTTAGCTATTCTGCAAATTACGCATGGCAGTATCAACCATTAAATAAAGAACTTGGTAGAAGTGCATCTGTTTCCGGAAGATTTTCAAGCAATTTTAGCATTAGATATAAGCTTATTTGGACAGATCTATTCGGTAATCCTGAAGCAAATCGAACAGTTGAAGATACAGCAAAGAAGGGAATAAAAGCATTTAGGGAGTTTTCAGCAGGATTAGGATCCGTGTTATTCAGCCTACTATGCAATTATGATAATATTTCTGCAAATTATTCATTAACAAATACTTTTACTGCGACCGGATTATATGGTAAAGGGCATGGTTTTACTAATTTTTGGGGTAAATATAATCAAGAAAATGGTCCTTCTCGTTCGTTTATGCTAGGTCTTAATTATGATTTAGGGAAGAGAGCACCAAATGGAGCAAACTTAACCGATAATTTTAGCCAAAATAATGCATTAGACTTTAGAACAAGCCGCACTTTATTTGAAAATGTTAATTTAGAGTTGAATTGGCGTGTAAACTGGACATTTAATAAGGTAACAACTTTTAAAACAAACGCAAATTCTGATGTTGCCATAACTAATATTTCAACATCTGGAACTCTACAAAGATCTTTTATTTCTCTTCCACCTGTTGGTTTTTTAAAAGTTTTCAAAAGTGGTATCGATTATGTAAAAGAAAATTATGTTGGAAGTGATGATCCAAGAGTTAGCTTGCAGAATTTAAGTAATGCTTTCGAAAAAGGCTTTGAATCCATGCCAATTTTGTCAAAATTTGGATTACAAAATATAGCGAAGTATTTACCACAAGCTAACTGGAGAATTTCTTGGAGTGGTCTTGAAAAATTCTTCTTATTCAAATCTTTTACACAAAGAGTAAGCTTAAATCACGCATATAATTCAACTTATAACGAAGCTTGGAGGATTACTCCACAGGATTATAAAGAAGTATCTTCTCAAAAAGTAAATTATGGTTTTGCACCTTTGGCTGAATTAGATATGACTTTTAACCAACTTTGGAGAGGTAATTTGAGCGGTAGAATTAGATATAATACAAACACTAGTTACGATTTATCTGTAAACTCAAGAAATATTACAGAAAATGTATCAAATGAATTTGGCTTTTCTTTAAATTATAGTAAAAATGGTTTTAATTTACCATTTTTAGGATTAAATTTGCGTAATGATATAGATTTTAACTTTTCTTATTCTCGTACTGCAAATGAATCCTTTATTTATGACTTTACTCCCGGAAGAACTAGTACAGAAGGGACTTCACAAGATGGTAGTGTGAGAACCACTCTTGAAGCCCGTACAAATTATAAAGTAAGTACAATGGTAACTATTTCTATTTTCTATTCACGTAGTAAAAATGAACCAAAAGGTTCATCTAGAGTGCAACCTATTACAACAAATACAGCTGGATTAGATGTTCACATAGCAATACAATAATTGGGAGATATTTATGGAAAATATAAAAATCAAGAATGTAACAAAAATTTTTGATGGTTATTTTAAAGCTGTAAATAATGTATCTCTTGAAATAAATAGTGGTGAATTATTTAGTTTCCTTGGTCCTAGTGGATGTGGTAAGACAACATTACTACGTATGATTGCAGGATTTGAAGTTCCTACAACTGGACAAATTTTAATTGGTGACGAAGATATTACCTTCTTACCACCTTATAAAAGGCCCGTAAATACAGTTTTCCAAAATTTTTCTTTGTTCCCACATATGACCGTTTTTGAAAATGTTGCTTTCGGATTGAAAATCAAAAAACTGCCCAAAGACGAAATTAAAGACCGTGTATTTGAGATGCTTAAAGTTGTAAAAATGGAAAGCGAAGTAAATAAATTTCCATCTCAAATTAGTGGTGGGCAAAAACAAAGAGTTGCTATTGCAAGAGCTTTAATAAATAAACCAAAAGTATTACTTTTAGATGAACCGCTTGCAGCATTGGATTTGAAATTAAGACAACATATGCTTATTGAGCTTCAAAATATACATGATGTAGTTGGGATTACATTTATTTATGTGACTCACGATCAAAGTGAAGCAATTTCAATTTCAGATAGATTAGCTGTTATGAATGAAGGCAAAATAATTCAATTTGGTACACCTGATGAAATTTATGAAAAACCTAAAACAATTTTTGCCGCAAATTTTATTGGTGACACAAATCTAATTTCTGCTGAAGTAATTGCAAAATATGATGATTATATAGCTTTAAAATGTGACGCAGGCAATGGTGATGTTTTCGAAATTGATAGTGCTGTGCCTTTTAATCCTGAAATCGGCCAAAAACTAACAGTATCACTAAGACCAGAAAAAATTGCCATTTCCAGAACTCCACCAGAAATGAAAGATGATTTTAACCTTGTTGAAGGAACAGTTGAAGATATTTTATATTATGGTTCTCACACTCATTATATAGTTAGAGTTGGAAATCTAAGAATTAGAGTTTTTGACCAGCATAAAAGAGTTTATGTGGATAAAACAGGCCTTGATTGGGAAGAAAAAGTTTATCTCTATTGGCACGATACTGATACACATTTGATTGATGAAGTTTTAAACGAAAGTTTATAAGAGGCTAATATGGATAATACACAATATGTTAATCAACAAAAAAATAAATTAAGCTGGTTGCTCGCTACTCCTACTCTTGTTTGGTTAATTATTTTCTTTTTTATTCCTTATTTAATTGTTGTTATTTACAGCTTTTTAACACCGACAATTTATGATATTAAATTTGCTTTTACAACAGAAGCCTATAGAGAGATTTGGAATTGGAATTATATAAAATCTTTCTTAATCTCATTGAGATTAGCTTTTTTAACTACATTTTTTTCTTTGATTTTAGGATATCCCGTTGCATACTTCATTGCTCGATCTTCAGCCAAAATGAAAAATATACTTTTATTCCTTATAATAATTCCTTTTTGGACAAATTTTATTATCCGAATTTTTTCGTGGCGAATTTTTTTATCGCCCATGGGAGCACTAAATAATTTTTTAATAAATCTTGGAATAATAAATGAACCGCTCCTAATATTACGCACGGACTTAGCAGTTCTTATTGTTATGGTTTATGTTTATTTACCTTATATGATTTTACCTCTATATGCTGGGATTGAAAAAATTGATTTTACATTAATCAATGCTGCAATGGATTTAGGTGCTAACCGTTGGCAATCATTTAAAAAAGTTACTTTACCTTTATCCAAAGAAGGAATTTTCGCTGGAATTATTTTAGTCTTTATTCCATCTTTAGGTATGTATGTTGTGCCACACCTTGTAGGTAGTCAGGATTCGTTATATATCGGTCAAATTATTGCTTATAAAATAAAAGATATACCACGAAATTGGCCTTTTGCGTCTGCTTTATCTCTTGTAATGCTTTTATTTGTAGCAGTTTTAATGATTATTCTGTATAATTTACACCTAAAACAACAAAAATTAAAGGTCGAAGAAAATGTTCAAAATCAAAAAAAAGAAATATGATATTAACCAAAGTAACTGGGGAACAAAACTTACATATTTCACCTTCGTTATGGCCTTTATGTATATCCCTTTAGTTATACTAATCATTTATAGTTTCAATGATTCTAAAATTGTAGCAAATTGGCGTGGCTTTACAATCAAATATTATATAGAACTTTTTAATAATGATGAAATATTAGAAGCATTTTATAATACTATTATTGTTGGTATTTTCTCAACTTTAATTTCAACTGTCTTAGGTCTACTCACAGCTTTAGCATTGGAAAATAAAAAATTTACTGGACAAAAGATTCTTTCTGCAATGATTTATATACCTCTTGTTATGCCTGATATTTTGATGGGTGTATCGATGGCATTATTTTATAATTTCTTAAAAGTTGAAACGGGGTTCATTACAGTTTTAATAGCTCATATTACATTTTGTATTTCGTATACAACCATTGTAATTCAATCCAGATTGGAAGGTTTTGATTATTCTTTGGAAGAAGCAGCAATGGATCTAGGGGCAAATAGATGGCAAATATTGTATAAAATTAAATTACCAATAATTATGCCCGGAATTATAGCTTCTGCTTTATTGGCTTTTACATTATCTATAGACGATTTTATTATCACATTTTTTACAACTGGGCGTGGTTTTAATACTTTACCAATTTATGTAGAAGGAGCTATAAGAAGGGGAACTATGACAACCATTAATGCTCTTTCGACAATTATGATTGGTTTAACGATACTTATAACTATTAGCGCTAGCAAATTCAAAAAAATATTATTATCATAAATTTTCATTAAAAAATAAAAAATAGTAATTTTGTAATTTATATAAAAAATAATTTTAATTATGGGGTGATGTTATGGCTTTAAATTTTATAACCGCTGAAGAAGCGGCAAATTACGTACAAAATGGTGATGTCTGCGCTTTTAGTGGATTTACACCAGCTGGGGCAGCTAAGGTAGTTCCAGCAGCTATTGCTAAAAAAGCTATTCAAGAACATGAAAATGGTAAAGAATTTAAAATCGGTGTTATAACGGGTGCTTCAACAGGGAAATCCCTTGATGGTGAATTAGCTAAAGCTAAAGCTATTTCTTTCAGAACACCTTATCAATCTAATCCAGATTTAAGAGCTTTAATCAATTCTGGCGAAGTTAATTATTTCGATATGCACCTTTCATCTGTTGCTAACGCTATGAGAGCCGGTGTATTTGGAAAAATTAAATTTGCTATAGTGGAAGCTTGTGATGTAACACCTCAAGGACAAATTGTTCCAACCTCATCAGTTGGTATTTCGCCAACTGCTTGCAGTCAAGCTGATTATGTTATAGTTGAATTAAATAAATATCATCCAACTTGTTTGAGAGGTATTCACGATATTATGGAACCTCAAGATCCACCTTTAAGAAGTGAATTCCCCGTATATTATCCAAATGATAGAATTGGTTCAGATGTTATAAAAGTTGATCCTAAAAAAATACTTGGAGTTGTTGAAACTAATCTACCAGATGAAACTGCCGGTTTTGACAGCGTTGACGAAGTAACTTCCAAAATAGGTGAAAATGTTGCAAATTTCTTACTCGAGCAAATGAAAAAAGGGATTATCCCATCTTCATTCTTACCTTTACAATCCGGTGTTGGAAATATTGCAAATGCAGTCTTATTTAGCTTAGGTAAAAATCCTGAAATCCCAAATTTTACAATGTACACTGAAGTTATTCAAGATGCTGTAATTGATTTGATGAAAGAAGGCAGAGTAAAATTTGCAAGTGGATGTTCCTTAACACTGAGCTTAGAAAAATTGAACGAAGTTTATACCAATTTGGATTTCTTTAGACCTAAAATATTATTAAGACCACAAGAAATTTCAAATAATCCAGAAATTGCAAGAAGATTAGGACTTATTTCAATTAATACAGCTTTAGAAGCGGATATTTTCGGTAACGTTAACAGTACACACGTTTTAGGCCAAAAAATGATGAATGGTATTGGCGGTTCTGGTGATTTCACTCGTAACGCATTTATTTCAATATTCACTTGTCCTTCAACAGCTAAAGGTGGAAAAATATCTACGATTGTTCCAATGGTATCACACCTTGATCACAACGAGCATTCAGTTCAAATTCTCATCACAGAATGGGGAGTTGCAGATTTACGCGCTAAATCACCTATTCAAAAGGCACATGAAATTATAAACAACTGTGTACATCCAGATTACCGCGAACAATTAAGAGAATATTTAAAACTCAATCAAAAAGCTCATACACCTCATACTTTATCTGCAGCTTTTGGTATGCACATGAAATTTGAAAAAGAAGGAACAATGTTAGGCGTAAATTGGAATGAATATTTAAGATAAAACTTTTCTTTAAAAACTAATAATTTCAATACAAGGTTGCAAAAGCGACCTTGTTTTTTTTATGTGTGGAAAGACATTGTCTGTTTATCGCTCACTTCAAGAGGGGAATTTTGAAAACCTACCATAAAAATTAAAAATTATAAAGAGCGTTAAAAGTATAACTTCTTCTATTTCCTAAAATTCCTTTATTTGCCCAAGCACTAACGCTATTTATTGGATATCTGAATTCTTTATCAAATAAATTATCTATTGCAAATGAAAGTGATATATAATTATTGTTATTTAAAGGGATGTTAGAAGCTAATATATTGAGTTTTGAAAGTATATATGGTTCTACTTTTGGACCTATTCTTCCAATTTTTCCTTTGGTTGGATCGGATGGATCTTTTAAATTGTTATCCCATTGAGAGTACATCGAACCAACGTATGTATTTGATAAATAGACGCTTATCAAATCATTTACAAGGTAAGAAATTTTAAAATAGCCTAAAAATTCTGGTGAAAATTCTACTTTTACATTTTCAAATGCTTTAGCTCGATATTCAGATTTTTGATAATTTATAGCTAATTCGGATTTAATTATTGTTGAAAAATCGTAATTCAACAAAATTTCAGCACCGTATGCATTAATTGCATTTGTGTTGGAATAGTATGATGTGTAAGGGGGTGTTAATATTACTGTTCTATTTATAAGTTTATCTAATTGGTTAGCGTAAATGCTAAAATTTAGTGCAAAATTTTTGGCTATAAGATTTAAAAAATTAATTTCTTCTGTTCTTATCTTTTCTGGTGACAAATCCTTGCCTGAAATAATGTTATTTCTGTACTCCCATAAAGATGGTACTCTAATAGCCTCACCATATAGTAATTTGATTGTATTATATTCGCTAATATTATAAATTAAAGCACCTCTGTTAACAAGATATATTTTATTATCATAATAGCGCTTTTCGTATTTTTTGTAACCGGGTGTGTATGCCCCTCTATGCAGAATTAAATCAAAAGGAAAAATTTTTTCAGCTCTAATTCCGCCAACAAAAATAATGTAGGGTGAAATCTGATAATTAAATTCAGTGTAAAAAGATAAACTATTATAATTAGAATTATCCAGTCCTCCAGCTCTGTTAATCAAATTATAATTTGTTGAATTAAAAGGGGCATCGGTTTTATCGCCAGCATCAAAAGTAACTTCATACTTTGTACCGAACTGTATTTCTAAATTTTTGAGATTATTGTAGAAAATATCAGTTGTAAAAGCTATTTTATCAGAAAAATATTCACCATATGAATAAATATCATTTTTAGGATATATGGTATTTGAATCAGCAGAGTAGTAATTATCAGCCATATACAATAGAAATGAGTTATAAGAGATTTTTGAGTTTATTCTAATATGGTTTGATAAATCCTTGTCATAACTAATTGAGGCGTTAAAATAAGTTAGTTTATTTTCTGCTGGGTGATAAAATAATGTAGAAAATGTTTGGCCGAAATAACTTTTATTGAAAGTAATGTTGACGTTAAAATTATCGTGCGTGCCAGTAAAATTTAAGAAAAAACTTTTAGTATTAAAGTAATTTTTAGATGTTTTGTTGGGATCTGAAATACCAAAATTTGATGAAATACCGGTGAAATTATTTATCATTTTACTAAATTTTTCATCGATGCCATAATTATATTTATAACCTGTAGTTAATGTATAATCGAAATTATTGTAATTATCTTGGCGATTGAATGAAAATTTAAAAGATTTGGGTGTTTCATAAAATGCATTTACGCTATTATTTGTAATGGGCGGAAATGCAATATTGTTTGTAATAATATTTATAGCACCAAAAAATGCGTTGGAACCGTACATAATGGATAAAGGTCCTCTT
>DAOSVM010000040.1:0-18861 GCA_035379625.1 Ignavibacteriales bacterium | reverse complement strand
TTCAACACTATCTACAGGATAAATAAAGTTTCTATAATTTTTATTTGCAACAAAATCATTATTAGGGATTATAAAAGCAATTGCGTCAAGTTCGTTTCCTTTCCTTCGAAGTATTGTTTTAAATAAATAATTAGGTACTGCAACTTTATTAACTTTTCCAATCTTAAAATATTTGTTTTTGATTAATATTGGTCCTGTTACTATATAAAGTGTATCATATAATTTTGCCCATTGTCTTATTTTTTGCTCGAGTTCATTCCATATTCCTGAATTCATTTTTTTTGCTTGCGGAACTATATTACTCATATAAAATGTCTCATACATTGCTCTTTTATCCCACTTCATATCTCCAGCAGGCAACATATGTCCTCTATCATAACCTGAACCTTTGTAATCTTCAGGCAAAGCTGATTTGGTAGGGAGCAACGGATCTTCATAGAAATATTTTTCACGACCCACCACTTCCCTTACCACTCTATCTTTGGTTAATATGTGCGCTACCCATTTCGGAATTTCGTTTTCTTCATCATAACATAATGTATAATATGTATGTCTTACGGTAATATCATTTTTATTTATTTTTGGTAATTCTAAATTCCCTACATTGTTAGAAATCGTTACGACTTCATCCTTTATTATAAGCTTTCCTAAGAAATAAAATAAAATAATGACAATTGTTAAAAAAATTAAAGTTTTTCTCATTTTATTGAATCGATTAAATTATTATTTATTTCCTTAATTTGTTTATATCTCTCTTCTATTTTTTTCATTATTTCATCTAGCTCATTAGTTTTATAAGACCATTCTTTTGCTGATTTAATTTTTTTAATTGCCTTCTCGTAATCACCAGCTTGTATTAAATCTTTTATTTCTCTTTGCAAACTGTTATATGCTTCCTCTAAATCCCAAGGCTGTGTTGATACTTTATACCTAGTAGGATTTTCTTGAACTATTAATTTTCTAATTGATTCTGGATAACCTTTTGATGTTGGTCGGAAAAACTCATTTTTATCTGCACCATCCATATATTTAACAACTAAAAACTCAAATAATTTTTTCCATTCATCGACAGTATATTGCGCTAAAGAATTTGAATAGTTTGTTAAATATTCAACTGCAGATAATTTAGAAACCTTAAATAATTCAAGAGCATGTTTTTCAACTTCTTGTTGATCATTCAAAAATTGTCCTTCAAACTTATTTTGATATATTTTAACATCATTAATCATTGCTGAGTATCTTGGATATACAAAATTTGATACAACATTAAAAACCCAAAAAGCAGAATTCCATGAGAATTTACTCATACTAGCAGTATGCTCACAAAATACCTCTGGTACTTTATTATGACATGGATAAAAAGGAACATAAACTGTCATATAAGTATCATCAACACCGAACCATAAAACACCACCGACTTCATTAGGTAAATAACTTCTTAGTTGAGCTACAAAAGAAAACCCTGTTTGCTGTGTAGATATTGGTCTTTCATGGAAATATGTTGTATCACCATATTTCCATTCCAATGGCCTATTTCTATATGGTGAACAATATAAACCAGCACCTACTCCAAAAGACATATCTAACTCAGTACCTTCATAATGATCTCTCATTAAAGAAATCACATCTGTTGTTGAAAGTTTTTTGTCTGGTTTTATATATAATGGCATCCGTTCTTTTGATTGATAATTTATATAACTTATATATTTTTCCATACTTTTGTTTACTCTTCTAAAAACAGACCACACCCTTGCTTCACAATATCTCACACCACCAAAATCCAAAGGATTATAAACATCTGAAAAACTGAATTCCTCATCTTTTCCATTAAAATAACCTTTTTCTCTAGCAAATTTTATTACATCTTCAGCATATAAAAAATTTTCTTTATCTTTAAAATTTATTTTTGTAATTCTAGCCTGATTTGCGTGAGCAGAAATATAACCATCTGGTATTCTTTGAGCAACCCATACTGCTCCTTTAACACCTTCACCCTTCCCTATCATTTCCAAAATCCATGCTTCATTAGGATCAACAATAGAGAAACTTTCACCTGTGCTATAGTAGCCATACTCATTAACAAGCTCTGTCATTATTTTAATTGCTTCTCTTGCATTTTTTGCTCTTTGCAAAGTAATATATATTAAACTACCATAATCTAAAATACCTTTGTTATTTTTTAATTCCTCTCTTCCACCAAAAGTAGTTTCACCAATAACAAGTTGAAATTCATTCATATTACCTATTACGTTGTAAGTCTTTTCTACTTGTTTAATTTTCCCTAAATATTTACCTGTATCCCATTCATAAATATCAAGCATTGTCCCATTTGGATAAACTGCTGCCTTATAATGATATAAAGCTCCGTACAATGAATACGAATCTGCCGAATAAGTTAAATAATTCGAATTTGTTGTGGTTGCACCTTTAGTTACAATTATATTTGTACAAGGATAAATATTCGTTATAATAAATACAATATAAAGTAAAATTAAATTTTTCATAAAATTACCTATTTTTCTATGAAATTAATCAAAATTATTTGAATTTTAAAATATTTCTACTTTACAAATATTATTTTCATTACTAATAATTTTGACATTACAGAATTGATTTACTTTTGTAGGATCATAATTGGTAAACACTCGGATATAATTATCGGTATAACCTTTCATTATACCATCATTATTTGTTGTTTCAAAAATTACTCTTTGTGTGGTATTGATTGAATTGTTATAGAAGAGTTCTTTCTTAAAGTCACTCAATCTCTTGAGTTTAAAATTTCTATCTTTTTTGATTGATTTTTCAACTTTATTTTCAATATTTATTGCTTTTGTATTTGGTCTTTCAGAATAAGTAAAAACATGTAAATATGAAAATGGTATATTTTCCAAGAAGTTATAAGTATCATTAAAATCCTCATCTGATTCATCAGGAAAACCAACAATAACATCTATTCCTAAACCAAAATTTTCTACATATTTTACTAAATTATTAACTACTTTATCAAAATGTCCAGTATTATATCTTCTTTGCATTTTACGTAATATTTTATCAGAACCACTTTGTAATGGAATATGGAAATGATTTGCAAAATGGTCAGAATCATTAACCAATTTAATAATATCTTCTGTTAAAAGATTTGGCTCAATAGAACTTATTCGGATTCTAAAATCTCTTTTAATTTCATCAATCATTCTTAATAGTTTATAAAAATCAGTACCATTATAATAATAATCACCAATATTTACGCCGGTTAGAACAATTTCTAAATAATTTTTATCTAGTAAATGATTGACCAATTTAATAACTTCATCAGGTTCTAAACTACGGCTTTTACCTCTAGCTAAAGGAATAGTACAATATGAACAAGTGTAATCACAACCATCTTGAACTTTTAAAAATGCCCTTGTTCTATCATCCTCATCAGCACTGTAAGCAATACCGAAGTTATTTAATTCATCAGTTGGTTTATTTAAAATAATTGGGAAACCAGATTTATTTGTTGTAGTGATTAAATTTGGCAAGTCATATTTTGCATCATTACCAACAATTATATCAACTCCATCAATGGCTGCAATTTCTTCAGGTCTTATTTGAGCATAGCATCCCATTACGCCGATAAAAGCATTACTATTTTTTCTTAAATAATGCCTAATTTTTTGTCTACAATCCTTTTCAGCATCTTTAGTAACTGTACAAGAATTAATTATATAAATATCTGCTATTTCTTCATCTTCAACTACAGTATAACCTTTTAATTTAAATTTTTCAGCAATATGAGATGTTTCAGCATAATTTAATTTACAGCCGAAAGTATGGAATGCAATTTTGGGCATTTTTTGAATCTTTCATATTATTATGAATTTATCCATTTCTCAACTATTGGATGATATTTAACAGGTTCAAATTCTTGAAAGGTATAATCCGCTAAATTATTTAAATAATATGGATCTAACTTAAAAAATGATTTAACTTTTTCAATATCATCAGCTTTACAAATTACTACTCCACCTGTTTTAGGATTGAAAGGTCCTGACATTAAAATCATATCAATCTTATAACCATCATCCAAATGTGAACGATGTAATTGTACAAATTCTTTTATTTTTTCAAAATCAACTTTATAATGAATATTAACAATGAAAAATTTCATATTAACTCCTCATATAAACTTAAAAGAGACACTGTAAAGTGTCTCTTTCTTTTTATAATTTTCTTTTAATTTTAGCAGCTTTACCTGTGAGATTTCTAAGATAGAACAATTTAGCTCTTCTTACTTTCCCTGCTTGTACAAGTTCAACTTTTTCAATTTTTGGTGAGTTATAGAAAAATATTCTTTCAACTCCTACACCATTAGAAATTTTTCTAACTGTAAATGTTTTGCTTAATCCAGCACCTCTAATACTAATTACATCTCCTTCGAATGGCTGAATTCTCTCTTTATCACCTTCTTTAATTTTTACGTGTACACGAACTCTGTCACCAACGTTAAAGTTGTCTAAATCAGTTCTTACAAATTCTTTAGTAATTTCTTGTATTTTGTCCATTTTTATAACTCCATTCTATTTATTTTTTCCCATATTCTAGTTCTAAGTTCTGATTGTTCCTGACGCCATTTTTCAATTTCTTGATGGTTACCTTTAAGTAGTACTTCAGGAACTTTCATACCATCGTATTCAGCAGGCCGTGTATAGCATGGCGCTTCAATATTATTTCCTACTTGGAAAGAATCATGTAACGCAGACTCACTATTATGAAGAACACCTGGTATTAACCTTACAACACTATCAATAATCATCAATGCAGGTATCTCACCACCAGTCAAGATTACATTTCCAACAGAAATTTCATCAG
Source organism: Ignavibacteriales bacterium (assembly GCA_035379625.1). Classification (GTDB taxonomy): domain Bacteria; phylum Bacteroidota; class Ignavibacteria; order Ignavibacteriales; family DAOSCP01; genus DAOSCP01. The sequence continues at coordinate 14,004 of DAOSVM010000040.1, read as the reverse complement.
TGACAAATTTATCTTTAACTCTATTATCGATGCCTTTGTAATGGCCACTCAATATCATTATATTTTTTTTTAATGACAATTCTACAGCTAATTTTTGATCATAAATTTTACCACCAGGATCAGTAATTATAATAGCGTCGTAATCTCTTTCGCTCCGAAGCTTTTTAATGCATTCGAAAAATGGTTCTGGCTTTAGCACCATTCCAGCGCCGCCACCATACATTTTGTCATCAATTTGTTTATGCTTATTATTTGAATAATCTCTTAGATTATGTATATGATATTCGGCTAAATTTTTTTCACTAGCGATTTTTAATATACTAGTATTTAGCGGCGATAAAAAAAAATCAGGTACTGCGGTTAGAACATCAAATCTTATCAATTTAACAACTGCTTATAATTTTTAATTGTTAATCTTTGGTTATGTAAATCAAAATCCTTAATAAAATTTTTATTAAATGGGATTAATATCTCATCACCATCAAATGTATTGACCGCTAACAGATTATTATCCTTAATATTTAAAATTTCGGTTAATGTACCTACAGCTTTCTTACCAAAATATACTTGTGACCCTATAGCCTTAAAATATATCTCTAACTCGGGATCTTTATTTACTACATCATCATCAATAAAGATTTGGGAACCAATTAAGTAATTTGAATCGTTAGCCGAATCAAAATTTTTAAATTTTATCCCATATAGCTCATTATCTATTAAATAATCTTCGACAAGAAACTTACGCTTCTCGCCGAAGATCTCTATAAACACTATCTTTAAGTTTCTAACACTTTGCTCGATAATCGGATTTACTTTAATCTTAACGAAACCTCTTAGACCATGAATGGATGTTATAACAGCTATAGGATAATACATGCCATTATTATTGTGGCTGATAAATTTCTAATACTGCTTTCTTGCCTTCTTTAGCTGCGATAGCCGTTAATAATGTTCTCATAGCTTGAGCTGTTTTACCTTGTTTACCTATAACTTTACCAACATCTTCTTTAGCAACTTTCAAAGTAAAAACAACTTTGTTGTCTTCAGGTTGTTTTTCTTCAACAACAACTTTAGCTGGTTGATCAACAAGGTTTTTTGCCATAAATTCAGCAAATTCTTTCATAAGGTACTCCCTTTTTTTAAATATTACTTAGTATATATTTGGGAGTTACAACATTATTGTTGTGCTCCGTCCTATGCAGATTTTTTATTTTTTTTCTTTTTAACAGTTACTGCTTTAGCTTCTTTAGCTTGACGCCATTTTGCCAATTCTTCATTAACTGCTTCGTTGCTCAAGCCTTTTTTCTCTAATTCTTTTCTATAGAATACACCTTGTCCTCTTAAAATACTTCTAACTGTATCTGTTGGTTGCGCACCAACACCTAACCAATAATCAATTCTATCTTCTTTAATATTAATAATTGCTGGATTTTTGATTGGATTGTAAATCCCTACCGCTTCAATATATTTACCATCTCTTGGTGATCTTGCATCTGCAACAACAATTTTGTAAATTGGTTGCTTTTTTTTACCCATTCTGCTTAATCTAATTTTTACAGCCAAGTTTATAACCTCCAATATTTTACAAATTTATAAAATAACATTACAAAATAATATTTTTTTTTGATTAATGCAAATTTTTTTTATAACTAAAATTTCAAACCCATTTTATTCATAAAAGTGTTAGCAATTCTTTTATTACTAAACATTTTCATCATCTTTTGCATCTCTTCAAACTGCTTAACTAACTTATTTACTTCTTGCACACTTGTTCCGCTTCCTTTTGCAATCCTTAATCTTCTTCTTCCATTCAATATCTTTGGATTTTTTCTCTCCTCTTTTGTCATAGAATTTATAATCGCTTCAATTCTTATCAACGCCTTATCATCAACATTCACACCATTTAAAGCATTACTTACACCTGGTATCATTTTCATTAACGAAGACAAAGAACCCATCTTTTTTATCATCTTAATCTGAGTCAAAAAATCTTCAAAATCAAATTTATTATTTTTTAGTTTATTTTCTAATTTTTTTGCTTCCTCTTCATCAATTTCAGCCTGCACTTTTTCAACAAGCGTTATTACATCTCCCTTACCTAATATTCTTGATGCTAATCTATCCGGATGAAAAACTTCAATAGTATTTAACTTTTCACCTAAAGAAATAAATTTTATTGGTTTTTGTACAACCGCACGAATAGATAAGGCACAACCCCCCTTTGTATCACCATCTAACTTTGTTAAAACAATACCAGTATAATCCACTGCATCAACAAATGCTTTTGCACTATTTACTGCATCCTGACCTGTCATCGAATCTACAACAAATAATATTTCGCTTGGCGATACCTTTTCCTTTATCGCAACAACCTCATCCATCATCTGCTGATCAACGTGTAATCTACCAGCTGTATCGATTATAATATTATTTATGCCATTAGCTTTAAATTGTGCAACCGCATCAGCTGCAATCTTTACTGGATCTTTTTCTTCTGAAGCATAAACCGGTACGTCAATTTGTTTCCCTAAAACTTTCAACTGTTCAATAGCCGCCGGTCTGTAAATATCGCAAGCTACTAAACCAACTTTCTTGTTCGATTTTTTCAAGTAATTAGCCAACTTAGCACTAAACGTTGTTTTACCAGACCCTTGCAAACCAACAATCAATATAACATTCAATTTATCAGATAAAATTAACTCGGATGTAGTTCCACCTAAAAGTTGAGTTAATTCATCATAAATAATTTTTGTAATTTGTTGTGCAGGTGACAATGATTTCAAAACTTCTTGACCAAGCGCCTTTCGAGATACTTCTTCAACAAATTGCTTAGCAACTTTATAATTAACATCCGCATCCAATAATATTCTTCTTATTTCGCGCAATGTTTCAGCAATATTATCTTCTGTAATTTTCCCTTGGCCTGTTATCTTTTTTAATACTTTGTCTATTTTACTTGATAAATCTTCTAACATACCAATTCCTTAATTTTAGCTTTTAAATTTAAACAATAAATATTTTTTTTACAAATATTTATAGTTTTTCCTTTTATTAAAGATTAATTTTCTTTAGCTCAGACGGTATAAGCATAAAGCCCGTGCGCCGTACGGCGCACGGGCAGGCTAAAGCCTAATATTTTTCATTCATTAAGCCATATCTTACATATTATCATCTACTTACAAGTTTTATACTTTTACCAAAATAATAACTAACGAAGAATTTTGTAAGTAGGTTCCAAATTTAAAAGTCTTATAATATATTCGCTATTACAATATAATTATATACGCGATATATATGTCATTTTAAAAAATATTTTTGTATTCACGATATTATTATAAATACGATATAATTATAAATACAATTATATTATAAAGAATGGCAGCAATATTTGTAAAAATTTGAAATAATACATAGTAGCTTTGGTAAGATAATAATTTTTCATCTAACACCAAATCAGTCTTGATAGCCGCTGTCAATATTTAAGAGAAAAATATTTTTAGGGCTTATCATTTTTGCGGGCCTTCGGCCCGCTGCCCCTTGCAGCTTAGCATAAGCTGCAAGGGGCTAATGCTTATACTGTCTGAGCCCAATAAAAAAGCTGCCTTTATATGACAGCTCTTAAAAATTTTTTTGGTTTTTTAATAGTTTATATTAAATGCCTGATATTATTTTACCAATATCATTATTCGATATTTTAAGCGAATTCAATGCTCTATTAATAGCCTTTTCCTTTGTTTTATCTGCACCATTCAAATTATAAGTTACACTACCAACTATAGTATTATTTGATAAATCCACAATACTAATATTAACATCTAATTTAACTATATACAGTTTACCAGAATTTGTTTTATTTTCATTAACTTGACTTTCTGAAATTACAACTTTTGTTGCATATCCAGGCGTTGTTTGATTTATATTTACACCATTATTTTCTAAGGATTTTACAACTTTATTGTAGATTATCGATTTATCTTTATCAAGATAATCACCTTGTATTTCAATTTTTGAAGTAATAATTCTGTTTCTAACAACCTTATATTTTATAGTAGCAAACGATGTGCTCTCTAATTTTTTTCTAATGTTTGAAGGAATATTTGAAAAAGTTATATAAGCAACAATTTGACCATTAGAATTATCAATTAAACCATCACCATTAAAGGTAAAATTATACTCAACAACCCCTTCTTCATTTGTTGGTTTTGTCCCAATAATTGTATTTCCAGCCTTAAATGTGATAGGTGTAGCACTCAATGGGATATTTTCATATTTTGCTCTTAAAATAATTGGCCCAGACGCCATTTTTCCAATTTGACCTTCTTGATTATCTCCAGAGATAATTTCTATTTTCACTTTACCTAAAAAGTCCATAACATCTTTCAATACATTATCATATCTTACTTCTTCAGGTAATAAAATACCTTTTTCAGCTAATGAATTATAAAATAAAATTTTAGGATACATCTCATTTGATAAATTTAAGACTTCTTTGTAGGAATTAAGTGCCGAAATTATATCACCGTTGTTAATATATTTTTTAGCATTCTCTAATTTATCTTTAGCAGTGCGAATAGTAGTAGAAAGTTGATTTTCTAAAGAAGTAAAAAATTCTTCTTTATTAATTACAGCTAAAACATAATACTCATCTTCCACTTTGCTAAAATATGTTTCAACAATTTTTAAAGCTGGCAATTCCATATTATCAACCACAGATTCAATATCTTTTTTTGCAGTAGATGAAATATCAGAATTTTCCCCATAAATTTTTTCTGTTAAAGTTGTAGACAAACTACCACTAACAGTAACTTTCAACTGGGAAGCAATTTCCATCCGAGCATTATTTTTTGCAGCATCAATTCCACCAGTAGCAGCAGGTGCGTGTCCTACGGCATACCAATAAAATTCTTCGGGATAACTGTTATGCTTACCACTTTTAACCCATGATGGAGCTTGAGCAAAAAGGTTAAAAGTAATTAAAGTAATTAATATTCCAATATATAATTTCATCTCATTCTCACTAATTATTTATTTTTTAGTTCAATAATAACAAGTTTTCTATTCACATTAATTTTTGATGGCTTAACATTATTGACTTCTTTGAATTTATTTCTCAAAAAGGTATATAATTCATTGCCATCATTAAATTTTTTCGACCAAATTATAAAATCTTTAGTATTATCTCCAGATGCTAAAGCTTTATATTTTGAGCCTGCTTCTTTAATTACCTTAATAATATCATCATCTAAATCTTCTTTTGCATCTTCATCCAAAGCAGCAGAAATTTTCAAGACAACTTTAAACTGTTTACCATTGGATATATCATCTTTCCAATAAGCACTAATTCTTTGTAAAACTTTCCCTGCTGCATCAGTCATAGCTTCTTCAACTACAGCAGCATCAATAACCCCCGGTCTTCTTGGACTGTATCCTGTTTCAGTTCCCAATAGTCTACCAGTAGTTGTTTCATATGCTCTTGCAGCCACAGCAGCTTGTTTACCTAAATTATTATAATCAATATTAACATTGTATGTAATATAAACATCTGCACCTATAGATAAAGCTAATTTATATGAAATATCATCTTCAACATTTTTAAGATCACTTTGAGATTGTACATAATCATTAATTATATCCATTTGCTCAGGTACTTGTACCTCGTATTTATTAGTTGTTAGAAATGCCTCAATAACTTCAGCACCTTTCTTGACCAATGGATCTTGTTGTAATTTGTCTATTGGATTTTCACCTTTTTTTACTTCAGGGATAACCATTATAAAAGGATTACCTGCAACCTCTTGTAATTTACTTTTAGAAACTAAAATACCTTGATCTTGCAAATATTTTGTAAGTTTTCCAGTATTAATTCTAATGAGTTTTTCAATCTTAACGCCTGATGATGTTTTTACACGTGATAATATATCATTTCCCATAAATGATATAAATTCATTAATATTTTCAATCTTAAAAAATTCATTTTCAATTCCCTTAAAGGCTTCAATTTCAGCATCTGATTGTAAAATTTTATCTTGATAATTATAAAGAATAAAGTAAACAGCTGATTTCTTTGCATCATTTTCAGCATTTTCTACATCCTTGGCTATACCTTTAGCTCTAACCGTTACTTCTGTAGGAGAGTATACTTCTACAAATGTTGCTTCTTTGGAATTTGGCAAATTATTTTGCGCAAAAATACTAATTGTAAATAACGAAATAAGTGCTAATATCTTAAATTTCATTCTAATTCCCTATTTATTTTCTAAGTTAAATTTATATAATAATATTCAATTTGTCAATAGCTTGAATATTAAGTTTGTGATAACAATCAATTAAGTTTTAATAAATAATTATAAATCCTTTCAGCAGCTCCAATATTAGCACTAAATATTTCTTTTAATTTTTCTAAAATTTGTTCACGTTTATCATTATCATCTAATAAATCTTTTACTAGGAAATAGAATTCTTCATTATTATTAAAAATAAAACCTACTCCTTCCTTAATTAAAAGTTTTGCTTCTTGTGAATTTTCAATTTTGGGACCGTAAATTACTGGTATTTTATAAACCGCTGGTTCCAAAACGTTATGAATTCCTTGCTCAAAACTTCCTCCAACAAAAGCAATATTTGCGTATTGGTATAATGTTAGTAATAAACCTATCTTATCTATAATAATAATTCTCTCATCAATATATTCAGAAATATTCGAATATAAAATATATTTATGGTCTAATTTTTCAGTAATTTCTTTAATATGTTCTTTTGTTGGTTCATGTGGAACTATAATCGCTAATAAATTTTCTTCTTCATTAAGCAATTTTTTTAATCCTTCTAAATAATGATTTTGATCAGCTAGCCAAGAACTACCAAATATTATTATTTTTTTATTATTGATTACCTTATCATCTAGCAATTTCGTATTTTTAGCATCAAGAGATTTATTATACACACGATCATATCTAGTATCTCCAGCTACAATAATTTTATTACTATCAACCTCAAAATTCAGAATATTTTTTTTATCATTTTCTGAAATTGTAAAAATCATATCAAAAACTTTAAATATTGATATATGAAAACTTTTAATTATGGGTAACAATCTTAATGATGAATCCTTTAAAGTAGCATCAATAAGGTAAGTTTTTACATTCTTTTTTTGTAAAATCCATAATAAATTTGGCCATAAATCGTATCTGGTAAAAAAAACTTTTGATGGTTTTATTTTCTCAACAAATTTTTTTGACAAGCAATAAAAATCTAATGGTAAATAAGATATCACATGCGCAAATTGATAATTCTTTTGATTTTCATAGCCTGAAGGCGAGAAAAAAGTAACTACAATATTATATTCATTAGATGAATAATATTTTTCTAACAATGGTTTTGTCTGCTCAAATTCTCCCATTGATGACGAATGGAACCAAATTGTAGGTTTTGAAGCATCAATTTTTAATAATTTATCTTCCAAAACTTTAAATAAATTTTTCCTAACTTTTAAAGTATACCTTATTTTACTATTAAAAATGCCTATGAACTTAAAAACTAAAAACAGTAATGGAGTAAAAATATTATAAATTATTTTCCATAGAATTTCCATTTATCATTTCCTCAATTTTTTTCAAAACATAAGATGGTTGTATATCTTTCATACATTTAAAATGAATTTTCGGACATTTCTTATTACCTATATGAGTACATGGTCTACATTTAATATTATTGTTTTCCAAAACTATAGCATTTGGATTATTATAAGGGGAAAATCCAAATTCCTTTACAGTAGGCCCAAATATTGCAATTATTTTTTTATTTGGTAGTGTACAAGCAAAATGCATAAGTCCTGAATCATTACATATAATTAAATCACAGTTATGCATATTCCAATATAATTCATTTAAATTATTATTAGTAATTCCCCATATTATTTGTGGAACTTTGTTCAATATTTCTTTTGCTACTGCTTCATCATCTTTTCCCCCTAAAACAATAACATCATAACCTTTATTAATTAATATTTTGCTAATTTCCACATAATATTCTATTGGCCACGATTTAGTAAAATGTTTTGAACCGGGACAAATACCGATACATTTTTTTGTTTTATCTTCTTTTTGTTCAATCTTATCTGGATAAAATTCCAAACTTTTACTATCAGGTTTTAAATTTTCTACAGATTTGATATATTTTTCCGCAACAGAAAGTATTTTTTCATTAAATAAGTTAATTTTATATTTAACAAGCAAAAATTTTCGTAAATTATCTTTTTGATATTTATATTTTTTGCAATTTAATCCAAAAATCAGCCTTTTACTTCTTAAATTATTTTGTAAATCGATAATAATATTATAATTGTTATTTTGTAATTCTTGTTTGATTTGGCTATGCTTTGAATTTTCGTATGGTATAACTAAATCAATATTTGGATTATTCTTAAAAATCGCTGTGAAAGGCTTTCTTGTTAGGTAAGTAATTTTTGCGTTTTGATATTTTTTTCTTAATACTCTAACCAATGGAGTTGTTAATAATATATCGCCAAAAGAACTTAATCTAATAATTAAAATATTCATTTTATTTTATAATTTTTATAAACAAATTTAAAAAAATATTAACAAACTTTATATCACTATGTTAAAAAAAATATTTATTTTCTTAAGCTTTTCTGCCTTAATATACTCGCAAAGCGACTCATCATCGATTTTTACTTTATTGAAAAATAATTCTTACTCTTCAACTAATATTAAAATTTCTGACAAGAATGCGCATAATTACAAATTTCTTGGTGACTTATTATCTAAAAAAAATAATGTATATATAGGAGATTTAGGTAATTATGGCCAACCTTATAGTATAAATGTTAATGGCGTTTTTAATAATTTAATTACTTATATGTTAGATGGTGTAGAAGTCAACGATCCAATTCACAACAATTTTAAAATATTGATGTTACAATCTACATCTTTAGATCAAATAGAAATTTTAGATACATATAAAGCTTTCATTTATAGTAATAATAACAGCTTATCTGCTATAAATTTTAAAACTAACTATTTATTACCGTATAAACCAAAAACAATTGTTAAATACACTCAATCAAGCGGCGAAGATGCACAACTTGAAACAAGTTTCTTTTCCTTGATTAACGATAAACTATATTTTAATTTCAATCTATCCTCACAAAATAATGAGACGGATAATACCACAATTAGGAATAATTCCAATTATTGGAAAATAAATCCTATTTTTATTTATAAATTTGATAACTACAACCAAATAGAATTAAACTATAAATATAACCAAGCCAAACTTGAATTGAATGGTGGAATTGATGTTAATACAATAACAAATAATTTTCAACCTGAATATTTTAAAACCATCTTTTATGATAACAATTTATCACCAATAATTTATAAGAGTTTAAGCTCTACCACATATGATAACATATTGTCATCAAAATATTTATTTCAAACTGAAAATTTAAATACTTCAACAAATTTTTTATATTACAATTCAAACCTTCAATACAAGAATAACAACTCTAAAATCTCTGAAAAATTTAAAATGTTTACGCTCTCCAATGAAATGGAATATTTTATTGATGATTATGAAATTTTTTACAAAGCTAACTATAGGCATAACCAAATTGAATTGGATAACAAATACAAGAATGATGAATATTCTCTTTCAGCTTTATTAAAACGCAATTTCAACTTTTTCAATTTTTCAATATTCTCAAAATATAATAAAACAAATAATTCATCTTTTTCATACGGATTAGATTTTGCTTATAACCCTGAAAAATTATTATTTAAAATAGGTTATTCCAAAATTCAAAATTATCAAAGCTCAAAATTTTATTACTTAATCCATAGTAAAATAAGCAATTATGAGCCTATAAATAACTCTGCGAATGTTTTTTCACTAAATATCAAATTCCAAATTGATAAATTTTATAATAACTTTCAAACAGACTATCTAACATTAGATAAATATCAACATTTGGTGGCAAAAAATTATAATTTACCTTACGATACATTAACACTTAAAAACTATAATCTAAATATTCTGAATTTCAACAATTATTCTCAGATATCATTTGCTAATTTTATGATATCCAATAATTTTTCTTTCAATATTTATAAAAATAAGGACATTACTTTAAATATTGCCCCTAAAATTAGAGATAATTTTACCATATTATATTTCAACAGTGCTTATAACGGAAAACTTAATTTCAAAACTGGTATAGAAGTAAATTATTTTACCAAAACTGATTTTGTATATTACGACTACTTTAATCAAACTAACATTTTTGATGGATATGAAAATTATTTTCTAACTTCCGACCCTAAACTCTGCATAAACTTGTTTTTGAATGCTAATATTATTAAAAAATTCACATTAACCTTTACAATTGATAACTTATTAGATTATAACTATACAATAATGCCAAACTTCCCAATCTATGGAAGAAATTATAAATTAGGAATTTGGTGGGAATTAGAAACTTAAACTTTATATAAGATTGAAAAGAAATTTTTGTTTTTTTTTATAAATTTATTTATATTTAGTAGTCTAATTTTAAGGAGTTATTAGAAAAATGGCTAAACAGCAATCATTCGGTGATAAAGCAAAAAAACAAAAACCAACTTGGGTAAACGTAAAAGTTGTACGTTCGGTCAAAACAGAAAACAATACTTGGAAATTTCAAGAAGGTTTCCAAAGAGTTGATGATATTTCTAAAGTTGGCGAAATTAAATAATTTGAGATTACAGGTCATCAATTGATGGCCTTTTTTTTTATAAAATTATGAAAGAAGATTTACAAATTATCATAAATAACTTACCTACAGATCCCGGTGTTTATTTATATAAAGATAAAAATAACAAAATTATTTATGTAGGTAAAGCCAAAAATTTACGAAATCGCGTAAGACAATACTTCCAAAAAAACTTACAAAATCCTAAAACAATAATTTTAGTTCAAAAAATAACAACTATCGATTATATTGTTACTGACAGTGAAATAGAAGCTTTAGTTCTTGAAAATAATCTAATCAAAACATATAAACCACGTTACAATATTTTACTAAAAGATGATAAAACATATCCATATATAGTTATAACCAATGAACCTTATCCAAGAGTATATGTAACTAGAACTTACATTAATGATGGCTCTAAATATTTTGGTCCGTATACTGATGTTCGCTCAATGCGTTCATCATTAAAATTAATAAGCTCTATTTTTAAAGTTAGAAGTTGTAAATATTATATAGATGAGAATGTAATTAAAAGCCGAAAGATTAAAGTGTGTCTAGATTACCATATAAAAAAATGTGATGGCCCTTGCGAAGGCTTAATTTCACAAACACAATATAATTTAATTATCAATAAAGTTGAAAAAATATTAAAAGGTTATGTTGATGACTTGATTTCAGAACTTCAAGAATTAATGAAAACTTATTCTCAAAAACTTGAATTTGAAAAAGCGGCAGAACTACGAGATCAACTTAAAGAATTAGAAGTTTACTCGCAAAAACAAAAAATAATAACTACCGATTTTCAAGATAGAGATATTTTTGCATTTGCTTATTTAAATAAAGATTGTATTGCAACAGTATTTAATGTTAGAAAAGGCAAACTCATTAATCGTAAAAATCTTCGTCTTACTTTAGAAATTAGCGATAATATTGATGGAATATATAGAGCCCTTTTATTACAATATTATAATTTACCTGTTGATATACCAAGCGAAATTATTTTAGAAAATATTGATGATGAACTGGATGATATTGCTGATTGGTTATCGCAGAAAAATAACTCGCAAATAAATATTAAAAATCCAGATTCTGATGAATTAAAAGAATTATTGAAATTGTGCAAAACAAATGCTGAATTAGAACTTAAAGAATTACAAATTACTAAAACTAAAAAAGATTCTCATATTACTCATAGTGTGTATTCCTTACAAAGAGATTTGAGACTTAAAAAACTACCATACCATATTGAATGCTTTGATATATCAAATCTACAAGGTAGCGATATTGTAGCTTCGTTAGTTGTTTTTGAAAATGGAAAACCCAAAAAAAGTGAATATAGAAAGTTTATTATTGAAAGCGTTAACAATAATAAACCTAATGATTTCCAAAGTATGTACGAAGCTGTTTATAGACGATATAAACGAAATTTAGAAGAAAATAAACCAATACCAGATTTAATAATGATAGACGGTGGGAAAGGACAATTGAATTATGCAATAAAAGCTTTGAAGGAATTAAAGATAAAAGATTATAATATTATAGGTTTAGCCAAAAAATTAGAAGAAGTAGTTTTACCAGATATTGATGAAACATTATTATTACCAAGAACTTCGTCATCACTAAAATTATTGCAACATATCAGAGATGAAGCGCACAGATTTGCTATAACATTCCATAGATTGAAACGAGAAAAGAGAACAATAACCACTGAATTATTAAATATTAAAGGAATTGGTGAAAATATTTCTAAAAAATTGATTGTAGAATTTGGAAGCGTCGAAAATATAAAAACCAAATCGATTGATGAATTGTCTTCGGTAGTAGGAAAAAGCAAAGCAGAAACTATCTATAATTATTTCCATCCAAAAGAGCAAGATAACAAATTAAAATTAAATATCTAATTGCTTACTTATTGCTATATTTAATTCTTGCATCTCTTTTGATTTTAATAATTCTTCAAAATCTTTCTCATAATATATATCAGTATATCCTATACCTTTATCATTGGTATTTAAATCCAAAAAATTTATATTTTTCTCAATTTCGTATGCAAACTCTGAAGCAGATAAATTTGTATTCAATATGTAGTAAGGCAAATTATAACTTAAAATTTCCTCTTTAATTAAATCTTTGCTACTAAAAAATATTAAGTATTTTACACCTTTGTCAATAAGAAAAGGAATTTTCTGATTCGCATTTTTAGAAAATAATATTTTGAAATTTTCAAACATTAATATTTTTCTTATCTCTGATAAATAATTAACTTGTGATGGATCATTAACAAAAAAGCCAATTGGTTTAATTTTATTCATAAAAATCATATTACAACTCGTTATATACTCTGATAATATTGTTTTGAATTAAGTTAAAATTTATAGAACTTACTTTTTTGCCTTCTTCGGTTAGAACAAAAATTGTACATTCTACATTATGACCAATAGTTTGTGTTTTAGCATAATAAATATTTAAACCACTATTTACGATAGCATCAGATATTTTATATAAAAATCCTCTTTTATCAACTGCATTAATTTCAATTACAGTATATTTGATATTTTCTGTAATATAAATATCTAAAAAACTTTTTTTCTTGAAAATTTTCTTTTCTAATTTTTTCAATGCACTTTGTTCATTGAATAATTGGTAATTTAAATCAATTATTCCATTCATTACATTTTGAAGTTCGACAAAAAATTCTTCCTTTAAATCGTTAATATTTATTTCATTTTTCTTATTTTTTTGATAATTAACAGAAATTTTTGCAATTAAATTATTTTCCTTTGTTTTAACTAATAAACTTTCCCTAATATCGTATTGAAAATGTGTTAAAACCCCTGCAATTGATGGGAAAAGATATTTATTGTATTTACCAATAATAATAATATCAAAATATTCATTATTTGGTTCTATTTCAATAGCAAAAAGTTGGTCCTCATTTTCATTAAAGAATTTGATTTGTCGTGCTATTTCATTGTAATTAAAAGAACTAAAATATCTATTATCTCTAATATTGAATAGGAATGTATGAATATCTCTATCAGAAATATTTGGAATTAAAGGTTTGAGTTTTTCTGATAATTCTAACAAATCTGGTTGAATTTCATCTTCTATTTTGTTTGAATTTTGCAAATTTTCTAAAGCAAGATTATACAATTTTTCAAGCATTTCCTTTTTCCAAGGAGTAAATATTTTTTCAGACTGTGAAGCTAAATTTGCATATGTAAATAGATATAATTGTGTTAACAAAGGAATAC
>DAOSVM010000039.1:0-21063 GCA_035379625.1 Ignavibacteriales bacterium | reverse complement strand
CGATCTATAGATTCTACGGGGATATTAAGCATATTGAATGAAAATGCGTTATAAACATCACTTTTTATTTTATTACCATTGAGCAGAACTACAATATTAGTATTTAGTTGGGTTGCATAACCTCTAACTCCTATTGAGGAACCCATATATCCTTTATAATCAATTAAATATAAACCTGGAATATTTTGAAAAATTTCTTCCAATGATCTATAGCCATACCTTTTGATATCAGTTCTTGATATTATAACAACACTTGAAGGTATTTTGGATATTAATTGTGCTTTTTTGGAAGCAGTGGTTACTTCTATATTTAGTAATTCTTCCAATGAGATGTCAATATCGGTTGTATCAAATAAATTATTGATGTTTAATGGGATAGCATTTGTAATAGATATAAAAGATATAAGAAATAGAATTATTTTTATCATATTATATTTCCAAAATAAACTTTTATAAATTTATGAAATAAAAATTATATAAGCAAAAAAATATTTTTAAAATTTATGTTATTGTGGTAACATTTTAAATGATAATATTATAAAGGAACTAAAATTTTATTTTGTGATGTTAAACATTAAAATACAAATTTTTAGCAGAACAAACAAATTAAAATTGAATAATAAATTGTGATAAAATATTAGCAACAAATAAATATATTTATGAAATAAAATATATTTATCAATTCATTTTATTTGAAGTAAAAAATTTGAACGGTGAATTTAATAATTTGGTTAGAATGAATTATTTTTGCAAATCTAATTAAGTGAATTTGAAAGTTAAATAATATATATAAATCGAAAATTTACTGCATTAAAGATTATTTATTAGTAGAAAAAACTAAATTAAAATTTATAAAAAGATATTGTGTATCCTGTTAAAATATGTTAATAATTATTTAAGATAAGAAAAATCGTTATGAATTCAATATTTGTTTACAATATTTAATATTGGTGTGAAAAAATTGGGTAAGAGATATATTTGAATAATTTTTTCAGCGGGCCGTTCCGGCCCGCTGGCCCCTTGCGGCTTTCCTAAAGCCGCAAGGGGCTTATGCTTATACCGTCTGAGCTATAGATAATTTTTTTTGATTATTCTTTTTTTGTATATTTGTAGCTATGATTAGATTTGATATAATTAAAAATAGTAATAATGTAAAGGCTCGCGCTGGGCTTTTGTATACAGATCACGGAGTTATTGAAACGCCAATTTTTATGCCTGTTGGAACGCAGGGGAGCGTAAAGGCTGTTAATCAAACTTTCCTTGCCGAGGATATCAAAGCTCAAATTATTCTTGGGAATACTTATCATTTGTATTTGAGGCCGGGCACGGATATTTTGTTTAAGGCTGGTGGATTACATAAATTTATGAATTGGAATAGACCTATTTTGACCGATAGCGGCGGTTATCAAGTGTTTTCGTTGGCTGAATTGCGTAAGTTGAGAAAAGACGGCGTGGAATTTAAATCTCATATTGATGGCTCTAAACATTTCTTCTCACCTGCAAAAGTGATTGAAATTGAAAGGTTTATAGGCTCCGATATTATGATGCCCTTAGATGAATGTACACCTTATCCCTGTGATTATGATTATGCTAAAAAATCTGTTGAACTTACCAGTAAATGGGCAGTTTTGAATAAAGAAGCTTTTGAGAAAACTCAACCATTGTATGGGCATCAGCAGTATTTGTGGGGAATTATTCAAGGGAGCGTTTATAAAGATTTGCGCGAAAAATCTGCTTTGGATTTGGTAAAACTCGATTTTGATGGTTATTCTATCGGTGGTTTGGCTGTTGGTGAGCCGACTGAAAAGATGTATGAAATTTTGGATTTTATTGTTGATTATATCCCGGAAAATAAGCCAAGATATTTAATGGGCGTTGGAAAACCTGAAAATATTTTGGAAGCTATTGAGCGCGGTGTGGATATGTTCGATTGTGTTATGCCTACACGTAATGCGCGAAATTCTCATATTTTTACGTGGAATGGTATTATTTCCATTCGAAATAATAGATATAAAGATGATTTTCGACCATTAGATGAAAATTGTGATTGCTATGCTTGTAAAAATTATACTAGAGCATATTTAAGGCATCTTTTTGTTGCAAAAGAGTTGTTAGCTTATGAATTAGCATCCGTTCATAATTTGCATTTTTATTTAAGTTTGGCTAAAAATGCAAGAAAACATATAATTGAAGGGGATTTCCCCGAATGGAAAAATAAAGTAATTAAAATAATTTCAAAAAAAATCTCTAAGGAGGAATGATGTTAAACTATATTATTATGATGGCGCCACAGCCAGGGCAAAATCCAACAGGCCAATTATTATCTACTTTGATAATGTTTGCTGCTATTTTTGGAATATTCTATTTTATGATAATTAGACCACAGCAAAAAAGAGCAAAAGAATTACAAAATATGCTCGAAAGTGTACAAAAAGGCGATAAAGTAATTTTAAGTAGTGGTATTCACGGAAAAATAGCTTCTGTTGACGAGAAAACATTTCTTGTTGAAATAGATAACAATGTAAAAATTAAAGTTGAGAAATCATCAGTAATTTCAGTTATTAAAAATAAGGACTAATGAACAAATGTTTTCAACCATTGAAGAAGCTATAGAAGAGATAAAGAAAGGTAAAATAATAATTGTTGTTGATGATGAAGATAGAGAGAACGAAGGCGATTTTATAATGGCAGCGCAGTATGCAACGCCTGAGATGGTGAATTTTATTGTTACAAACGGTCGTGGGCTTGTATGCGTTGCAATGCCGCCGGAAAAGATAGAAAAACTCGATTTGGATATGATGGTAAGCGATAATACAGCTTTGCACGGTACACAGTTTACTGTTAGTGTTGATGCTGTAGAAAATACTACAACCGGAATATCAGCCCACGATAGAGCAGTAACAATTAATAAATTGGCTGATCCGAATGCTAAACCACAAGATTTTGGCAGGCCTGGCCATATTTTCCCTTTGAAAGCTTTCAAGGAAGGTGTTCTAAGGCGAGCTGGTCATACCGAAGCTACTGTCGATTTGTGTAAATTAGCTGGTTTGGAGCCTGTTGGAGTTTTATGCGAAATTTTGAACGAAGACGGAACAATGGCTCGCGTTCCTGATTTGCAGAAAATTGCTGAAAAATTCAACTTGAAGATGATTACTGTTGCAGATTTAATTAAATATCGTATGCAACACGATAAAATTGTTATTCGTGAAGCTACTGCAGATTTGCCAACAGATTTTGGCGATTTCAAAATCACTGGATACCGTAATATTGTTGATAATAAAGAGCACGTTGCAATTTGGAAAGGTAATTGGGAAAAAGATGAACCAATTCTTGTGCGTGTGCATAGCGAATGCCTTACTGGTGATGTTTTCCATTCACTTCGTTGCGATTGTCAACGACAATTACAAAAATCTCTTGAAATGATAGCAGAGGAAGGGAAAGGCGTTGTAGTTTATATGCGTCAAGAAGGGCGCGGAATTGGCCTTGTCAACAAAATTAAAGCTTACCATTTACAAGAACAAGGTTATGATACTGTTGAAGCTAATGAAAAACTCGGTTTCAAAGCTGATTTGCGCGATTATGGAATTGGAGCTCAAATTTTAGTTGATTTAAATGTCTCAAAAATTAAACTTTTGACAAATAATCCTAAAAAAATCATTAGTCTAAGTGGATATGGATTAGAAATTGTCGAAAGAGTGCCTATTATTATTGAACCTAATAAATATAATTTGAAATATCTTGAAACAAAAAGAAACAGAATGGGGCATATTTTCGAATAAAAAAAATATTCCATTGCTCGGACAGTGTAAGCATACCGCACAACAAATGTTGGGCGGTATTTTTGCAAAGATGCAAAAAAATAACAATAGAATAAAAACTTATAAACTATTCCATATTTAAGCTATGAAAAATTACGAATTTATAAAAAATTTGTTTTTAGTGAAATTTAACTCAAAAATATTTAAAATTTCTGATAATTTTCAACAGCAGCATACAACCGGGATCTACCATATCTCCGTGATCGAAACCTTGCAGCTCGTATAAATAGACATCTTTTTTCCCATTCTGGAGAGACATTCTGTAAAAATATAAGTTTTCCTCGTATCGTCCAAAAAGTTCCAAATTTCTATCACTACAAATTATGTGAATTGGTGGGCAATATTTATTCAAATGGTAAATTGGCGCAAGTGAATCTACAACAACCGTATTTTCTGAAATATTTTTTTCTTTTCTAATAGTAAAATGAGTTATAACTTGTGGGCTAAGCGGAACTAAAAATTTAATCTCTTTATTTGAATGATTGAATTTATTCAAATATTTATTATCCATACCAATCATAAGAGTAAGATAACCACCAGCAGAATGCCCAGATACAACAATTTTATTTTTATTTCCGCCATATTTTTCAATATTTTCTAAAACAAAACTTAAAGCTGCAGCAGCATCATATATATAAGTTGGACTTTTAACATTTGGATATAATCTGTAGCTTGCTGAAACAATGATATTTTCACCATTTAGTAGAATATTGGGGAAATATTTCTCGCCGCCACTCAAACCGCCACCGTGGAACCATACAATTACAACATCATTTTTTTTATTTTTTGGTACTGCTATATCCAAAAGGCATCTTTTAGCAATTAGTGTATCGGAAGTATTCTTATAATAAGGGATATCTTTGTAAAAAATATAATTATCACTAATATTTATTTGCGAATATAAAACTTTACAAATAATTAATATTGAAAAAATCAATTTTAGTTTCATTTTAATCCTAAAATTATTATTTTATATTTACAACTTAATAAATAGAGAGGAGTTATGAAAAAAATTTTCCTATTTGCAATAATATTGGCAAACTTTGTTTTAGCTAACATTTATTCATCTGGTATAAAAATATCAGATGATACAGTAGCTTCTTACAATAATGCTACTAATCAATGGAGCGGTGATTTTACAAAAACAAAATTAAAAATTTGGTTTGTCTTAAACGAAGCAGGCTCAAGTAGTGCTTATGTTAAGGTATTTATTATCAATCTTTCTAACGACACCATTGCTGTTTTGGATAAAACAAATTTAGTAGCAGGTGTCAATTATGTTATTTGGGATGGTAAGGATAAAAATGGAAATTATGTTCCAAAAAATACTTATCGATTTGTTGTTTTAGCATATGATCCTGTTGGCCATACCAATTGTGATAGTTTATGGGTTGCAGGCTACAATTATAATGGCAATACAGATTTCGATGGCTTGACAACATTTCCATACCGTGGAGCAGCAGCATTCCACAATCAAATGAACGATAAGTTTGGAAATATTTTAATTGCAAGGGGTACAAGCTCGGGCGTTAATGGAGCATACCGTTTAAGAGCTGACGGTGTTTATTTAGATAAATTTATTGCTATTCCATACCAATCTACCCTTGCAAATAGATATTTCGAACTCGCCACATTAGATGATAATGTTTTTATTTTCCCAGGACATAGCTATTCATCAATCGGAAGAAACTACAGTAATACAGGTGGATTAATTGATACATTTAATTTCAAATATAAAAACGCAAGAGGCTTTAGTGTAAAATTAGCTGATACAGATACAGTTGTAATTTTTGGTTGTATGGAAAACAGCAGATTTGGTTTGCTTAAATATACTTACAAGAAAAATGTTGCTGGCGATACAGCTCTGTTTATTGATATGAGAAGCTTAAATCCTTCAGGTGCTGGCTATATTATTGCAACTGCTATTGATGATGATGGAAATGTTTATGTAGCTTATGCTAAAACAAGCGAAGCAAGAAAAAGATTAGCAAAATTTGATAAAAATGGTACTTTGGTTTGGGATAAAAGTTTGGATACAGATTTTGGGCTAACAGCCTCTGGAATTTCTTATCCATTATTTAGCAGTTTGGCTATTTATCACGGCAAAAATAAAAATTCTGCAAGTGATGATAAACTCTATGCTTACATTTATGGTGCAACTGGCCAAAGTGGAATTTACGAAATTAAACTTGATGGTAGTTCTATAACAAAATTAATTTCTCCTGTTGGAGAATCAAATTCAACTCAGGCACAAAAAATTGGGGTTGATCCTGCTGGAAATATTATTTATTCTAACGGTTCAAAATATGAAAGAATCATTTTAATTTCACCGGCTGATGGACAAAATAGTTTTGCTACATGTAATCCTCCATTTACTGATATTAATGTAATTAACGTACCTACTCAACCATCTAATACTTTATTAGCTTATGAAACTTTCAATTATACTGCTGGCTCAAAACTTACTGATAATGGGTATATTGCTCATAGTGGTGCTGGACAAAATCCTGTTTTAGTTGCTGATACCAATTTAACATATCCAAAATATGCCGATAACGCAACTGGCAAAGCAACTAAAACAATTAGTGGTAGTGGAACTAGAGAAGATGTTAGAAAATTTTTCAAAGGCGTGACATCTGGCAAGCTTTATGTTGCATTTTTATTCAATATAGAAACCGCTGCTGATGGCTTAGCAGATTACAATTTCCATTTTAGCGATTCAACAAACACCTCAACAACTTTTAAAGGGCGATTTTTCGTAAAAAAAGATGCAACTACTAAAAAATTATCTTTTGCAATTGGGGAATCACAAGGTAGCTCAAGCGTTAATTTCTCGCCTGCTATCTATGATACAGCAAAAACTTATTTAGCTTTAATGATGATTGATTTAGATAAACCTTATAGGCCAAATTATTTATGGATAAATCCCGATTTATCTAAAGATCCAGACACAACCACAGCAGTTTCTAAAATTCTTGCTGCAACAAATTATACTTTCAAATATGCTTCATTCTGTTTCAGACAAGGTAGCGTTAAAAATACAACTATTTTTGATGAAATTAAAATAACAACGGATTTCAAAGACTTAAAAGTTAAGGCTGATACTGTAACTCCACCGCCACCACCAACTCCTGATACCGTTTTTGCAAGTTTAAATGAAGATTTTGAAAATGTAAATTATCCAAATTTACCAAAGCATTGGGATGGTAAAGGGGTAGCAACGTTTAACGATAATTATGGAAATAATGGTTCAAAAGGTTACATCGGTTGGGATGGTATTGATACCGTTATGCATTATGTACGTACGCCAAGAATTGTAAAACCAAAAACTGTTACATATTACATTGCTGCATTTAGTAATAGTGATATTTTCAAAGTTTATTTTCAAAAATCAGTTGATAAAATAAACTGGACTACAATTGACTCAATTACTGCTCCACCATTAGGCTTTAATTTTGTAAAGAAAGAATACAATGTCAATGAAGCTGATACTGTTTATTACCGTTGGTATTGCAACAAACCAACTAAAAATGGTTTCTATCTTGACGATATTAAAATTGGTGATTTTGTAGTTTCTACACAAAATAATAAATTACCTTTGACTTATAAACTTGAGCAAAATTATCCAAATCCATTTAATCCTGTTACTGTTATAAGATTTGCAATACCAAAAGAAAGCAAAGTTGAAATGAAAATTTATAATATCTTAGGTCAGGAAGTTGCAACACTTGTTAACGATAAATTACAAGCTGGCTACCATACATATAACTTTAATGCAGCTAATTTACCAAGCGGAATTTATATTTGTAACTTAAAAGCAGATAACTATAAAAAATCAATTAAGATGATGTTAGTTAAATAACAAATCTCAACAAAAGAGAAAAAGACTGTCTTTATAAGGCAGTCTTTTTTTTAAGAATTTATCATTAGCTCAGACAGTGTAAGCTTGCCACACAACTAATGTTGTGTGGTTATTTTTGAATTCTTGCAAAATTTTTAAGTATTTTTTAATTATATAAATATACAAAAAATTCGAAAAATTGTGGCTGAAGTTTTACTAAACGTTAATTATCTTGAACAGCAATTTAAAATTTAATATGTAAATTAGAAATTTATTTATAACTTTTCTTTAAATTTAAAATTAAAAATTAATAATTTTTCTACATTCAATAGTATAATGTTTATGTAAAATTTTAATATGGGGAAAATATGATAAAATTAGGTTCTTTTGATATAAATAAGATATATGAAGGAGATAGCATTGAGTTATTAAAACAAATACCAGATAATACTATTGATTTAATATTTGCAGATCCGCCCTATAATTTGCAGCTTAATGGTGAATTATATAGACCAAATCAAACAAAAGTTGACGCTGTAAATGATGATTGGGATAAATTTGAGTCTAAAGATGAATACGATAAATTTACTTACAATTGGATGAAAGAATGTTATAGAATATTAAAGCAGGATGGAAGTTTTTGGGTAATTGGTACTTATCATAATATTTTTAGGGTAGGAGCTATTATGCAAAATATTGGTTTTTGGTTATTAAATGATATAATTTGGATTAAAACTAATCCTATGCCAAATTTTAAAGGAACACGATTTAATAATGCACACGAGACATTAATTTGGGGAACAAAAAATAAAGATTCAAAATATACATTTCATTATCACTCGATGAAAGTAATGAATGACGATTTACAAATGCGTAGCGATTGGTATATACCGATTTGCCAGGGTGAGGAAAGAATAAAAATAAACGGTAAAAAGGCACATTCAACTCAAAAACCGGCAGAGCTTCTTTACAGAATTATTATGGCTACTTCTAATCCTGGTGATATAGTTTTAGATCCTTTTTCGGGGAGTGGTACAACAGCTGCAGTAGCAAAAAGATTAGGCAGAAACTTTATTGCTTTTGATCGTGAAACATTTTACGTTAAAATTGGGACAGAAAGAGTTTCAAAAATTCAACCTATTGATCATAATTTACTAGAATATAAAGTTGAGAGAAGAAAGCCTAAAGTACCTTTTGGAAATTTAATAGAAAAAGGTTATATAAAAATTGGCGAATTTTTGTATTCTAAAGATGGGAAATATACTGCCCAAGTTTTAGCTGATGCTTCACTAGATGCTAAGGAAATTGTTGGTTCTATACACAAAGTCAGCGCATATTTCTTGAAAAAAGATAACCACAATGGTTGGAGCTTTTGGTATGTAAAAAGGCCGAATGGGCTTATTAGTATTGATGTATTACGTTATGAATATGAAAAAAAATTTTTATTAGTAAAGAATAATCAATACAAACAATATGAATTGGAGTTTAATTCAGATAACAAAATTTATGAGCCTGATGGAGATTTTTTAAATGACAAAACAAATGAATTATGAATATTTTAAAAAAATTTTTAATGAAACTATTTTTGAAAAATCAAAAGCTGATTTATTAGAAAAAATATCAAATTCACCACATAGATATATTGGACTTTTTAGACCTACAAAACCAAAGGCTAAATTATTACAAAATTTACTACAATCTCACGAAATTAGATTTGGCGATGCTTTTGAAAAAATTCTTGAAGAATATTTAATGTTAAAAGGTTGTAAAATTCTTCAAAAAAGAATAGAGAGTGATAATAAAGAATATTTATATATAGACCAATGTTTTCAGAAAGATGGTAAAATTTATTTTATTGAGCAGAAGGTTAGAGATGATCACGATTCTTCAAAAAAAAGAGGTCAAATAGACAATTATGAAAAAAAATTGAATGCACTAATTAAATTATATGGTGAAAGTGATTTAGTAGGAATATTTTATTTTATTGATCCAGATTTAAAGAAGAATAAGAATTATTATAGTAGTGAGCTAAAAAAAATGCAAAGTGATTACAGTGTTGATTTGCATTTATTTTATGGTAGATCTTTGTTCGAATTTTTTGGTTTCAGTGATGTATGGGATGAGATTATCGAATATTTACAGATGTGGAAAAGAGAAATACCAGAATTGCCAGAAATAAATTTTGATTTGGATGCGTGGCTTACATTTGAAGAAATAAAGGATTTACAACCATTGATTTATAGAAAACTTTTTAGCAAAGAAGAAATTTTTAATGAAATAGTTTTAACATTGTTCCCACAAAAATTAACCTTAAATTTACTACTTGGCTATTTTCAAAAACAAGAGAAGTCAATTTATAAATCATTAGCAGAAAGATTATCCAATTTATTAAAAAAATGAATAAATATAAGAATTGGATTTGATTTTTATCTATGCCTACACTGTCCGAGCTATAACAAATCACTCTTTTAAATTAACTTTGTATTTTAATCTATTATTAATTATATTTGCAAACTTGATTTTAAATATTTAAGGGACAAAATGAGTGAAATTATAGTTGCTGTGTTTTATGCTGCAGCACAAATATTTTCGGATATAGGTTCATTGAGAATTGTTAATTTCTTCGGATTTTCAATTGATGCTGGTACGTTTATATATCCAATAACTTATACTTTGCGAGATTTAATTCATAAAAAAAGTGGTAAAAAAACAGCCCAGATGATGGTGATAACTGTAGCTTTATTAAATTTATTGATGGCTTTTTATTTTTGGCTTGTTTCCATTTTGCCAGCTGATTTGAGCGTTGGTCCACAAAAAGAATTTGGAATTGTTTTATCTCCGGTTTGGAGAATTGTTATTGCATCAATTTTATCTGAAGTTATTAGCGAATTAATTGATACAGAGATTTATCACCTTTGGGTAACAAAAGTTACAACAAAATATCAATGGTTACGCGTTTTGGTTAGCAATTCAGTTAGCGTTCCTATTGATAGTATTATATTTTCATTTTTAGCTTTTTAT
This sequence comes from Ignavibacteriales bacterium, assembly GCA_035379625.1. Lineage (GTDB taxonomy): Bacteria > Bacteroidota > Ignavibacteria > Ignavibacteriales > DAOSCP01 > DAOSCP01. The sequence continues at coordinate 10,383 of DAOSVM010000039.1, read as the reverse complement.
GGTGTTATGCCGTTGGCAGTTGTAATTTCCATTATTTTAAGCAATATCATTATTAAAATGGTTACAACATTAGTTAGTATGCCCTTAATTTATACAATAAAGGAAAAATAAATTTTTTTTAAAATTATTTTTATATATTTATAAACAAAAAAAATTAAGGGTAACAAAATGAAAAAATTAATTTTAATAATCTTAATGATTGGAATAGTTATGGCAGGAAAAAGCCCCAAAAATAATCCGTTGTTAACAGATTTTAACACTCCTTTTGGAGTTCCACCATTTGATAAAATTAAACACGAACATTATTTACCTGCTTTCAAGGAAGCTATAAAAATCCAAAAAGCGGAAATTAAAAAAATTGTCGATAGCAAAGAAACTCCTACTTTTGAAAATACAATTATTCCTTTAGAAATGAGCGGTGAGCGCTTGTCGATAATATCTAATATATTTTATAATTTATTGTCTGCTAATACAGATAAAGAATTGCAAAAAATTGCACAAGAAGTATCCCCTATGCTTTCGCGTGCAAGTGATGAAATCTATTTAAATGATGAGTTGTTTAAAAAAGTTGAATATGTTTATAACAATTCATCTAATTTAAATCCTGAAGATAGGAGATTAGTAGAAGTTTATTACAAATCATTTATAAAAAGCGGTGCAAAATTAACACCAAAAGATAAAGATAGAGTAAAGCAAATAAATGAGAAATTATCACTTTTAAGCTTAAAATTTGGGGACAATTTATTAGCAGAGACGAACAATTTTCAATTAGTTATAGAAAATGAAAAAGATTTGGAAGGTTTACCAGATGGTCTAAAACAAACAGCAGCAGAAACAGCTAAGAAAAAAGGAATGACCGGTAAATGGGTATTCACTCTTCATAATCCATCAATAATGCCATTTTTACAATATTCGAAGAATAGAGATTTAAGGTACAAAATTTGGGCTGCGTGGTCTAATAGAGGCAACAATAAAAATGAGTACGATAATAATGAAATTATCACAGAAATGGTAAATTTACGAATGGAAAAAGCTAAAATTTTTGGTTACGATAATTGGGCAGATTACAAATTATACGATGAAATGGCAAAAAATCATAATAATGTATACAAATTATTAGACCAATTATGGCAACCTGCATTAAACAAAGCAAAGCAAGAAGCTGATGAATTTCAACAAATGATAAATCAAGAAGGGAATAATTTTAAATTAGCGCCTTGGGATTGGAGATATTATGCTGAGAAAGTACGTGCTGCTAAATACAATTTTGATGAAGAAGAAATGAAACCTTATTTCGTTCTAGAAAATGTACGCGATGGTATATTTTATGTAATGAATAAATTATACGGTGTTAGCTTTAAGAAAATCAATAACATACCAGTATATCATCCAGAAGTAATGACTTATGAAGTATTAGATGAAAAAGGTAATCATTTAGCAGTTCTAATGATAGATTTACATCCAAGAGAAAGTAAACGCGGCGGTGCTTGGATGACAAATTATATTGAACAATATCATAAAAATGGAAAAGACGTAAGGCCTGTTATAGCAATTTGCGGAAACTTTACTAAACCTACTGCTGATAAACCTGCTTTACTCACTGCCGATGAAGTAGAAACTTTCTTCCACGAATTTGGTCACGCAATTCACGGAATGCTTTCAAATTGTAAATATCGTTCCATTAGTGGTACAAATGTTCCAAGGGATTTTGTTGAGTTCCCATCGCAATTTCACGAAAATTGGGCTTTCCAACCAGAAGTTTTAAAAGTTTATGCAAAACATTATAAAACGGGTGAAATTATTCCTGAAAACTTAGTAAATAAGATGAAAAAAGCAGGGACATTTAATCAAGGTTTTGCAACTGTCGAATATTTAGCAGCTTCATATTTGGATATGGCTTATCATACTCAAACACAACAATTTGATAAAAATCCTATGGATTTTGAAAAAGAAACATTAGATAAATTGGGCTTAATTCCTGAGATTATATCAAGATATAAATCGACATATTTCAACCATATTTGGGGCGGTGACGGATATTCAGCAGGATACTACAGCTATATATGGAGCGAAGTTTTAGACCAAGATGCATTTTCTGTATTCAAGAAAAAGGGAATATTTGATCCAACAACAGCAAAATCATTCAAAGAGAATATATTGATGAAAGGTTATACAGAAGATCCTTCAATACTTTACAAAAATTTCCGTGGGCAAGAGCCAACAATAGAACCACTTTTGGAGAAGAGAGGCTTGAATTAATAGGTATATACCTTAAATTGGGCAGGCGAGCGTAAGCGAGCCTGTTTTTTTTATTTTTAAATTTTCTATGGGCTCGGACGGTGTAAGCTTAAGCCCGTGCGACGCACGGGCAGGCTAAAGCCCAAAAAAAATAATGATGAGCTTCTTACTTCTATCCTAAAATATCGTTAACAAGTTATTTCCTTATCTTTTGATATTGATGTATGTCACGTTTTTTTTGATAAAAATTTGCTTCATATCACTTTATCCCAAATTATGCATTAGGAAAGAAAAAGGGATGTGCTATTTCTAAGAATAAACCTTTCAAGATATTTATCCATCTATTGAATAATTTGGGATAATTTTTTTCTATAATATTCGTGTGCTCAAATTTCAACTATCTAAATGCGCTCACAAATAGAGCTATATTGAGAAGTGTAACTATTCCGCCAATTACATAGAGAATGATTTTTGTGGATTTGGAATTTTTATATTTTCCCATCACTTTTTCTGATGATGTAAGGTGAACTTGTAAAAATATTGTAAATGGTAGCTGGATACTCAAAAACATTTGCGAAATTATAAGTCCATTATATGGATTTGAAATTAAAAATATTATAGCAAGTGCTGAAATTAAAGAAATTCCAACGCCAATACGCGAGTGGTTGTCATCGATATCGTAAGGCTCTTTGAAAATTCCGGAAAATATTGTTCCTGCCGCCATACCGGATGTTACCGTTGAAGCAATCCCAGAAAATAAAAGAGCAACAGCAAAAACAATAGCAGCGTGGTTGCCTAAAAGTGGAGATAATAGTTGTTTTGCTTGCTCAAGCTCCGTTATTAGTGTTTTATTAGAAAAAAATGTTGCAGCTGCAAGTAAAATCATCGCACTATTTATAGCCCAACCAATTAACATTGATAATAGCGTATCCAAAAATTCATATTTCAATTGTCTTTTTATTTGTGTTTCATCTTTTAAATTCCATTGTCTACTTTGAATAATTTCCGAGTGTAAAAATAAATTGTGCGGCATCACAACAGCCCCTAAAACGCTCATTATTATAACCATCGAACCTTGTGGGAACGAAGGTGTCATCCAGCCCTTCACAGCTGAATTCCAATCGATATTGACCAAAGATAACTCATAAAGAAATGATAAACCAATAACCGAAACAAAAGCAATTATCCATTTTTCAATCATTCGGTAAGAATTTGTATAAAGCATAATCATCACAAAAATTGTGACCAAAACAGCCCCTGCACGAATAGGAATATCAAACAACATTTTCAATGCAATTGCACCACCTAATATTTCCGCCAAAGATGTAGATATCGACGCCAACATTGCTGTTGATAATAGAATTTTGGAATATTTCGGTTTTAGGTATATCGAAGCAGCTTCCGAAAGGCATAACCCGGTAGCAATTCCCAAGTGGGCCACATTATGCTGTAAAATTATTAGCATAATTGTCGAAAGAGTGACCATCCAAAGCAATTCGTAACCAAAACCTGCTCCAGCCGCTAAATTGGATGCCCAATTGCCCGGATCAATAAATCCAACTGTTACCAAAAGTCCCGGACCTATAAATTTGAATATATCTAACGCACCAAATTTTGGTTTACCTTTTCCTTTGTCGATATTTTTTAAAATATCTAACATACAACACCTATTTTTTTCTTCTAATATTCAAAAATAATGAATTTTTCAAATTTTTTACACGATTTTACAGAAATATGAAAAAAAAGATGTAATTTCTTTAAGTTTCAAAAAAATTTATTTTTTTTATTACACAATACTATATTAATAAGGTATAGAAAAATGTGTGAAATTTTTAAAAGTCACATCGTAAAATAACTTTCACTTTCTAATCTATTGGAATTATCTTTTTAAGTTTTATTTGATTTTGTTATATTTAAAAATTAATTAAAAAAATTTACGGAATTTTTTATGGGAACACTCGAAACTAAATACTCTCATCATAATGTTGAAGATAAATGGTATGCTTATTGGGAAAAACACCAAATATTTCATTCGGATGTTGATAAATCTAAAAAACCTTATACAATTGTTATACCACCGCCAAATATTACTGGAATTCTTACAATGGGGCACGTTTTGAATAATACAATACAGGATATTTTGATTAGATACAAAAAAATGCAGGGGTATAATACTTGCTGGGTGCCCGGTACAGACCACGCATCTATAGCAACTGAAGCAAAAGTTGTTAAGATGCTTAAAGATGAATTAAATATTGAAAAATCTCAACTTACACGTGAAAAGTTTTTGGAATATTGCTGGCAGTGGAAAGATAAATATGGCGGAATAATTATTAAACAGCTTAGAAAATTGGGTGTTAGCTGTGATTGGCGCCGTGAAAGATTTACAATGGATGATTTTTACTATAAAAAAGTTATTGAAGCTTTTGTTAAATTATATAAAGAAGGGCTGATTTATCGCGGTTATAGATTAGTTAACTGGTGCCCTGCATCAAAATCCGCTATTTCCGATGAAGAAGTTGAATATCGTGAAGTCAATGGTAAACTTTGGCATTTGAGATATCCTTTAGCTGAATCTGATGGCTATTTGGTTGTCGCTACTACAAGGCCAGAGACTATGCTTGGTGATACGGCGGTTGCTGTTAATCCTAATGATGAAAGATATAAAAACCTTATCGGTAAAAATGTTAAATTACCAATTGTTAATCGTTTAATTCCTATTATCGCTGATGATTATGTTGATATGACTTTTGGTACCGGTTGCGTAAAAGTTACTCCTGCTCACGATCCTAATGATTATGAAATGGGCAAAAGGCATAATTTGGAATTTATCAATATTATGAATCCAGATGCAACTTTAAATGACAACGTTCCCGAAGAATTTAAAGGTTTGGATAGATACGAGGCACGTAAAAAAGTAGTTGAGACTTTACAAACGTTAAATCTTTTGGAAAAGATTGAAGATTATACAACCAAAGTTGGTTATTCTCAACGTGGTGGAGTGCCAATAGAGCCATATCTATCGGAACAATGGTTTATGAAGATGGATGAGCTGGCAAAACCTGCCATTGAAGTTGTTAAGGAAAAATTGATAAAATTTTATCCTGAGCACTGGGTTAAAACATATCTGCATTGGATGGAAAATATTAAGGATTGGTGTATTTCGCGCCAACTTTGGTGGGGGCATAGAATACCAGTTTGGTATAATATCCATACAAATGAAATCTATTGCGAAGTTGAGCCACCAAAGGATATAGAAAACTGGCGCCAAGATGAAGATGTTTTGGATACTTGGGCTTCAAGCTGGCTATGGGCTCAAGATGTCTTCACAACTCAAGAAGAATTGGAATATTACTATCCTACATCTACTCTTGTAACCGGGCCGGATATAATATTTTTCTGGGTCGCAAGAATGATTATGGCCGGTATGCATTTTATTGGTAAAATTCCATTTGAAAATGTTTATTTCACATCCATTATTCGTGATTTACAAGGCCGTAAGATGAGCAAATCTTTGGGCAACTCTCCAGATCCACTAGATGTTATCGAAGAATACGGTGCCGATGCTTTAAGATTTACTGTTATCTACCTTGCGCCACTTGGACAAGATGTATTATTTTCAACTGAAAAATGTGAACTTGGTAGAAATTTTGCCAATAAGTTATGGAATAGTGCACGTTTCCTTTTGATGAATAAAGAAAATATTAAAACCGATAAATCTTTAATTTCTGAATATATAGATTTTGTTGATAATTGGATTATTTCACGTTTAAATTCTACAATTCGCGACTTCAATAACGCAATGGATAGATTTGAATTAAATAACGCTATCAAAATTGTTTACCATTTTGTTTGGAACGATTTCTGCGATTGGTATATCGAATTGATTAAAAATCGTTTATACAAGGGTAGTGAAGAAGAAAAATCCGCAGTTCTTACACGAGCACTAACAATTTTTGAAGATTTATTAAGGCTTGTACATCCATTTATGCCATTTATTACTGAAGAAATTTATCACGCAATCGATCAAAGAGCTGAAGGAGCATCCATTACAACATCTAATTTCCCAGAATTTGATTCCGAAAAATTAAGCTCTGCTGCTGAAGAAGAAATGGATTTTATTCAGAATATCGTTACAGCAATACGTAACATTCGCGGCGAGATGAATATTGCTCCATCAAAAGCAATTAATATTTTGTTGAAAACCGATAAAATTTCTGAAAATCAATTGAAATACATCAAAAACCTTGCGAAAGTTGAAGAAATTTCATATGGCATAAATATCGAAAAACCAAAAGCTTCTGCGTCTGCAATTGTTAAAAATTGCGATATATATGTCCCACTCGAAGGATTAATTGACGTTAACGTCGAAAAACAACGCCTTGAAAAAGAAATTACAAGATTGGAAAGCCAGCTTAAGGGTGTACTTGCAAAACTCAGTAACGAAAAATTTGTAAACGGCGCACCAAAAGATGTTGTTGAAAGAGAAATAGCTAAAAAGAATGATTGGGAAGAAAAAATTACCAAACTAAAAGAAGCATTGCAAAATTTAGGATAAAACAATTAAAGACTGTCTTAAAAAGGCAGTCTTTTTTATTATTAAAATTATTCCTTAGCTCGGACAGTGTAAGCTTATCCCGCGCATGCGCGCGGGCTTTATCCCACTTGGTAAACCAAGTGGGATAAATTAATATATTCGATTTTACAATTATATCGTATATGCTATATTATTCAAAAACATAAAAATTTTCTATACATTAAACTCTTGCTTAAAACCTTCAACAATTGATGCCTTTAATCTTTCGTAATCTATTTCCGTACCTGTAATATCCTCCAATGTAAGTGTTTGATTTTCAATTGTTTGAGAAACTCGTTTTTTTAATTCGTCGTTCATAATTAAATAATCGACAATTTTTTTATGAAAACTACCAACTAAAATTGAGCCGTGTTGTAAAATTTTATCACCAATTTTTTTCTGTGCGCTACCAATAACTTTTTTCCCACCAAATTTAACTTCACTTTTAGCAGGTGTTGAAAAACAAGCAACACCTTCAGGAGTTTTATAATGTTGATTTAAATCAGGTTGCACTCTTTCAAGTTCCAAACCAGAACATCTTTCATCATAAAAAGTTAGCCCTTTTAAAAGAGCATTGTTAATTTTAGCATACAAACTCATTGGGGAATATTTTCCGATATAACAAACAAAAGAATATGTCAACTCTTCAGCGTGAAGCACAGCTCTTCCACCGGTTGGGCGCCTTACCATTGTTAATCCATCGGCATATAATTTTTCTTTATTAATTTCTTCTTCTTTTTGATTTGCACCTAAAGAAAGACAATAAGGCTGCCATCTATAAAATCTTAAAATAAACTCGCTCTCTTTTACATTTTCTACTAATTGTAAATCATATTCCATATTATATTCACCGGTATTAAAACCTGTATCAATAACCTTTAATTCCATTTTTTGCCCTTTTGCTTTTTAATTTTTTATTTATTAAATTACAAAAATAAATTATTTTCTCAATATGACAAAAAATCCACACATAGTTTTATTCCTTGCTGAAAATAACTTCAGCGATATTGAATATATTAAAATCAAAAACAGATTAACTAACGAAAAAATCCCATTTTCAATATTATCCATTTCAAATAATTATTGTAAAAGTGATAAAAATAGAACTCTTGCTCCAGACTTAAAACTTTATAATTTCAAACCACTTAATTTTGATGCACTTATTTTAGTAGGCGGTAGCGGAATTTTAAACTATTTAGAAAACGAATTGTTAAAAAAAATTGTTATAACATTTAAAGAACAAAATAAATATATAGCAGCTATTTGTAGCGCTCCAATTTTGTTGGATAATTTTAATATTTTAAGAAATTCTGAAATAACTTGTTATCCAGAAAATAAACATTTGTTAAAAAATAATACCTTTACAAGTAAAACTATAACAATACACGATAAAATAATTTGTGCTCAGTCTTACAACGAAGCAATTGAAATGGTAAATCTACTAATAAAAAAACTTAGGTAGCAAAATGATAAATTATATAAAAGAAAATATAAAATTTTACAATTCTCTTAACAATTATCAAAGATTTTCAACAAGAGAAGTAAAAGTTGGAGATATCGGAATAGGTGGTAATAATCCAATTAGAATACAATCGATGACAACCACCGATACAATGGATACAATTGCAACTGTCGAACAAACTATCAGAATGGTTGATGCTGGTTGCGAAATTGTTCGTATTACCGCGCCAAGCATAAAAGATGCGGAAAATTTAAAGAATATAAAAGATGAATTAAAAAAACGTGGCTATAATGTACCGCTTGTTGCTGATATCCATTTTACGCCAAATGCTGCCGAAGTTGCCGCAAGAATTGTTGAAAAGGTTAGAATAAATCCCGGAAATTACGTTGACAAAAAGAAATTCCAACAAATAGATTATACCGACCAAGAATATCAAGAAGAAATTGAAAGAATTTATGAAAGATTTTCGCCCCTTGTAAAAATATGTAAAGAATATGGCACAGCAATGCGAATTGGTTCAAATCACGGTTCACTTTCTGATAGAATTATGAGCCGCTATGGTGATACTCCGCTTGGAATGGTAGAATCCGCAATGGAATTTATCAGAATTTGTGAAGATTTAGGTTATTACAATATTGTTCTATCTATGAAAGCAAGCAATCCACAAGTAATGATTGAAGCTTACCGTTTGTTAATTATGAAAATGAAATCCGAGAATATGAATTATCCATTGCATCTTGGAGTTACAGAAGCAGGCGATGGAATTGATGCCAGAGTGAAATCTGCAATTGGTATTGGTGCTTTATTGGAAGATGGATACGGCGATACAATCCGCGTTTCGTTGACAGAAGATCCCGAATTTGAAATTCCGGTTGCAAAAAAAATTGTCAATCTCTATCCACAAAACAAGATACTACAAGTTCCTGATGTACCACAAAATTATAACTTTAATTTATCGTATTCCAAAAAAGAAGCAAAACAAGTATACCAATTTGGTGGAATTTATCCGCCACAAGTTATAGTAGATATATCCAACGTAGGCAAATTAACTTACGAAATTTTAAAATCACTTGGATACTCATATTCCAAAGAAAGCGATAAATACAACCTATCACCTTTAAATGCAGATTTTATTTATATCAACAAATTAAATACTGATGTAGAAGAACTACCTGGCAACTTAAATATAATCTTACCTTTTGAAGAATGGATAACTTTAAAAGATACAGCAAATATATTTCCGTTTTATAACAATTTAGTTAGCTTCACAAATGCAAAAGTAAAATCTACAAAATTAAATTTTGTTAACCTTACATTTAATGATATAAAAATATTAAATAACGATAATATTGACAATTGCGTTTTTGTATTTAATGCAGAAAATTACATAATGATGCGAAGAATATTTATCGAGTTAGAAAGTAAACAAATTAAAAATCCAATAGTCATAAAATTTGAAAGTAATGAAAGTGATTTAGAAAATTTTGCGGTAAATTACTCAATCACAAGTGGTATACACTTTATTGATGGTTATGGCAATGGATTGTGGGTTAAAAATCATTCATTAAAATTGGAAGATATTTTAACAGTTTCATTTTCAATTTTACAAGCAACCAGAACAAGAATTACAAAAACAGAATATATAGCTTGCCCAAGTTGCGGAAGAACGCTTTTCAACCTTCAGGAAGTGACAAACAAAATTAGAAATAAAACAGAACATTTAAAAGGAGTAAAAATAGCAGTAATGGGCTGTATAGTAAATGGATTGGGCGAGATGGCCGATGCAGATTATGGCTATATAGGCTCAGGAGTTGGCAAAATATCTCTTTTCCGTGGCAAAACACTTGTAAAGAAAAATGTAGATGAGAATGTAGCCGTAGATGAATTGATAGGCATAATTAAAGAAGATGGCAAATGGGTAGAGCCGTAAAATAAAACACGTGGGTATCTAAAAAAACTTCAAACTATCGAAGGCTGCCAGCGATGGCAGTCTTTTTTTATTCATTAGCTCAGACAGTGTAAGCTTAAGCCCCTTGCGGCTTGTGGCAAGCCGCAAGGGGCAGCGGGCCGGAACGGCCCGCGAAATATCCCAATTTGTCCAACTTAG
>DAOSVM010000038.1:0-22346 GCA_035379625.1 Ignavibacteriales bacterium | reverse complement strand
TTCTCAAACCAGCTGTGTCAATTAAAACAATTTCTTCACCATAATACTTTAAGATTGAATCAATACTATCTCTTGTAGTTCCAGGAATATCAGTAACAATATTTCTGTTTTCACCCAACAAAGTATTAGTAAGTGTTGATTTACCAGCGTTTGGCCTTCCAACAATTGAGATTTTTAATCTTGTATCTTCTTCTTCAATTTCACTTCCAAAATCCAGATTTGCCACTATATCATCTAATAAATCTCCAATATTTCTACCTTGTAAGCCACTAATTCCATAAATACTGTCTATACCAAGTTTGTAAAAATCATTAACTAGCACCTCATCCTTTTGAGAATCAACTTTATTGATAATTAGAAATAATTTTTTTGTATATTTTTTCAACATTTTAGCTATTTCTTCATCAAATGGTGAAAGTCCATTTTTAGCATCTACTACAAATAATATTGCATTCGCTTCATCAATTGCAATATTTACTTGTTCACGAATTGCTTTTTCAAAAATATCTTCAGAATTAGGAACATAACCACCAGTATCAATAATCTCAAAAAATTTACCATTCCACTCAACTCTACCATATTTTCTATCACGAGTTACTCCACTCAAATCGTCAACAATTGCTTCCTTAACGCCTGTTAATCTATTAAATAAAGTTGATTTACCTACATTTGGTCTTCCTAATATTGCAACTACAGGTAATTTGGCCATAATTTCTCCTTCTATAATTTATGCAGTACTTTGTTTTCTACAACATTTCCATGTTTATCAAATTTTTTATAACTTACTAAAATTCCTTTATAAAAGAATTTTTCATATTCTATAATTTCTGTTCCAATAAAAAAATAAACAGATGTTCCATCTAAATTTCCATCTTTGTAATTTTCTCTAGAAATAATTTGTCCTTTTTCATCAAATGTAGTACATATTCCATTATATTTACCATTTTCAACAAAAGCCAAGGATTTTATCTCACCGTTTTCATGATATGTTCTAACAACATTTTCTTTATCATAATATTCCGAATAAGTTCTAATATTTTCATTAGAAAATCGCTTTTTAAAGGCTAAATAAACAATTTGTATCCTTTTAGTTATAAACTCTTTTAATCTTTTCCCTAATGTAAAATTCATTCTATTCTACCATTTTAATAAATTCTTCTTCTGAAATAATTTTTATACCAAATTCTAATGCTTTGTTATATTTACTCCCAGGTTGCTCACCTACCAAAACATAATCAGTTTTTCTAGAAACACTTTCACTTACTTTCCCACCATTTTCTAAAATTTTATTTTTAATCCCTTCACGTGTGAAATTTTTCAAAGTTCCTGTAACAACAAATGTTTTATTGTCTAATTTATTAGTTTTAAATGTTGCCTCTTCGTCAATAGAAAATTTTAATCCAATTTCTTTTAGTTTATTAATTCTTTGTTTATTTTTCTCATTCGAAAAATAATTTTTAACATATTTCGAAATAACATTCCCTATTTCATTTATACTTGCTAATTGCTCTTCAGTGGCATTAATCAAATTATCAATATTTTTAAAATTGTCTACTAGTGTTTTAGCAACAGCCTCTCCTACATATCTAATTCCTAAAGCATATAACACTTTATAAAAAGGCTTTTCTTTACTATTCTCAATTGATTTGACCAAGTTATTAAAACTCTTCTCACCAAATCTATTGAGATTTACAATTTTATTCCTTAAATTTGGTAAATTGTAAATATCTTCAATATGTTTAATAAAACCAAGATTAAAAAATAAATTTATATTAGCTTCACCTAAACCTGAAATATCCATAGCATTTTTTGAAGCAAAATGTATCAATTTACCAAGAAGAATATCAGGACATTCTTCGTTCAAACAATAATATGAAACTTCATTTTCTGGTTTAAAAAGTTTTGAACCACATCTCGGACACTCAGAAGGATGTTCAATTACATTTGAAAAAAGGTCATCAAAACTTTTATGAACTTTAACAATTTTCGGTATAACTTCCCCGCCTTTTTCAATTACTACTTCATCACCAATTTTAATAGTTAAAGATTTAATAAAATCATAATTATGTAAAGTTGCTCTTGAAATTGTAGAACCGCTTAATTCTACTGGTTCTAAATTAGCCACAGGAGTTATTGCTCCAGTCCTTCCAACCTGCCAAGAAACAGATACTAATTTTGTTATTGCTTGATCAGGTTTATACTTAAAAGCTACTGCCCATTTGGGAAATTTGTGTATTGAACCTAATTTTTTCTGAAATTCCAAGTTATTAACTTTTATAACGACACCATCAATCGGATAAGGCAGTTGATTTTTCTTATCTTCCCAATATTGACAATATTCTATAACTTCATTAATATTCTTACATAATTTAATATTCTCATTTACAGGGAAATTTAATTCTTTCAGTAATAATAAATTATCGTAATGATATTTTAGTTCTTTTTCATCTGTAATTAAATAATATGGAGAAATTCTAATAGGTCTTTGCTTTACAACATTAACATCTAAAGTTTTTATTGTTCCTGAGACAAAATTTCTTGGATTTGCAAATTGTGGAAGCCCGCTGTTAATTCTTTCCTCGTTTAGCTTATTAAAGTCCTTAAAATTTATATAAATTTCTCCTCGCACCTCAAAGTTTCTTATATTTTCTGATGATATGTTATGTGGAATTCCCTTGATGGTTAACACATTTTCAGTTACATCTTCCCCTATTTTACCATCACCCCGAGTTACAGCACGAGTAAGTTTACCATCAATATATATTAAACTTATACTTAATCCATCAAATTTATGCTCACAAACATATTCTACATCTTCATTATTTTGTAAACCTAAGCCTTTTTTAACCTTAACATCAAAATCTAAAATTTCATCGTATCCATACGTATTTTGTAAACTCAACATTGGATATTTATGTTCAACTGGCGCAAATTTATTTGATAAATCACTTCCAACTTTTTGAGTTGGAGATTCTTTATCTTCAATGTTTAATTCATTTTCTAATTTTTCTAATTCTTTTAGTAGTAAATCGTATTCATAATCCGATATAAGAGATTCATTAAGTACATAATAATGATAATTGTATTTTTCAATAAGTTCTTTTAGCTCTTTAATTCTTTTTATTTTATCATCTTGTTTCATTATTTTCATTAATTCCAGTAATTGTGGTGCTTTCTACTTTTTTAGGTGGAATGATTTCTGTAGCTTTTCCAGTACTATCTATTTCTAATCTAATTGATGCAATTCTTTTATTATCGAATTCTACATTATTTCCATTAAATTGTAAATTTATTGCACTAGCATTACCAACCCAAACAAAAAATTTATTTTTTGCTTTAATCGTAAAACTTTGTCCCTCTTGCCCAATTTTTTCAAAAGTTGCTTTTTTATTTTCATCTGGTATAATTCTTGTCCAAGAAATTTTTGAATAAGATATAGTTAAACTCAAGCTATCATTTGGAATTTGAGAATTATCACCAATAAAAACTTTTGCTGTATCTGGTTGTTGTTTTTCTTCGTATAAAGTTGGATTATTATTAACTACTATTTCCTCATTACCCCATAAACTACCATTATTTTTATAAATATAAGCAGCTATTACTAACACCACCAAAAGAATAAATGCACTAATTATATAAATTTTAGAAGTTTTTTGATAACCTATCTTTGAATATCCATCGTGATTTATATCATTAGTTGAATATTCAGGCATGCTCTGATTTGACTGTTGATAAGTATCATCAGAAAAAGTTAGTATAGGCTTTTCATCACTAGTATTATTTGATGAAACTTTTTGAACAATAGTAACCGAATTATCATTTGTATTAGATACACTATTAGAAGTTTTAGTAAAGGAATCAGCATCTTTATTATTTTTTGCCATTTCAAATTTTTTCAATACATCATCTGGATCAAGATTAACAGCTTTTGCATAACTTTTTAAGAATGCTTTTATATAAACCATTAGCTGAAATTCGAAATTCCCACTTTCCATTTCCTCAATAAACTTTTTATCGATTTTAGTAATATTGGAAATTTCTTCAATTGATAAATGATTTAATTCTCTAGTATTTCTTAAAAATTCTCCAAATTTTGAAAGCATATTTAACTCTCTAATTTTTTGTAAGTTTTACACAAAAAGACCCATCTATTTTATGTATATGCGGAAATGTTTTAATAAATCCATTTTCATCAACAACTTCAGATGGGATATTGGTATCTGGTTTAACAATTGAAAATTCTTTATGATTTTCAAGAAATTTAAATATTGTTTGATCATTTTCATCTGGTAAAGTTGTACAAGTAGAATAAACTAAAATTCCTCCTGGTTTTAATAGCTTAGCTGCATTTTCTATCAATATACTTTGAATTTCCGAAAGCCTCAAAATATCAGAATATGTTCTTTTCCATTTAATATCTGGCTTCTTAGAAAGTGTTCCTAATCCTGAACAAGGTGCATCCAATAAAATTTTATCAAACTTTTGTTCATCATAAACAGCAGAATCAGCCACAACTGGTAAAACATTTTTAACTTTTAATCTTTCTAAGTTTTTCATTAAAATATTGAGCCTTGTCTCAAACTTATCAATTGCTATAATCTTACCCTCATTTTTCATTTTTTCAGCAATATAAGCAGTTTTACCACCTGGTGCAGCACACATATCAAGAACAACATCACCTGGTTTAGGATCTAACAATAATACCGGAAATCCTGTACTTTCATCTTGGATATTGAAATATCCTTCTTGAAAATACTTCCAAGGTGTAAGATTTACTAAATTTAGCAAATGATAAAAACCATCTATAAAATCAGCTTTTATATAACCTAAATTTTCACTTTTTAATAAATCCTCAAATTCTTGTGGTGTTGTAACCAACTGATTTACTCGCAATGTAACTTTTGGTTTTTCATTATTTGAAAGGAGAATTTTTACAATTTCATCAACATCATACAATGTTAGATATTTTTTTACAAGCCATACAGGATGCGAATATGTATTTGTTAAATAGCTTATTTTATCCTCTGGATCAGGAAATCTTAAATTCTCAAGATTATTTACTATGTTTCTTAATAGTGCATTAACAAAATTGGCGTATTTCTGTCCATGTATCTTTTTTATAAATTCGGTAGCTTCGTTTAATATAGCATAATGTGGTATTCTGTCCAAATATAATAATTGATAAAGTGCTACTCTAAGAGCATTTTTTATATCCAACATTGCTTTGCTAAAATTCCCTTTCATAAATCCAGTTAATACCCAATCTAATTTACCTTCCCACCTAACAACACCATGAACAATTTCATACAACAAAGCTTTATCTTGACTTGATAAACTATTGTTTTTTAGTTCGTTTTCTAAGACTTTTTCTAAATAAGCATCTGTTTGTTCAATTCTATTTAATATTTTTACAGCTAATCCTCGTACACCAGTATAAAAAAGTTCTTTTTCCATTATTCGACTTTCATTATTTTAAAAAAAAAGGAGTAATTTGTATTTTTTAATATACAAAATTACTCCATCATATAAAAAAATTATTAAATTATTTATTTCTTGCGTATTTCTTATTGAATTTTTCTACACGTCCAGCTGTATCCAATAATTTTTGTTTACCAGTAAAAAATGGATGGCAGCTTGAGCAAATTTCGATTTTAATATCACCTACTGTTGAACGTGTAACGAAAGTATTACCACATACACAAGTTACTACTGATTTTTTATAATCTGGATGAATACCTGGTTTCATAATTCCTCTCACAATTTTAAAATACAAAATCTAAATATAAGAATTAATAATTAATAATACAAATTTTTTTTACAATTTTACATTTTCTAAAACTTTGTTTGTATTCAAAAGTATTAATAATCTATCTTTTAATTTTCCAACTGATGATATATACTCAGAACTTACACCAGAAATCATTGGTGGCGGTGCTTCTGTTATAGAAACCGGAATTCTCAAAACTTCTTTTACAGCATCAACTAAAAAGCCAATAATTACACCATTAGTCTCAACAACAATTATTCTTGAATTCTGATCTGCTTCCTTTCTTTGCATACCTAATTTATATCTTAGGTTTACAACAGGTATCACCTTACCACGTAAATTTATAACTCCATCAACATATTTGGGAACATTTGGTACTTTGGTACATTGGATGAATCTTATAATTTCTTGTACAATCAGTATATCAACAGCAAATTCTTCTTTCCCAATAGTAAAACTAACTAATTGTAAAATTTCTTCGTTTTCTTCTTTTTTTAATTTTGCATTTTGGTTTAATAATTCTGCAGTTTGTTTTAATAAATCTGCCATTGTTCACCTTATTAAATATATAAGCAAATTTAAATAAAAAATTGTTTAAATCAAAGATTTTTTTTATTTTTGTATAGTAAAAACCAATTTAAAATTATGAACTACATTGTATTGAATCCGCAATTTCCGTCTAACTATTACTACTTTTATGAAAAATTAAAAGAAAAAAATATTAATATTTTAGCTATTGGAGATATTGAATATTTTCAATTAAAACCTGAATTAAGATATTTATTGACTGAATATTATAAAGTTAACAGTTTAGAAAATTACGATGATTTACTTCGCTCTATTGGTTTTTTTATTCATAAATATGGCAGAATAGATTATATTAACTCATTAAATTCAAAATTTTTACTTAAAGAAGCTAATTTAAGAACAGATTTCAATATTAAAGGTATTAAGCCAGAAATTTTTAATTTATTAAATAATCTTGATTTTATATTAGAACTTCAATCTGTTTCAAATATTAATGTTGATAATTTTAAAGATTTTTATTCAAGTTTTAATATTCCTTCGTTACCAGTAAATGAAATTAATGATATATATATTACAACTTCAATAATATCTGATGAAAATAATTTAATAAATCCTTTTACTTTTCATATTTATAGAAATAATTATTCATATATTGTAAAAATTGAAAAATTTAAAGAAAATTTATTTAACTCTATTGAATATTTTGTTGAAAATTTTGAATTAAAGAATAATTTTATTTCAATAATTTCTGTCAAAGATTCATCAAGAAATGATTTAGTTGTAAAGGTCGTACCAACTTTGGTTTCTGCAATTTTTCCTGATATGATAAATTATGCTTGTGAAAATGATATTTACCATTGTTGGGCAAATTTAATTTCTAAAGAAGAAATTGAGTTATTTACTATTAAATTTCCAACTTGTTTAGTTTCTCGTAATAATAGTTACGTTTACAAAAATAGTAATGAAAAAATTATTGAAAAATATCAAAAAAATATTTGTATATCTGGTAACTTTAAAGATATTTGTTCACAACCTTTTATTCAAGATTATTCTTTTTTAATTAAAGCAGAAACTGAAGAAGAATTGAAGGAAATTGTGGCTTTTATAATTGAATAGTAAAAAAATTGTAGCCAATTTTTTCTATTATTTGTTCTTCTTTGTTAGGTTAGATGTATTTTGTTTAATATTTTTAGGCTTTTAGCCTACCCGCGCTAATGCGCGGGGGTAAGCTTATACTGTCTGAGCCCAATAATAAGATTCTAATTCTTTTATTTACTCAGAGCATTATATAAAGTACTTTGCATATCGCCAAATTTTTCTATATAATCTTCTCGACTAGCTTTAATAACATTTAAAGCTTCCTCTCTACCATAAATATCTACTATAAAACATTTAGTCGGTGTGAGCCCAGGAATTTGTTTATAAGTTAAGAAATAATGTCTTAGTCTATCAATAAGTTTTTTTGGCAATTCTTTTATATCATTGTAAGAATCATAAACAGCATCATCCTTCAATACGGCAATAATTTTATCGTCAACTTCATTACCATCAATTAATTTTATACCGCCAATCGGTTTAGCTTGAAGAATTATTCCACTTTGATTAATTGTTTTTTCAGTCAAAACACAAATATCTAATGGATCACCGTCTCCTTTAAATGTAAATCCATCTTCATCATAATCGCATAAAGATGCCAATCTATCACCGCAAAAAGTTTGTGGTATAAAGCCATAAACAGTTGGAGTTACGTTTGAAAATCTTTGTGGTCTATCTATTTTTAAAAAGCCAGTTGGTTTATCAATTTCATATTTAACGGTATCGGTAGGAACAATTTCTACGAAAACATTCAAAACATCAGGGAAATTATTACCAACTGGTATTCCGTGCCAAGGATGGGCTCTAAAGAGTTTGCCAAATAATTGCATTATTTCGCTTTTGTTTTCTAATTCCATAAATTCTCCGATATTTTTTAAAAATCAATGTAGTATTTGAATATATTTAAATTGTTTGGGTACTGAATATATATAACTTTTGATGTTAATTCAGATATTATTCCTAGTCCAAACTTTTCTTCAAAATTTTCGTATGAATAATTTTTAACAATATCTTCTAATTTTTCTTTGTGGAAAAGTATTTCATAGGGGCTGACAACATAAGCAAATATTAGATTTTTTTCAATACAACTTATTAATATATCTTTTTTTAATAACTGATTGGGATATGGTGGGAAATAAGTTTGTTCGGTCTTAAAATCATATAATGGGAAGCCATTTCCTTGATTAGCAATTTCAACAATCATAAAATCATCATAGAAAAATAATTTGAAGTTCAAAATATTTGATGTTGAATGTTTTTTATAATTACTTAATATCTCAGCTATAAATAATTTTAATTTTTCGTATAAATCAGGAAAAACTAATTCATTGCTAATTGATAAATTTGCTGTAACTATTTTTAAAAAATACTCAACCGATACAGCATATAATTCTTGAAAATTTAATACATCAAATTCAATTTTATTGATTATTGGCTTTTTCATTTCTTTTGATTTTGTAATATTATTTCAATTATTTTTTTAAAAATCTCATCTATTGGCTCTGTTGCATCAATAATTTTATATCTTTTATCAGTATTTGATATTTTAATATAGCCATTTCTTACTTTATAAAAAAATTTTTCGTCAAAGTTTTCTATTCTATCTTTAGCACGTTTATTTAAATTAGCTCGTTCTTTTGCAACTTCTAATGGGATATCAAATATAAATGTTAAGTCTGGTTTTAAATTATCTGTAGCAAAATTTGTAATTTTTTCAATATATTTTAAAGATAATCCGTGCCCGTATCCCTGGTATGCAAAAGTTGAATCAAAAAATCTATCCCCCAATACAATGTAACCTTCAGATAACTTAGGTTTAATAACTTCTCTAACTAATTGTGCACGCGCTGAGGAAAATAATAACAATTCTGTTTCAGGAAAAATATTGTTGAATTGTTTATCAAGCAATATTTCTCGAATTTTCTCGGATATTATTGTTCCACCAGGCTCTCTCACTAAACAATATTTTATATTATTCTGTTCAAAATAATCAATAATTTTTTTTATTTGTGTTGATTTACCTGAATAATCAATTCCTTCGAAAGTTATAAACATAACAAACCTTAAAATTTTCTTAACAAATATTTTACTTTTGCTGGTTTGATTTCAATTACTTCAATATTTGACGGGAGTGATATATTTGGGATAATATAATCTGTAGTATCGTTAATAATATCTTCAATATTTATATATGCTGATATTTTATCTTTGTAACTTGTAATTTCTTTAATTCCACCTCTTATTTTTACATCAACCGCATTAGGAATTAAAGTAACTTGGAAATATTTTGTAGAATTTTTTACTTTTATTTGAATATTTTTTAATTCATAATCTACATATTGCTGTATATTAAAAGCTACAATAACTTCATTAATATCTGACGTTATACCTTTAGGAAAGTTTAATTGTACTTGCTGAGTAAAGGTATCTTTAACGTTAGTATTACTTAATAATTGCGTTTTTATAGAATAAATTTTTTTTACTTTGCTTGCTGGTCCTTTAATTACAATGCTATCAGGCGATACCACTGGTGTACCAATTAATCCATATCCTTCCTCACATTGAATAAAGTAATCAGGAACAACAACAACCTTTTTTTCAACTATATCTTCCATTCGTATTCTTATAGTTCTTGGATAAACGTCAAGTATTTGTATTTTTGTATTAAAAATGTCACCATTGACAAAATAATCATATAAATCAAATGCGATATTATTTGTATCTTTATCAATATTTATAGTATATTCTTTATTAGAATAGTATATTAAAGAAAGTAATTTCCATCCTTCTCCTTTGACTTTCAAAACAACCATTGAAACAATAAAATCACTTATTTTATTTTTAGCTTTGCTGCTAATTATTGTAACTGGTAATTTCAATTCATAATAATATTCGCGAGACATTGTGACATAGAACCATATCCCAACGGAAAGTAAAAATATAGCAAAGTATGTATAAAAACTTTTTTTCATAATACATAAATTACATAATATTTTTATGAATTTAAATTAAAAAAATAATAAAAAATAGATAAGATTTTTTAAATAATATTTAGCTCAGACGGTGTAAGCGTGCCGCACAACTGAAGTTGTGCGGTTTTTTGCAATCCTTGCAAAAAATAATGGTGGCATTATATCGTATTATCGATATATTTGCCACTTTTTAAATAACCGTGCCACCGTGTGGCATATCCGTGCCACCACGTTGCCACCTTTTGCCAAATTGGCAAATTTTGCTGCCACAATTGTGGCATTCAATGCCAAAAAGGTGGCATATCAATGCCACCCTACATTAATTTTTGCCACCTGTTGGCAAATCTCTTCCATTTTCTTGCTACAAAATTTCCACCGTTTAAATTTATCTGCCAACTTGGCAACTTTGCGTGCCACCGAGTGGCATTCGATGCCAAAAAGTGGCATATCAATGCCACCCTACTTTTATTTCTGCCACCACGTGGAAAATTCGTGCCACATTTTGCCACCTTTTTAAATGGTGGCAAAAGTTTCAGCGGGCCGTTCCGGCCCGCTGGCCCCTTGCGGCTTGTCACAAGCCGCAAGGGGCTAAGCTTATACTGTCTGAGCTAAAAAATAAAAATAAAGCAAGCTCGCTTGCGCTTACTTGCTTTTAAATAAAATTGTTAAATTATAATTATGATATTAGAATATTTTCTTAAATATTTCAATAAGTTTATCTTTGCCAGCTGTTGAAATATCTTTACCGTGTAGCGGGAAATTTTCTATTTGACGAGCAATTTTTCTTAACTCTGTCGTGGAAAGTTGTTGTAAATCTTCAATAGTATATTTGTTAGGTTCTTCTACTGCTACATCAGATTTAATGTTATCTGATTTATTTTTATCGGCAAATTGTGGATTTAATACCACTTTAGGATTATTTTTTTCGATAATAATAGGATCGAGTTGTTCATCAGGTCTAGGAATAACATGAGCTGAAATGAGTTGCCCAACTCTTTGTGCGGCTATAGCACCAGCATCAACTGCAGCTCTAACAGCTGCTACATCCCCAATGCATCTAATTGTAATCATCGCGGGATCAGTTCTTTCCCTAGAAATAATCCTAACTTCAGCTGCTTTAGCCATAGCATCGGCAGCTTCAATGGCACCGATAAGGCCCTTTGTTTCTATAAGTCCTAATGCTAAATCCATAATAATTAACTTTTAGTTGGTCTTTTAGGTAAAATAAGCTCAACATCAGGATGTGGTCTTGGGATTACGTGAACGCTCACTAATTCCCCAACTCTTTGTGCTGCTGCGGCACCAGCATCAGTTGCTGCTTTAACAGCTCCAACATCTCCTCTAACCATTACTGTAACGTATCCACCACCAATTGTTTCTTTTCCAATAAGTTCTACTTTTGCAGCTTTTACCATTGCATCTGCTGCTTCAATTGCGCCTACAAGGCCTTTTGTTTCAATCATTCCCAATGCATCCATATTCATAAAGAATTCTCCTGTTTTATATAATTTTTAATAATGTTTTAGTAAAATATAAAATCAAAATTTATAAAAAAAAATTTTTTTTATTTTCTCATATATTCTTCTAATATTATTGTTGCCGCATGTAAATCTATTAAAGATTTATCCCTACGCTTCATCCTCTTTGGAATAGCTTCAATAATTCTTTTTTCAGCTTCTTTTGAAGTTAAAGTTTCATCCCATAAAATAATATTAATACCTGTTTCTTTCTCTATCAATTCTTTAAATTCTAAAATTTTTTTTATTAGTGGATTTTCTTTTTCGCTTTCGGAATGCTGAAATGGACAACCTAAAACTATTTCATCAACATTTTTATCTGAAATAATATCTTTTATGTTTTTTAACAAATTTTCATCATTATTTAGTACTTTAAACGGAGATGCTATTATTTTAAGTGGATCAGTAAGTGCTATACCAACTCTTTTTTGACCATAATCAATGCCCATTATTCTGTTATAATTATTCATATAATTTTTACATATTAATATTGTCAACTCTATTAATAACAGTTACATATGGAATACTTTTCAATTTTGTAATTATATTATTTAAATGTTCCAAATTTTTAACATAGAATACAAAATTTCCTTTGAAAGTTATTCCTTCACTCTTAATGTTTACAGATTTTATGTTAGTGTTTTCAACATTTGCAACTGCAGTTGATAGTTCTTTTAATATTCCTGGTTTATCTTGGCCAAAAACATCAAGAGCTACCAAGAAGTATGTATTATCAGTTTTAGGCCAATTCACATTAACTAACTTTTGCGGATTATTTTTAATTAAATTTAATAGCTCTTTACAATCCTTACGATGAATTTTTAAGCCTTCGCCTACTGTAATATAACCTATAATAGGCTCGCCTGGAATAGGATTACAACATTTTGCAAATGAATATTTAATATCTCTTAAATTTCCCTCAAATTTTACGTCTCCAACCTCTTTTCTGGCTGTTTCTACAAATGTCTTTAAAATTTCACTTTCATCATATTCACTTTGCTGAATTTGTGATTTATCTCTTTTTGCTAAATGTTCATCAATGTTAATTTTATTCAGTGCTATCGCTTTAAATAAATTTCGTGCATTTTCAAATTTCAAACTGCGGAAAAATTTTTCGAATACATCTTGAGAAAAATTAATTTTTAGCTTCTTTAATTTTTTTTCCCAAATTTCTCTACCTTCGTTAACTAATCTTTCTTCTTCTTTATTCATCCATTTTTTAATAGCCATTTTAGCTTTATGAGTAACAACAAAATTAATCCAGTTTTTATTTGGGAATTGATTTTTAGAAGTAATAATTTCCACCATATCACCATTATGCAACTTTGTATCGAGTGGGACAATTCGTCCATTTACCTTTGCACCAATACATCTATAACCAACATTAGTATGAATTTCAAAAGCAAAATCAATAGGTGTAGCACCAATTGGTAATTTTACAACATCCCCTTTTGGAGTTACAACATAAATTTCATCTTGGAATAAATTCAATTTAAAATTAGACATTGCATCGCTATCATCCTTAGATGCATTCTCAAAAACTTCTCTTATCCAATTTATATAATTCTCGAGTTTTTCATCACTTTCATCAAAGTTACCTTCTTTATATTTCCAATGCGCTGCTATACCTAATTCAGCAATCTCATGCATTTTTTGAGTACGGATTTGAACTTCAACAAATCTACCTTCTGGGCCAATTACAGTTGTGTGTATAGATTGGTAATTATTAGATTTTGGTATTGATATATAATCTTTAAATCTATCTGCAACAAAAGGATAAAGCTGATTAACAATTCCCATCACATAGTAACATTGGTTTTTATCTTCAGTGTGCAAAATTATTCTTATCGCAAACAAGTCGTAAATTTCATCAAAAGGTTTATTTCTGGTAATCATTTTACGATATATACTATATAAATGTTTTGGCCTACCGTAAATTTCATATTTATACGGAAAATCTTTTAATTTTTCTTTTATAGGTTTAATAAAACGCTCAATAAATTCTTTACGTTCTTTTCTTTTGTTTGTTATTTTTTTGGAAAGTTCTTTATAAGCTTCTGGATTTAAAACCTTGAAAGATAAATCTTCTAATTCCCATTTTATTTGCCAAAGACCAAATCTATGAGCTAAGGGGGCGTAAATTTCCAAAGTTTCTTTTGCAATACGTTTTTGTTTGTCGGGATTAACTGCATTTATTGTTCGCATATTATGCAATCTATCAGCAAACTTAACGATAATAACTCTTAAATCTTTTACTAATGATAATAATAATTTTCTATAATTTTCAAATTTTTGGACATCCTGACCTTGGAAATAACCACTTATTTTAGTAACACCATCAATAATTTCTGCTAATTCTTCGCCAAATTCATTACGAATATCGTTTAAGGAAACACTTGTATCTTCAACTACATCATGAAGAAGGGCTGCTGCAATACTGATATCATCAAGTGGAATATGATTTGCAAGAATAACAGCTACTGCATATGGATGGTAAAAATAAGGTTCTCCTGATTGTCTCCTATCGTTTTTATGTGCTTCTAAAGCCATAAAAAAGGCTTTTCTAATAATCTCTTCATTACATTTACTTAAATTTTTTCTACATTTTTCTAATAAAGATTCTAATAATTTTTCTGCTTTATCTTTTGTGATAGCTGTTTCCATCTTTAAACATTTTTTTATGTAAAATAAGAATATTTAACTTAAATTGCAAATAGTTTAATTTAATTCATCATATAACTCCTGCACTTTTTCTAGTCGTGTTTTTAATTTTTCCCTTACATCATTTGATATATTTGTATCCAAAATTTCCCTACATAATTGTTTAGCTTTATCATTATTGCCTTTTTCATGATATAGTTGGGCCAATTTATGTTTCAAAATAATTTCTTTATAATGATTATTATTTTCCATATTTACATAAAAACTTAACATATCGTTTAATATATCAATTGATTTTTGAATATTAACATCTTGATATGCACGTGCATAAGCATATTTGATTATTCTATTATCCGGATAGTATTTTAGGAAATTTTCACATAATTGTATTGCTTGATCATAATTTCTCTCTTCTATATAAATCCAAATAAGAGAAAGTGAAGCTAAATGTTTATTATAACAATCACTATTAAGAGATTTTTTTAGTAACATTATCCCTGTTTTTCTCTCATCTGGAACAAATGGAACCCAACTCATTTTTACACTTTTCCAATATTTGTATGAACCAAGAGCAACATAAGCATCATAAAAATTTTTATCCATAGCTAAACATTTATCAAATGCATTTAATGATGTTAATCCTTTTGTAAAAGCTTGATAATAATCTTTTCCCAATGCATAATAATATGCTAAATATCCATAACTTAAAGCTTTATAATAATAACCTTCAATTTGTTTCGGATTACTATTTATTATTTTCTCAGATTTTTCAATTGCTTTATTTAGTAGATTATGAATATTTTTGCCTTTGTTAATATAGCCATAGTCATCATTTTTTGTAATTTCAGTTGCTGCTAAATATATCTCACCAACAGGCAAATTTGGATAATCGTTTAATATCTTAGTAAACAAACTGGTTGCCTTTGCGTAGTTTGTACTTACAATGTAGTTTATACCTTCTCTTATTAATTTATCTAATTTGTCATCACTTATTTCTTCAGCAAATAAATTGGTAAATAAAAAAATAATTATAAATAGGTACTTCATTTCATGACCTTTTTTTATTAAAAAAAATTAAAAAAAATATTATAATAATTATAAAAAAAGTTCTGTTAAAAAATGGAAAAATTATAGTTAAAAAAGTCTAATTAGTTTAATAATTACAAGATTATTTAAAGTCAGATTATTTTTTTATTTTTTTATTTGCTTTTTTTATATTTTTTTTTGATTATTTTTTTTATATTTTTCATTTGTTGTAATTTTTATCAATATTTGAGGGGAAAATGAGATTTTATAACAAATTAAATAATATTCATTATTTCAAAATTTTAGTTATATATATTGTTTTACTTCTGTTAGGTTGTAATAATAAAGTAAAAAATGTAGAAGAAAAATTAAAAATAAATAATATAAATATTGTATTAGAAAATAGTGCAAGTATGAAAGGGTATTTTAATGGTAATGAATTTAAATCTACAGTCACTAATTTGGCAGCATTATTTGATAACTTAAGAGAAACAAAAAATAAATATATAATCTCAAATATAAATTACCATATTTTTAATGATAAATTAAAATTAAAAATATTTTCCAACAATTCTTACGATTTTTGTAATAAAATTAACAATGGATTAATTGAATATTGCAATACAACTCCAATAGATGATTTTTTAAAATATATTATTGACTCAACAAAAAATGATGATATATATATACTTGTCTCAGACTTTGTTATTGATAAAGTACAAGAAAATGAAATACCTACATTACAAAGTAAATTTAATGTTATTTTTAACCAAGCAGTTAAAAAGAATATTACTCTTACAGTTTATAGATTTATGACTGACTTTTCAGGTACCTATTATCCTTCCAAAGGAACGCCAAAAATAATTCAAAACGTAAAAAGACCTTATTATATTTGGATTATTGGACCAAATAAATTAGTCACTAAAATAACAAATGAAATTGATAATAACAATTTAATTACACCTAACAACCAATTTGCATTTGGTATTAATTTGAGTAATATTGAACAAGAACCTTTACATCTTTCAAATTATATTGGCTCATTTCGTACTGAAAAAGAAAATAATAAAGTATTTAAAAATATAAAAGCTGATAAAAATAATATTTTTCAATTTACAATAGGGTTTAATCTATCAAATTTGCCAAAATATTATCATAATTGTAATTTTTTAGATTCTTCTATCCAAATTTCTTGTCTCCAAAATCAAGTATTGAGTAAAAAATTTTATACTAAAAATGATTTTAATAAATATTTATCCAAAAATGAAGTATCAATAGCTAAAAATTATACCCATTTTCTAACAATTAAAATGAAAGGTAAATTTGATAAATATGATGAATTAAATATTACTTTCAATAATTATTTACCTAAATGGATTGATGTTTATAGCACAGATTATGATGGTTATTATGACAATATAACATTAAGTAAAACTTTTGCTATAAGTCATATTTTAAAAGGAATTCAACAAGCATACCTTTACAAATCATCCTTTAGTTATAACTATAAGTTTAATAAATAATATAGGTGAATTATGAACGATATCATTGTTTCATTTTTTCAATTCTTGCACGGACAGCAAGATGATCCCTTATGGGATGATATTTATGTAATTCTTTTTTGGGTATTATTACTTATATCCACCTTAGCTATGTATCTTTATTACTTTTATTTTAATCAAAAAAAGATAAACTGGTTTTCTATTAAAAAATGGAGTTTAGTACTAATTATTACATCTATTTTGGGTTTAATTGTTTCTTTCATTATCAGTTATAGCAAATTTGAAGGTCAATATTTACCATCAATTATAACTTTTTCTATTATTTGCCTACTTTTTACGGCTATAATATATATTTTATTATCTTTTATTTTTAGCAGATGGTCAAAACATGCAGCAAACACACCTTTCAAATGGAATAAATTAAGAGGAATAGAATAATGGGAAATTTATATATTTTTGCAATAGGTGGAACTGGTTCACGCGTTCTGCGTTCTTTAACTTTCTTATTAGCTTCAGGAGTTAAAACAAACGTTGATAAAATTATTCCAATCATCATTGATACAGATGTTAGTAATGCTGATACTTTAAGAACAACGCAACTAATTATTGATTATTATAACATAAAAAAAGAATTAGGTAAAAATCAAAAAACAAAAGCTTTTAATGTTGATTTAATACCTATAACTGAATTAAAAGATACCAATAACTCATCAATAACCGATAATGATTTTGTATTAAAGCTCCCTAGTTCTTTAAAAATTGACTTAAAAGAATATTTAAATTTCCACAGAATTGAATCAGAAGCTACAAAATTGTTACTTGAAAGCTTATATTCTGAAAAAAATTTAAATAATGAATTAACACATGGTTTCCTGGGCAGCCCTAATGTTGGATCTATTGTTTTAGAAGCCATAACAGATTCAAAAGAATTTGAAGCTTTTTGCAATAGTTTTACCAATGATGACAAAATATTTATTATCAGTTCTATTTTTGGTGGTACCGGAGCTGCAGGTTTTCCTTTAATATTAAATACATTTATTCAGGGAGTTGAAGATGGTGCGAGCAATGCAATTAAAGATTGTACAAAAGGCGCAGTAACAGTTCTCCCATATTTTAAATTAGAACAAGATGAAAATAGCCAAATTGATTCCAATAATTTTATAACAAAAACAATTGCTGCTCTTTCTTATTATGAAAATAATCTTAAAGGTTTAAATGCATTATATTACATAGGCGATAATGAATCATCCAAGGCATTGAAAAATTTTGAGGGTGGGCAAAATCAAAAAAATCCCGCTAACTTTGTAGAAGTAGGCGCAGCTTTATCTATAGTTCATTTTTGCAATAACAATTTTGATAATAACAGTTGTAAATATTATGAATTCGCCGTTGAAACTAATGAAAGAAGACTTAATTTTAATAACTTAGGGAATAATATTAATGAACAAATAAAAATACCTCTTTCTGTATTCAAAGTTTTCTCATGGTTACATCCACATATTAATACTCAAGTTGGTTCAACATTTGCAACTTATTTTGGAATTAATAATAATTTTTTAACAAGCAAATTCTACGATAATATGTCAAAATTCTTTAACTCTTTTGAAGATTGGCTAAATGAATTAAAGGATAATGATTATTCCTTTGATACTTTTGATAGTCCTAAAAGTGAAACGGACTATAAAAATTTATTAAATTATAAAAAATCGGATAAAATTACTAAAGAAAATATTATTAATGCTTGCGCTGATAAAAACAAAAGGAAATTAAAAACTGACAATAAAAAAAGTTCATATTTAAATCTTTTATATAATTCTATTGAAGAAGTATTAATTAAAAATAACATTTAGGTGTAATATGGGAAGAATATTATCTATTCATAAAAATAAAGAAAAAGCAGCAAATTATTGGTTTGAATCATATCAATATAATAAACAAGTTATAGACAATATTGAAGATCCAAGTGTACCAAATATACAAAAAGTACTCACGGCTATACCATCTCCTTTTGCAAGAATGCACTTATTTGATACAGCCTTTAAGATAGCAACACGAGAACTGAAGAAAAAAAATGATGATAACGAAAAAGATGCTACTTTATACGATAAAATGATATCTGAATGCTTTGATTTATTAGAGTTATTATTTGAGAAAAATAGTTTAATAAAGAAAAAGTCAAATTTAAATATTATTCCGTGGAATCCCAAAAATGAAATTGATAAATTATATAAATCCAATGAAACTTCCCACCAACATTTAGGTTCTGTATTAGAAAAATATATAAAAACTAATCAAGAAATAGAAAAATTCAATACTTTTTATCTTTTTGAGTTGGATAATGAGATTATTGGCGGTACATCACCATATTCAATTGTTTATACAAAACCTGACTTAAATGTAAAATCAAATATTAATTTAAAAAAAGTGAATGGAAAAGTATTTTTCCAAGATTATGATCCACTTAAAGACAGAGATCTAAGATTTATTCAATATCTTTACTTCTTCTTTAAGGAAAATCATGAATTACAAAAATATGCAGAGAATTTATATAATTATTTACAAGAATATAAAAAATTCTTGGGAAATTCAATCAGTAATATAATTAATGAAGAATTTACAGGTGTAGATCCATTAACCCTTGATGATGGGAAAGAAATTACTATTTTTAACAAAACTTTACAAATCCATATAGGAGATGATATTATTCAAATAATAAGTCCATTAAAAATTAA
Source organism: Ignavibacteriales bacterium (assembly GCA_035379625.1). Lineage (GTDB taxonomy): Bacteria > Bacteroidota > Ignavibacteria > Ignavibacteriales > DAOSCP01 > DAOSCP01. Next base: position 2,546 of record DAOSVM010000038.1, on the reverse strand, counting down.
ATCTTCTAAAATACCTGATGAATTAAAAGAAAAAGAAATAGTACCATTAGTTTTAAAAGATGGATATAATATAAAGAACGAAATTGATAATAATTTCAAGATACCCTTTGAAGTAAAAGAGTCTTTAATTAAAAGAACTATTCCAGGTACATATAGACGTCATCCATATATTTTTGTAAATGACTTTTTAAGCGACACTCTAATTAAAGTAAATTACAAAATAAATAGTGATTATTTTGTAACTTTAAAAGATGAAAATTATAATAGTTCTCATGATTATTTGTTACCTATCAAACCATTGTATTTCGATTTTTTCACTTCTAAAGATTTACAAAATAACATTAGATTCAAAGTAATCTCTAAAAATAGTGTAAGGGTTTATTTAGATATCCCCGTAGAAGGGGGTAAAGTTACTTTTCATAAAGAGTACTTGGTAGATGCAACTGATGAAAATAAGATAAAAAATAACTGTGGTGAAATAGTCAATTTAGATGTTTACTTTGCATTTTTCCCTCTTTTTAAGGTTACAAATGATTCTGATTTCAATGATTATTATAAAGTATTGATGGTAGATACTGAAGAAGTTAAAGAATTAGAATTAATTTTTTATAATGATGATAATAAATCTTACGAGCCTAATACTAATACAAATGAAAAAATCAAAAAAACAATCAGAAATGATAAAAAAAACTCTAACTCGTCTATTGGTTCTTATTATTATGAAGCAAATTTTCCATTTCAGTATATTCAATTAACTGTCAAACCGGACAAAGATACAAACGAAAAATACGAAAGTATTATAGTTCCGAAATACAAAGAAATACGTAAACTTGAGGGAACTTATAATATTGCAGTTGATTTTGGAACAACTAATTCCCATATAGCCTTATTAGAAGAAAACGACAACAAAGAACCAGAAAGCTTATCTATAAGCGACAAAGATTTGCAAGTAATTTTATTCCCAGAAATTAAAAAAAATCAAGATGGTAAAACTTTAACCGAAATTTATGAGGATATTTCAGGTGATGTAAATAACAAACTTATTACAACTCAAATTAATGAATTTATACCTTCTATTATTAATTCTGGAGATAATCCAAAGTATTATTTCCCCGTAAGAACTGCTTTATCTTCCATTAAAGAATTTAACCCTGCCCAAATAGATGTTTTAGGTAATATTAATATATCCTTCACATTCGGTAAACTCAGAATAAGTGATGAACAAAATATTTTTTCAAATTTAAAATGGCAAGTCAATAAAGATGAAAATGATAAAAAAATTGAAGCATTTTTGTCAGAATTGTTATTATTAGCTCGGAACAAAATATTATTAAATGGTGGAGATCCCAAACAATCAAAAATTATTTGGTTTAAACCTTTAAGTATGTACGCAGGATATCAAAATAAATATAACGCAATTTGGTCAAATATAGTTAAAAAATATTTTCATTCATTATCAGATGATAATATAGTAGTGATTACTGAATCTAGTGCACCATACTTTTATTACAAAAAAACAGGGAAAACTTCATCAACAACACCAATTTTGTCTGTTGATATTGGTGGGGGCTCCACAGATATCGCATTTTTTATAGATAATGAACCTAAATTTGGTAGCTCATTTAATTTTGCTGGGAATTCAATTTGGGCACCTAATTCTGTATTAGGTTACGCTCATGATTCATTAGCTGAACCAGAAGGTATTTATAAAATAGGTCTATCATTAATTGAAAATCTTAAAACTAAACATAGTGATAATGACTTTTTCAAAAACATTTATCACGATAAGAAGAATTATGATAAGAAAGCTTTACATCCAAATGAGCTATTTAATACATTATTCTCATGGGATGAACAATTAAAAATTACACAAGAACTTTCTAATAATAGTTATATTAAATTCTTAATTCTTTTTCATTTTTCAGCAATTATGTATTATAGTTTAGTTTTATTGAAATTAAAATTATCTAATGAGAAAGATAATAATAAAATAATACCTGAAAATATAATAGTTAGTGGTAATGGTTCTAAATATTTAAAAATTTTAGATCCAAATGATAAATATCCAATGATTGCTTCTTATGTAAAAGAGTTAATAAAAAATATTTTTGAAATTGATACTAATAATTTAAAAATAATAAAAACTGTTAAAGAGAAAGAAGCTACCTGTATGGGTGGTTTATATGAGTTATCTAATGGTAAAATAAAGGATATCAACGAAACAGTACTTTACTATGGTAATAATGAAGATTCGTTTAAAATGTTAAAAAAATACAAGGATATAAATGATAAGTTAAAAGAAGAGATTACTCAAAGCGTTGAAAAATTTATCGATATTTTCTTTGATATAAATTTAAATTTTGACTTTGAAAAGAATTTTCTCATAGATTTTCCAGAACCAATTGAAAATTATCGAAATGATTTTAAAAAGGATATAAATAAATACTTAACCATTGCTATTGATGAAAGAAAAGAAAATTTTTCTCCAGAAGATGAAATTGAAGATGCCTTGTTCTTTTATCCTTTAAATTATATTATCAAGGAAA
>DAOSVM010000037.1:0-24191 GCA_035379625.1 Ignavibacteriales bacterium | reverse complement strand
AATTGTTAAAAATAAATAAAGATTTAGTAATAGCTAAGGAAAAAATTGAAGAAAGTGATAGATTAAAAACTGCTTTTTTAAATAATTTGAACCATGAGATTAGGACACCAATGAATGGAATTATAGGTTTTTCTGAATTGTTACGAAAAGATGATTTGAGTGAAACAGATAGAATATATTATGCTACAATAATAAATCAAAGTGCCTATCGTTTGCTAAAATTGGTAAATCAAATAATAGAATTATCAAAAATTGATTCAAATCAAATAGAGTTAATTCAGGTAGATTGTGCGATTTATAGTATTGCATATGAAATTATTAACCAATATAAAAACAAGGTAACAAGTAAGGGATTAGAATATAAATTTTACCTTAGTGATGAACTAAGAGATATTGTATTCAAAACTGATGAAGATAAAATAATTAAGATTATTGATAATTTAATTGATAATTCTTTGAAATTTACCACTAAAGGTTATGTTAATATAGAATTTCATAAAAAAGATAAAGATTTGGTTATCATTATTGAAGATACAGGTTGTGGTATAAGTGAGGATGCAATTAATAGAGTTTTTGAAAGATTTTTCCAAGCAAATATTGAACTCAATAGAGGATATGAAGGAAGTGGATTAGGACTTTCAATTGTTAAAGAATATGTAAATTTATTAAATGGAAAAATTGAAATACAATCTATTGTAAACCAAGGGACAAGAGTTGTTGTTTATTTACCTATAAAAGCCGAGTTAGATAATAAAAATATTGTTACATTTAAGAACGTTCAGAAATTAAAAAATTTTCCAACAAATTTACCAATTCTTATAGTTGATGATGATGAATTTAATAATGAACTTTTAAGTGATATTATGACAAATATATTTAATGCTAAAGTTTATAGAGCTTATAATGGAAGGCAAGCGGTAGAAATATTAAAAAACAAATTTAATATTATGTTAGTTTTTATGGATGTAAAAATGCCAGAAATGGACGGTTTAGAAGCAACTAGGGAAATAAGAAAGTTTAATAAGTCAATTCCTATCATCGGAATATCAGCTTATGCAAATTATGAAGATATTAAAAAAGCAGAAGAAGCAGGTATGAACCATTATATAGCAAAGCCCTTTAAGAAAGAAACAATACAAAATGTGTTGAGTAAATTTTTCAGCATTTAAAATTATTTGGAGGTATTATGGGAAGCTTTTTACATCCATTATTCTGGCTTGCACCAATTGGTTCTTTGTTAGCATTAATATTTGCATACTATTTTTTTAAGAGTATGATGAAGGAGGATGAAGGTACTGACACGATGAAAAAAATAGCTCTTTATGTTAGAAAAGGGGCTATGGCTTATTTAAAACAACAATATAAAGTTGTAGCTATAGTATTTCTAGTAATTGCAATAATTTTTTCAATAATGGCATATGTTTTTCATATTCAAAATCCTTGGGTTCCTTTTGCATTTTTAACAGGTGGTTTCTTCTCAGGATTGTCTGGTTTTCTTGGAATGAAAACTGCTACATACGCATCAGCAAGAACAGCTAATGCTGCAAGAAGATCATTAAATGATGGTTTAACTGTTGCATTCAGAAGTGGTGCTGTTATGGGGTTGGTAGTAGTAGGATTAGGATTACTTGATATTTCTTTATGGTATATAATTCTATCGTATTTTGAAGTTAGTTCATCAGCACAGCATAAATTATTAACTATAACAACAACAATGTTAACATTCGGTATGGGGGCTTCAACACAAGCTTTATTTGCAAGAGTAGGTGGCGGTATTTATACAAAAGCTGCTGATGTTGGAGCTGATTTAGTTGGTAAAGTTGAAGCTGGAATTCCAGAAGATGATCCAAGAAATCCTGCTACAATTGCTGATAATGTTGGTGATAACGTTGGTGATGTAGCTGGTATGGGAGCTGATTTATACGAATCTTATTGTGGTTCAATTCTTTCAACAGCATTATTAGGTGCTGCAGCTTATTTGAATGCTGATTTTAATAAACAGCTATCTTATGTAATGGCACCATTATTAATAGCAGCTGTGGGTATATTATTATCTATTATTGGTATTTTTATGGTTAAAACTGGAGAAGAAACTTCTCAAAAGAAATTATTAGCAGCTTTATCAAAAGGTATCAATATCAGTTCTATATTAATTATATTATTTTCTTGGTTGATTGTTTATTGGTTGAATTTGGATAACTATTGGGGAATTTGGGGTTCTATTGTTGCAGGATTGTTGAGTGGAATTATTATAGGTAAATCTACTGAATATTACACATCACAATCTTTTACTCCAACACAGAAAGTTTCTGAAAGTGCTAATACAGGGCATGCAACTGTAATTATTGCTGGTATTGGTGTTGGTATGCTTTCTACTTACATTCCAGTATTATCGGTTGTAATTGCTACAGTTTTGGCATTTTTATTTTCAAGTGGTGCTTTTTATCAAGAACCGAACTTTTTAATGGGATTATATGGTATAGGCATTGCGGCTGTTGGTATGCTTTCCACTTTAGGAATTACATTAGCAACCGATGCTTATGGTCCAATTGCAGATAATGCTGGTGGTAATGCAGAAATGAGTAAACTTGATCCTGAAGTTAGAAAAAGGACTGATGCTTTAGATGCTCTTGGAAATACCACAGCGGCTACTGGAAAAGGTTTCGCTATAGGCTCAGCAGCTCTAACTGCTTTAGCGTTATTAGCTTCTTATGTTGATGAAGTAAAAATGGCATTAGTAAGAATTGGTGAAACAACATGGCAAATTAAAGATCATACAGGTAAAATTATTGATACCATTAAGGTTCATGATGCAACATTACAAGATTTTATGAATCATTTTAACATTACTTTAATGAATCCATTAGTTGTTGTTGGCGCATTCATTGGAGCAATGATGGCTTTTGTATTTAGTGGTTTAGCTATGCAAGCTGTTGGTCGTGCAGCACAAAAAATGGTTGATGAAGTAAGAAGACAGTTTAAAGAAATTCCTGGAATTCTTGAAGGAAAAGCAGAACCAGATTACGCAAAATGTGTAGAAATTTCTACAAAGGGTGCTCAACATGAAATGATGTTACCATCTCTTATGGCTATTATTGTTCCTGTTTTAACAGGTGTTATTTTAGGTGTAGCAGGTGTTATGGGGTTATTAGTTGGGGCATTATCAACTGGTTTTGTTTTAGCTGTGTTTATGGCAAATGCAGGTGGAAGTTGGGATAATGCAAAAAAACATATTGAAGAAGGTCATCATGGAGGTAAAGGTTCATCTGCTCACAAAGCAGCTGTAACTGGTGATACTGTTGGTGATCCTTTTAAAGATACAGCTGGTCCTTCTTTAAATATTCTTATTAAATTAATGAGCATGGTTTCTATTGTTATGGCTGGTCTTACTGTTAGCTTTAGATTATTTAAATTCTGATAACATAATATTACCCCATCAAGGCAGTGAATTTTAATTCACTGCCTTTTTTTATTTTAAATTTTCTTAATTACTTGACTTTTCAAAATATTTATTGTAATTTTGTAATGCTTATGGTGAATGTTTTAAGAGCCACTTAAAACATTTAGAGGGAACTCCGGTGTAAGTCCGGGACTGTGCCCGCAGCTGTAAGTTCCGTTAAAATCTTTATCAGCCTGTGGTCAATATCCATTATGGATGTGAAGACCGATAAAGATTTGGAACAAGTCAGAAAACCTGCCATAAGCAAGCACAATCAGTTAAACTTTCGGGAGCAAAAGTTTACTGATAAAAGTTTAGAAACTTCCATTGAGGTTTTCTTTTGAAAAAAACAATCTTTGTAATTTTAGCTTTATTGGCTAATTACGCTTTTAGCCAAAGTGTTTTATTTTTTTATGATGAAAATAGTAAAGTGCCTATTTCATCCGTTTTTGTCAAAATAAATGAAAGAGTAATTGCTATTTCGGATGATAAAGGCAAAGCTTCTATTTCTAATTTTATAAATGATACACTTGTCATTTCTCATATATCTTACGAGAAAATAAAAATATTATTGAAATCTTATCAAAATGTTGCTATTTATTTGAAACCTAAATCTTTAAATACATCACCAATAATTGTACAAGGTAAAAAAGTTAATACAAGTTCTAATTATCAAATGATAAAAATTGATGAAACAAATAATAAATTTTATGTTACTAACGTTACTGAACTATTTAAACATCAAACTTCTTTTTTCGTGAAAGATTACGGACAGGGGATGTCGTTAAAGACCGTGTCTTCTCGTGGGATGAGTTCAGAAAATACAATTGTACTTTTTAATGAGGCACGTATCAATGACCTACGAACAGGCAGTTTTGATTTTAATAGTATAAATTTAAATTCAATCGACAATATTGATATTTTTTATGGTTCCGATGACTATAATATTTATTCATCTGTTGGTGGTATAATAAAAATTAATACAGGAAACTTTACAAATAAGCAAAAATATTATATCACAACAAAGACTACAAATGATAAAATGAAATCAATATCTGTCGGTAGTTCTATTCCAATTGACAAATTTAAATTTTCATTTAATTTTGAAAGAGCATATTCGCCTAATCAATATCTTTATGAATTTGAAAATACTTTTCAAAACCGTAAAAATGCCCAATTTAATAAAACATTTGTAAGCACAAATATATTGTACTCTGAAAATAATTATACAAACAAAATATATTTACATTATAATTATTTCAATACTGGTATTCCTGGAGCAGTTGTTTCCAATTATGATGGTGATAATAATATTGAAAATATTACACGGGCAATTACTGGAATTATCAACAACAACTTTATAATAAATCAAAATTTATCTTTTTTTAATACAATTGCTTATAACTTTAATGAATTTACAATTTTGGATAAAGACAAACATTTGTATTATCCATTTGATAAAAGGAAATCTACACTTGAAGAATTACAGTCCACTAATAGATTTTTTATTAAATTAAACAATTTTACTTTTAATATTTCTCATTTCATACTTTATTCTAAGCTTAAAGATCATTCAAATATAAACTTAATTTTGAATAAAACACCTAATTACAATAGAATTTTGAATAAATTAACATTTTCTTCAAATTATGAATATGATGATGATTTAATAATGTTTGCTAAACCATCGATTAATGGTGCTATTTACTATACTTATATTCAAGAAAATTTAAGTAAAAGACTAAATGATAATTTTTATTCATATAAGTTTGGCATAATTCTTCCTTTTGAGTTTTATAATAATTTGAGAATAACATCAAATTTCTTGAGAGATGTTCGTGAGCCTTCTTACTCTGAGAGATTTTATTCAACAATTGATAGATTTTCTGATAAAGATTTAAAAAATGAAGATTATTATTCATATGATGCAGCAATAAATTTTAAAAATGATAACTTATTGCCATTTAGTTTTACAATAACTTATTTTAATATAAAAGCTTCAAACAAGATTGTATGGGTTCCAATATCCAGATTGCCTGGGTTACAATATCCAGTAAATGAAGGGAAAATTTCATCTACTGGGTACGAATTATTTTTTAATGCAAAAATATTACCTTTATATTCCGAAATATCGTTTAACTATGTATACAACAAATCAATAAATAAAAATAAATTTAGTGATAATGATAATAGTTATAATAAATTATTAGTTTATTCCCCAGTTAATAAATTTACAGCTAATTACACTTTTGATTATAAAAATGTAAGTTCTTGTATAAGCTATAATTTTGTTGGTAAAAGATATTATACAACTGATAACACTCCTCGAAATAAATTACCAAAATATAATCTTGTCGATGCATCGATATCATATAAATTCAGTTATGAAAATTTTAAATTTGTCACTGGTATGACTGTTATGAACATTTTCAATGAAAAGTATTTTATAATACAGTCTTATCCAATGCCTTTAAGAAATTATTTAATTTTTATTAATATGGAGGTTTAAATGCAAATCAAAAAATTATTTATGCTGTTATTATTAGTTGCTTTTGTTACATTTACAGGTTGTGAAAAGGATGATTCGTCTTCACCAGAACCATTAAAATTAAAATTTGGAAATGGTGTTTTAGTAGTTAATGATGGTAAATGGGGACAAAATAATGCATCAATAACATTCTTAAGCTATACAAACGATTCTTTATATGATGATATTTTTTATAAAGTTAATGGTAAAAACTTAGGTGATGTTGCTAACAGTTTTACAAGAAAAGATGATAAAGGTTTTATAGTAGTTTCAAACTCACATAAAATTGAAGTTGTCAATTTAAACAATTTCCAAACTGTTTCTACTATAAGTATGCCTGGCTATAATCCAAGACATATGGTTATTAGCGATAACTTTGGTTATGTAACATCATTAGATAAAGATAAAGTTGTAAAAGTTAATTTAACAACATACCAAATTGAAAAAGAAATTGCTGTAGGTTCAAAACCAGAAGGAATTGTAAAAGTTGGTGATTATTTGTATGTAGCAAATTCTGGCTACGGAACTGGAAATACAGTAACTGTTATAAGTACTAAAAGTGATGCTGTTGTAAAAACTTTACAAGTAGCTCTTGTTCCACAATTTTTGGCTGTTGGTACTGATAACAATGTATACGTAGTTTGTACAGGTGATTATGCTGATCCTAATAAAAACAGTGGGTTATGGAAAATTAACACATCAAACAATACAGTTGTTGATTCTATTATTTTGAAAGGATATCCAACAAAAATTACTAAATTTAAAACAAACCAATTCTTAGTAACAAATTCTGATGGTGTTATAAAAGTTGATGTTAGTGCAAAACAAACATCAACATTAATACCAATCAACCTAGTTAGTACTTCTTCTTATCCAATGGTATATTCTGTTGCATATGATGAAGTTAAAGATATTATTTATGCAGCTAATCCAAAAGATTTTAAACAAAACGGTGAAATTATTAAATTCAATTCCGCGGGTACAAAATTAGGTTCTTTCAATTGTGGAATAAATCCTGGAACAATAGTTATTTTAAGATAATATAATTCATCTCCCAAGGGTGGTTTGCATTAGTGCGGCCACTCTTTTTTTATTATTAGAGGTTGTATATGATTTATTATATTTCTGGTGGTGAAAGATCAGGTAAAAGTACTTTTGCCCAGAATTTAGCTTTAAAGTTATCTAATAATCCGTGTTATTTGGCAACTGCAAGAGTATTAGATAAGGAAATGGAAGAGCGTGTAATTAAACATAAAAATGATAGAGATGATAACTGGAATTTAATTGAAGAGAGTTATTATCTTTCAAAAGTGGATTTTAAAAATAAAACAGTTGTTATCGATTGTGTTACGTTATGGTTAACTAATATTTTTTTCGATAATAATGAAGATTTAGAGTTATCACTTAAAATATCAAAAAATGAAATTAATAACATAAAAATTAAAAATTCTAATATAATTTTTGTTTCAAATGAAATTGGAATGGGTTTACACGGGCAAACAACAACTACAAGAAAATTTGTACAGTTGCAAGGTTGGATAAATCAATTTATTGCAAATAAGGCAGATATTGCTTATTTTATGATTTCTGGAATACCATTAAAAATTAAAGGATAGAACAATGATTCATATTTTAACAGGAAATGGTAAAGGTAAAACAACCAGTGCTATTGGGCAAGCTATTAGAACTGCCGGATACGGCAAAAAGGTTCTGTTTGTTCAGTTTATAAAAGATATGGAATATTCTGAAATCAATGTTCTTAAAAATATTTATAATATAGAATATTATCGCTTTGGAAATGGATGTTTTATTTCACGAGAGCCAAATAAATCAGATTATCAAATTGTAAAACAAGGAATTGAGCAAATTATTCATTTAGTTGAATATAATGATTATATGCTTGTTGTGCTTGATGAATTAAATATAGCTTTACATTATAAATTATTGGATTTAGAAGAAATTAGAGATTTGTTACTAAAATTCAAGGATAATCTTGAGAGAGACTTAGTTATTACTGGAAGATATGCACCGTCACGTTTGATTCAATTAGCTGATTTGGTAACTGAATTTCAAGAAGTGAAACATTATTACCGTCAAGGTGTGCTTGCAAGAGATGGAATTGAAAGATGATAAAGTTGTTATTGAATGAAATTCAATCTTTTTATTTTGCTTTATTATTTTTTACTCGTTTGAGATTACCTTTCTTTGAAATTAAGAATTTTGATAATTTTAAAAAATGTATTAATTATTTTCCTTTAGTTGGGTTATATTTAGGTTTATTAAATAGTTTAGTATATTTCATTTCAAATAAGTTATTTATTAATACACAAATTTCAATAATATTTTATATAATATTTTATTCCTGGATAACAAGAGCCTTACACGAAGATGGTTTAGCAGATTTTTTTGACGCATTTGGTGGGGGTAAAAATAAAGAGCATATTTTAAAAATATTAAAAGATAGTGGAATAGGTGTTTTTGGTACAATAGTTTTAATATTTAATTATTTACTAAAAATCTTATTATTAGTTAACATTAACAATTATTTGTACTTTACTATTTTTATTACACCTTTTTTAAGTAGAATCTACATTCTGGTAATTGTAAAATTTTATAATTATACTGAATATAATGATGATAAATCAAAAACTCCGTTTAGAAAGAATGATGTTAGAATACTTTGGCTACTACTTTATATAATAATTTCAATAACATTTTTATTTATTATTAATAAAATATTAATATTATTCTTTATATTTGCATTTTTGATTTTATTATTTTTTATGAAATATGTGACAGATAAAATTGATGGTTATAGAGGCGATGTTTTAGGTGCAGCACAACAAATTTTTGAGTTATATTTCATTATTGCTTTTTATTTAATTGAGGTACACAGATTTTGAAAGAAATTTATTTAATAAGACATACAACTCCTGAAGTAGAAAAGGGAGTATGTTACGGTCAAACAGATTTAAATTTGAAAAATACTTTTCCGCAAGAAGCAAAAAGAATTAAAGAAATACTTCCAGAAAAATTTGATGTTATTTATACAAGTCCACTTAAACGTTGCTTCCAACTTGCAAAATACATATCCGAAGAGAATTTAGTTATTGATAATTCTCTCCTTGAAATCAATTTTGGTAAATGGGAGATGAAAAAATATACTGAATTAACTAATAATGAGTTTAATGATTGGTGTACAGATTTTATAAACAAAATCCCACCTGAAGGTGAATCTTATAAACAAATGTATGATAGAGTGGTTGAAGGTTGGAAAAACATAATTAATAGTAATGATAAATTAATTTGCATTGTAACTCATAGTGGAGTTATACGAATATTATTTTCTTATATATTAAATATTGATTTAAAGGATTCTTTTAAGATTGCACAGAATTATGGAGCCGTTAATAAAATAATTATTGATAAAGAAATAATAACTATTGAATATACAAATCGATAAATTAACCTTCTTCGCAAACAATTTGAGTGCGAAGTGCAATTTCTTCCAGAATTGATGATACTTGTAAACATTTGTTAAGCTCTCCGGTGAAAACTTTAGCACTTCCATTATTGTGAGCTTCCATTGTTTTTTGGTAAGCTACTTGAAGCGAGCATTTAGTAGCTTTAATTAATTGTATTATGACTTCATCAAATGAGTGAAAGTCATCATTAAAGAGTATTACAGAAAAAGGGAATAATAATTTTGTTTCGACTGAACTTTCAGATTTATGTTGAATATTTTCTTGTGGCATATTGATTATATTTCTTTTTTCGAAATTTAAAAAAATTATATGTAATTTTCAATTATTTTGTAAATAACAAGTTTTATATATTTTTGTAAATAAATTAAAAGTTTATTAATTTAATATTTATGTAAATTAAAATTAAAAAATATAGGAGATACAATATGAAATTTTTCATTGATACAGCAAATTTAAATGAAATAAAAGATGCAGCAGATTTAGGCCTTGTTGATGGTGTAACAACAAATCCATCTTTAGTTGCAAAAGAAGGGGCTAAAGATTTTAAAAGCCATATATTACAAATTTGTGAAATTATCGATGGTCCCATAAGTGCTGAAGTTATTTCAACAGATTATGAAGGAATTATTAAAGAAGCTAAAGAACTTGTTAAAATACATAAAAATATTGTTATAAAAGTTCCTTTAATTAAAGAGGGCTTAAAAGCTGTAAAAAAACTTTCAGAAGAAGGTATTAAAACAAATGTAACATTATGTTTTTCACCATCACAAGCTTTGCTGGCTGCGAAAGCTGGAGCAACATACATAAGCCCATTTGTTGGAAGACTTGATGATATTAGTCATAATGGGATGGATTTAATTGCTCAAATTAGACAAATTTATGATAATTATGGTTTTGATACTCAAATATTAGTTGCAAGTATTAGACATCCTATGCACTTGGTTGAAGCTGCTCTTATGGGAGCTGATGTTGCTACTATGCCTTACAATGTAATAATGAATTTATTCAAACATCCATTAACTGATGCAGGATTAGAAAAATTTCTTGCCGATTGGAATAAACTTAACAAATGATAAAAGGATTTAAAGCAATGAAACTCACAAGATTTAACAAAATTCATAAGGAACTTAACGCAAAATTAGTTGATTTTGCTGGATATGAAATGCCTGTTCAGTATTCATCAATAATTGCTGAACATAAGGCAGTACGTAGCTCAGCTGGAGTTTTTGATGTTTCCCATATGGGCGAATTTTTTGTTGAAGGCCCTGAAGCTGAAAAATTAGTAAACTATATAACTACAAACGATGTAACTAAACTTTTTGACGGTAAAGTGCAATATTCAACTATGTTATATGAAAATGGTGGTATTGTTGATGACCTTTTAGTTTACAGATTTAATCAAAATAAGTTTATGCTTGTTGTTAATGCTTCCAATATTGAAAAAGATTTTAATTGGGTTACTTCCAATAACAAATTTGATTGCACTGTTGTTAATAAAAGTGATGATTATAATCTTTTAGCAGTTCAAGGCCCCAAATCCAAAGAAATAATGCAAGAACTTTTCAAAATTAATATTGATTTGGAATATTATACTTTCTATACAAATTTAGTCAATTATAAAGGTATTGAAATTTTAATATCTAGAACAGGTTATACTGGCGAACACGGTTATGAATTATATTTTACTGGCGATGAAAATCAATGTACAACTTTATGGAAAGATATATTTGAAATTGGTGAAAAATATAATCTTGTTCCTGCTGGATTAGGATCTAGAGATTCTTTGAGATTGGAAGTTGCTTATTGCTTATATGGCAACGAAATTACACAAGATACAAATCCTTTAGAAGCGGGATTAGGATGGATTACAAAAATAAATAAAGGTGATTTTATTGGTAGAGAAGCCCTATTGAAGTTTAAGGAAAAAGGATATACAAGAAAATTAGTTGGGCTTGTATCTGATGAAAAATGTTTTCCAAGACATGGAGTTGAAGTAACAGCTAACGGTGATTTTATAGGAGTTGTAACATCTGGAACAGTAAGTCCAATGTTAAATTATCCAATTGCTTTGGCTTATGTTAAAGTAGATTTTGCAGATGAAGGAACTGTTGTAAACTTTAAAATTAGGGATAAAGAATTTCCTGCTAGAGTTGTAAAAATACCTTTTATTAAGAATAATGCTTTTTAATAAAGATAAACTGAAAATTAAATTTTAAAAGCAAGTAAGCGCAAGCGAGCTTGCTTTATTTTTATTCTTTAGCTCAGACAGTATAAGCTTAAGCCCCTTGCGGCATTCGTCATACCGCAAGGGGCCAGCGGGCCGGAACGGCCCTCAAAAATCCCCATTGATCCTCTTTAAAAAGTAGGAATAAAAAATTCCTATCCTTCCAAATGCGGAGGCAAAAATAAATGTAGGGTGGCATTGGTATGCCACCTTTTTGGCATTGAATGCCACGATGGTGGCACGAATTTTCCATGCGGTGGCACGGTGATTTAAAGGTGGCAATTATATCGTATATGCAATATAATTGCCACCTTTATATTTTGCAAGAATTGCAAAAAACCGCACAACTTTAGTTGTGCGGTCACGCTTACACCGTCTGAGCAATAATATATGATTTAAAGTAAATATGCTTAATATGTTAAATTTTAGTTTTGTGAAATAATAATATTGTGGAGTTATAAGTAATGAAATAATTATTAGAGATATTAAGATAATCAAATAAATATAAAAAAACAAATAATATTTATTATACAATTATATTATTTTATAAAATCAATTCTGCGGGGGGAATTATCAAAAAGTTAATTTTTACATTTATTTTGGGCTTTTTATTTAACGTATCAATTTACGCTCAAGAAGTAAGGGGGATTTGGATTACAAATGTAGCTTCTAATGTTCTTTCCAGTTGCAAAACCATTCATGATGCGATGAACAAGCTTTCAAATATGGGGATTAATGTTGTTTTTCCTGTTGTCTGGAATTCGGGCTATACATTGTTCCCAAGTCAAACTATGTACAAATATTTCTATGATACATATTCTACTTATGATCAATTGCAGCAAATTATTACCGAAGGTCATCGAGTGGGGATAGAAGTAATACCTTGGTTTGAATATGGATTTATGTCATATTATGGTTCGCCTGGTAGAATATTGCAAAAATATCCGCATTGGGCAGCAAGAACAAAAACAGGTGATTATTGTACGCAGTTTGATAATAATGGTAGTCCTACATTTTATTGGATGAATCCATTTCACGATAGTGTTCAAACCTTTATGAATGAATTAATATTGGAAGTTTTAAAAAAATACGATGTAGACGGTGTTCAAGGGGATGATAGGCTACCTGCATTACCTGTTAGTGGTGGTTATGATGCTTATACTGTGAATTTGTACAAAAATGAAAATAATGGGAATACACCTCCAACAAACGAAGTTGATAACAATTGGATTAAATGGCGTGCTGATAAATTAACAAATTATTTGAAAAAATTACGTGATTCTGTAAAATCTATAAGTAATGATTTGGTGTTTTCGTCATCTCCAACTCCATATTCTTGGGGATATTATAATTATTTACAAGATAGTAAGTATTGGGTTGAAAATAATATAGTCGATCATATTATTCCACAATTATATAGGTATAATATTAACGATTATAAAGCTTCATTTGATAATACGGTATTTAGTATAAATTCAAATGTTAGAAGTAAAATATATGCTGGTATAATTGCACGTAGTGGTAGTTGGAATATTGATTACAATCTATTGAAGCAAGAGGTTGCTTACAATAGAGCAAATGGGATAAAAGGAGAATCTTACTTTTTTTATGAAGCAATAAATTATAACAATATTTATGATTCTCTTAAAAATGGGTTATACAAAAATCCATCCTTATTACCCTGGCGAAATGGAAAAATTTGGAGGCCAAAAGCGTTGGTAATCCATGAAGATGATCCGGTTAATGTTACAAAAACAGGTACTTGGGTTAAAAAAACGGGTTCTACTTTAGGTTCAAAAAATGATGCGGTATTAGAAGCAGGGGATGGTGCGTTAGCAACAATAGAATATAATTTCATAGCACCCTATTCTGCTTGGTATGGTGCTTATGCATATATTGAAACAAGTTTTAATTTCCAAGGTTTTAAGAAAGCTAAATATTATTTAATTAAAGGTAATGATACAACCATTGTGTTATTTGATCAAACAGATAAAAATAGATCTTGTTTTCAAAAACTATCTAATGTTTATTTGAATGCTGGGCAAACGTTTAAGATAGTTTTAACAAATGAAGGTTTGACCACAGGAAAAAAGATTTATGCCGATGCTGTTATGTTGATGATTGATAGAAAACTTACAAAAGAAGATGTTGTTGGGGTTGAAAATGATAATAAAGATGTAATAAATTATAATCCAAGTAATTTTATAGTAGAAACTAATTATCCAAATCCTTTCAATCCAGAAACAAATATAAGGTTCTTTATTCCTGAAAATAATATTGTTAAAATGAATGTTTATAATATTTTAGGTCAAAAAATATTATCTGTTTATAATGATTATTTGAAAAGTGGTTGGCATAATTTTGCGGTAAATATGAATAATTTTAGTAGTGGAACATATTTTTGTATAATCGAGTGGAAACAGCAAAGAAAAGCAATTAAATTACAATTATTAAAATAGGTGCTAAATGAAAAATTTATTATGTTTTTTGATAATATTAACAAATATTTTGTTATCCCAAAATTATGATACCTTGCAAAATAAAAAATTGGTTAATGGGATACAGTATACAAAACTAAAAAGCAAAACAGGAAAGTTGATAATTAATGTGTTGAAAGTTAATCTTGACCAGCCAAATATAAAAATAGTGACAGCAAAAGGTAATGATATGGTGCATCAATTTAATGATGTACCAAACGGAGGATGGAAAGGTACAATACCTGAAGAGCAGTTAACAATTTTAGGTTTGAGAAAATCTATACCGGAGGAAAATAAATATGTTTATGCTGCAATAAATGGAGATTTTGGATCGATGGGTAGACCAAATAATATTCAAATTATTGATGGTGTGATTTTACAATATCCCAAAACCAATGCTGTGATTACTTTTGATGATAAAAATAATGTTGTAATAGAAAGAGTAACTTTAGATTGTAAATTAAAAGCAAAAGTAAGAGATACAATAGTACCGATACATAGTATAAATGAAGGTTTTCGACAAGCAGATAAATTGATAATGTATAATAGGTACATTGGTTCAGATATAGAAGAAGATTCTATTTATAGTGGACAGAATCAATGGGGATGGGAAAGTGCCCTAAAACCTTTGGTAAATTGGAAAATTAATGATACAATACCTTGTCTTGTTATGAAAGAAAGAAAAGTTGGTGTTACAACAAAAACGAAGGTACCAAAAGATTGGATTATATTGAGTGAACATAATACGTTTGACAAATGGACATTAAATGAGAAAATGGAAGTTGGTGACCAAGTAAAAGTTTATACTAAAGTAAACAGTAGTTTGCAAAATCCTGTACAAATGATAGGCGGTTCTCCACAAATTATCAAAAACGGGGTAATTCAAATTGAACAAGGTTATGCAGATGAGGGAATAACTTTTGATCCTAATAAGCCAAAACCATATTTGAATAAATCAGCAAGAACAATTATTGGGTATGCACAAGATAAGAAAACTTTGTTCATGGTAGTTGTGGATTCTAACGCAAACAGTGATGGAATGAATTTACAAGAAGTTTCTGAATTTATGGTTAATAGTTTGGGTGTATATGATGCGTTGAATTTAGCAGGAGGTGAAAAAAGCTCAATGGCAGCAATGTTGGATGAGAATTTAGGGTTGCAGATGGTTGATGAACAACCAAAGGGTGAACCAAATGTTGTGAATGCGATATTAATATACAATATTCCACAAGCAACTGGAATTAATAATCTTGGTGATAAAATAAGTAAAAATTTTGTTGTTGAGCAAAATTATCCTAATCCATTTAATCCAACAACTACAATAAAGATAAATATACCTGAAGATGGTTATTTGAAAGTAGATATTTATAATATTTTGGGTAGTAAAGTTATGAATATTTATGATAATTTTGTTAATTCTGGTTATAAGAGTTTATCGGTAAAAATGAATAATTTACCAACAGGAACATATTATTATAAGGTTGAATATAAAACGAATGGTGGTTTAATAAATTCACAAGTAAAAAAAATGATTTTAATAAAATAATAATTTAGGGGGACTTATGAAAAAAGTTATTTTAATTTTATTTTGTGTTGTATTAGCTTTGCAAGCGCAATGGAAATATGATGGGGTGTTAAAATTTCCTGATGCGGATAGTCTTTTTGCAACACCGATGTATTTAACGGTAGATGCCAATGGAAGAGTATATATAGCATCGACAAAACAAGCATCTCCTAGGTCACATGATGCAATTTATTATATTGATCCTGGGACTAATCAAGTTAAAAGATTAGTAGATTTTACTGCAAAAAAAGATACAATAATGGTTTGGGCAATTATTGGTATTACAACATTAAAAAATGATTTAATAATATCAAGTAGAATGCATCCTTCGGCTTTTGCAGGGGGGTGTAGCTCAGTTTATGTTTTCCAAGATGGCGATACATCGAAAGTTACAGGAATTTCTGGAGTTGATGGTCAACCTTATAAAAGACGCCCAGGTTGGGGAACATTTATCTACGGTATAGCATCGACAAAAGATTCAACAATTTTTGGTGGGACTGCTTATCAAGGTGGGGTAATTAGAGGTTTTAATTTTAGGTTATCTGCTCCTGTAAATGGTGATAGAAACAGTGTAGAATATGGAAAATTAATTTTTGCACCAAATGGTCAACCTGATGATCCAACTCATACAGTACCAGGTGGATTAGATAATAAAGGTTATGATAGAATTAGAGATTGTGCAACAATTCCTAATGGAGATTATACAAATCCAAATACACCTTGGTATACTTCCAGAAATTCTGATACACTTGTACAAAGTGGAAATGTTGCAGTATGGCTCGGTGGACATAGCAAATTTCCACAAGGTTACGTTGCAACTAAAATAGAAGATAATGATAATTATCTTACTTTAAGTAATAATGTTTTTTGTGGTCTTGCTTGCGATAATTCAGGTAAATTGTGGGTATGTGGTAACGATACAACAAGAAGATGGGTTATTGGTTTTAATGTTACAGTTACAGATAATGGTGGGACAAAAACAGCTTTTGCAGAGCCTGTTGATGAATTACCAAGTGCTACAAGATTTATAAATCCTAATCCTGAAGGAGCTGTATTTAATTCTCCAACAGATGTTATTTTTACAGATAACGATAATATTGCTTATGTAGCAGATACTTGGAAAAGAGTGATTCACAAATTTAGTAAAGTACAAACTTCAACAGAGAAAAATATTATAAAACCTAATGATTTCAATTTAGAATATAATTATCCAAATCCATTTAATCCATCAACAACCATAAGATTTTCATTATCAAAATCAAGTAATGTAACATTAAAAGTTTATGATATTTTAGGAAATCAAGTATCAACATTATATAATGGATATAAAGTTGCAGGAACATATGATGTTAATTTTAATGCAAATAATTTAACATCTGGTTTATATATTTGTAAAATGCAAGTTGGAAAAGTTGAAAAATCGATAAAAATGTTATTAGTTAAATAAAAAAAATTAGTTTCAAATATATGTAATATTGAAAATATAATTTAAATGAGAACAAATATGTTTAAGAGATTATTAATAATACTGTTATTTACAGGAACATATATTTTTTCCCAGGGGCAAAAATCAAAAATATATGGTAAAGTTGTAGATGATTTGACGGGTGAGGTAATAATTGGTGCAACTGTAAAAATTGAAGGTACAAAGTTGGGTGCAGTAACTGATGCAAAAGGAAAATATGTAATAATAAATGTACAACCTGGAACTTATAATTTAGTTGTAACATCAATAGGTTATGCAAAAACCACAATTAAAGAAATAGAAGCTGTTGTTGATAGATCTGTAGAAGTAAATATTAGATTGAAGCAGCAAACTATGCAAATGCAAGCTGTTGAAGTTACAGCCGAAAGAGAAAAAATTATAAAAGATCAGACATCTACATCAAGCACCATTACTCAAGAACAAATCAAAGCTGCTCCTGTAGAAGGTGTAAGAGGAATAATTGATCTTTCGACATCATTCCAAAAGAACGAAAGAGGAGATTATCAAGTAAGAGGTTCGGGAACAAACGAAGTAAATTTCCAAATAAATGGAATGGAACAAACGAATTCAAGCCAATCTTTACCAGGTTTGGGAACCGGAACAAAAGCAAATAACTCGTGGAAATATGATGTTAATCCGCTGGGTGTTCAGCAAATTCAAATGATAACAGGAGGTTTTTCTCCTGAGTATGGAAATGCTCAAGCAGCAATCATTAAAGTTGTAATGAAAGAAGGGGCCCTAAATTTAATGGTGAAGTAAAAGTAGAATATCGCGGTCCTGGGCAATATCACTATGGACCTTATATTTACGATAAGAATAATAGTTTTGAGTGGCAAAAATGGGGAAAATTTGAATATTGGCAAGATTTAGCAAACAAAGCTATAAATAGCCCTGAAAATAATATATTAACACAGTTAGGGATTAGCCAAAACCATCCAACATTGTACAATGCTGTTATAAAAAACAAAAATGCTACTCCTGAACAAAAAGCTAAATTTGATTCAATTGTTGCTAGAGAATTACAATGGGGTTATAATACTTGGTATAAATTACATAATCCATCTGATGATAATCCTTTAGGTGTTTATGATTACAGAAAGAGAGTTTATACAAGATATATGTGGGGCGTTGGTGGGCCAGTTGGGAAAAATCCAGATCTTTTAAAGTTTTATTTTTCTGGAGAGTATAGAAAAAATCCAACAAGGATAATGTCAACTGAAAAGGATCAAATTTACCAGAACTATGTATTGTCTTTAACTTCTACAATTATTCCTAATCATAAATTTAAATTAACTGGAACCTATCAAAAATATGTTGGAGGTTTGTTTTCTGGCTCAAGTGATATAAGATGGGCTGGTACTAATTCACTAACATATAAATATTTTGTAACAAGAGATCCGGTAAGGACCGAACTTACATTGGCTCAAAGTTTCAACTGGGTTTATACTATTAATAATCGTTCCTATATCGAAACATTTATTACTCATCAATCTGAACGATATTTTTTACCATCAAAAGCTTTATTAACTTGGAATGATGAGGCTGATAGAGCTGATAGTGCTAACGATAAATATGGAATACTCCTAAAACGCGGTGATTGGTGGCAAAATAATATTTTTACATATTATGAAAATATTAGTACAGATTATTTTCAAGATAATAGAGCAGATGTTTATACTGTTTCTTCTGATTATGTTAATCAAATAGATGATGCAAATTTAATTAAACTCGGCTACAAGTTATCCTATAGTGATCTTCAAAATACGGGTGTAACATATAACTTTTTACCAAATGCACTTGTTAGTCACCAAGGTTTTGCGGAAAGATATAAAGCTTTTCCAATTCAATTTGCTGGTTACGTACAAGATAAACTTGAATTTGAAGGTATGGTTGCAAATTTTGGCGTTAGAGTTGAAGGTTTTAATTTTCAATATCGTGCTCCTTATGATAGATTTAATATCTTTTATCCAGGTGAAAATGGTGCAACAAGAGGTGATATAAGAACACGGAAAACAACAACTAAGGTTGTAGTTTTGCCAAGATTAGGGCTTTCATTCCCAGTAAATGAGGTTACTGCTTTTAGGTTATATTATGGCCATTTTGCTTCAATGCCAACGTATTCACAAGCTTTGAGCAATGGTACATATTTTGGTTGGAATACATATGGCAATCCGGACTTAGATTTTAAGAAAACAATAAATTTTGAATTTGGTGTTCAGCAAATGCTTACCGATAGAGATAAAATAGATGTAGCGCTGTACTATAACGATAGAGCTAATCAAATTGGTAGTCAAAGAGTTGCAGCATATTCAGGTTCTACTAGTATTTCTGGTGCTGATGATGATGCAGGGTATGATAATACTGGAAAAAAACTATATTTCTATGATTCTTATGCGAATAATTCCTTCAGTTCTACAATTGGTATAGAAGTTACTTTAGAAAGAATTGCTATTTCTGATTGGCGTTGGAGATTGAGTTATTCTCTATCTCAAACTATGGACGGTAGATATGGATCACCGTATCTGTATCCAGAAAATTCTAATAGAGCAACTATAAGAGAAGTTACAACTGAACAAGTTTCATATTACGATAGGACGCACTCGTTTAGAGCTTTGGTACAATATGTATTAGGTGATAATCGCGGTTTTCAATTATTCGGTGTAAAACCTTTTGAAAATTCGGAAATTGCAATGACTTATAGCGTTCAATCTGGATTACCTTTTACATATTATACTGATTTCTCTAACCGTTATGTTGTAAATAACAGAAGATATCCATTGGAAACACAAGTTGATTTAAATTTTGTGAAAAATTTGACAATTTTTGGTTATAGAGTGATTATGGGCGTTAGAGTTATGAATTTATTTGATAATAAATGGTTGACACCAATATCAAATTATAAAGAGTATAATGTGGAAACGTGGTTGAAATATAGTCAGACATTGGATAAAGTAATTAATCCGAGAACAGATGAAACAGTTACATCCTTAGCTGTTTACAGAACATATAGAAATATACCAAGGCAGATTTTCTTTACATTAGGGGTAGGATTTTAGTATGAAAAAAATAATATTAACATTTATTGTATCAATAATTGCATTTTCACAAAATAATATTGATGATCCAGTAATAATTTTGAATAAGGGTAAATTATGGCATTCCATATCAATGGCAAAATCTGGGCCATTAGGATTTGCAAACTGGCAAAAAAATGGTGTTGTATGGGATTGGCCTGGTTTTGATGCAACTCTTATTGCTCAAGATCTTGGTGGCGCTGCTTCCCATATGGCTGGTGGTGGTTTTTTTATTGGGTGTATGAAAAGAAATCCAATCACTAAACAAGTAGATAGTGCTTTGGTGGTTGAGGATTGGGCAATGTATGCTCCTTCTATTTCAAATCAGCCTTCTGCTAAATATATTGTAAAAGAACATAAATTATACGATAACTGGAACGGTAAAATTACTAAAAATGCCGGTGATATTTTTGTTAAAACGGTTTGGGAATATAATTTAGGTTATTCAACTCAATGGTATCCTGAAAGGCAATTACCCGTTAGAGTAACAAGAGTTGCTCATCAATGGGCTAATTCTATAAGAGATGAAAATTATATCATTTTTACTTATACCATTAAAAATATTTCAAATGAATTTACTGCTGAGCAAAAAAATCAAAGAAAAATTGTTGATACTTTATTTAATACTTATGTAATGTTATCTTACTCTGTGCATTCAAATTCTAGATCTTGGAATGTTCTTTTCCCAAATGCTACATCTCCAGGAGCACAAAATACAAAATATGATTTTTCTACCGCAAAATCAGACTTTTTTAACAACACAAATCCAAGAAATTTACTATATGCTTGGTCTGTTGACTATAAGGATTTAGGTAATAATACAACACAAACAGGTACTGCTTTTGGGCCTGCTCCTAATATGGGAATGCAATATTATAATGCTAGTGGCCAATTACAAAGTGGGGAATGGCTCGCACCTGCTTATGCTGGATTTAGAGTTTTAGATTGTTCACCTTTTAAAGGTTCTACTTTAAGAAACCAAATCAATGCTTTTGGTTGGTCTAGTGTTGACCAAATAGTTGACCTTGCTGGCCCAATGACGGGAATTAGCGATGAACAAATGAAATATGATGTTTTAAAAGATCCTACAAAAGCTTATAACTACCAACCAAAAACAAGTGTTCAAATGGGCGGTAGAAAAATGTGGTCTATAGTTTCTCTTGGGCCTTGGGATATTGCACCGGGAGACTCTATTACTTTTGCAATTGCTGAAATTGTTGATGGTGTCGATTATGATAAAGTAACTGGTCCTAATAAAATAGCACTTGATAAATTTTCAGTGATTAATCAATTAAGCAAAGCAATTTATGAAAGATCTGCTGACAAAGCTAAACAAACTTTCGATAATGGTGTGGATAATCCTAATCCACCTGTTGCTCCATCTTTCCAAGTAGATTATTACAAAGAAAAAGAGCAATTTGTTGCTAATCAAATCACTTGGGGAATTGAAACTGAAAATATTCCTGACCCTGATGATGGTCAATTAGATTTAGCCGGATACAGACTTTACAGGTCTGAATATCTCCCTACTGGGCCTTGGGTAAAAATTGCAGACATCACTAAAGCTGATCCACTTTACTTTAATAATGGGAAATATTTATACATTGATTCAAATGTTCAAGTAGGTAAATCTTATTACTATGCCTTAACTGCTTACGATAATGGTAGAACTAATTGGAATATCAAACCAACTGCTCAATTTGAAAAATCTACTGATCGTTCTAATCCAACTTCTCCAAACTGGAATTCAAAAAGTGTTGCTGTACCTTCTTTAGAATCTTCTATCTTCGCTAATAGAACAAAATATCCTTTTACTGCTACTTTTCCTCCTGCTAAAAATCTGGATAATGTTCTTGTTGTCCCTAATCCTTTTATTCTCGGTAAAAGTGATACTCAAGTTGGGAAAAGTGATGAAATTCAATTTGTAAATGTGCCTAATCCTTGTACTATTAGAATTTATACTATTAGAGGTGATTTAGTTAAAACTATAAATGTTTCCGAAAATGATGGAGCTATTAAAAGTTGGTTCCAAGATACAGATTTCGGACAGTACGTTCAAAGCGGTGTTTACATTTACCATTTAGATTCCAAAATTGGTAAAAAAATTGGAAAATTTGCAATTATTAGATAATTAATTGAAGAAAGTCAATGAAAAAGATAATTATAATATTAACATTATTAACCGTATTATTTGCTCAAGAACTTAAAAAAGTCGGTACTACAGGTTTTGTTTTTCTTGAGCTACCTACTTCAGCAAGATTATCCGGTATGGGAGATGCTGGTACAACTATTTCAGATTTGAATTCACAAGCTCTTTTTGTTAATCCATCTCTTGCTGGTTTTCAAGATGTTACTCATTCAATTTCATTTTCTTTTAGTCCTTGGCTTGCTGAAACTAAACATTATGTAACTTCTTATTCTTACCATAACTCAGTTTTTGGCACTCTCTCTTTTGGTTTTATATTACTTGATTTTGGTTCTATGGATAAAACTGTGAGAATTCCTGGACAAAGAATTTACGATAAAATCGGTACTTTTTCTGCTCAATCTTCTGCTCTTTCAGTTGGATATTCAAGAGCTATCACAGACAAATTCTCATTTGGTTTGGCTCTTAAATATGTAAACGAAAAAATTGATACCTACAGTGCTGATAATATTCTTTTCGACGGTGGCTTTATCTATTGGACAGGAATTGGATCTCTTCGTGTTGCTGGTACTCTTCAAAATTTTGGTACTAATACTACTTTCAACAACAAAGATTTCCGTATGCCTATTCTTATGAAAATCGGACTTGCCTACGATTTACTTAAAAATGACGATTACCAATTATCTTTATTTACCGATGCAATTCATCCTACAGATAATACAGAAAAAGTAAATTCGGGTTTTGAATTTTCTTACTCTAATATGCTTTTCCTTAGAGCAGGTTATAAATTCAACTATGACGAAGAATCTTTCACATTCGGTTTAGGTGTAAAACCAACTACTTCTTATCCTGTTTCCTTTGATGTTTCCTATACCGATTTCGGCCGTCTTAATAACGTGTTAAGGTTTAACTTACAAGTAGGTCTACAATGAAAAAGCTAATTTTTTTATTCATAATTTGTATAAACATAATTGTAATTCCACAAAGTTTTAAAATAAAATCTTTGAATTTCTTAACAGATTACAACTTTTCTTTTTCAACTAAAAATAAAGAGCTTTCAATAAAAAGCGTAAAAGGTTTTGGCGGCGGGATAGAAATTTCTTATAACATTTACGATAATATTGGAATGAGTATTAGCTATGGATATCAATTACTTGATATCGATCAAGACAAACGACCACTCTTCAAAGAATGGTCTTGGAAAGCTTGGAAAAGATATTACGGTGACATCAATGCTTATTCAACCGATAGTTTATTCCTTAAACTTGCTCCACAGCCAGTTGTCAAACTCATTCGTGATAATCCTGCTTATAAAAATATGGATATCTTTCAGTCATTTATCCCAGAGCAAAAAATTGATATCTATCCATTACAATTAAATTTTAATTACGATTATAAAATTGATAATTTAAACATAAAACCTGCTATAGGTGGTGGCATTATATTCTTTACAAGAAGGTTATATGTTGTCGAAAAATGGGATAAACTCTTCCCAGAGCTTAATTATGAATACACTTACGCTTTCAATAACTTTTGTGATAAAACTTTTCAAGGTAACGTATTCAACTTAAATACTTCGCTTGAATTAGGTTATAATATCGATAATACAATAATCATTGGGCTAAATACACGTTACCTATATATCTTTAACACAGGTAAAAATAATGGTTACGATCATTTCCCAATGAAAGACTTATTCTCAGCACAATTAAAATTAAGTTTCATTTACTAACAAATAAGTAAGTAAAAAACAATGAAAAAACTATTAT
>DAOSVM010000036.1:0-25155 GCA_035379625.1 Ignavibacteriales bacterium | reverse complement strand
CTAAAATAGATAATGCTTCACCCCCTTTTGTATTTCCTAATGCATAATTTGGGTTAATTATTTTCTAAAAAATTATAAAAAGGTACAATTTATAAATATATCAAATACATTTTAATTAAACAAGTAAAATTTTTTCTATTATATATTAAATTAATGTTTACTTATTTATGGGGGTAGCTTTGGACGATTTACAATTAACTCAAAAAGAATGCCATAATGAACTTTTGGAACAAATGTATAATAAATTGGATGATTTTATTAGTTCATTAGGCATTCAAAAAAGAGATCCTTTCAGAAAAGGGCATTTAATTCAGGTACTTCATAAAGCACAAGAAATATTTGGATACTTACCTGAAGAAGTACAAATCTTTGTAGCCAAAAAAATGAATTTACATCTTTCCGAAGTTGCCGGTGTTATTAGTTTTTATAATTTTTTCACAACAACACCAAAAGGTAAAAATCAAATTCATATCTGTTTAGGTACAGCTTGCTTTGTAAAAGGAGCTCAAAGAATTTTAGAAGAATTTACCGAGCAATTAGGTATAGGGCCACAAGAAGTAACCGAAGATAAGGAATATTCAATTGATATTGTAAGGTGTGTTGGAGCATGTGGACTTGCACCAGTTGTAACAGTTAGAGATAGAGTTTATGCAAAAGTTACAACTGGAGATGTCGAAAAAATTATAAAAGAATGCAAAGAAATTTCATCGGAGTGACCTATGAAAAAAATAAAGACGAAAGAAGATTTGTTTCAACTTTATGAAAGAAATAAAACATTGCTGGCTTTGCGAACTGCTGATGAAAGAGTAAAAGAGGACGTGGAAAAAGCAAAAAAGAATAAAACTCAAAGAGAAATTCTTGTTTGCGGCGATACAGGATGTGCTTCAGCTAAAAGCAAAGTTATTTTCAATTACTTAAAAAAAGAAATTGAAAATAGAGGTTTGGATGATAAGATTAAAGTTATTCAAACCGGATGTTTTGGTTTATGCGAAAAAGGACCTGTTTTAATGTCATTTCCGGAAGAAAATTTTTATGTAGAATTTAAACCAGAATATATAAAAAATTTCGTTGAAGAACACTTAATCAATGGAAAGGATTTAGATAGGCTATATTATACAGATCCTATAACCAAAAGAAAAATACCTAAAAGAAGTGAAATACCATTTTATAAGAAACAGTTCAAAATCGCTTTAAGAAATGTTGGAGTAATTGATCCATCGCAATTAGATGAATACATTGCGGTTAAAGGTTATCAAGCTTTAGCAAAATGTTTAAGTATGTCACCGATGGATGTAATTAATATTATAAAGAAATCTGGATTAAGAGGGCGGGGTGGCGGCGGTTTCCCTACTGGAATTAAATGGGAAGTATGTA
This sequence comes from Ignavibacteriales bacterium, assembly GCA_035379625.1. GTDB lineage: Bacteria > Bacteroidota > Ignavibacteria > Ignavibacteriales > DAOSCP01 > DAOSCP01. The sequence goes on along the minus strand of DAOSVM010000036.1, from coordinate 23,781 downwards.
ATAAAATGCCCGGCGATGATAAATTTATAATTTGTAACGCTGATGAAGGAGATCCAGGCGCTTTTATGGATCGTTCAATATTGGAAGGTGATCCATTTAGTGTTCTTGAAGCTATGGCCATTGGTGGTTATGCAATAGGAGCTAATAAAGGTGTTATTTACATTAGAGCTGAATATCCATCTGCTATAACAAGATTACAAGTTGCTATTAAACAATTAAGAGAAAGGGAATTACTTGGTAAAAATATTTTAGGAAATGATTTCTCATTCGATATTGAACTTAAATATGGAGCTGGCGCATTTGTATGCGGTGAAGAAACTGCACTTATTGCATCAGTTCAAGGAAGACGTGGAGAGCCAACAACTAAACCCCCTTTCCCAGCCGAAAAAGGGCTTTGGGAAAAACCAACCGTTGTTAACAATGTTGAAACTTTTGCAAATATTCCACCTATTATTTTGAATGGGCCAGAATGGTTTGCAAGTATCGGAACAGAAAAATCTAAAGGGACAAAAGTTTTTGCTCTCGCTGGCAAAATAAATTATGGTGGTCTTATTGAAGTTCCTATGGGAACTACTCTAAGAGAAATTATTTACGATATAGGTGGTGGATTAAAAAACGGAAAACAATTAAAAGCAGTTCAAACAGGAGGCCCATCCGGTGGTTGTATCCCCGCTGAATATATTGACACTCCTATAACTTATGAAAGTTTAACTGAAAGTGGTTCTATGATGGGTTCCGGTGGTATGATTGTTATCGACGAAGATAACTGTATGGTTGATGTAGCCAAGTACTATCTCGAATTTACAACTCACGAGTCTTGCGGAAAATGTGCCCCATGTCGTATTGGAACTAAAAGAATGCCCGAAATATTAACTCAAATTACTGAAGGTTATGCAGAAGATGACGCAATTGAAAAATTGGAAAACCTCGGTAAAGTGATTAAAAATGCATCATTGTGTGGACTTGGGCAAACTGCACCTAACCCGGTTCTCTCTACAATACGTTTCTTCAGGAATGAATATGAAAACCATATAAAAAATAAAAAATGCAAAGCTGGTGTATGCAAAAACTTATTTATATACCGCATAAATGATAACTGCACCGGGTGCTTAGTATGCTTCAAAAATTGTCCTGCTGGTGCAATTATTGGGGCTCCCAGACAAAAACATATTATTAATTTTGAAAAATGTACAAAATGTGGTATTTGCTTTATGAAATGTAGATTTAATGCAATTGAAGTAGTATAAGGAGTATAATATGGCTAAAATATATGTCAATGGTCAGGCAGTAGAATGCCAAGATAATCTTACTATTTTAGAAGCTACTCAACAGCTGGAAGATGTTTATATACCAACTTTATGCCATCTAGATTTAGAAGCTTTTAATATCGAACACCATATTGGATCTTGTAGAATTTGTATGGTTGATGTTGAAGTTGACGGCAGACGAAAAATGCTCCCTTCTTGTGCTACTCCTGTTAAAGATGGTATGATTATTTACACAAATACTCCCGAAATTATTCACACTAGAAGAACAGTTCTTGAACTTATACTTTCAGACCATCCATTTGAATGTTTAACTTGTCTTAAAAATGGAAATTGTGAATTACAGTCTCTTTCAAAAGAATTCGGTATTACTAAAATTTCTTATCAAGGTAAAAAGAAAAATTATCCTATTGATGTATCAAGCAAAGCAATTAAAAGAGAACTAAATAAATGTATTATGTGCCGAAGATGTGAAACAGCTTGCAATATTTTACAAACTGTCGGAACATTAAGCGGCTATAAAAGGGGCTTCGATGCTGTTGTTGCTCCTGCCAACCTCAAACCACTTGTTGAAACAAATTGCACATTCTGTGGCCAATGTGTTAACGTATGCCCAACTGCAGCTCTTACCGAAATTAGTTATATCAATGATGTTTGGAAAGCTATTAACGACCCAAATAAAAAAGTCATTGTACAAACTGCACCAGCTGTTAGGGTTGGAATTTGCGAAGAATTTTGTTTAGATCATTTCGACCCTTCTAACACTGGAAAACTCGTAACCGGGCTTAGAATGCTCGGTTTTGATGCTGTTTTTGATACAAACTTCTCCGCTGACCTTACAATTATGGAAGAAGCTAATGAATTTATTCAAAGATTTACAAAAGGTGGAAGATTACCTCTCCTTACCTCTTGTTGCCCAGGTTGGATCAATTTCCTTGAACATAATTTTCCAGATTTAATTGATATCCCATCCACCTGCAAATCCCCGCAGCAAATGTTCGGCGCTATCGCAAAAACATACTACGCTAACAAAATTGGAATTGCCCCAAAAGATTTAATTGTCGTTTCCATAATGCCTTGCCTTGCTAAAAAATACGAAGCAGGAAGAGAAGAATTCAAAAGAAATAATATTCCCGATGTTGACTATGTATTAACAACTCGTGAACTCGCAACTATGTTTAAAGAAGCAGGTATAAATTTACACAAACTTAAACCAAGTGAATATGATAGCCCGCTTGGGATTTCCACAGGCGCGGCTGTAATTTTTGGAGTCACTGGCGGCGTTGTTGAAGCTGCTTTAAGAACCGCTTATGAATGGATAACTAATGAAAAGTTAGAAGAAATCAATTTCACTCAAGTTCGCGGCCTCGATGGCGTAAAAGAAGCTACCGTAGATATAAAAGGCACAAAAGTAAATATCGCGGTAACTTCTGGTTTAGGTAATGCTAGAAAAATACTCGAAAAAATCGAAGATGGAACAGCAAACTATCACCTAATTGAAATCATGGCATGCCCCGGTGGTTGTATAAATGGCGGTGGCCAACCTTATATTCACGGCGATACAAATAAAATCTTGCAAAGATTAAATGCAATTTATACAATCGATGAAAAATCAAAAATCAGAAAGTCCCACGAAAATCCAGATATAATAAAACTTTATCAAGAATTTTTAGGCGAACCAGGTAGTCACAAAGCTCACGAACTACTTCATACAAACTACTTCAATCGTGAAATGGTATAAAAACAAAATAGCTCTCTTAAAAGGGGAGCTTTTTTATTTATTAGCTCAGACGGTGTAAGCTTAAAGCCCGTGCGCCGTGCGGCGCACGGGCAGGCTAACGCCAAAATTTTCCCCAAAACCTTTCAATAAATTTTTACCAATATATTTAATATTTTTACATTTAGCAAAATAACTAAATGTTGTTCGAATATTTTTCTATGAAAAATAACTCAAGTAAAAAGTGAGCAAAACTATTATCGTTATTACAATATAATTTTATATACGATATATTTGCATTTACGATATATTAGCAATTCTTAAACCCAAATTATGCATTAGGAAATACAAAAGGGAACGAAGTACTATCTATTTTAGAGAATAAGCCTTCTAACCAAAACCATTTTCTGCCATATTATTTACATTTATTCTTATTTCTGTTTTTTCCATAATTTAATGATTTCTTTTAACTTATCAAGATTTTTCAACCTCTATTGAATAATTTGGGTTAAAAATATATTCGTTTTTGCGATATTATTGCATATACGATATAATATTAGTTTCTTCAAATTGATTTGAGTAAGCGATATAATCACCTTTACATTATAAATAAGATGCACATAAAATAATAAAAAAAAACTATGCGCATCAAAAAGATGAACTGAAATTTATTTTTCTAGGGTATGAAAGGAATTGTTATAATACAAACACCGCGTAAATCATTTAGGTTATCAGCGCTTTTGGTTAGATGTGAATTTTACTCCCCCTTTCCAAGGGGGACAAAGGGGGATTTTTAGCGGGCCTTCGGCCCGCTGCCCCTTGCAGCTTGGCTCAAGCTGCAAGGGGCTTAAGCTTACACCGTCTGAGCCACAAAATAGTCTTTAAAACTTTTACTCTATTTTTTCATCTTTAATACATTTTTTTTACATCTATAAATCACTTCATTAAAATTACTTTTTTAACACTAAATTCATTTTCACCTTCTAATTGCATAATATAAACACCTGACGGTAAATTTTCCATATTAATTACTTCAATATTTTGCCCTGCTAAATACAGCTTTTCATCAAAACTTCTTATAATTTTACCAGTAAGATCATAAAGTTTGATAGTTAACCTTTTATTTTCATTGATAAAAAACTTAATTTTTACGTTTGGATTTGCAGGATTTGGAAATACATCTAATTCAAAGTTTTTTTTTATTGATTTTTGAACATTTTGAATAGATGTAACATTATCGCTGAATAAATAAATTAAAATTTCATCAAAAGTAGCTTTCCATAATCCCCAACTATGCCCTTCATCGTATATTGAAAAAGCACATTGATAACCTTTACTTTTTAATGTTTCAAATAATGGTGGTACAACTCCCGAAATACTACTCCCTTCGTACGTTCCCCATACTGAAAATATTCTGATATCCTTTTTAGGATTATTTTTATATAAATTTGCTACTTCTTGATTATTCACCCAAAAAGCTGGTGAATGCCAACCAGAAAGACCAAATAAATTATCATAATAATATGAAATATATCCGGAAATATTTCCGCCTAGTGAAGTACCAATAATTGCTCTTTTATTCCTATCTTTTATGGTTCGATATTTATTATCAATAAAAGGTACCAATTCTTCTGCAACAAACTTTGCATATTTTTCTTTTAATGAAAAAGCATATTCGTCATTTCTATTAGTTGGGACAACAAAAATTCCAATTATTGGTGGAATTTTATTACTATCAATCAAATTATCTAGAATATTTTTTGAATTTCCTATATATAAATATTCGCTTCCGTCATTAATATAAGCAGTAGGAAAATTTTTTAAGCTATCTAAGGAATATGTATATGGCAAATAAATCAGTAAATCATATGTTTTACCCGTATTTTGGCTATTAATAGATAATGTTTCAATTGTTCCTTTTTGGGTACTAGGATAACTATTAATTTCCCAAGGCCTTACATATTTAGGCATAGCTAATTCTGAGTTAGGCCCATAGCCACCATAACAATAATTAGGATTATAAGGATCGAGAATCCAGTTACCATTAACGATAAGTTTATAATCTAGTCTAGCAGTTTCAGTAAAATTCATTCGTAAATAATATAAATCGGTTCCATCAATTTTAGAGAAATAACTACTAGGTGACCACCCATTAAAATCACCTGCGACTTGTACAGTAGTATTAGTCTGACTTCTATAAAAGAAAACGGCTTGTTTACCTTCCGTTAATGGTATCCCTTTAGTTTTGGCAAAATTCCAGAAAGAATCAACCATAATTTGTCTTTTTTCTAAAGGCAATGAATTTACATTTGCTAAAAAACTATCAAAATTAGTTTGTGCAAATAAAATCATAGGCATAAAGAATAGAATTAACTTAAACATATTTTTACTCTTTTTTTCAAATATACAATAATCTATAAAATAAAAAAAATGGCTAGCATATTTGCTAGCCTTCAAGAAAGTATCAATAAATAAACAACATTTCATTATATTTTGGTAAAGGCCATATTGTTGAATCTGTTAAGGTTTCTAATGTATCAACAGTTTTTCTCAATTTAGCCATTTTTTCGTTCAATATTTTTTCAGCTAAAGCCTCAGCTTTTGCTTGTTCATCATCAATTTGCTCAACTTTTTCAAGTTCTTCTTCCAAACTATCTATATCGATTATTAATTCATCTACAAGTTTAGAATACTTTTCAACATATTCATATTTTGTTTGAACATTGAAGGCTAAATCTTTAGATAATTTTAAATTATCTAATAATTGATTTTGATATTTCACCACTGAAGGTAGAATTTGAGTTTTTGCTATTCCTAAAGCCGTTTCTGCTTCAATCTCAATTGTTTTTACATAAGTTTCAAGGTGAACAGTATACAGAGCTTCAAGCTCGTGTTCACGTAAAATACCTAATTTGCTTAATAATTCTTTGTTCTTATCAGCAACAAAAACTTTTAACGCTTCAGGAGTATTTTTCAAGTTTGGTAATCCTCTTTTAGAAGCCTCTTCATGCCATTCTTTAGAATAATTGTTACCCTCAAATCGAATAGGTTTTGTTAATTTAATTTCGTCAATCAAAACATCAATTACAGCTTCAAAAATATCATTATTCTTTTCTAAATTTTGTTTAATTTTTTCAGTAATATCAATTATAGCATCAGCTACAATCGCGTTAATAACCATATTAGCTCTTGCTATGGACTGAGAAGAACCAACAGCTCTAAATTCAAATTTATTACCAGAAAATGCGAATGGTGAAGTTCTGTTTCTATCGGTACTATCTTTAGAAATCAATGGGAAGTTAGGAATTCCTAAATCAATTTTTTCTTTATTAGTAAATAACATCTCACGGTTATTTTCGATATGATCAAGAATCTTTGTTAATTCATTACCTAAAAATACAGACATAATAGCAGGTGGTGCTTCATTTGCTCCTAATCTATGGTCATTACCTGCAGAAGCAACGCTAGCTCTTAATAAATCACCGTGTTTATAAACACCTTTTAACACAGAGACTAAAAAAGTTAAGAATTCTAGCTGCTCAAGCGAAGAATAACCCGGTGCCAATAAATTTTTACCATTAGAATCAACCATTGACCAGTTATTATGCTTACCTGAACCATTTACACCAGCAAATGGTTTTTCATGTAATAAAAGATAAAAATTATGTTTTTCAGCTACTTTTCGGAGCGTTTCCATCACAATTTGGTTGTGATCATTTGCTAAGTTGTAATTTTCAAAAATTTGCGCAATCTCAAATTGTGCAGGAGCAACCTCATTATGACGAGTTTTAGCAGGTACTCCAAGTTTGTACAATTCCACTTCTACCTCTTGCATAAAAGCTAAAACTCTTGGTTTAATACTACCAAAGTAATGATCTTCCATTTGTTGGCCCTTTGGTGGAAGTGCTCCAAATAGAGTTCTTCCAGTAATTAAAATATCAGGACGATTATTAGCATAAAATTTATCAATTAAAAAATATTCTTGTTCAGGACCTACAGTGGTTGAAACCCATTTTATATCCTTATTAAATAGTTTCAATAAATTAACCGCTGCTTCACTTAACTTTTGCGCTGAACGGATTAAAGGCAATTTTTTATCCAAAACATCGCCAGTATACGACAAAAATATTGTTGGAATACATAAAGTCTTACCATTAGCATTTTCAACAATAAAAGCTGGTGATGTAGTATCCCAAGCAGTATACCCTCTAGCTTCAAATGTAGATCTCAATCCACCACTTGGAAAACTAGAAGCATCAGGTTCACCTTGCTTCAAATTAGATGCACTAAATCTTTCGATAGGTTTGCCAATGCTATCAAATGAAAGAAAGCTATCATGCTTTTCAGCTGTTAACCCGGTTAAAGGTTGGAACCAGTGAGTATAATAAGTAACTCCATTATCTCTAGCCCATTCCTTCATACCATGTGCAACACCTTCAGCTGTGGCATCGTCAATTGGCTCACCTGTTTCAATAATTTTTTGCAATCTCTCGTAAACTCTATAAGGCAAATATCTTCGCATTGCCTCATCATTAAAAACATTTTCACCATAATAGCTAGTAATGTTCTTTAAATAATACTCATCCTTAATTGTTTTTTCCGGATGATTAGTCACTGCGAATTCATTAAAAAAAGGGGATCTCATTTCTACTCCTTTCGTTTGTTATAAATTAATGTCTTTGAGAGCTCTCTTAGTTATAATTTAAAATTATTTACTTTAAAGTCAAGTTTCTTTTTATAGAAACATAAATTTTTACAATTTTTTAATATTAATAATTGATATGATACCCGTTCTTTCTTCCTCATTTTATTTAATTTAAAATTTTATTCATAAAAATCAAGTATTTTTTCCGAAAAATTAAAAAAAAAGCCCCCCTTTTTTGGGGGGCTTTTAATATTTATGTATTTATTTATTCATCAAAACTAATAGAATCATTCAATAATTTAGCTATTTCATCATCTATATTAATATCCAAATTTGGCTTTGGTTTTGGCTTTTCTTTTTTCTCTTCTTCCAGTTTTTTCTTTTCATCAACATTTTCTTCCAATAATGTATTTAATTCAGTAAAATCATTAATTGCTTGCTCTTCATTCTTTACATCATCTACATTATTCAAAGCACTTTCTAAATTTTGCAACATCAAATCATCATCATTCGAGACACTCATATCAGAATTTGTAAGTAATTCATCTACATTTTCAATATTTAACTCATTCTTTGTTTCCTCATTTGGTAATTCAGTTAAACTTTCATTTAATATATCATTAAAACTTTCTTGTGGCTGATTATCATTAACTTCATTTATTCCATTTTCAACTATTTCTTCACCTTCTTCCGTTTCAAAAGCATCTTCAATAGTCAAATCTTGAAATTCATCATTACCTTCATCTATTTCAGTATCTTTAGTTTCCTCTTCTAATTGTTCTCCATTAGGTTCACCTTCTTGTTCTATGTTATCTTCTTCTTGTATATTTTCAATTAATTCAACAATCTCTCCATTTACATCATTAGTTGTATCTTCATCAGCGAATGCTGCAAAATTTATACCATCCATAGATTCGTTATAAAAATCAACATTATCAGTTTGTATTTCTATTTTTGAAACTGTCTCTTCTATAGGCTCATCAACACTAGAAGATGAAATTGTTTTATATGTATCTTCTACTTTCAATTCCTCATCATTAACTAAATCCATCGATGTCTGATATGTAGAAGCCTTTGTTGGTCGTCCTTCATAATTATCATTATTCATCGCATGAGAAAGTATAATATCATTCAAAGTTTTTGTTAAAGTTTCAATCTCTTTTTCAAGATTCTTTTTAATTGCTTTTTTATGTTCAATATCATCTTTTAATTTATTTACAAATTGAGATAAATCACTTTCTTCCTTCGTCAATACTTGTACTTTTTGAGCTATTATTTGTTCATTCTTTCTTAATTCAGTAATTTTTTCACGTAATCCCAATAAATCTTCTTTCAAACTGTCCAATTCTTTTCTCTTCACAATTATTTCTTTTTCTAATCTAGTATTATTAATTTCACTTTCTAATATTTCTTTTCTTAATCTAGCTTTTCTATCCTCCAAATCATTTACATCAGAAAATAATTTTTGAATTAATTCTGTAAAATCCTTTTCAAAGCTCAAATTTCTTTGTTTTGTATTAAATTCAGCATTTTTCAAATCTTCAATATTTTTATTTAATTCGTCAATTCTTTCTTTCTTTGTTTTTAATGTTTCATTTAAACTTGTAATTATTGCATTTAATTCAAATTCTTGTTTTTTAAGTTCACCTATATGTTTAACAATATCATCATATTCCTTTTTAATTAGTTCAAGGCTTTTACGCTCTTTATCTAACAACAACATTTGATCCGAAAGTTGAGCTTTAACATCATTCATTTCTTCCAACATACTATTCTTTTTGTCGGAAAGTTCCAAGAATTTTTTATTCAATTCATCAATTTTCTTATCCATATAAGCTTTATGTCTTTCAAGCTCAGTTGCATCAGTATTTAGTTTATTTATTTGAGCATTTAGTTGTTCTATATTATAATTTCTTGTACTTTCAATTCTTTCTAATTCCGAGATACTACTTTTTAACTCATCAATACGATTATTTAATTCTTTTATTTCATTTGTTTTCTGTTCAATTTGGTTATCAAATTCACTTAATTGCTTTTTCTTATAATCAAATTCTATATTTAAATTAAAAATCTCTTCTCTTTTACTAAATAATTCTTTTTCAGATTGATTTATTTTATCTTGCAACTCAGCATATTGTTGCGATGCATTATTATATTTATCTACATAAGCTTTAAATTTATCTTCAAATTCTGTAAAATCATCTGAAAATTTACTAACAAAGTTTTTAAGCTCTTCTTCCTGTTTTTTATATTCTTCAATACGCTGAATACTTTCTTTTTCCTTTTCTTCTAACTCTTTGATTTTTTCTTCTAAATGCTCTAAACTTCCATATTTACTTTTATAGAGTTCTAATGTATTAAGAGCATTTTCTAATTGTTCTTTTAATTCTCTACTAGCAAATATAGCCATAATATTTTCCCTATTTTTATATACAAAATATAATCAAAAATCATTCCAAATCAAAAAAACATCATTTCTTTTAGAAAAAAATATTATATTGTGTTATCATTTTAACTTTATTTTATCGTATATATATTTTATATTTGATTTTTATTTTATAGCTTTTTTACCTATATTTGTAAGAAAAAATTCTATGATTAGTGTAAAACAAGACGTTGTAATTAGAAAAACCAGAGTTATTTTTCTAGATCTTATCCGAGCATTTGCTGTTTTTATGATGGTACAGGGCCACACTATAGATAGTCTTTTAATGGATAAATACAGATCTGATATTTATCCCGTTTTTTCAATATGGAATTTTTTCCGCGGCCTAAATGCTCCTATATTTATTTTTACCTCAGGTGCTGTATTTACCTACTTATTTTTAAAAGACGGCCATAATTTCTCTGAAAATCCTCGTGTAAAAAAAGGAATAAAACGTTTCTTTTTGCTTATCACTGTTGCTTATTTCCTTCACTTTCCAACTAATAACCCTTTAAATTATAATGAAATTTCATTAGCTCAATATTATATTTTTCTACGCGTCGACGCTTTACATTTAATAGCTGTAGGCATATTATCAATAATTTTAATTTTGTTCCTAATTGAAAAATTTAAGCTTAATCCTTATTATACATTCATCGCTGCAGGTGTTATTTCACTTATTCTATCTATTTGGACTCTTAAAATCGAATGGGCTAATTTTTTACCACTCCCATTAGCTTTTTACCTTTACTTTGGCCCCAAAAATGACTTCGCTGTTTATTCCCTATTTCCTATTTTTCCTTGGCTAACTTATATATTTGCTGGCGCTTTTTTAGGCGTTTTTTTAGCAAAACATCCAAAAATATTTAAAACAAAATGGTTCGGCATAAAAATCGTGTTAATAGGTATTTCATTTATAATCATTTCATTAATTTCAATTATGATTGAAAACTCAATAAAAGGATATAATACCTTTTGGGATAACCCATTTCTAGTTATTAACAGATTAGGAATTGTACTATTTTTTAGTGGAATTATAACATTACTTACCCTTAGAACAGATAAAATACCCCGAATAATTGTTTTAGCAGGGCAAAATACATTACTAATTTACGTTGTTCACCTAATAATAATTTATGGTTCCCCTTTCACCTTAGGTTTCGATTATTTATTACACCACAGACTAACTCCAATACCATCAATATTAATTGCAATAATAATGCTCTTTTTAATGGGACTTATGGTTCACCTTCTTGATAAATTTAAACCAAAATATAAACTCCTTAAAGAAAAATTCTTAAAATTTCATAAAGAAAATTAATAGAAAACATTTTTTTATATTTAGCTCAGACGGTATAAGCTTAAAACCCGTGCGCACGAGGCGCACGGGCGGGCTAAAGCCCAAAATATATTTCACCAATTAAACCATATCTTACATAACATCAACTAAATACAACATTTATACAACTAGCAAAATAACTATTGACTAAAAATTTTCCAATGTAATAGCAAACTTAAAGTATTAAAATATTTTCGTAAATACGATATAATTATATTATCGATATATTTACTTGTTCTAAAAATATATTTGTATATACAATATAATTGCATATACAATATAATAGTAATTTTCGATAATATATTTGCAAATACAATATAATTGTAATTACGATATAATAGATAATACAATTATATTATAATAAAAATTGCATCATTTGTGAGTTGTTACGTATTTGGGAAAGATTTGAATATTAAGGCTAGAAAGCACAACACATTGTAAGGTGGTAAAGAAAAGAATTTTTTAGCGGGCCGTTCGGCCCGCTGCCCCTTGCGGCTTGGTTCAAGCCGCAAGGGGCTAAGCCTACACCGTCCGAGCTAAATAAAAAAAGCTGCCTTTTTATGACAGCTCTTAAATTAAACAATCTATTTTATTTCATTTTCAATTTGAAAAACTGGTCTTATATCGGTTGGCAAATCTACAAGTTTTTTTCGGTTTATTTTAATAGGTTCACTTTCAACACCATATTTCTTAATCAATCTATCAGCTCTATTGTAATCACCTGTTGCCTGTATTTCTAATAATTCTGTTGCCAAAGACTTTACGCCATCGTAAATTTTATCATAATTTATACTAATTTTTTGTGTAGCTTTATTGTATTCGTATCCACCTTTTTCAAGCAACCAATTAAATATAATCGCATTACTTGCACCGTGAGCTTCGTTTACACCAAATCTTACACTTCTAAAAATATTAGCTAGAAATGAAGCCCAAACTTCTTTTTCTGAGCTTTTTGGATAAACACCAAGTTTTATCATATAAATATTGTTGTACATACCAAGAACATCAGCTTTACATTCTTCAATTTTTGAATAAAGCTCTTTTAATTCCTTCTTTACCTCTGTTTTTTTACCATTAACCTCAATAAATCCAGGTCCCAAACCGTGAGAAATTTCGTGCATTAAAGTGTGATTAAAGAACCCTTCAAATGTTACATATTTTACATCTTTGGCATCCATTATAATTTTTGCAATTGGAAGTAAAATTTTATCAAATTTAGCCTCATGAATATTTTTCTGCATAACTTTTTTTGATCCTTTAGCCGCTCTTACTCTTTCATCATTTGGCAAATTAAAAGCTAATGTTTGAACACCCGATTTAGTATCTCCTGCTGAAAAAACTTGGTTGGAAACTATTATTGGTGATTGCTTACCTCTTGAAAAATTTTTAAACTTATCATCAACTGGTAAATTCTTTTCCATATCATCCAATAAAGATTCAAATTTACTTAACTTTTGGCTTTCAACAGGATCAACTATTGTTAAAAATGCTTCGAATGATGCTTTATAATTAAATAATTCGTCTTCATAAACTTCAAATGGTCCAATGACAAATTCGAATAAATGATCTTTCAAATCCATCCAATCCATATCACTTTGAAAATAATCATTTGTTAAAAATGCATCAGCTTTTGCCAATAAGTATTTTTTAAAACTTTGATTATCAGTATATTTTGCTGCTTCCTTTAAATATTCGGATGCTTTTAATAAATATTTTTTGTAATATTCAGAGTATGGTATTGCCATTAAATTACCATTTTTATCTCTTCTTATAACTGTATATTCTGATATAAATTCCTTTTCTTTCTCAGGATGTTTTTGAATATAATCTTTAAATTCTTCTTTTGTCATATCTTCAGGATAAAAATTAGCACCTAAAGGTCTTTTATATTGACCATAAAAAGGTTTGTGATGATCTAACCTATCAAATGGAGAAAACATAATTTTAAAATATTCAAGAGCCAATTTGTCTTCTTTTTTATTAGATTTTGATAAATTATCCAAAATCTCAAAATTTTTCGAATATGCTTGGTCCAAAAATATTGTATCCATAATTTTTGACGATAAATATAAATATTTTAAGCAAATCTTGTCCTTTTCAGATAATAATGAATGATCATACTTAATTTCTACAGGTACAAGTTGTTTTAATTTTTTTTCTAACACATCTCCACCTTTTGCTAAAATTAATCCTGATAGTAATAGTATTAAAGTTTTAATTTTCATTTTTTACCTCAATGATATTTATTCAAAAAAAGATTATTTCTTCTTTCATATCCAATTGTAGTTTTTTCACCATGACCCGGATAAACATTTACATCGTCAGGTAAAACTAACAACTTATTTGTAATTGATTCTATTAATATATCGTAATTTCCTCCCCATAGATCGGTTCTTCCGATATTTTCCTTAAATAATACATCACCAGAAAATAGAACTTTTTCATTTTCAAAATATAAACAATATTCGCCAGGTGTATGACCTGGAGTAAAAATAAAAGTACCTTCTATATTCCCTAAATTAATTTTAAGATCTTCAGATATATATTGATCCGCTTTTATACTTTCTTCAGGTTCTAAATTAAAAGCCATAAGTTGCTTTGGCAAAGTCTCTACTAAAAATTCATCTTCTTTTGGATAGAGTAAAGGAACTTCTGGCATTATCTTTTTTAATTTTAAATTTCCAAGTATGTGATCCAAATGACAGTGAGTATTTACAAGATATTTTACTTTTAAATTATTTTTATTAATAAAATCAGTTAACGTGGATAATTCATATTCATCAAAACATCCTGGATCAAGAATTAAAGCTTCTTTTGTTTCATCATCATAAATCAAATATGTATTTTCAACAAAAATATTAAACACAAATTGCTCTATTTTTAACATTTTTAGCTCTCCTTTAGTTTTAAAATTGTAATATTTTCTAAATGATAAGTATGTGGAAACATATCAACTGCTTGGCTTTTAATAACGTTATAAAAAGGTTTTAATTCCTTTAAATCTCTTGCCTGAGTTGTAGGATTACAACTCACATAAACTATTTTCTTTGGTAAAATATTCAAAATATCCTTTATTGTATTTGGATGTAAACCACTTCTTGGTGGATCTAAAATAATTACATCAGGTCTTGGTATACTATTTGACTGAATTACTGGTAATAAACTCTTGTTTAAATCAAAATGAATAAATTCCACGTTGGTAACATTATTAGATAACGCATTTTCTTTTGCATCTAAAATTGATTGTTCTACAACCTCAAAGCCATAAACTTTTGAAACATATTCCGAAACATAATTTGTTATAGTTCCAGCTCCACAAAATAAATCATAAGCAATATCGTTTTTTTCAAATTCAGCAAGTTCTATAATTTTATCATATAGTTTTTTTGCTTGTATTGTATTTGTTTGGAAAAAAGATTTTGGACTTATTTTATATTTAAATTTTCCAATACTTTCAACCAAATAACCATCCCCATAAAGAGTATAATATTCATCTCCAACTGCAACCATAGATTTTTTTGAGTTAATACCAACAACAATTGTTGATATCTGATAAAATTTTGAAATCAGCATATTTTTATAATCATTCATTAAATCTTTTTCGTAAGAACTTGTTATTAAAATAACCATAAAATTATCGTTCAAGAATGATTTTCGTACAACAAGATTACGAAGAAGTCCACTATTAGAAGCATTATCGTAAATTGTAACATTTCTTTCAGAGAAATAATTTCGTGTAACAACTAAAATTTCACTTGCAACTTTATCTACAATATGACATTGATTTATATTGATAACTTTGTCATAATTATTAGGTACATGAAAACCAAGTGCAAAAAACCTATCATTAAATTCTATATTAGATTCTACCTCTTTATGAGTTAACCATCTTTTGGGAGCAAATGAAAACTCTACTTTATTTCTATAATATAAATTTTGTTCACAACCTAAAATATCATAAAATCTAATTTCGTTTAAATTAAGTGTGCCAATTTTTTCAAAAGATTCTTTAATTTGTTTATCTTTATAGAATAATTGATAATCGTATTTCAGATCTAGCGCTTTACAACCACCGCAAACACCAAAATGCTCACATATGGCTTCAGTTCTGTATTCAGACGGTTTTATTATTTCAACTAAACTTGCTTCAGCATAGTTTTTTTTAATTTTTTTTAGCTCAGCTTTTACTTTTTCACCGGGATATGCATTTTCAACAAAAACAACAAATTTATTTACACCATCTATACTTATTTTAGCAATCCCTTTCCCACCAAAAGAATAGTCTATTATATCTAGCTCTAATACATCCTTTTTTTTAATTTGCATCACTCCTCCTCAATAAAAAACTATAATATCCCATATATTTATCACCACCAAATTTTAGAAATGAATTTGATTCGTGATAAAGTCTAGTTTTCAATTCTTTATATTCTTTGTCATCCAAATTCTCAGTCAAATTCAAACATAATTCATAGAATTTTTTTAAAGTAAAAGACAAATCATCTTTTTCTTCAATAGTAAATCCATTTTTCTTATAATATTCTTCAATTTCATCCTTAAATAAAGGTTCTAAATCATTTATAAAATATATATCCTCAACAAATTTTGGTATTGGTTTTTGAAGCGTAACAATTTCACCTATGGAATAAATTGCATCATTCTTTGATATTCTTTTAATTTCTTTTAATATTTTATTTCTATCATGTTTTGATATTGCAGCTTGGCTATAAATTATATCAAAATATTTTTTTTCGTAATCTGTATTTGTATACTCCATCATCTTAACTTTGACATTCTTTAAATTTCTTGCTTCATCCATCGTTTCAATAAAACTTTCATAATCTTCCATAATAATTTCAATTTCATTACTTTCACTAAAAGCTTTGGCAATGTTAGCAGAATTTGGACCAACTATCAGAATTTTTTTATTTTCAAATTGAAATTTTTTAGTAAAATTTTCAATTTGTTTACTTAATCCTGGTAAAAATATTATATTTTCCATTTATATAATCCCTTGTAAATAGGTAATTAAAAAAAAATTAATTATTTTAAAAGATACATATTTTTTTTTATTAATACTAAAAAGGAATAATAATTTGAATTCCGGCAAATTATTCTTAGTTTCAACACCCATTGGTAATTACGATGACATTACATTAAGAGCACTCAAAATATTACAAGAAGTAGATTATATTATATGCGAAGAATATAAAATTGCTAGAAGATTACTGAGCTATTATAAAATAGAAAAAGAACTCCTCCAAGTAAATGAGCATAACGAAAAAGAAAATTCTAATGAAATAATTAATTTATTAAAAAATGGCAGAAACTTAGCTTTAATTTCCGATTGCGGCACTCCTTTATTTTCTGATCCAGGTAATTATCTTGTTACTTTAGCATTAAATAACAATATTAGAGTTATTCCTATCCCGGGAGCTAATTCTGTTATTCAAGCTTTAAGCGGAGCAGGATTTAAAATTAACAAATTTTATTTCTTCGGTTGGCTTTCTGCTAAAAATGAAATGAGAAAAAATGAATTAAAAAAAATTTCTAAAATTAAAGATGTAATTGTTTTGATGGAAACACCTTACAGATTACAAAAACTTTTATCAGAAATCTCACAAAATTTTCATCCTAATACATATGTTGTTCTTGCATATGAATTAACAAAGGAAAATGAATTTTATTTTAGAGGAACAATAAAAGAAATTTATAAAATAGCAACTGAAAAGAATTTGAAAGGTGAATTTGTTTTAATTATTGATAATCGTGGAAATAAATGATAATTTATACTTTTTTAAAATAAAAAAATCCTTAAAGAAACTTTAAGGATTTTTGCTCCGGCTGCAGGACTTGAACCTGCGACCCTCTGATTAACAGTCAGATGCTCTAACCAACTGAGCTAAGCCGGATCATATTTTTCAAAATTTGAAATACTAATATAATAAATTTTTGTTCGCTTGTCAAGAAAAATTTTAAAATTTTATAGGTTTTTTTTATGTGTTGCAGAATTACAATTATTTCAAGCATCGATGAACTTGAAGAATATTTCCATAAACAAATTATAGGTAGTATTTTATTACCAAATTATAATATCGCTCCACAAAATAAAGTACCAATTTTATTACCCGAAAAAGAAAATATTATCACTGCCTTTTGGGGAATAAAATTAAACAATATTTTAAATTTTAATACACGTATAGAAACAATACTTGAGAAGAGTTTATTACAAAAAAAATATATTAGGTCTGTTGTAATATCAAGTGGATACTTTGAATGGGCAAAACTAAATAATAAAAAACAGCCTTATTTCATTAATACCGAAAGTAAATTCTCACTTTTAGCTTCCTTATACAATGCTAAAGAAGAGACGTTATCCATTATAACAAAACCAGCTTTTAAATTCATTGAATTTATTCATAACAGGATGCCACTAATTATTAGAGAAGAATTGTTAAACATCTGGCTAAATGACGATGTTACATTTAATGAATTTTATAATACTTACATAAAAAATGATGAATTTCAGTTAAATTTTAGAAAAGTTTCACCGAAAGTTAACAATGTAAAATACAACAATGCTGACATTTTTGAATTCACGGATGAGGAAATTACTTTATTTTGATAACATTATAATTTGAACTTATCGCATATTATCTTCTAAGTTGTTTTATTTTACTCGATTTTTTTGTAAATTTATTGTTTTATAATAAAAAAATAGGTTATAAAAATGTCTAATATTAAAATCACATTTCCTGATGGAAATAGTAAAGAATATCCTTCAGGTATAAGTGCTTATGAAGTTGCACAATCGATTTCTCCCAAATTGGCTGAAGATGTTTTAGTAGCAGTTATTAACGATATAGAAAAAGATTTATCAACTCCTATTACTGAAGATTGCACAATTAAATTTTTAAAATTTGATGATGAAAGAGGAAAACATACTTATTGGCATTCATCATCACATTTAATGGCACACGCAATTAAATCATTATATCCAGAAGCAAAATTTGGTGTAGGACCAGCTATCGAAAATGGCTTTTATTATGATATCGATATTGATACAAAATTAACAGAAGAAGACTTACCAAAAATTGAAGCTAAAATGCTTGAATTAGCACAAAAAGATTCTAAGTTTATTAGGAAAGAATTGTCTAAACAAGATGCATTAAAGTTTTTTGAGGAAATTGGCGATCAATACAAAATAGAAATTATTTCAGAATTAGATGAAACTGATAAACCTATATCAATTTATTACGAAGGTGATTTTGTAGATTTATGTACTGGCCCACATTTACCATCAACTGGAAAGATTAAATTTGTTAAATTATTAAGTGTATCCGGTTCATATTGGCGAGGTGACTCTAAGAATAAACAATTACAAAGAATTTATGGTATTACTTTCCCGAAAAAGAAAATGTTAGATGATTACTTAACATTTTTAGAAGAAGCCAAAAAACGAGATCATCGAGTTTTAGGTAGACAATTAGATTTATTCCATCTTCAAGAAGATATGCCAGGTATGATTTTTTGGCATCCTAATGGATGGAAAATATACAGGAAATTGCAACAATTTGTACGCGGATATCTTGAAAAAAATGGTTATCAAGAAGTTAATACGCCTTCAATAATGTCAAAAGTTCTATGGGAAAAATCCGGGCATTGGGATAAATACAAAGAAAATATGTTTATAACAGAATCTGAAAAAAGAGAATTTGCTGTAAAACCAATGAACTGCCCCGGACATATTCAAATTTTCAATCAGGGATTGAAATCATATAAAGATTTACCTTTAAGACTTGCTGAATTTGGTTCGTGTGTCAGAAATGAACCTTCAGGAAGTTTGCATGGAATTATGCGTGTAAGAGGTTTTGTTCAAGACGACGCTCATATCTTTTGTACAGAAGAACAAATTGAAAGTGAAGTTAAAAGTTTCACAGACTTATTGAAAAAAATGTATTCAGACTTTGGATTTAATGATATTATAGTAAAATTTGCTACTAGACCAGAAAAAAGAGTTGGCTCAGATGAAGTTTGGGATAAAGCAGAAGCAGCATTAGAATCAGCTTGTAAAGCAGCAAATTTAAGTTATAAATTAAATCCGGGCGAAGGCGCATTTTATGGGCCAAAATTAGAATTCACCTTGAAAGATTCTTTAGGACGTTTATGGCAATTAGGAACTATACAAGTTGATTTTAATTTACCTGTCAGATTAGGTGCAACTTATATTGGTGAAGACGGTCAAAAACATCATCCTGTGATGCTCCATAGAGCTATTTTAGGTTCATTAGAACGATTTATTGGTATTCTTATTGAACACTTTGCTGGAAATTTCCCATTATGGTTAGCTCCTACACAAGTAGTAATTATTCCTGTCTCTGAAAAATTCCACAGTTATGCATCTAATATATATAACCAATTGAAAGATGCTAGCTTAGAAGTTGAACTTGATGAAAGATCAGAAAAAGTTGGTTATAAAATTCGTGAATGGGAAATTAAAAAGGTTCCTTATATGTGTGTAATTGGTGAAAAAGAACAGTCAAATAATAATATTTCAGTAAGAGTTCATAAAAAAGGTGACATTGGTTCAATGAGTGTAAATGAATTTATTGAACTATTGACAAATAAAATTCAAACTAAATCAATTGAGATTTAATCTATAAAAAAAGATGCTCGAAAGGGCATCTTTTTTTATTAAAACAACCAACTTAATTGCATTTTAGCAGTTTCGCTCATCATACTTTTGTCCCAAGCAGGGTCCCAAACTAAATCTACATAACAATCTTTAACACCGTTAATTGATTTAACTTTATATCTGACTTCATTTGGTAAAGTATCAGCAACAGGGCACATAGGAGTTGTTAAAGTCATTTTGATATATACATTAGCATCATCATATATTTCTACTTCATAAATCATACCTAAGTCATAAATATTTACAGGTATTTCAGGATCGTAGCATGTTTTCAACATATTTATAACTTCTTCTTTGAGTTTTTCTTTTTCTTGTTCATTAAGAACAGTGTTGGATGGTTCAATCATATTTTCCTCCTATTCAGTAATTGTAATTTCTTTTTCGCCATTTTTAGCATTTTCATAAGTATGCCAAGCTAAAGTAGCACATTTTACACGTGTTGGATATTTTCTAACCCCTGCAAAAACTGCTAACTTTCCCATTTCATCAAGGTTTATATTATCATCAATTTTTGAAGTCACAATTTTATGAAAATTTTCATAAATTTCTTCTGCTTCTTCAAGTGTTTTTCCCTTTAATAGTGTTGTCATAATAGATGCACTTGATTTAGATACTGCACAACCTTGACCTTGAAAACTTATATCTTTAATCACGTTATTTTCGATTAAAACATATATATCAATTTCGTCACCGCACAACGGATTATGTCCCTTAGCAAAATGCGTGTAATTTTCAAGTTTTTTAAAATTTCTCGGACTTTTATTATGATCCAATATCATTTGTTGGTATAAATCATTTATATCATTCATCCTACCACCCGATTTTATAAAAATAATTTTATTGATTTATTTAACGCTTCAATAAATTGCTCAATTTCTTCGATAGTGTTGTAAAAAGCGAATGATGCTCTTGCTGTTGCAGGAATTCCAAATCTTTGCATAATAGGTTGTGTACAATGATGGCCTGCTCTAATACAAATATTTTGCTCATCCAATAATGTTCCTAAATCATGTGGATGCACAACATCAGAATATAATGATAAAACAGATGCTTTATTTTTACTTGTACCTATAATTTTTATCCCATCAATTTCGAGAACTTTATTTGTAGCATAATTCAGAAGTTCTTTCTCATATTCATAAATATCATCAATAGAATATTTTTGAAAGTACTTAATAGCTTCGCCTAATCCAATAATACCTTCGATATTTGGTGTTCCTGCTTCAAATTTATTTGGGATATCGTTAAATATTGTTTTTTCAAGTGTAACATTCAAAATCATATCGCCACCAGTCTGATAAGGTACCATTTCCTTAAGATATTTTTTCTTTCCATAAAGAACTCCAGTACCAGTTGGGCCGTAAATTTTATGACCAGAAAAAACAAGGAAATCACAATCCAATTTTTGAACATCTATTTTTGTATGTTGGATAGATTGTGATGCATCAACAATAACTTTTATATCAAACTCATGTGCTTTTTTTATAATTTCTTCAATTGGATTTATTGTTCCTAATGAATTTGAAATATGCACTATTGAAATAATTTTCGTTTTATAAGTAATTAAATCTTCTAACTTACTTAATATTAACTCACCGTTATCGTCAACTGGTAGAACTACTAATTTAATTCCATAATATTTTACCAATTCTTGCCAAGGGACAATGTTTGCATGATGTTCCATGTGTGAAATAATTACTTCATCCCCTTCTTTCAGATAAGTTCTTGCTAAAGAATAAGCCAGTAAGTTTAAGGAATCTGTAGCCCCTTTTGTAAAAACAATTTCTTCATCAAATTGCGCATTAATGAAATTTTTAACAATATTTCTGGTTTCTTCATATTTTTCTGTTGCTTTCTGACTAAGATAATAAACACCTCTATGGATATTAGCGTTATAATTTTCGTAATATTCCTTTAATGAATCAATTACAACCTGTGGTTTTTGAGTAGTAGCTGCATTATCAAAATAAATTATTGGTTTGTTATTTTGTAATTTGTTCAATATAGGGAAATCAGAACGAATTTTATCAATATTTTTTTTAATATAGTTTTTCATATTAAAATTGTATTTTTTGGTTAATTTTATTTTTTAAGTAATCGTTTAGATAATCATCTTTAATTTCTTCAAATATTTCATTTGCAAAAGCGTGTACTAGTATTTGTGTTGCTTTATCTTTAGAAATACCTCTTGATTGTAAATAGAATAACCCATCTTTATCTAATTGACCTACTGTTGCACCGTGAGTACATTTAACATCATCGGCAAATATTTCTAATTGGGGCTTGGCATCTACAACCGCATTATTTGATAGCAATAAATTTTTATTTTGCTGATATGCATTTGTTTTTTGCGCATCTTTTCTAACAATTATCTTCCCATTGAAAACATTCTTTGCTTCATTTAAAAGTACACTTTTATAAACTTCGTTACTAAAGCAATTAGGAAGAGCATGGTCTATCATTGTATGATTATCATATACTTGTTTATCCGCTGCAATAATTATACCATATAAATTAGCTGTTACTTCTTTCCCATCCATTATTACATTTGTATCATTTCTTAAAATTTTCCCATCGAGTGAAAATCTGTAATGAGAAATTTGAGAACCAAAATTTGATCTAATTTGAGTTTTATTTATGTGATGAGAATTTTCACTTTCTAAATCTATTTCAAATATTTTTACAAAAGAGTTTTTACCAATAATTAAATTATTAAAAACAGAATTCAGATATTCTTTACCTTTTTGTCCCTGGTATAAAAATACAATATTCACTTCACAATTATCACCAACATGTATAAAATTACGAATTGGTAGATATAAATTATGTTCTGTATCGCCAGAAAGAAAAACTAAATTTATATTTTCTTCCAAAATTGTTTTATCAGGTATATTTATATAAATTCCATTTAATGCAAACGCAACATTCAAAGCTGCAAAGCCAGAATCTATTGTAGAATATTTTGTATAATTTGCTTCTAACACTTTATAATCAGAAGTAATTGCTTCAACAAATGAATTTATTTTAATTCTTTTATTTTTTATTTCTTGTTCAACAATTTTACCATTTTTTAATACAATTTTACTACCTGTTGGATGAAAGTCAGTGTTATATAAATAATCATTTAATTTCAATATTTGCAATGGTTCATATTTATTTTGTAGTAAAGTGTCAATTGGCAAATAACGCCAATCTTCCACTTTTATATTCGGAAAATAAAATTTATTAAAATTTCTTATTGCATCTTTTTTCACA
The DNA here is from genome assembly GCA_035379625.1 of Ignavibacteriales bacterium. GTDB lineage: Bacteria > Bacteroidota > Ignavibacteria > Ignavibacteriales > DAOSCP01 > DAOSCP01. The sequence goes on along the minus strand of DAOSVM010000036.1, from coordinate 440 downwards.
TTTAGCAAAAATTCATTATTAAATTCATTTAGTTTAGGCAATAAAGAATTAAATGCTTCATTTAAATAATTTATGTAATTTAAATATTTAACGTTATTCATATATTACACCTTTTCTAATTCTTCTTTTACCCAATCGTATCCTTTTTCTTCTAATTCAAGAGCAAGCTCCTTACCACCAGATTTAACAATTTTACCATTAACAAGGACGTGAATAAAATCTGGTACTATGTAATTTAATAATCTTTGATAGTGTGTAATTAAAAGTACAGAACTTTCGGGATTTTGTTCTTTGAAAATGTTGACACCATTAGAGACAACTTTTAATGCATCAATATCTAGACCAGAATCGGTTTCATCAAGAATTGCTAACTTTGGTTCCAAGAATAAAAGTTGGAAAATTTCATTTTTCTTTTTTTCTCCACCAGAAAAACCATAATT
>DAOSVM010000035.1:0-25536 GCA_035379625.1 Ignavibacteriales bacterium | reverse complement strand
AGTTGAATCTGATATTTGTGCTAAAAGAATTGAATTTAAAGTCAAAGTAAAAATTAAGATAATAAGGAGTTTCATTTTAAATAATTGTTTATTACTATATCATATTTATTTAAAAAACCATCAGGATTATAAAAGATTGAAATATAATGTGTTTCACCTAATAAATTATGTATTTGTAAAGAATATTCTAATGAAAATTTATTTATAAAAAGCGAAAAACCATAGCTTTGCAAAGCAGGTTCTTTCATATAACCAATATTCAAGCTTAAAATATCTATAGGGAATAATGAAATTCCCCCCATGAAATTAACATTTTTACCTATTTCTTTTTGTACAGAAAAATTAAGTGTTGAAAAACCATCTAAAATTGAGGAAATACCTAAAGAGTAAATACTTGGAATATCCTTTTCATTGATAATGTGAGATTGATTAAAAATATTTTTAACTGAAAAAGACATAACAAGATTATTTGTGAGTATCGAAGAAATTCCTAAGTCGAAAAAGTTTTGCCAATGGTTATCATAATTTGCGATTTTTACATAATCGAGATTGGAATTAAAACCAATAATAAAAAGTTTGTCGATAAAATATGAATAATTAAAAGAAAATAAATTCTTTTGATAAAGTGAATATCCAAAATTATTAAAGCTAAAACTAATATTAGAATATGTAAAGGGATATGTTACGGCAAATCCGAAGTTTTGCAATTCAGTTAAATTATATAAACCTGGTGTATAAGTTGCTCCAAATTCTAATGTCCTATTAAAAAAACTCAAAGAAGGATTAGTTTGGTGAACAAAACTATTAGTAAAAATTTTTGCGGTATTAGAATTTGCGAGCGCAATATCAGAAGCGGAATAAAAATCTTGTGCTTTTGTATTATACAAGGCAAAAGTTACTATGAATATTAGCGTTAATGTTTTTAAATTCATAGAAATTCAGTATATTTATAAATTATATTTAAAAATTAAGTTATCAAAAAAAATGAAAAGTGTCAAATTAAATTCTATTGAATTCAATAATAATAATAATTTTGTGTTAATAGCTGGTCCTTGTGTTATAGAGAATAAAGAAATGCCATACGCAATTGTTGAGGAAATTTTAAGGATTACACAAAGGCTATCAATTCAATATGTTTTTAAGGCTAGTTATAAAAAAGCAAATAGAACAAGTCTTAATTCATTTACTGGAATTGAATTTGAAGAAGCTATAAAAATTCTTGATGATATTAGAAAAAAATATAATGTACCGGTAGTTACTGATATACATACCGAAAAAGAAGCCGAAATAGTAAAGGATTATGTAGATATGTTGCAAATACCTGCATTCCTTTGCAGACAAACTGATTTATTGTTAGCAGCTGGAAACACAGAAAAAGTTATAAATATAAAAAAAGGACAGTTTTTAGCACCTGAAGATATGAAATATGCTATATCAAAAATTGAGACAACAGGGAATGAAAAGATATTGTTAACAGAAAGAGGAACAACTTTTGGATATCATAATTTAGTTGTTGATATGCGTGGATTAGAGATAATGAAAGACACCGGTTATCCTGTTATTATGGATGCAACACATTCAGTGCAAATACCTTCAAATGGTGGAGTATCTGGCGGATTACCAAGATTTATAGAACCATTAGCAAGAGCTGCTATTTCTTTAGGTATAGCAGGATTGTTTATGGAAATTCATCCAGAACCTGCAAAAGCACTAAGTGATGCTGGTAGTCAATTCCCATTAAAAGAATTAGAGAAATTTTTAAAAAGGATAAAACAAATAGATGAACTTGTTAAGAAGTTCTGAAATAAGAGAAATTTTCAAGCAAATTAAACTTGTTATTTTTGATTTAGAGGGAATAGTAATTTGTAATGGTTTAGAGAATGGTTGTAAAAACTATGGAGAATGTAATTATAAAAAATTTCATCAGTTGTGCAGTTTGATCAAAAAAGAAAAAAAAGTTACTGCAATAATTACAGGAGCGATCATTAAAGAAGAGCAAAAAAACTTATTAAATGTTGATTATATTATTGAATCTAGTTTAGATAAAGTTGGCAATGCAAAAAAGTTAATAGATGAATTAGGTATAACTTTTGATGAATGTTGTTTTATTGCTGATGGATTATTAGATATTCCTTTACTTGAAAAAGTATTGCTGCCTATTAGTGTTAAAAAAGCCAAAAGAGAAGTTAAAAGATTTGCTAAATATATTTGTGAACAAAAATGTATTCTATGTGAATTAACTGAATTATTTTTTGGGGTAAAGAATGAATAAAAAAAATTATAACAAAAATGAAATTTTAGAAATTGGTAAAAATGTAATTGAAAATGAAATTGCAACTTTGAAAAATTTAATAAATCAAATAAATGAAAATTTTTATTTAGCAGTAGAACTTATTTTAAATTCAAAAGGGAAAGTTGTTTTATCAGGAATGGGAAAATCCGGATTAATAGCAAGAAAAATTGCTGCTACAATGATTTCTACAGGAACTAATGCGACTTTTTTACATCCATCTGATGCTTTGCATGGTGATTTAGGATTGATAAATAATGATGATGTTATTATTCTAATTTCGAATAGTGGTAATACTGAGGAGGTATTGAATTTAGTACCTATTATAAAAAAAATGGGGAATAAAATTATATGTATAGTTGGAAAAGCGAATTCAAAATTAGCAGAGGTTTCTGATATAGTTTTGAATTTAGATGTAAAAGAAGAAGCTTGTCCGTATAATTTAGCTCCTACATCATCTACAACAGCGACTTTAGCATTGGGAGATGCTTTATCTATTGCACTACTTGAATGTAAGCATTTTACTCCTGAAGATTTTGCAATGTTTCATCCAGGTGGTTCATTAGGAAAAAGATTAGCTTTGTATGTCAATGAAATTATGAAAACAGGTGAAAATATTCCTAAAGTTTTATCAGACGCAAAAATGAAAGATATAATTTATGAAATTTCTTCAAAAAGATTGGGAGTCACTACAGTAGTTGATGAAGATGATAATTTATTAGGTGTTATAACCGATGGTGATATTAGACGTTCTTTTGAAAAATATGAAGATTTTTCTAATATTAAAGCAAAAGATATAATGTCGATAAATCCAAAAGTTATTAAAAAAGATTTATTAGCTCATTTAGCATTAAACCAAATGGAAAAATATAAAATAACTTCCTTAATAGTTGTGGATGATAATAAAAAACCAATTGGCGTTGTGCATATGCACGATTTATTAGAATTAGGTTTAGAAAGTAAATGAGAAAATTAGCATATATAATTCTTATAAGTTTAACTTTTGTTTCTTGTTCACAAAAAAAATTTAAGCCACGTATTGCAAATATTAAATTTGATGAAAAAGCGTTGTATGAATCATATAATGCTACAATCTTAATTTCGGATGATAAAGCCGTTAGAGCAAGGGTATTTACTAAACATTTAGTTGTTTATGATGATATAAAAAAAACATTCTTAAAAGATTCTGTAAATATTGAATTTTTTGGTGAAAATGGGGATAAAAACTTTATTTTAACCTGTAAAGAAGGTGAAATAGATGATATAACTCATAATATGGTTGCTAGAAATAATGTTTATGCTTATAATTTAGAAGGTGTAAAAATTAGAACTGAAGAACTCAATTGGGATAATCAATCTAGGCAATTCCATTCTGATGCATTCGTAACAGTGATTACTCCGAACGAAAAAATTCAAGGATATGGTTTTCAATCTGATAGCCGAATAAGAAATTATATAATCAATAGAATAGTTTACATAACAAATTCTACAAGTTTTGGTAATGAATAGAATAATAATATTATTTTCGATATTGAATTTTGCAATTTTCAGTGAACCACTTCAAGTAACAGGTAATCAATTAATTGGCTCTTTTGTTAATGGTGAAACAATAAGAGAAGTTATAGGAAATGTTAAAGTAACTCAATCTGATATTATTATTACTTGTCAAAGAGCAATCCAAAATATAACAAGAAATACAATACAATTAATAGGTGATGTTGTTATTACACAAAAAAATAAGGTGTTAATTTCACCAGTCGTCTATTATAATGGTAATACACGTGTAGCCGAAGCACCAAATAATGTACGTTTGATTGATGGGAATATGATTTTAACATCAAAAAGTGGTAATTTTAACTATAAAGATGAAGTTGCTTTTTTTTATAACGATGTCAAGCTAGAGAGTGAAAATAAATTATTAACTTGCAATTATTTAACTTATTATTCCAAAGAAAATAAAGCTATTGCGCAGGAGAATGTTACATTAGTCGATAGCGTTTACAGAATAAAAGCTGATCAAATAGTTTATTATAAAAATAACAAAAATGCTTTTGCAAAAGATGATATTCAAGTATTTGATACAAAAGATAATTCTTTTATTTACTGTAATGAATTAGAATATTATCACTACAAAAAATTAGCTATTTTTTATAAGAATCCATATTTTATTTCAACTAAAGAGAACGGTGATACTTTACTTATTAAATGTCGAAAAATTGAAGTTAATAAAATGAATAATACAAATATTGATTTGGTAGATTCGGTTTACTTTTACTACAATGATTTATTTGCATATGATAACAATATTAAAATTAAGAATAATGATACAATTATATTGCCATTTAATACAAATGAAGAAAAACCTTTTATTATTTACCAAAAAAATCAGTTTACTGCTGATAGTATAAATATTTTTAAGATTGGTAATATGATTGATAAAGCAATTTTATTTGAAAATGCACTTATGATTAGTCAAATTCCCGAAGAAGAGTATAGATTTAATCAAGTAACAGCAACAAAAATTATAGTAAATTTTGCTGATAACAAGCCCAAAATAATGAATTTATATGATAAAGTATTAGCTTATTATTACATTTATGAAAATGATACAATAAAAAACGGAGTTGTAAAAATTAGCTCTGATAATGGTAAAATAATGTTCGATTCATCAAAAATATCAGAAATTAAATTATATGGTGATATTCAAAGCGATTATTATCCCGAAAATAAAATTTTAGGAAATGAAAAGGATTATTTTGTTTATAATTTTGTATTAAACAAAAAAAAATATAACTTAAACTTTTTTATAAAAAAATTAAAAAAAGAATATAGAAAATATTTTGCGGAGTAGGTGTTGGAAAATTCAGTGTTACATAGCGAAAATCTAGTTAAAATATATAAAAAGAGAATAGTTGTAAATCAGGTTTCTATAAAGGTAAAACAAGGGGAAATAGTTGGTTTATTAGGTCCCAATGGGGCTGGAAAAACTACAACATTTTATATGATGACTGGTTTAATAAAAGCTAATAAAGGAAAAGTTTTTATAAATGAGATTGATATAACATCAGAGCCAATGCATATAAGAGCTAGAATGGGAATTGGATACCTACCACAAGAGGCTTCGGTGTTTAGAGGTCTTTCTGTTGAAGATAATATTATGGCTATTTTGGAAATGATGAAAATGACACAAACTGAAAGGAAAAAAAGGCTAGAAGAATTATTGGAAGACTTTAGTATCACTCACATAAGAAAAAATAAAGGTTATCAATTAAGTGGCGGCGAAAGAAGAAGGTGTGAAATAGCTAGAGCTTTAGCTTCTAATCCAAAATTTATTTTATTGGATGAACCTTTTGCAGGTGTTGATCCCATTGCAGTTGAAGATATTATGAAATTAGTTGCAAATCTTAAAAATAAAGGGCTTGGCATTTTGATAACAGATCACAACGTACACGAAACTTTAAGCATTGTGGATAGAGCTTATATTTTAATAAGTGGAAAAATTTTCAAAGAAGGCACAGCAGAAGAATTAGCTAATGATCAAAAAGTAAGAGAATTATATCTTGGCGAAAAATTCAAATTAGATAGATTTAACTAATATTTTATGGGGTGCGAAATGAGAACCTTATTAACACTTTTATTAAGCTTTTTAGTTTTATGGGCTCAACAGCCTTCAAAAGCTATTTTTATTGAACCTAAACGTGGTTACTATGATACTATCGAAGCTAAAGCAAATGAGTTCAAGGCTCCTAAAAAGAAAACACAAAAAACTGTAATGAAAGTTGATCTTTCTAATATTAAAATACCTAAATCAATCTCTGAATTTAAATATGTTTGGCACCAAACTCCAATATCTCAAGGAATAACGGGTACTTGCTGGTCATTTTCAACAACATCATTTTTTGAATCCGAAATTTATAGACTTAAAAATAAAAAAATTCGTCTTTCTCCAATGTATAATGCTTATTGGGAATATATAGAAAAGGCAACAGAATTTGTAAAAACACGCGGTAAAACTCACATAGGTGAAGGTTCAGAAGCTGATGCATTGTTAAGATTATGGAAAAAATATGGATGTGTTCCTTATGATGTTTACACTGGATTATTAGATGGCCAGGAAGTTTATGACCACGCCGTAATGTTTAGTGAAATTAAGAGCTTTTTAGAAAGTGTTAAGAAAAACAATTTTTGGAGCGAAACATTTGTAATTGATGGTATCAAAAATATTTTAAATACGTATATGAAAGAGCCTCCAACTGAATTTACTTATGAAGGTAAAAAATGGACACCACAACAATTTTTCCAGAATTATGTTGGGTTGAATTTGGATGATTATTATTCTATCATTTCATTAAATAAATATCCATTTTATGAAAAAATTGTTTACGAAGTGCCGGATAATTGGTGGTTTAGTGATGAATATTATAATGTACCACTGAATGAATTTATGCAAATTATTAATTTTGCTATTGAAAAAAATATTTCTATGTCAATTGGTGGTGATGTTTCAGAGCCTGGAATAGATTCATGGGCAAAAGTTGCTGTTGTTCCTGAATTTGATATTCCAGCTGATAAAATCAATGATGATGCTAGAATGTTTAGATTTTATAATGGCACTACAGATGATGATCACGGTGTGCATCTTATTGGATATACAGATATCGATGGCAAAAGATGGTATTTAATCAAAGATTCTGGGGCTGGTAGTAGAAATACAGGCGATAAAGGTTATTATTTCTTTAGTGATGATTACGTTAAATTAAAAATTGTTGATTTCTTAATTCATAAGGATGGTATTCCAGATAATATCAAACAAAAACTAAATATTAAATGAAAAAAATCATTTTAATTGCAAATGGAAACTATTTTGATATAGAGAATTTTACTAAAATTAGATCACTTGGATATGAAAAAATAGCTTGTGCTGATGGTGGGGCAAATTTATGTATGAGATATAATATTATCCCAAATTATATTATTGGTGATCTTGATTCTATTTCAAAAGATGCATTGGAATATTTGAAAGATAAATCTAAGATTGTAAAATACAAAAGGCAAAACGATACAGATGTTGAAAAAGCATTAAAATATCTTATCAACAATAAATATGATGATATTGTTTTATTTTCTGCAACTGGAGATAGATTAGATCACTCTATTGGGATTTTGAGTATACTTCTTAAATTTGCCCCATTTTGTAAACTTTCGATGGTGCACGGGACAAATATTTTATACGTTGTAAATGGAAATTTTAAATTGAATGCTTTACCTGGCGAAACAATTTCCTTGTTTGCATTCAACGATAATACCAAAATAACAACAAAAGGTTTGAAATATCCATTAAAAGATGAAACATTAACTTTTGGTAAACGAGAAAGCATAAGTAATGTTGCTTCTCAAAATCTTGTTGAAATAAATATTAGTGATGGATATATTTTTTTGACACGTGAATTAAAAAATCTATAACAAATGGAAATAAAACCAACATTTGGCTTTCTAGATTATTTAATATTTATAATTTTTTTTGTTGGTCTATTTATTGTTGCAAAACTTAGTACAAAAAATGTGTCTGATAATGCGGACGATTATTATCTAAACAACAGAAAGCTTAATTTATTTTTTTATGTTCTTACTACAGTTGCCACATGGTATGGTGGAATTTTAGGAGCTGGAGAGTTTTCATACAAATATGGAATTTCATCCTGGACAACACAAGGATTGCCATACTATGTTTTTGCATATCTGTTTGCTATATTTTTTGCAAAAAAAGTAAGAAATGCATCTATTTATACAATTGCAGAGATAGTTGAAAAGAAATATAATCGTGTTATTTCAATAATTGTAGCTTTTATCTTGCTAATTATTGTATCTCCAGCACCGTATATATTTATGATAGGAAGCCTTATATCATTTATATTTAATATAAATCTTTATCTATCAATTCTCATTTCTCTATTTTTCTCATCACTTTTTTTATATAAAGGTGGCTTCAAAACTAATATATGGACTGATTCCTACGAATTTTTCTTTATGTTTTTAGGTTTCATTATGATTGTTTTGATATCTTATTTTACGTTTGGCGGATATAACTTTTTAGCAATGAAATTACCAGAAAACCATTTAAAATTAACAGGTGGCTTACCATTTACATATTTATTAGTTTGGTTTTTGATAGCATTATGGACATTTGCAGATCCGGGATTTCATCAACGTGCAAGTGCTGCTAAAAATGATAAAGTTGCAATGTGGGGGATAATTATATCGATATTTTTCTGGTTTTTGTTTGATTTTTTAACTACATCAACAGGATTGTATGCTAGGGCTGTTATGCCAGATATTACTAATCCAGTGTTATCCTATCCTATTTATGCAGAAAGAGTTTTAGAAGATGGGTTAAAAGGAATTTTTTACGTAGCAATGTTTGCAACAATTCTTTCAACATCCAATAGTTTTATGTTTTTAAGTTCAACAATTGTTAGCAGGGATATATTTGAAAAAATAGATTACTTTCGAAAATTTAACGTTAAAACAAAAGCTCTCATAGCGTTAAGTTTGATATCAATTATTGTAGTTATAATAACATTTTTGATACCATCTGTAATCGATATCTGGTATACAATTGGGACGATATTTTTGCCCGGCGTAATATTTATAATTTTTAGCTGTTACTACGAAAATTTTTTGGTTGATAATAAATCAGCCATAGTAATTTTAATAGGGAGTATAGTTTTATCTTTTACGTGGTATATAATAAAAGATAACTATCTCCCAACTATAATTGAACCTATGCTAGTAGGGCTAATATTGCCGGCAGTGTACGTGGTAAAAAAATTGTTTAGCTCTCTGTAAATTTTGATTATAGAAATTGTTTGTTCCAGGCTGGTCTATATTTTGTTATAAAAGCTCTTTCTAATTCTCTGGTTAATTTAGCGCCATCTTCACTATCGCCAACTATTAAAATTTCAATTTTTAATTCATCCTGATGTTCATTCATAAGTCTTCCAGATCCGTGTTTTCTTGCACTATTGGATTCACGAGTATAATCTCTTAATCTCTTTCGTAAGCCACCATTATTGTATTCAATAGCTCTTCCAATATAAACTACTTTTCCATTTAACTTAGCCCTGTACAAACCAACTTCGTTAGGCAAATCGATATCAGCTGTTTCACTTAGAATTCCAATATATTTCCATTCACTATCCCATTGTGATAGAGTTTTACCACCAATTTTACCAGAACTGTAGGATGTATTAGATTGACGGCTATAGGAAGAACTTCTGTGATTTTCAGATTCTTCCAAAAAATCTTTCACTTTGTTGAATATGTCGAATAAGCCCATAGTATAAACCTTTAATTGTGAATGAAATGATAAGTTAGTTAAATTGTAGTGTATACATTTGTTTTTTGGGTGTAATTCTCTACTTGTTTCAATAAATCAAAAAGAAAATATTCTTGAACTTTCCAAAATATTTTAAGCATTATCTTCAAAAGAATAATTGCACACAACTATTTCAAAAAATAATCACTACTGGTTAAAAGGCAATATGTAATGAATTTTTGAAAATGTTTATTTAGCTAAAGAGATATTATCGGAAAAATTTACTTTTACACATTAGTAAAATTACGGAAATTTATTGAAACTTGAAACTCAAAAAAAAAAGTTAATCATAAAAAAAAATAATTCTTATATCTCTTAATCTTAACTATTCAAATTATGTTCTTTGCTGAATACAAGCCGTTAATGCATATATAAATAATAATTTGAATTTTACCAAAAAATTTTACAAAATAACTGAAGAAAATTATTGCTGCATTTGGAAATATACAAACATTTATTCCAGTGTGAATTTTTTGAAAATAGAAAAAATATCAAACAAGAATAATTTAGCTCATAAATTTTGAAGAAAAAAGGCATTTTATTTAAGAGTTTATATAGTTTTATGATACTTTTTTAGGTAGTTACTAAAGGAAAAGGCTTGTTTGATAATTCCCGCCTAAAGGGTCCTTAAAGGGTTACTAAAGGTTTCTTTAGCTTCCTTAAACAAATACTATAGGGTCCCTTTAAGGACCCTTTAGTAAGTGTTTAGGCGCATTAAAGGAGTGCTTTAAGGACCCTTTAATAGGACTTATAGAAAATTAGGTTTTTCTTTAATATCCCTATAATAAATAACGGGAATGTAAATATTTTTGTGTAAACAAGGAAAAATCTTATCCCCATAATTTCTTATATCCAACAAAAATCCATTATGGTATATTACTTCCCATCAGGCTGCTATTCAACCAAAATTCAATTAAAAAACTGACTTTTAAGTTAATTGCGCTTTTTTTTACATATTTTACCAATTTTCTTATTTCTACCAAAAAAAATTTTAAAAAAAATAAAAAAAAAATTTAAGCGTATCATCATATGATACTCTTGACTTTTTAATTTTGTAACGAGATTTGGAAATTTTCCAAATCGTAAAAAATTTAAAGTTTAACAAACAAATTTAAGGGTTAGCATTATGTAAAACACAAACGCAGTTTGGTACGTTCTTTTGAACAACGTTAAAACAGGTCCATTAACAGAAGCTGAAATGGAAAACCTTGCCAAAGAAGGCAAAATTGATCGAAATACCAAAATTTGGAAACAAGGCTACGATCAATGGAAATCAATTGGACAAACTGAACTTTCTCATTTACTTATGATGGCGCCACCACCAGTAGGCGGAATAATCGAAGATAGCGGTAAAGTTATTGATTTCCAGAGAGATAAGTTTATGATATTATCATTATTATCTCTTTTATTGCCAATCTTAATAGAAATAATTTTAAGTAGACATATTTTTGCAATAAGATTTATTTTTTCAATTGCTGCTTTAGTATTTTTGTTTTTGGATAGAAGTGCACTCAAAAAAGCTGGACATGAAGTAATTAATGTATTTTTAATGTTATTCTTTGCTATTATTCATCCTATAAAAAGAACAAAAATTTATAATGATAAATATGTATATACTATTTTAATGATAGTCATTAGTATATTATGGGGAGTATCAAATACTTCTATATATGATGGAGATATTGAACAAATAGCAGTAGAGTTTGTAAAGGATGTTTATAATGTAGACGTAAAAGCAACAGGTGTAACATCATTAGCTGGTGAAAATGATGAGTATGTATTACATTATGTTGGTGTTGAAAATAGTAATGGTGGAAGAGCAACAGTTGTTATTGAGGCTACTAAATCAGGTTTGTTTGGAATTCCAATGGAATATAAAAGACCATATGCTAATGGTATATTAAATTTATACTAAAAAAAGATCGTAAGAATATGAAAAAAAAGGGGGTATTTATGAAATTCTATCTAAATAATATTCTGGAAGACGCAGGCGTTTTTGGATATCAACAGTACGAAAAACCGCTACTTACAGCTTTAATTACTGAAGATCCTATATTGCTTGTAGGTGAGCATGGTATTGCTAAAACTTTACTTTCTGAAAAATTAGCACAACTTTTAGGTTATTCTACAGATGCAGAAAATAAAGAATTTCAGGCTTATGATGCGTCTAAATCTTTGTTTGAAGATGTTGTTGGATTTCCAGATCCTAAAAAAATGAAACAAGGATATATTGATTACCTTAACTCACCTATTACAATATGGGATAAAAAATTTATTCTTATCGATGAAATTTCGCGTGCTAATCCTACTATGCAAAACAAATGGCTTGAAGTTATCCGTAACAGGCGTGTGATGGGGAAGAAAATTCCCCATCTTAAATATATCTTTGCGGCTATGAATCCATTATCTTATCTTGGTGCTAATCCTTTGGATACAGCCCTGGCGGATAGGTTTGCACAAATTATCACTATCAAAAATAATTTCTCAAGTGATGATCTCGCTAAAATTATCAATACTATGCACGACGATGATTGTCCCGGATTAAATAAAGCAACAAAGGCAAAGCAAGATACACGACTTATAACTTTGGTAAATGAATTAAAACAATATTGTTCCAATATCCCAAAATCATTATCTGATATGGCTACAAAATTTACTATAGCTTTTTACAATAAATTAAATGAGTTAAATCTTCCAATTAGCCCACGTAGAGCATCTATGCTTAATAGAAATATTCAAATATATCAAATTATCGATTGGTATTATGATGTACAGGCACCAATTAAAGTTGAAAATTTTGTATTGGCAACACAAAATATCTGGTTATATCCTGTTATTGATGATGAACCAAATATTGATATCCTTATGGAAGCACTTTATTACGGTTTGGCAGAAGTTGGCTTAATCAAATTAGATGATGCTAAAATCAAAAATGCTAAAAAAATGATGAGCGGTATGAAGGCATCATCAAGTAAGACAAGTAATAAGCAAGCTCAAAATCAAAAAGTTAAAAGCAACGTGCAAAATAGTAACAATCAAACGCCAATTGATGATTTTTTTGATGAAACTAAAGATGTTCTCAATGATATTAAAGATGATTTTGATATATTCTTAAATCAAGTTTCAAGTGCGTGGGATGAATTGTGGAACAATAACAAAAATTAAAAAGCTATGGGAAAAAATATATTACCAGACATAGTAGGCTTAATTTATCTTAAACATAATCAATTTATTCCGTTTATTGATATCTACAGGAATAACATTGAGTGTTGCGAAGTTGTAAATGATAAACAAACAGAATCAGCACGCTTAGTTTATAAAAATGATAAATTTTACATCTATTTTGGCAAAAATTTTATTGATGAATATAATTTAACACTGGATGATATTGTATTTGTATTCATACACGAGTTACTTCATTATTATCTTAAGCATTATGATTTATTCAGGGATACAAATTTATCGCCGTTACTTTTGAATATGGCTTGTGATATGCAAATTAATTCATATCTTTATGAGCTTAATGATTTCAAAAGCATTTCTGTGATGGATAAAACTTTACTTCCGGCCTATGATGAATTTCTTCAAACGCAAGATTTATCTAATCGTGTATATCTTTTAGCCCCGCCACATAAATCACAACAAGAAATCATTAAGGATTTTGATGCTATCACAAGTATAGATAATGATAAAAAACAAAAGATAATATCTTTATGGTTTGATAATTTTTCAAAGCATCTTCCCCTTGATGAAATCATTAAAAGATTAATTGAGATATTCCCAGATTTTGCTGAGAATCAAGAGCAAGATCAAGAGAAATTGAAAGAAGTTGAAAATAAGATTAGTGAGTTGGAAAAAATTCTTAAAGAAAATAATCTTACACAAAATCGAAATGATGATAAAAATGATACATCTCAAAGTATCAATGATGATGCAAAATCAGATGGTAATGATACACAAGATGTAGAAATCATTGATATCCAACAACTACAAAGTTATTTCGAAACAGATGATTTAGAGCTTAAGGGTAAAAGAGTAAAACATCGTAAATTAAATATTTTGAGAAATTCTATTGAAAAGGTATTTTTCTACAATAAAAACTATACAACTTTTTCCGATAATGAAGCGTATTTTAAAACAACAGTTCCATTTTTCAACAGGCAAGAGCTTTTTTTAGTTATGCAAGATTGTGATCCTTTATTTTATACAAAAACATTTAATTATAAAACAAAAAGTAAAGAATTTCCCGCTATCTATATCGATTTTTCTGGTTCTACAGATGATTACAAAGAACAAATTTATCTTTTACTATTGAAGTTAAGCGATAAATTCACAGGTCCTTATTTTCTTTTTACATCAGATATAAAAGAAGTGAAATTAGATTTTATCAAAAAAGGTAAAACCATTAGTGGTGCTACAGATATCACTTGCGTGTTAGAACATATCAACCAGAATAATTTTAAAAGAGCGTTGATCATTACAGACGGTGAATTTGAGCCATCTGATATAAAAGTAAATTGCGATTTATACGTTTTATTATTTGAAAAAGATAACTCTGTAGATGCTTTGAAAAATAGTGGTAAAATTGTTAATTTATGGTATCTAAATTAAAAAGGTAAAATTATGCTTTCCCAGCTAAGAAGAATAATGTTTATAGATGAGCGTATCAGGCAAAAAAGGGCTTACAGTGCTCAACATCTTGCAGAAGAGTATGAAACATCTGTTAGCACTATCAAACGTGATATAGCAGATATGAAAGAATTGTTGGATGCTGATATAGTATTCAAAAAAAATATTGGATATGTTTACAACAAACCACCAAAATTGCTTGATAATTTATCTGAAAAATCTTTGATTATCTCTGCTATCATAAAAAGTATATTAAAAAACTTAAATTTTGTTCCTTTGTTTGCAAATGAGATGATCTCTGATTTGAATAATTTTATCAACAAAGATTATTTAGAGCTTTCTGATAAAATAGATTTTGATCTTTCCGAATATGAAGATGTTGATATTACAAAATTCAGAGAGATAATTGAAAGCTTGCTTTATAAAAAAGTGATACAAATTCATTATAGCGACCAGAATAATAAAAAAACAATACGCGAAGTTGAGCCAATTAAATTAGTAAATTATACCGGCAAATGGTATCTTGTGGCATATTGCTTTGAAAAAAAGGATGTCCGTTTATTTGCAATTGCACGTATCTCCAAACTAATTTTTACCGAAAAACAGTTCCAGAACAATTATAATCTTAGTGAAGTAGAAGAATATCTTAAAAATAGTTTTGGCTTAGATTATAGCAATAATCCACAAATTGCAAAAATAAAAATATATGAGCCTGTTGCTACAGCTAATAAGCATATTAAATGGCATAAACATCAAATTACTAAATATGTGAAAGATAATGATAATGGTTATTTAGAAATAACTTTGCCTGTGGGAAGATATCAAGAAATTATAGGGCGTGTGTTAAAATTTGGAGAATATGCTGAAATTCTTGAACCAGAAGATTTACGTAATGAATGGTTAGCAAGAATAAAAAAAATGTATGATAAATTTATCTAATTTTAAAAAAATAATTTGTAATAAATTGATTTTTTGTTAATTTTCAAATCTAGTAATAACTAAAATTATTGTTAACATTAACTTTATGATAGCTTTTTTATTTTGTAGTTATAATGTATTGATATAGTAAATCCTACCTTAATATATCATACGGATGTAGCTACAAATTAAATTGGCTATCCATAAAAATCAATTCTCGGATTTTTCCTTAAAATTTTGCTATTTGGGGCGTTGTATGAAAAAATCATTGAATGATATATCATTTCTTGATTTAGGCATAGGATTATTAGAAGAATTTTTGTATGCGTGGAAAACTAAAAATTATAAAAAAGAAGCTGAAACAGGCGATATTGTGGGCGTAGAACGTAGTGTTTACGAACATTATGGTATTTTTACAGAAAAAGGAACCGTAATACATTATACTGCAGATGATACTGATTTGATGGGGAAAAATCAAACGATACAGGAAACATCTTTAGAAAGATTTTTACGTAAGGCTGATAAATATTTTGTACTCGATATAGAACATATTTTGAACAATAAAGTTTCATCATTTTTAGCAAGTTCAAACGGAATTTTGGAACTGCTTGGGGATAATCTTAAAGATATTGTTCCTATAAGCAAATTAAAGGAATTATCATCATATTACAAAAAGTACGAAGAAAAAGTTAAAATATATTCACCAGAAGAAACAGTTAAACGTGCCAGAAGCCGTATAGGAGAAAGCAATTACGATTTATTTGAAAATAACTGTGAACATTTTGCCATCTGGTGTAAAACAGGGCTTTCCCGTTCTACACAAATAGAAGCTTTAATAAAACTTTCACCACGCGGTGTAATAGATAAAGTGGTGCATAGGTTGAAAAGTTCAACAGAAAAAATTGACAACCAGAAAAAGTTAATAACTTAATTTTTACTATTTATGAAAAATTTCAAAAAAAATAAAAATTAATCCCCTATGCCAACAATAATAGTACTCATACTGGTTTTTGCAAGCCTTTTTGGCACTAAGGTAATACGGTGGGTTGCGCTGATTGTAAATCTTATCCTACCTGATTCCATTCCCTATCTTGATGAAATAGTTATGATTTTAGGCGTACTTGATGGCCACAATTTACTACCTGGTGAATTACACGAAAGTTTAGCAAAATTAAAAATAGGGTGTGGTATTGCTTTAGTTGTACTTATTGTTTTAGCAATCCTTGGTTTTTGGGGGATAATACAAGTGTTTAATTTTTTGTTTTAGTAACAATGTGGTTTTAATATGATATCAAAAGAAATTTTAAATGATTATCTTCAAAGAGTAGATGAACTCCATAATATTATGAGTTCATATGAATTGAGTACAGAACAAATTGAAAAAATTAAATGTGATATTAATGATTTTATGGTTGTTACACCTTTGGTTGGTGGATTTTCATCTGGTAAAAGTAGTTTAATTAATGCGATTATAGAAGAAAAAATTCTACCTACTAAAATTACACCGGAAACGTCTATCCCTACAGAAATCGTATACAATAGCATCAATAAAGCCTATATCTTACAAAATAATGAGTGGAAAGAAACAACTTTTGAAAAAGTTTTATCAAATGAACTAAAATTTGAAGATACTAAGCTTATCAAGTTGGAACTTAATAAACCATTTATGGAGAAAATTTCTACAATTAAGTTAGTAGATATGCCCGGGCTTGATTCAGGTATTGAAGCACACAATCAGGCTATTGATAACTATTTGAATAATAGTATTGCTTATATTATTACTGTTGATGCAGAACAAGGATTGACAGAAAGCGTTATAAATTTTCTTAAAGAGCTTTCGTTATATAATGTGCCTGTTTTAGTTGTAGTTACAAAGTGTGATAAACGTAAACCATCTGATATTGAGGCTATTGTTGATAATGTTAAAGATAAAATTCAAAATTTTATAAAATTAACAAATTTCCAAATTACAACTGCATCTGTAAAAAATAAAGATTTTAATGAATTGAAAAGTTTTATATTATCACTTCAAGCGAAATCAGAGGATTTATTTCGTGATAAATTTAAAGTTTTGATAAATCAACAAATTACGCAGGTTGAAAACTATCTTTTAACAAGGCTTAAAAATACGGATCTTTCGATTGAAGATATTGAAGAAAAAGAAAAGTTATTAATTCAACAATTACAAAAATTAGATGAAACTTTGCAAAATGAAAAAAACAAAATTATTAAAGATATTCCAAGATATCTTGATATTGTAAGAGCCAAAGTATCATCAGCATTACACAGATCAGCAGATTCATTGGCAGCTACAGCAGCAAATAATGGTGATATTTCATCTAGCGTTAATACAATTGTAAGGAATGAGCTGGCAAATGTAGTAAGTGAAAATATTAATCCTTTTGTAAAAAAATATATAAATAATATTGCTAGAAGCATTGAAGAAACAGTAACTGTAGATGTAAATCTCAATATGGATTTGGTAAATCAAAAAGATACAAATACAGGTAATACATTTAGTAATTTAGTAAACACACTAATTCCATTAATCTTACCTAAGGTTCCATTGCCTTGGAAAATACTTTTGAGTGCTTTTAGTATTGTAGCAAATCTTTTGGGTATGGGTAGTGGAGGTAGTGATAATCGCAGACAATTGGCATTACAAAAAGTAAGAACAGAAGTTATACCAGATGTTACTGAAAAAGTTGCCAGCTCTTTTGAAGGTGCACTACAATCTTTTATAGATGAAATTATCAATAAAATAGATAACATGATTCAAAATGAAAAGGAATTAAAACTTAAAGCTCTTGAAGATCTTAAAAAACAAAAGCAGCAAGCAAAAGAAGAATATGAAAATACAGTACAAAAACTAAATGATGATATCAAAAAATTAAATCAAATAAAATTTGGGTCATAAAATGGAAGAAAACAATCAATTTGATAGTAAATATGTATTAAATTTAGTAAGTAAAATAGTTGCAATAAATACTCAAAATACAAAGAGTAAAATATTAACAGGAATTAAAAAGATATTGAATGAGGATTTGTTACAGATAGTAGATAATTACGCACCACATAATTTTAATGAAATTCATAGTAGGTTATTGTATACGCTTGAGAAGTTTAAGGATTTTATAATATTTAGCAAGTTGATAGGTAAGAATACAGTAGCTTTGGGAGGAGCGTTTAGTTCAGGTAAATCATCATTTATCAATTCGTTGATAAAGCAGAAGTTATTGCCGGCTGAGATAGATCCATCTACATCAGTGCCTACGTATGTAATGTATGGAGATAATAACAGGGCAATAGGGATCAATATATTTGATAATGAGTTGGAATTAAATTATGATGATTTAAAGAATATCACACATGGCTTTTCGAAGGAGTATAATATAAACTTTGGGCATTTATTGGAGACGATATTTGTAGAGACGGAAGGGATGCCGGTAAGAAATATTTCATTTTTGGATACACCTGGATACTCTAAACCGGAGAGTGGTAATTATTCACAGAGAACGGATGAGCATATAGCAAGGAATCAATTAAATTCAGCGAATTACATATTATGGTTTGTAAGTGCAGAGGATGGCACAATAACGAATGATGACATAGAATTTATCAAGACGTTGAATAAGGAAATACCGATAGCGATAATAGTTAATAAATGTGATAAAAGGAAGGAGGAAGAAGTTAAGAACATATTGGGACATATAAAAGAGACGTTGGAGAATAAGGGGATATTTCCTGTTGATATAATACCATATTCGTGTAGATATCCTGACAAGTTTGGAAGGAAGCGAGTTGAGGATTTATTGCAGGGATGGGATAGGGAGAATTATGAATCGACATTTCCGCGGGATTTTAAGTTGAGTTTTTTGGAGTGTTATGATTTTTATCAGGAGAAATTAATGGAGGAGGAGAAGCGTTTGCATTGGGTTAATGTAACGTTGACGTTGACAGATAATGCAGAGACAATATCGAATTTGAATTTTATTAAGAATGATATAACGATATCGATACAGAGTTTGAAGCAGAAGATAAGGAAGTTAAAGGATATGCAGAATAAATTTTTTATGGAATTGAAAGCAATAGGAGATGAATATGGTATAAAATTACCAGAGCCATCACAAATGGAATTTTTAGATGTAGGGAAAATTAATTTAAGAAATGTTTTAAAAGATTATAAGAAAAATAATAACATAAAAGATGAGGGGAGTTACCATTTATTACTTAATAATTTAAGTAATTTATTTGATAATAATTATACTTTATTAGGTACAAACAAACATAAGAAAAAATTAGTTAATTTATTGAAAGATGAATTAAATAAAATTGAGAAAGAAAATTTGAATATTGTTGGCAATAAAAAACATAAAAATATAATTATTGAAACCATTACTCATTCAATTAGGGAAATTATCAATTAATTAAAAAATGAAATAACAACTTATCTTGAAATAAATATTTGGAGTTAAATATGGCTAAAAAAATTGCTACCAACATTGATTACAATAAACTTAAAGAAAACTTAAAAGAAATAAAAAATGTATCATATTCTTTTGAAAAACATCCATTAAAAGATCTTTCGGATTATGAGAAAAAAATGTATGTTACTTTTTTATTTGCGATAGCAGCTTCTGAGGGGGATTTAAATGAAGATGGTGTAGAATACATAAAAAAAATAATTAACGGTGTTAAAATTGAAAATGATATTTATATTTATTTAAAAGAAGCATCAGAAATCACTAATGAACACGTTGCAAAATTTATTGAAGCATTTTTAGAAAAAGATTTACGATTTAATTTTATTTTTGATTCTTTAATGATATATGTTTTAAGTGGTAGTAAAAATGAAAAGACATTAGAGCTTATTGCCGATTTTGTTGAAGTACTTAAAATTAATGAAAATGATTTGAATATTATAATAAATAAATTGACGAAATTAATAAATAAAGAAGCAGGTTTTCCACTTGATCATTTGGCATCAGAAAATATATTTAATTTATTTTATATGCTGGATTTTATATTTGCAGAAATTAGGGACTATCAAATTTTTGAAGGTGAAATTAAAATAGATAAAGATCTTATTTTAGATAAAAAAACTGTTATTTTCTATAAAGCAAAAGTAACAATCAGTGGACATGGTAAAATTATAACTAATAACCATTCACTTATAGCTTTTATTGATTGTGAATTTAAGAGTGATAAATCTATTGCGATACGAATAAATAATACTGAAAATTTTATGGTTAGAAATTGCAAGTTTAATAGTTTTTGGAAAAGAGTTATTGAAATTGAAAATTGTAAAAATTTTGAAATTAAACAATCTATATTTTCATTCTGTGGTAATAAAAGTATAGAATTAGGTCCGGGATCTAGAGATTATTATGGTGGAGTTTTTTATATTAAACTCTCAAATGGTAAGATCATTGATTGTATTATTAAAAATTGTAAAATTAGACCTGAAGGTATAAGTTGGAGTATTGTTTATGGTTTGTTTATGTATGTAATTGACTCTAAAGTTAAGTGCAATAATGTATTATTAGAAGGTTGTTATTACTTGGATTCTGGTATGAACAATACAGAATTTAATTTAGTGCATAGAGATAATTGGGATAGATGTATCAAATCATCTAACTCAACTGTAGATTATAACAATATAGTAATTAAAGAATAAGAAAAGGTGACCTATGTTCTTAAAATCCCAGCAAATTCAAAAGGATGTAATTGTATATAATAATAAGCTTAGCAATATTGCTGAATATTTATCAAAATTTGAAAGTAGTAATGAAATTTATAGTAAAGATATTTTGAAAATAAAAGAAAATTTTAATAAAAAAATAGATGATTTTTTTAATGAAAACAGAAAACTAAAAATTGCTGTAGTAGGTTCTGTTAAGGCTGGTAAATCAACATTTCTTAATACATTACTATTTGAAGGTAAAGAAATTTTACCAAAAGCTGCTACACCTAAAACGGCTAATTTAACAATTATCAAATATGCTGAAAAGAATTCATTAGAAATAGAATTTTATACTGAAAAAGAGTGGGAGTATCTACAAAAATTAAGTTTAGAAGAACCTACAACAGATGAAATAAAAGTTGCAAAAGAAATTGTTGCTATGGCAAAAAGTAACAATATTGAAGTAGAAAAATATATCAATCAAACCAACTATGTTATTCCGTTTGAAAGTTATGATAATTTAATGAAACAACTCAATGATTATGTTGGCGAAAATGGTAAATTAACAGCACTAACTAAATCGGTTATAATTTATCTTAATCTTGAAGAATTGAAAGAAATTGAAATAGTTGATACACCAGGATTAAATGATCCTGTAGTATCAAGAACTGATAAAACAAGGCAATTTATAGAATACTGTGATGTTGTATTTTTTCTTAGTCGTTGTTCTCAGTTTTTACCAGCAAGTGATATGGAATTACTTATCAGGCAATTACCACAAAAAGGTGTTAATAAAATATATTTAATTGGTAGTCAATATGATAGTGTAATCAACGATACAATTTTTGATTTTGAAGATTTTTATAAAGCTGATAATGATTGTAAAAAAAGGTTAAATAAACGCGCTGAGGATGAATTTAGTAAAGTTATTGAGAATTTAACGAAAAACAATGCTAATATTGAGTTTATCAAGATTATGGAAAATTGTAAAAAGCCAATTTTAGTATCATCAATGGCCGAAAATATGAGTAAAAAAGATAGAGCTATGTTTAATGAAGAAGAAATGTTAATCTACAATGGAATTGCAGAATATCATCACTTAACATCTGAAGAACTTAAATCATTAGGTAATTTTGGAAGTGTTAGACAAGCTTTTTATGAGGTTGTAGAAAGTAAAGATGAAGTTCTAACTAATAAATCAAAAAATTTTATAATTTTACTAATTGAGGAAGTTACAAATAAATTAAATGAATTAGAACAAACAATAAAACATAGAATAGAAATACTAAAAGAAAAAGACCTTGAATATCTTAGAAACTATCAAAAATCTATTTTACAAAAGAAAAATGTTATACATGATAACATTGAAATTATATTTGATAAACTATTTGAAAATCTTAATATATCTGAAATTGAATTACTTGCAGATTTGAGAAGAAGTATAAAAGATTATTCCATAGTTAAAGAAAGAACTGGTACAGAAACTAGAATAGGTTCTTATGAGGTATCTGCTTCTAAATGGTGGAACCCATTTTCTTGGGGTAGAACACGAACAGTTTACTACGAGTATACAGCTACTTATACTTATCTTGATGTGGCAGATGCAGTTGAAAATTTAAGAAATTATGCCAATGAATCAGTTTCAAATATAGAAGAAAAAATAAACTTTTCTATAAATGTACCACAATTAAAAAAAGAAATTTTATTAAGTGTAGTTAATAATTTAGATACTGGTGATGAAAATTTTGATCCATCTTATTATAGATCAAAAGTAACTGAAGTATTAAACCAGTTTACTTTTCCAGAATTCAAACTAGATAGAAATTTCATTAAAAAATTAACAGATAATCTTCTGAATAATTTTAGTGGTGAAATACGCAATAGTGGCGAAAGAAGTAGGTTAACGTTAATGCTAAGTGATTCATTACATAGCTTATTTGAAATTATGGAACCAAATGTAAAAAATTCATTTAGAATAGTAAAAGATAGTTTTAAGGAAATCAGAGCTTCCTTTATCGATATTTTACTTGAAAAATTTGTAAAGGAGATCGAAATCATAGAACAAAACATGCAACAACGCGAAAAAAGCATTAAACACTACGAAGAATGGATTGAAGCTGTTAATGAATGTAAAAAAATAATTAAAGAATAAAATCGGAGGTAGTTAGAAAAAATGGGGTTCAAAGATTTTTTATTGAATGTTGTTACTTTGGGTGCACATGGACGCCTTCAGGATTTGATTGAGGAATACAATCAACTCGTGGATGAGTTGAAAACTTTGAATAGAAAGATGGAAATTAGAAAAGAAGAAGTTAACAAAGTATTGCTCCAAGTTGTAAAACTTAAAAAAAGTTCATATAATTCATTGAAAAGAATAAGAAGAATTACTTCTAAATTAAATATTAAGCATAGAAATATACAATTTAATGGTGTTTCATTAGAACAGATTAAACAAGGTTTTTCATATGCTGAAAATTCTTTGAAAACAACAGAAATCGCACTAAATTCTGTTCAAGGTGCAAGTGCTGGATTAGGAACTGCTGCTGCAACATATTTTTTAGTAGGACAATTAGCAACTGCATCAACAGGTACTGCAATTGCAAGTTTATCAGGTGCTGCAGCAACAAATGCTACTCTTGCTTGGCTAGGGGGAGGTTCACTTGCAACAGGTGGCTTAGGTATAATGGCTGGGAAAATGGTATTAGGTGGTTTGTTTTTATTACCAGCTGTTGCTATTACAGCTTTATTAAGTTACAATTCAACTAATAAGAAAATTCAGGAAGTCCAAGAGAAAATTGATGAAGTAAGTGATTATATCTATAAAGTAAAACAAAATTTAGCATATTTAGATTATTTGCAAAAAAGATCTGATGAAATTACAGTAAGCCTGAAAAAAACAAAAGAAGTATTTGAAAAAGAATATAATAAAATAATTAAAAAATTATATCCAATTCCAATATTTTCAAGATTATTTAAATCATTAAAAAAACTTTTTGGTTTTAATTATTTTAATGAAGAAGAAATGAAACATATTTATCAATTTTCTCAAATAGCAAATAATTTTGCTAAAATTATTGATACACCAGTTATCGAAAATTAAAAAAGGTATTTATGGGTGATTTAAGTCCAATCAAATCATTTAGTATTTACGAAGGATTTGTTACTACAATTGAGAAATATTTTAATTCAAAGGTAGAAATTGAAAGAATACAAGCACAAAAAGAGTTGATGAGAGAGTATATAAATAACCATTTTGATACATTAAATTATATTATAACTCGCATATTTGATGAGCGAAAAATGGTTATTGAAAAAATATTTGAAGTTCTTGATGAAGGCATGAGAAAAGATGATCGTGAATTAATAATAAGCGGTTTGGATAACCTTGCAAAAATTGTTACTACTTCCCCATTAAAAGATTTTGAAACTTTCAAAAAAATATTTAATAGTCCGAAAGGGTATATTGAAATTTAATTTGGTACATAATTAGTCATAATATCTCCTATTATTAGAATATTAATGAAAAATATTTTATTTTTTTTTATAATGCAAAAGTTTTAATATTATTTCTTTATTTCAATAGCTAACTAGTATTACATTAATGAAATATAATTAATAATTTAATCTTTATATATTTGTAAATTTTAAATCTATTAATTATATTTTACTTCATAAAGCTTGATTTACAGATTCTACAATAAATATTGCTGACTTGATCTGAATTAAAATTACTTTTCCTAATTTTTCAAATAAAAGTTAAAATCGATCAGCCAATTTCTTGCATCAATTTTCCTAAATTAACCTATTTTTTACAATTTAATCTAATTTTCAATAAAAACAAACCAATCTAAAATTTTCTATTAGCCTATTATTTTTAATATTAAATTCTTAAAATTAATGGTTAAGAATTTGGTAAATATATTGTAAAATTTACTATTTATAACGTATATATTCCTAATAATTATTATTTGATATTTCGTTAAATGAATCATCATTAGAGTTAACCAAAATTAAGTTATTTATTGAAATTTAAGTGCCTAGATGGAATTAGTTGAAAATAATTTGAATATAAACCTTTCTTTTTAATCTTAAATTTCGAAAATTTACTGTTTTGAAAGCAAGCATCTTCTCTCCGTGAAAACAAAATTTGCAACGATCTAGAAATTTATTCAACCAATTAGTACTTTGTGAATCTTTAACTTTCAAATTATTTTATTATGATTTGTTAAGAAAACTCTTTACTAATGCTTAATAGCTTAGATTAGAAAAAAAATATGAATTATTTTGTTAATGAAGATTTGTTATAAATACATTATAAAGGTTTTTAGTATAGTAAAGTTATAAATAAACGATCTATATAGATATAGAGTATTTGAACGGTTATAAATTATTGTAAATATACTTTTTACAGAGTATTTTATTATTAAATATAAAAAAAATAAATTGATATAAATTTATGATAAATAAAATATAATTTATATCATATAATTAAATAACAAAAGTAAAATTAATGTAAAATTACTTGATTATTTTTTTTTTTTTTTTTTTTATTATATATAAATTTTTAAATAATGTTAATGGAGGAAAAAAGAAATATTTTTTACAATTGTTTATTTTTTTATTTTTTTTTTTTTTTTTTTT
>DAOSVM010000034.1:0-25956 GCA_035379625.1 Ignavibacteriales bacterium | reverse complement strand
CCTTAAATTCTCCTTCATTATAATTTTTCGCAAGATTTTTTAATTTATCTAGTAATTTTTCTCTTTCAAATTTGAAAAGGAAAAATTTTGCGCTTTCCTCTAACCTATTAATATGTTCATTTAATAAAAAGTATTTCCCATTATCTAATAAAATAGTTTCAAGCAGAAAGAATTCATCTTTTTTTATAAATTTTGCTTTCAAAACTACTTCTTTGTATTCATTAATAGGATTACTTCTGTATGTTATTCCACTTCCAAGCCCAATTTCGCCATTTTTATTTTTTAATTTAATGTCAAACGTTCTTATTGCAATGTTGAAAACCTTTTTATCATTCAAAAGTAGCCCGATAGTCCCAGTATAAATTCCCCTATTCTCATTTTCCAATTTCTTAATTATTTCCATAGAACTTTTTTTAGGCGCTCCTGTAATTGAACCACAAGGGAAAGTATTCGCAATAATTTCTTTTAGTTTAATATTTTTTTTGAGTTCCCCTTCAACCGTAGAAATCATTTGAAACAAAGTTTCGTATTTCTCTATTTTAAATAACTCACCTACTTTTATAGTTCCTATTTCACAAATTTTACCCAAATCATTACGAATAAGATCAACTATCATTATATTTTCTGCTCGATTTTTTTTGGAATTAAATAATTTTTTCTCATTCTTTATATCATTTCCAATATTTATCCCCCTTTTTAATGTCCCTTTCATGGGAGACGATTTTATTTTATTCCCTACAATTTTTAAAAATAATTCAGGTGAAAAACTAATTATTAAATTTTCACCCAAATTTAATATTGCTGTATAATCTGTAGATTGCTGTTTAAGCAACGAAATTATTAAATCAATTATTTTAAAATCGTAATTAAATTTTAATTTAGTTGTAAAATTAATCTGATATGTATTACCATTTTCAATTTCATTTTTAATTAATAATATTTTCTTCAAATAATTTTCTTTTGAAATTTGTAATTCCCCATTTAATTCAATATTTGTTGAATACTCATCCAATTTTTGGAAATCTATTTCGTTAGATTTTATTATTTGCCAATTATTTATATCTGAAAATACAGCGATATTATAGCCAATATTGTCTTTTGAAAAATTATAAATATGATTCCCAAACTCATAATCTAATTTTAAGTAACCATATTTATTATCTTTAATTTTTTGTTCCACCTTATCAAAATCACTTAAGTTTTTAATATTTATTATTTCAGGTTCAAATCCATTATAAAAATACATTTTACTATCTTGCAATAACAAATTGCTGATAAACAATGCTGAATATTTAGTATTTAAAACTTGTTGAATTAAATAAATTAGGTTTATCATAATTCACACCAATTCTTTAAAATTCTCATTCCATCTTCACTAAGATAAGATTCTGGATGAAATTGCACCCCATAAAAATTTAATACTTTATGCTCTATCCCCATAATCACATCCTTTTTTGTTTTTGCAGAAATAACCAGACTATCTGGTAATGTTTCAGTTTCAACAATTAATGAGTGATATCGCATCACATTTAAAGGATTTTTTAACCCTTTAAATATTTTTTTGCTATTATGAATGATTTTACTTGTATAACCGTGAATAGGTACATTTGACTTAATAACTTTTGCACCAAAATATACTGCCATAATTTGCATACCAAGGCATATACCTAAAAACTTTTTATCAAGTGAGTTATCTAAAATTTTATATAAATTATTATAATCTTCTGGTTTACCTGGGCCAGGTGAAAAAATTATATTATGATAATTTCCATATATATCATATAGTTTTTTATCATCGTAGTATATAACTCTTACGTTATTTCCAAGTATTTTTAAATATTGAAAAATATTAAATGTGAATGAATCATAGCAATCTATTAATAAAATATCCATTATTTTATAATTTTTTATTATTTTTGAAAAATAGTTTGTTACAAAAATAAAGAAATTTTTAATCTTATGAATGCTAAACTTAAAATAGTTGCCGATGAAAACATACCTCAAGTTTATGATGCTTTTAAAGAATATGGAAATATAACTTTAATGCCGGGAAGAGAAATTACCAATAAACATTTGAAAGATATTGATGTTTTACTAGTCAGATCCGTTACAAAAGTAAATGAACAATTATTAACCAAAACTAATGTTAAATGTGTTCTGACTGCTACCACAGGAACAGACCACATTGACCTAAATTATATTAATAAACAAGGTATTTTTTTTCAATCTGCTGATGGTTCTAATACTATTTCTGTAGTAGAATATACAGTATCTGCTATTATAGACATAACAATTAATAAAATTAAAAAACCAGTGAATGAAATTTCGGTTGCTGTTATTGGCTACGGTAAAATTGGAAGCCGTGTATATGATATTTTAAGCACTATAGGATATAAAGTAATAAAAATCGATCCCCCACTACAAAGAAAAAACCTTGATATTACTTTTTCAAATTTTAATGATGCTTTCAGTTGTAATATATTAACCTTTCACGTCCCTTTAGATCATAATTCTCAAGATGCAACATATCATTATTTGAATGAGTTTAATTTACCAAAATTAACTAAAAACGCCGTAATCATAAATACTTCTCGTGGAGAAGTTATTGATAATCAAGCTCTTAGTAAATTCCTCAATGATAATAAAAGTATTACTGCCATTTTAGATGTTTGGGAAAATGAGCCTAATATTGATACTGAACTGATGAATAAATGTTATATTGCTACTCCACATATCGCCGGATATTCTTTTGATGCAAAAATTAAAGGTACTGAGATGATCTATAATCATTTCTGCGATTTTTTCTCTTTTGAAAAAAAATGGATACCTACTTATCCAGAATTATTACATAATCGCATACTTTTAATTAATAACGGCAACTATGACAAACTTCAACAATTATTAGAGCTTTTTTATAAAATTTACTTTTTAAGAGAGGATCATAACAGGTTATTAAGATTCAATGATAATATTGGAAAACATTTTGATTATTTAAGGAAAAATTATATTAACAGACGTGAATTCCACAATTATACAGTCTTTTTGGAACAAAAAGATGACTTTTTTATTGATGTTTTGGGAAAATTAAATTTCAAAGTTATTATATGAAAAAATTATACCTTAAAATATATATATTTCTTTTGCTTTCAATTCCTTTATTTAGTCAAACTACTAATTTTATAATGGCGAGATTAAAATATTCTGGCGGTGGAGATTGGTACAACGATCAATCAGCTGATATAAATTTATTGAAATATTTAAGCGAACATACTAATATAAAGACTAAACCAGAGTTTAAATTTGTTGATATTTCAACTGATGATATTTTCAATTATCCTTTTTTATTTATGACAGGTCATGGAAACGTAGTTTTTACTGAAGCTGAAGCACAAAGACTAAGAAAATATCTTGAAAATGGTGGTTTCCTTTACATTGACGACGATTACGGTATAGATAAAGCTATAAGAAGAGAATTGAAAAAAGTTTTCCCAGATAAAGAATTACAAGAACTACCAAATAACTATGGACTTTTTAATTGCTTTTATAAATTCCCTAATGGGACTCCTAAAATTCATAAACACGATGAAAAATCACCGCAAAGCTTTGGAATATTTATTGGGAAAAGATTAGCTGTTTTGTATACTTATGAAAGCAACCCAAGTGATGGTTGGGCAGACCCAGAAGTCCATAATGACCCTCCTGAAATTAGAGAAATCGCTCTTCAATTTGGTGTTAATATAGTAATTTGGTCAATTATTCAAAATATTTAAACTTTTTTATATATTTAAATGTCTAATAACTAAACAGAATTTTTAGGTCGTGTGATTGAAAATTTAAATGACTTTGAATTAGTTCAATTATTTATAAATGAAAAAAACGAACAAGCGTTTAATTTAATTGTTAAAAGATATCAAGAAAATATTTACTGGCATTGTAGAAGAATGTTAGGTAATCATATTGATGCAGACGAAGTAACGCAAGAAGTTCTTATAACAATTTATAAAAAATTACATACTTTTAAGTATGAATCAAAACTTGGAACTTGGATTTACACAATCACTTCAAACCTTGTACTAAATTATATTAGAAGGAAGAAGATAAAATCATTTTTAGGATTTGATGATTTGACACAAGATATAAAAGATAATACTGATATTATTCAGGACTTAGATGATAAATTAAAACTTGAAAAACTAAATAATATTTTGAAAACTTTACCTGAAAAACAAAGACAAATTTTTATTCTTCGTAATTTTGATGAATTATCTTATGAAGAAATTTCTCAAATAACTAATACTTCAGTTGGAGCATTAAAAGCAAGTTACCATCATGCTCAAAAAAAAATTATGGAGCTTATGAAAAATGAATGAAGATTTATTTATAAAATATTATGACAATGACTTAACTGATGAAGAAAAGAAACTATTTGAAATTTCTCTTCATCAAAATGAAAATTTAATGAAAGCGTATTCGAATTTTGTTGATAAACAAAACAAATTAAAAGAGTTAACAAAAATAAATGTAAATACTGCATATTTCAATAATATGCCAGTAAAAATTCACCAAAAATTATCTAAAGAAAAGAAGAAATTTATAATAAAAAGTACTGCTGTTGGATTATCGTTTTCTGTATTAGTTATATTTTTCATAAGTATTTATAATTATAATTCAATATCAAATAATACTAATATGCCTATAATCAATAGAAGTATAGAAAGTACAAAAGTGAATAATTCAAATACAGGAAATTTTATAACTAATTTAAATTCTAACTCTAGAACAAAAACTAATAAGGTACAAAGTCCCAAATTTGTAACTTATAATGCCATTGAAGATGAAGACATAGAATTATCCGAAAACGATATTGATGAATTTATCGACCAAACTCAATCAATTAAAATATTAAAAAGTGGTAAGTAATATGAAAATTATATTAAAAATTGTATTGTTAACAACATTATTACTCGCACAACAACATAGATTTGGCCCCAAAAATAATTTCTTTGGTGAGCCTGGGAAAAAAATTCAAATGTTCAAATTTCAAAAAATGATTGAAGAATTGAACATAACTGATGAAAATAAAATCAAAAACATGCAAAATATTTTTCAACCTCATTTCAATAATATACATAAACTACAAAGAGAAAAAAGGCAACTTATTGATGAATTAGATGAAGCAATTTTTAATAATGATATTCAACATTCAATTGAGATTACAAATAAAATTATGGATCTAGAAAGAAAAGTAATGAACAATCGTATAAAATATTTTGAAGATATGAAATCTTACCTAACAGATGATGAATATGCCAAATTTGTTTTATTTGAATTCAAATTTCAAGAACTATTAAATAATTTTGTAAAAAATAGAAGAATGAATAGATAATTAAAATATTTTTTAATATATTATAACTAGCAATAAAAAGGATTTGAAAATGAAAAAAATTTCCCTTTTGTTAGTTATAATAAGTTTCTGCTTTTCACAAACAATAACTCCAGATGCAGCATTACAGAATTTAACTGATGGTAATATTCGTTACGTTAATCAAAAATTTAAGTCAAAGGATTTTCGAAGCGATAGAGAAAAACAAGCAAAAGGCCAAAAGCCATATGCTGCTATCCTTACATGTTCAGATTCAAGAGTTCCTCCTGAAATCATTTTCGATGCCTCGCTGGGCGAATTATTTGTTATTCGTAACGCTGGAAATGTAGTAGATCCTATAGTACTCGGAAGTATAGAATACGCTGTTGAACACTTAAACGTCCCATTGATTTTAATATTGGGGCATACTTCTTGTGGTGCTGTTACTGCTACTGTTAAAGGGGGAGAAGTCCCAGAAAATATTGCAGCAATTGTTAATTCCATAGAACCTGCTGTTAAGATTGCTAAACCTATTTCTAAAAATGAATCTGAATTAATAAAAAACTCCATTGAAGAAAATGTACATTTACAAGTCAAAGAAGCCATATTAAAAAGTAAAATTATTAAAGAGTATTTAGAGCAAAATAAAGTAAAAATTTACGGTGGATTATATGATATAGAAACAGGCAAAGTTGAATTTTTTGAATATAAAACCGAACATTAATAAATTAGGGTAATTACAACAATTATATAAATAAGAATATTAATTACCATTGTAAAATCTTTATAAAGAGCATCACTTGGGCTTTCTCCGCTTATTTTTTTATTTACTAAATACAAATAACGGAAAAGCCCAAATACTATAAATGGAGTTGTAAATATTAAATTTTCTGTATTAAATGTTTGAATTGTTCTCTCTGAAACAGTATATAAAGCATAACTTAAAATTGTTGCCGCAGATGTCATTGTAATTAATTGCAATAGATAACTTATTGAATACTCATTTAATACTTTCCTTGCATATGTTGTATTATCACCTAGGTTTACCATTTCTGCATATCTTTTAACCAAAGCTAAGAATAATGATAAAAACATTGTGGTAAGTAATAACCAACTCGATACTGGTACATTAATAACTACTGCTCCATAAATTATCCTTAAAACAAACCCTGCAGCTATACAAAATACATCAATAATTACAACATGTTTTAAATATAGTGAATAGAAAATATTGATAAGTATATATAAAATAGCAACTAATAAGGAATCAAAATTAAGGAAATAACTTAAAAGAGTTAATAAAATTATAATCATTAAAAGTAGAACCTGTGCTTGTTTAATACTAATTGCACCTGATGGGAGTGGTCTATTTTTTTTCTTTGGATGTTTTTTATCTTGTTCCACATCCTTTATATCATTAAATATGTATACAATACTGGAAACAAATGAGAAAAAGAAAAAACCTAATATTGCTTTAAATGTTGGTTGGAAATGGAATAATTGTTTTGAAAATATCAAAGGGATAAAAACAAAAAAATTTTTAACCCAATCTTTAATTCTAAGTAATTTTAATACAGGAACGACATTTTTGTTCATTATATTCTACCAAATTTTTTATCAAATTCGTTCAATGCAATTTTTATGATTATTGGTCGGCCATGTGGGCAAACATATGGCATTTGAGTAGAAAATAATTCATCAACAAGGTATCTCATTTCATTTTCAGTAAGTTTTTGACCTGTTTTTATTGCAGTTTTGCAAGCGTATGAAGCAGCAATAATATGCCTTTTTTCGTAAGTTGCATCTTTCTTAATATTATTTTTTATATCTTCCAAAATAGAGAAAAAAATACCTGCTTCAAAACCTTTTATTGCGTCTTGTGGAACTCCATAAATTGCAATTTTATTTTTGGATAAAAATTTAATATCGAAACCTATAGATATAAATTCATTTTGTAATTCTTTTGTAATCTCGTAATCACCCGGTTCTAATTCAATTTCATATGGGAAAAGTAATTGTTGACTGAAAGCTCCTCCAGCTTCCAAAGATTTTAAAGCTTTTTCATAAAGTATTCTTTCGTGAGCAACATGTTGGTCAATAATCATCAAACCACTTCGGATTTGGCATAGAATATATTTATTATGAATTTGTAAATATTCTGGTATATATAGTTGATTTATTGGATTGTTATTTTTTGGGGGAATATATTCATCAACAATTGTATTATTTGCTGTACTAATATCAGTAAATGGATGTTGGATTATTTCAGGTTCCTTTTTCACCTCATTTACAGTTTGTTTAATCCCATCAAATAACATATCAATTGTTTCGTTATCAACTTTTTTAATTACTCTATTTTTATCGGTAAAGATTAAAGGATTGTAGCTTTTTTGAGCATATGAATTAAAATTTCCATTACCTCTTAAATTCGATAAAGTATCAACTGGAGTTTGAGAATTTGTGAAACTTAAATTACCTTTACTTGTTTGGTCGACATTTATTTCTATTTCAGGTGATAGATCATATTTCGCAATAGATTTTTTAATTATATTATTTATTGTAACCCATATAATTTTTTCATCATCGAACTTAATTTCTAATTTAGATGGATGGATATTTATATCTATTTGTTTTGGATTAATATCAATAAAAAGAATAAAGAAAGGATACTCAGATTTTTCTATTAAATTTTCAAAAGCAGTAAATACTGCTGAATTTATCAATTTTGAAATAACAAATCTCTTATTTACGAAAAGGTATTGTTCGTTTTTTTGTTTTTGCAAATATTTTGGTTTTGCAATATATCCTTTAACTGAAATAGGATTAGAAATTTCATTTACTTCAAAAAGACTGTTGGCTAATTGTTCACCGTAAATTTGAATAATTCTATTTTTTAACTCAGTAGCTGATAACTCATAGAGCTTATTATCGTCATTTATAAGTGTAAAATTAACTTCTGGATGAGATAATGCGATTTTCTTAAATATATCTACAATATGTTTTAATTCTGTTGCATCTGATTTTAAGAAATTTCGTCTTGCAGGAGTATTAAAAAATAAATTTTTAACTGCAATATTTGTACCTACTGGGCAATTATCTTTTTCAATAATCAAATTATGTTCTTCAAATTTTAAGGAAGTGCCCAATTCATCATCTATTGTACGAGTTTTCAATTCAAACTGTGATACTGCTGCAATTGAGCTCAAAGCTTCCCCACGAAAGCCAAAAGTTGATAATTTTTCTAAATCTTCGTAATTTTTTATTTTACTAGTTGCGTGTTTTTGAATAGATAAAATTGCATCTTCCTCTGACATTCCGGAGCCATTATCAATAACTTGTATTAAAGACTTCCCAGCGTTTTTAATAATAACTGTTATTATAGTAGCACCAGCATCTAATGAATTTTCTAATAATTCTTTTACAACGTTTTCAGGTCTTTGAACTACTTCGCCTGCTGCAATTTTATTTATGATATTTTCTGGCAGGATTTGAATTTTTGCCATTTTATTTTCTCTTATAAATTTCGACTGTAAATGTTCCTTTGTTAATTATGCTTACTTTTTCCCAGTTATTATCAATTGTTGGGAAAAATGTATCCGCTTCGTATGTACCTTTGATTCTTGAAAGTATTATTTCATCCGCTTTATCGATAAATTGTTGGTAAATAGAACCTCCACCTATAATAAAACATTTATCGTAATTATAATTCTTATAATTATGGTTATTTTTAAGACTATCGATAAAACTATTCAATTGATTTAAATCGTTTAAAACTAATACATTATCGGCTGCGATATTAGATTTATTTTTAGTAACAATGATATTAAGTCTACCTGGTAATGGCTTCCCTAATGATTCAAAAGTTTTCCTTCCCATTAAAATAGGATGCCCCATAGTAGTTTCTTTAAAAAATTTTAAATCATCAGAATTGTGCCATGGCATTTTTCCTTTTAGTCCGATAGCGTTATTTTCAGAAACTGCAACAATAATTGAATAAATCAAACTGCAACCTCGCCTGTTAATTTTGCATGATGTTGATAATTTTCCAATACAAAATCTGTATATTGCCAATTAAATATGCCATCCCAGATATCATCAGGAATAACAACAGTTGGTAACGGATAAGGTTCTCTTTCAATTTGTATTTTCACCTGTTCCAAATGATTTTCATAAATATGCACATCTGCTAAAAAACCGATTAATTTACCAGGTTTTAAGTTTGTCTCTTTTGCAATTAGTAAAAGTAACATAGCATATGACGCTATATTATATGGCAAGCCAAGAAAAGTATCAACACTCCTTTGATTCCAAAGCAAATCGATATACTCACCATCTGATAAGATTTGAAAACCATAATGACAAGGTGGTAAAGCCTGCATATGCATAAAACTTGGATTCCACGCACTTACAATCATTCTTCTATCGAAAGGATTTTCTTTAAGTTTGTTAATAACATTTTTTAGTTGATCTATTTTACCATCCTGATTCCAATCTCTCCAAATTACACCATATACTGGACCTAAATCATCTTCTTCAAATTGTATTTTAAGTATTTCTTCTTTCGTCAACTTTATATTTCTTTCTTTTTCAATATTTTTAACTTTTTCATCTACGACAACAGGATTTGCCCATTCATCCCAAATATGACAATTTCTTTCATGTAACCATTTTTTACTTCGCAAACCTTTAATAAAAAACTCTAATTCTGCGCATATGTTTTTCAATCCCATTTTCTTTGTTGTCAACAAAGGAAAACCATCTTGCATATTATGTTCAAACATTGCTCCCGATATAGATAATGTTTTAATTCCTGTTCGGTTATCCTTCCATTTTCCTTCATCAAGAATTTTTTCCAATAAATCTATATATTTTTTCATTTGTTATAATCTCCAAATTTTAATGCTTTAACGCTATGATCTTTCATACCAATAGCTAATAAAGATCCATCTGGATTAAAATCCAATGTAGTTATACCATCGTTGAAATTTTCAATTCGGTCTATTTCTTTTCCTGTGTTTATATCCCAAATGCAAATTGATTTATCCCAAGAAGCAGAAACAAAGTATTCACCATTAGGATGAATAGCTAACGCAGTAATAATATCTTCATGCCCAATAAATTCCTTAATTGGTTCAGAAAATCTTAAATCCCAAAGATAAATTTTCTTATCAAAAGATGCCGAAAGTATTTTATCTTCAGGAGTAAACTTTACATCCGAAATAGCTTTAGTATGACCAACAAAAGATTTTAAAATAGTAGATTTCTCAAAATCATAAATTTTTATTGTTTGATCTAGTGATCCTACAACTAATAATGTATCATCTAAATTTATATCTATAGATGTAAAGCCTAATGATTGACTAGTTATTTTTTTAGTAACTATTCCATTGGTTAAATTTCTAATAATAACATTTCTATCAGCTGAAGAACTAATCAAAAATTTATTTTTGTGATCTATTATGATTTTATTGACTACTCCACTATGGTCATTTAAGGAACGCAATATTTTGCCTGTAGTTAAATCAAATATTTTCATTGTTCCATCAGCAGCACCACTAACAAGCAATTTACATTCTTTATCAATTGAAACTGCAGTAATATCACCTTTATGTTCCCAAATTGATTTTTTTAATTCCCCTGTTTTAGCATCCCAAATCTTAATCGATGAATCTTTAGAAGAGCTTATAAAATTATTCCCGGAAGGACAAAATTTAATACTCCTAACAATATCATTATGCCCTTTAGTTTTCACATATTCAACTAGCTGTATATTCCATAGAATAATACTCTCATCCAATGCACCAGAAGCTAATTTTCGTCCATTAGAAGAAATATCAATACTTAAAATACCATCTTTATGCCCAATTAATGTTTTAATACATTGATCATTTTTATAATTCCAAACTTTAATTGTTTTATCCCAAGAAGCAGAGAAAAAGTATGGAGCATTGGGCATAAATTTTATCATCGAAATTTGCCCAGTATGTTCAGCAAAAGTTTTTAATAATTCGCCAGTTTCAGTATCCCAAAATTTTATTAATAAATCCTTTCCGCCAGTAGCAATGAATTTACCATCTGGAGAAAAAGCAACTGCTGAAATAGCTTCCTCATGCGCTTTATCAATATTAAGAATACAATTTCCCGTAAATATTTCCCAAAGTCTAATATTACCATCTTCAGAAACACTTGCTAAACTTTCAGAATCAAACGAAAAATCGATTGACGTAATACCACTTTTATGCCCTCTTAACACCAAAATATTTTCTTTGGTTTCGATATCCCAAATTTTTATTGTATTATCTAACGATGCACTAGCTAACAATTTGCTATCCGGACTAAAAGCAACAGCATTAATATTATCCCAATGCCCTTGTAAGATACCTAGATCTTTATAATTTTTTGCATCCCAAAACCTTATTGTCTCATCCCAAGAACCAGAGACTAAATAATTTCCATCTTTACTATAAGTTACAGAATTTACCCAATCCTTATGCCCAAGCAGTGTAGCTACAATATCTCCTTTTTTAACATCTCTTATAGTAATTTTCCCATCATTTGATCCATTAGCAATATATTTCCCATCTGGGCTAAAAGAAACTGATCTTACACAATATGTTAAACCTTGATTATTAGAAATAATTTTATCTATTCTCACATCATCGATTTCGGTATCTGGTATAATAACTTTTGGTTTATTTTGCAAAAGAATCCAAAATTCTTTTATAGTTTGTATTCTTTCATGCAAATCTTTGATTACTGCTTTTTTTACAATTTCTGCCACCCATTCTGGTATATTCTTATCATAATCTCGAACATCTTCAATTGAATTCATTACAATTTCATTCATTATTTGATATTCCTGAAATGCAGACAATATTTTTTTTGGTAAAGTCTTACTTAAAAGTGTAAACATTATCAAACCAAATGAATAAATATCACTTCTTAAATCAGCAGGTTTATTTAAAACAATTTCAGGACTCAAGAAGTAAAACTCTTTTAATTTTATACCATATTTTAATTTTATTTCATTTTCTTTTACACAACCTAAATTAATAAATTTTATATCAAAATTA
Source organism: Ignavibacteriales bacterium (assembly GCA_035379625.1). Classification (GTDB taxonomy): domain Bacteria; phylum Bacteroidota; class Ignavibacteria; order Ignavibacteriales; family DAOSCP01; genus DAOSCP01. The sequence continues at coordinate 13,521 of DAOSVM010000034.1, read as the reverse complement.
GGCGTTAACATAATAAAACCGGGATAAGGATCAATTCTATTAACACCTCTACTATAAATATATGGTAAAGTTTGAATTATCTTTTTCATTATATCAATAACTTTTGGATATGGTAGAGAGAGTTTTTTCTCAAAAACTAAGTCATACAACGATATACCATCCACCCATTCCATTACAAGATACAATGTAGAATTTGCTTCAAAAAAGTCATAAACTTTAACAATATTATTATGTTCCATATTGCTAAGAATATTAACTTCTCTAACAAATCTATCTCGCATCTTTGGATCATCAAAATGCTTTTGCCCCAATTGCTTTATTGCAACTATCTGATTATTATTTAAATTCTTAGCTTTATATACAATACCTTTACTGTCTTTTTCGACGATTTCAAGTATTTCGTAATTTTTTATTTGCATATATTCATAAAAATAATTGTCTTTAAATATACAAAAATATTCATTAAATTAGTAATAATATTATTTTTGATTATGGATAAAATGCGTACATATATCATTACATTTTTACTTTTGTTCTTTTTTAATTTACAAGCGCAAGAATTAGATGTTCAAGTAACAATTAATACAGAAAAATTATCACAAGAATACAAAGATTATTTATTTAATTTTGCCAATTCTATTCAAAATTATATGAACGGAACAAGATTTCTTGATGAAGAATGGCAAGGTCCCAAGATAAAATGCAATATAAATTTTATTTTCCAATCTGGAAGTGGAAATAATAAATACAGCGCACAAGTTTATATCACAAGTCAAAGACTAATATATAAATCTTTTCCTCCCAAATATACTGTTATCTTGAAAATATTTGACCAAAATGTTGATTTTACTTATGATCGAGCACAATCATTAAATTTTAATCCAGGTATTTTTGAGCCATTAACTGGATTCCTCAATTATTATGCCTATTTGATAATTGGAATGGATTTAAATACTTACGGCGCATTATCAGGTAATTCACTCATACAAAAAGCTTTAAATATCGCATTAATGGGCGAATCTAGTGGTTTTGATAAAGGCTGGGGGGGAAATAGTAATAATTCCCGTCGTGCTCTCGTTGAAAATATACTTAACGATAATTACTCCTTCTTTATGCAAGATTTTTACAAATATCATTATTATGGACTTGATAATTATGCTACAAATCCAAATCTTTCTAAACAAGTTATCGCTTCTATGATTGAGAATATTTATTCCAAAAGGAATAATATAAACTTAAATAGCCCTTTGCTTAGAATTTTTTTTGATTCAAAATATTTAGAAATTGCTGAAATTATGAATAATTATGAAAACTCTTTAACTATTCAAAAATTAAAAAGTATAGACCCTTCTCATACTTCAAAGTATGAAGAAACAAACAGGTAAACATGAAAAAGGCAATTTTAATATTGTTTCTATTCTCTATTTCTTATTGTCAAAATTTCAAATCAAAACCAGCTGAAGCTGTTGTATTATCCACTGCTGTAGGTACAAGAATTCCTACTGGCACTTTTGGTAATGAACACGCTCTCGGCTATGGTTTTAATATGTCATTATATTATACTCAAAGTGAAATAATACCTGTTCTTTTGTTTACACGTTTAGGAATCGAACATTATTCCGGTTCGCAAAATTATCTAAAAAATAATTCAAAATATTCATCAATTAATACAACTCTATTCCCAATAACTTTAGGCATTAAATACTACTATCCACCAATTCTTACTGATAGGCTTTTAATTTTACCTTTTTTTGAAACTGCTTTAATTTATGCTTATACATCTAAAGTTTATACTCATAGGCAACAATTCATCAGAGACGTTAGCCAATACAATAACAATTTTGGTTTAAATCTTTCTGCAGGTTTATCTTCTGTTCTTTTCGATTTTACTGCTTTTTATAATTATATCCCTAATAATCAACATTTTGGATTTGATATTCGAGTCAATATTCCTATTTATACGAGATTCTAATGATAATCGACATAGGCGACAGAAAAAAATTTAGTCAAGTAACCATTGCACTAACAATTGCAATTATTCTTATAACAGTTTACATACTTACAGATATTTTACCTATTCAACCATACAAAGTTACAAAGTTATTAGTAAAATCTTACGATTCATATACTATCTCTAATAAAATAAAAAAACTTTGTACTAATTTTAATGTAGATACCAATCAAATTTCTCATTATAAGGTAGCACAAAAAAATATCGAAATTTACGATCATTTTGATATTTCTCTTCCTAATTCATTTTATCATATTCTTTTTCTAAGAGAACTTAATTATTTGTTCGAAAATTCTAATTTAAACATAATGGCAAAAGAAGAAAAAACTAAAAATAACACTATTATCACACTAAAAGATTTAAATAGTAATCAAACACTTATATCAATTAGGCTTTTAAAAGGCAATAATTTCTCTACTTGGAAAAGTAAAATTAGCATTCTGTGTTTAGTAGACGAACTAAATGACGAGTTACTTAGCTTTATCGACAATTTGAGTTTCAAAACAATCTTCCTTTTTAAACCAACAGATAATAACTATCAACACTTAAATCAAATATCGAATAAAAATTTTAAATATGGTATTTTAATCACGGATAATATATCGGATTATAAATATTATTTAAAAGATGGAATGAATTATGCTCGATTGAAAAGCTCTGTTTTCAATATTTCTAACAATTTTCCAAATGCCAAATTTGTTGTTTACGATAATACATCCAAGCTTGCTAAATCAAAAGTTTTCAATGATATAAAAACGGAATTCGCTTATTTCTTCAGTAAATCTTATTATATTACAGATTTTACATATCTCAAAGAAGGAATTGATAATGATATTTTGTCATTTTTCCATTATGTTGTAAAGAAAAATTTAGGTAAAAATTATATTATAATTGTAGATTTTGATAATTATAAAAAAATTACAGATTCTTTTTACGAATTATATTTGAAAGGTATAAACTTCAAATATCCTGAAGAAATAACCGGTAGCGATACATTATCTATTTATTAAATTTGATAGGGATTGACATCTGAACTTTAACTTTTTTCCCCTTTAATTTTGCAGGAGTAAATCTAGTATTTTTTACAATTCTTTGTGCAATTTCATCACAACCGTAACCTAAACCTTTAAGAATTTCTGTTTTAACAACAAAGCCATTTTCATCTATATAAGCTTTAACCATAACTCTCCCGAAAACTTCATTTTCAATAGCAGAAGGTGTTAATTTCGCTTTTGAATATAAGTTTTCCCATCCATCTACTGGTTCAGGCATAAAATCAGCTGCTGCATAAAATATATCAATTGTTTCATTTTTAGTAATTACATTATTGTTATCAGATTTATTTTCATCAGCTTTTTCATTTGTATTCAAATCAATCTCTGAGCTATTTAATTTTGCATTATCTTTTTTATCAGTCAATATAATTCGTGTAGGAGCAGATTGGTTATTCGTTGCAACGCTTTCAGTTTCGATATTTAAATTTTCAATAATCTTATCGGTTTGGAAATTAAAATCAATATTCAAAGTATTCAAAATATTTGTAGATATTTCGTAAAATGGAACATATCGAATAAACAAATATATTACTATGAAAGATATTAGAAACGATTTTAATAAATTACTATGATAGCTATTTGTCCTATATCTTAACGGATTTAAATAAATACTCATCTTTTTTCTTCAAATTTTAATAATAAAAAATAACCTAAAATAGCGCCTAAAACATCAAAAATGAAATCCCAAATATCACAAATTCTACCTACTAAAGGTTGATGCAATTCATCCAAAGCAGCATATAAAGCAATAATTATAATAACCATAAAAAAACTTTTTGTTTTCTTTATGTTCTCGTATTTTTGGTAAATATAACTGGTAAACATAAAACTTAAAATCATAAAAGCAACCGAATGTTCTATTTTATCTTGAAACTGGAAGCCAAAATCCATTGGTACAGATGGAATTGTAGTAAGTGTAAACAACAAAATCCAATAAATTAACAGAACAGGCTTAACATAATTTTTATATTTATGATATAGCTCAAACAATTATTTCACCAAATATCTAATGATTTTTATATTTTTTTAAATTATAAGCTCGGACAGTATAAGCGTACCCCTAAACGGGGATATAAAAAATTTCAAAGGTTTACATTAAAATATTTTTTAACAATTTAATAAATACAATAATTCTTATAATAATATTTTATTTTTTGCAATATACATTTTTTTTAATTTTTCTCAAAAATTCACAAGAAATACATTTAAATAACTTTTTTAATTAAATCATATTAAGAAATAAATCCACTAATTGAAAATTTAAAATATTAATAATTTGATAGTGAAAGCTAACGCGCGCGTAGCGCTCTCATGCTTACACCGTCCGAGCTAAATAGGAGTAATATTTTAATTGATTTAATTTTCTATTATATTTTTAATTGCTTGCGGGAAATTTTCGATTATATCGGTAGCTGTATATGAATATTCAGTTTTTTCGTTCTGCAAAAGATCTGCAGATAAGGAGTGCAAATAGACAGAACTTATCAAAGATGACTCGATAAATTTGCTTTGTGAAATAAAACTAGAAATAATTCCGGTAAGAACATCGCCAGTACCAAATTTGGCCATCCCAACATTACCTGTTGGATTTATATAAATTTTATCATCTGGAGTAAAAATAATAGTGCGGCCACTTTTAAGAACCAAATAAGCTTTTGTTGTGTAAACAAAGTTTTGACATATTTCTAACAAATTTTTGTTTAAGTTATCGACAGAAATACCAATTAAATCTGCAAATTCTTTTTGGTGTGGAGTTATAATAAAATTATTTAATTTATATTGTTCGTTAATAAGGATTTTTAATGCAATTATTGCATCAGCATCGACAACGAATAGTTTAACAGGATATTTTTTAAATAATTGAATTACTGCATCTAAGGTAGTATGATTTTTAGATATTCCAGGCCCAATTGCTATTACATCAACTTTTTCAATAATATCTATTAAAGCTTCAATAGCCTTTGAATTAAAATAACCTTCAGGTGAATTGTAATTTATAATAACAGGTTCTATTAATTCCGAGCTAATCAAATGGCGAAATTGCTCAGGAAATGCTAAATAAACTGCACCGGCACCTGATTTAATTGCAGCTTGAGCTACTAATTGCGGTGCTCCGGTATAATCCTTTGAGCCAGCTATAATTAGTACTTTGCCATTTTGATATTTATGGGAAGCTTTATTTTTTCGTGGTATAAATTTTTTTATATCATTTTTTTCTATTAAAAAAGTGTTTGTTTGTAAACGATAAGATAAGTCATAAGGAGTTCCAATTTCACCTAGTAAAACATTACCAGAAATTTCATAACCTTTTCCATAAAATAAATTTCTTTTTAAAACACCTAAGCTAATTGTATAATTTGCAAGGTATGATATTTGGTCTGAACCATTTAATCCAGTTGGAACATCTATAGATAATTTTATTGTATTTATTGAATTTACATAAGATATGACATTGCAAATATGCTCAGGTAAATTTCCACTAAAACCAGTTCCAAAAATTGCGTCTATAATTAAATCAGAATTTTTCAAAATTGATAAATCTTCTTGATTTGAAAGATGTTTTATGATCAAGTTTGAATTATTTTGAGCAATTTTTTTGATAATTTTGTAATTTATTAAAGCATCAGATTTGATTTCTTTTTCTTCAAATAACAAAAAAATATAAATTTTTATGTTAAATTTTAAAAGTAATCTTGCAAGGGCAAAACCATCACCAGCGTTGTTTCCTTTTCCTGCTAATATTGAAATGATATAATTGTCACTCCCATCGAGTAAATGTGCATTTTCGATATGGCGTTCTATACTACGTGCTGCATTTTCCATCAAACAAATAGAAGGAATATGTAGCTCATTAATTGCAAGCTGGTCATAAATACGGCTTTGCTCGTAGGAATAAAGTGGTATCATAATTTATTTTGTTCTTTAAGGTAATTTATCAGATATTCTTTTTCTTCAGCAATATTAAAGGTATCAATTCCTTCTTTCACTAAATTTTTTACTTCTTCTTCTTTCCAGGGCTTTGGTATGTATCTATGTATACCACCAATATTTATAGCTTTAATGGTATCTTCCAGACTAGAAAACCCTGTTACAAGATAACGTTGAGTATTGAGATTATTTGACTTAACGATTTCAAGTAGTTGATGACCTTGTAAATTAGGCATTCTTTCATCGCTAATTACAACTGCAAATGGACCATAGTTGTTTATAACCTTATTAATCATTTCAGGATATTGAAGTGTATAAACTTCAACATCTTCCTTTCTAAACATAGCTTTGAAAGAATCTAATAAAGCTGGTTCATCATCAACATATAAAACTTTTCGATTAGGGCTATATTTTTCGAGCATATAAAACCCGAATTTTATTGCATTATTATTGTTTGATCTCTTTTGGGCCCAACTGATATACTATGTAAATTGAATTTACAATATTTTTCTATAAAAGTCAAATAATCTTTTGCTTCGGATGGCAAATCTTCGTAAGTTTTAATATCTGACAATGATTTTCTCCATCCTTTAAATGTTTCGTAAACAGGTGTTACATCTTTCAAAATATAAGGATCAGGGTTGAAATTCTCTAGTTTTTTTCCTTTATACTCGTAACCTACACAGATTTTTATTTCATCAAAGATACTAAGTACATCTAATTTTGTAACTGCAACATTTTTAATACCATTAATCATGGTAGAATATTTTAATAAGAAAAGATCAAGCCAGCCACATCTTCGAGGTCTACCGGTAGTTGCGCCAAATTCTGCTCCTTCTTTCCTGAGTAGTTCACCAGTTTCATCCAAAAGCTCTGTTGGGAAAGGACCATTACCAACTCTTGTTGTATAGGCTTTAACAATTCCGTAAACATCTGTTATTTTTGTTGGTGGAATTCCGCTGCCTGTACAAGCGCCACCAGCTGTTGGATTAGAAGAAGTTACAAAGGGATAAGTACCAAAATCAACATCTAAATTTGAACCTTGTGCCCCTTCAAGAAGAATATTATTCCCTTCATCAATTGCTTGATTTAATAAATATTCTGTATCGATAATATATTCCTTCAACTGATGAACGTAGGGTAAATATTCTTTATAAATTTGGTCAGCATCAACCGGTTCAATATCATATATTTTGGTAAACAATTGGTTTTTAATTTCAACATTGTGGACTAATTTTTCATAGAAGTTAACATCATTCAATAAATCGATAGCACGTATACCATTTCGCATGTATTTATCTACATAAGAAGGACCAATTCCTCTTCCTGTTGTTCCTATTGCACTTTTTGATTTTTTTTCGTTTACAGTATCAAGTATTTTGTGATATGGTAAAATAATATTGAGTTTGTTACTAATGAAAAGTCTACCTTTAAAATCTATTCCCTGTGCTTTGAGTAATTCTAGTTCTTCTATAAATACCTTAGGATCTAAAACAACACCATTTCCAATAACACAATTTACGCCCTCTCTCAAAATACCAGAAGGGATTAAATGCAAAACGTATTTATTATTTCCAATTTCAACTGTATGTCCAGCATTTGCACCACCTTGGTACCTAACAACATACTGGTAATTTTCGCTTAAAATATCAACAATTTTACCTTTTCCTTCATCTCCCCACTGTGAGCCAATTAAAATTGTAACCATTTTTAATTCCTAAAAATATTTAACATTATATGCAATATATCATTTTTTAGGAATTAAACCAATAATTAATTTTCAATTGGAAGATGTTATCAGCTTTTCTTTTTAATATTTCTTTCATATCTTGAGTTGGAACAATTCCAGTATATTCAGTATTATAATCATTATTCATACTCCATATCAGGAATAATGTTGAACCTGGAAGGTATTCCCATCTAAAAACTAAATTTCCACGCAATGATAAATATTTAAAATCAGGATTTTCAAACTCGTATTGATTAGAATTATCATTTATTATAACATTTTTTCCATTTTTAGAAATCTGATTTTTGTTATAATAAGCATAATAACCCTTATGCGGATTAAATAAATAATGATAATTATCATATTTACCTGTACTAAAATAAGGCCTGAGATATAATTGTAAAGTTATATTGGAAGTAAAGAAATAATCAAGTCTAAAAGTTGTTGAGAAATCAGTATTTTTAATTTCACCATAAATATATTTAACATTGTAAGTTAAAGGTAAATTATTTTCAATAAATTTATCAACCCATTGATTTTTATTATAACTATAACTAAATGACGGCATTATTGATGTTGTCAAATGTTTATTAATTCTCCAATCTAAATCTATCCAAACATTATAACCATTTGTGCCATCTGCATCTCTATTAAATCCAAAACCATTGGAAAATATAAATTTATTTCTTGAATCGGAATACCAATTAAAGTTTGTGTTATAGCCACTAACAGTTTTCACATTAGGGCCACCACGGGTAAGTTTTGTATCATAATTTCCACCAAATCCATAAAAGAATTCAACCCCACCACCATAATAATTCATAAATTGGAAATTAGTAAATAAACCAAAAAATTTACTAGTTGTATAACCACTAAAATTTTTTGATATAGAAAAAACATTGTAAACGCTTTTACTTCTGAAAATACCATCAGGATTGTACCATCTATATCCTGTTACAAGATGAGTATTAATCTTATCAACACTATTTAAATAACCTAAATCATTAACTTCAAAAGTTGGGCTGACAATTCCAATTGCAGCATTTATGTAAAAATTTCCACTTTGCTTATTAAGCATAATTCTAGATAAAATTCCTGTCATAGAAGATAGATTTGAATCAAGTTTAGTATATTTATTATCAGGATTTTGCAAATATCGGGATGATCTTTTTTGTAATCTAATTAAATAATCCTTAGTCCCTTGTATATTTGAAACAGCAAAATACGATTTAATAACATAATTATTTTCATTATCAATAGAAAACCAATTATCTATACCTATAACATTTGATGAAGAAGATAACTGATTTTTTTGGTTATCATAATTTAATTTTCTATTTGTAGAAGTCCACATAACACCAACACCTGCATTACCATCATTAAACTCCTTCAATCCTCTTACAATACTGTAATTGGTCAATGGTTCAATAACTTCTTTAAATTTTTGATTTTGATATTCATATTCACCGTAAGTTTTTTCAGTTATAGCATTCAAAATTCCCAGAGAAAAATCATTTGAAATTTTACCAGAAATTTTAGCTGCTAACAAAATATTAGTTTGTTGAGGTACATTAGAATAATCATAATCTCTCGTGGTTTTTAATTGAGGCTGCCTCCCAATCCTGCGTGAATAGAATAGTTCAGGTTCAAACCAATTGAAATTCCAGTTATTATTTGTACCAAAAGCTCCAAAGCTGAAAATATCACTCCCTTCAACAAAAAAAGGTCTTTTTTCATCATAATAAGTTTCAAACACGGACAAATTAACAGAGGCCGGATCTGCTTCAACTTGGCCAAAATCTGGATATACAGTTAAATTCAAATTTAGAGAATTTGTTATACTTTTCTTAAAATCTAATCCAAATTGCGTTTTAATTTCATTTTTTGCCCTAAAAGGATCGTTTTTTTCCCAATTCAATAATTGATTTTTTATCACAAAATATGGCCATATTTCATATGAATCTTTATATTTAATTCCTTGTACACCTTCATATTTAGCAAATTTAGAAACAAAACCTGCTTCATTTTTGGGAACCATAACAAAGTATGCTTCTTCTTTTCTTTTTATAATAGTTCTTTTAAAATTTATTCCCCAATCCATAACATCCTTATTCTGAAATCTAATTTGGCTCATTGGAATTTTCATCTCAACAGTCCAGAAATTTTTCTCAATAGCTGTCTGAGCTTCCCAAACAGCATCCCAAGAACTATCATCCCAAGAATCATTAAAAAGGATAAAATCAACTTTAACTGCATTTGGATTGACAGCAAAACCGTAGCCGTTTCGTTTATCGTAATTTGGGTCTACAAAAAAATAGAACCAATCTGTCATTGTATAATTATCTCTCCTTGTAAGCCTTTGTTCAAATTCATAGGTTGTATCAAAATATAATTTTGCAAAAACATATATATTTTCACTATCATAACATATTTTTACTTCTGTAGGATAAGAAACTTTTCTCCCTTCATCAGGCACTCTTTGATAAAATTCAGTTATGGGAGGAAGCATATTCCAAAAACTTTCATCATCCTTGCCATCTAAATTAACAAATCTATCAATTTTAATAGCTTTTATTACAGGAGTATTTTGTGGAATTTTTGCGAAAATTATAAATGTTATAAATAAGAATAATAAAATTGTTCTCATTGGAAACCCTTTTTTATACAAATTTTAAGACAATAATTATAAAGGAGAGGTTACATTAAGTGAAAGGGATTAATACGCTTGTTTATCACCTGATATGGTTTTATAAATGGTGAGCAATATAATTTGAATATCTAACCATAAAGACCAATTTTCAATATACCATATATCATATTGTGTTCTTTTTTCCATAAGTTCCAAACTGTTAGTTCCACCTCTAAAACCGTTTACTTGTGCCCAACCAGTTACGCCAGGTTTTACAGTGTGTCTAATCATATATTCTTCAATTTTTTCACGTAACATCATATTTTCAGCCTCATCATGTGGTCTTGGCCCAACTACAGACATATCCCCTTTTAACACATTAAAGAACTGTGGCAATTCGTCTATATTTGTTTTTCTTAAAAATTTGCCAAAAGGTGTAATCCTTGGATCATCTTTTTTAGTGAAATTATGTTTACCATCTTTAGTAATATTTTTAGATTGAGGAACCATGGACCTGAATTTATAACAGTAAAATGGCTCTCCTTTTAGTCCCCATCTTTTAGCTTTATAAAAAATTGGACCGGGATTTAATATTTTTTGTAGAATAAAAATAATTGGGAAAAACCAACTGAATAAGAAAACAATAACAGCTAATGAAAAAATAATGTCAAAAATTCTTTTTACTACACGCCAATGGGTATCGCTTAATTTATTACTTCTTAAAGCAACTACAGCAAATTTCCCAAACATTGAAACATCAAACTTTTTTGATACCCATTTAAAGTAATCTGGAATCAATTTAATTCTTACAGCATATCTCTTACATATTTCAATAACATCCTCTATTCTATCATAAGCATAATTTGGCAAAGCTATAAGAACATCATCAACTTCATATTGTTTTAATACTTCCGGCAAATCACTTATAGTTCCTAAATAATCACCATTCAAAAAATCTTTAGGTTTATCGTCTAAAAAACCAACAAGTCTATAACCAAAATGTGGATTAGAAATAATTGTATCATAAAAATTTTTCCCTACTTCACCAGCACCTATTATTAAAATATTTTTAAGGTTTTTCCTCTTTATTCTTAAATAATCAAGTATTTTTCTTATTATATATTTTTCAGCCACTAGTGTAGGAAAAGAAAGAAAGGTAAATAAAGTTATTTCTTTAGGTGTTATAAGCGTAATTTTAGCAAAAAATAAAAATATCACAATTATTAGAACAGTGCCAATAAGATTTTTTACAACCCCTAAAATTTCATAAAGAAAATTACGAGAGCGGTACTCATCATAAAGAAGAGTATAAAATGAAAATACATACCAGCTTAGTAAAATTAATAAAATTATACTTATAAAAATAGGACCAGTGTACCAAGCTGTTACATCGTAAAAGTTAACAAAAGAAAAAATTAAAGTTAGTACTATAAAATCAATAAATAATCTTGTTATATATAAGAAGAACTGCTTAATGTTATACATGGAATTAAATGATTTTGAAAATTAAATATAAGAAAAAAATAAAAAAATAGTAAATTAATTTTATTTAAAGATAACATTTACTATAGTTTATAAATCAATTATCAATTGTTAATTAAAATTACAAATGACTGACATATTTCTAATTATATTATAAATATAGTAATCATCAATAGCATTTTCAAAGGAATTACCTAAAAAAAGTTTTACATTATATTAAAAGGTGTCTATAATCCTTTAACTAAATAATATACTAAATTATCTTATAGATTATTAGCTAATTATAAAATAGATTGTTTTAGTTATTATTTATTAATAAATGAATTATTTTGTTCTTAAATTTATTAATCAAATTTATAATTTTATAATAAATTATAAAATCTTTTCTCATTTCATTATCATAATTAGACTTATAAGCCAAAGCTGGAACTAGCATTAAAGGGAAAATCAGTATCTCTACAAAACCAGTAGAATTTATTAAATCTTGATAAATTACTGAAGCTAACCCACTAATAAATATAACCTTATATTCAATTGCTAAGCACTTACTTTTTATTACTAATAAAATAAGATAATAAGTAAAAATAATATAACATAATAATCCAATAATACCATATTCACCAATTAAATTAGTTAATATGTTCCATAAAATTTGGTATGCAGAATTATAATAAGGATTATCAAGTTGAAATTTAAATACATCAGATAAAGGTATGTTATACCCATATTTATATAATTGAATAGCTCCTCTACTTGCATAAAAACCAGGACCAATACCAAAAATAAAATCTATAAAACTATTTAACTTGCTTAGCAATAAAGGCCATGATAAAATAAAACCGATATTTTGTTGCGATAATATTTTTAAAATTTTCCCTAACCTCAAACCACCTAGTATATCACCGATTAACAATATAATACCTAATGCTATAAAAGAAATCGTTAGCGCTAATAAAATTGTCTTAATTTCTATTTTTTTAAAAGTTAAACTTAAGAAGATAAACATTAAAATATTAAGAATGATTATTTTTTCATTACTTGGGAAATACTGCAAAATTAAAAATAAAAAAGATAAAAATAGAAATCTAATCTTAGAAGTAATTATCCATTTATAGAAAAAATAATTAGAAACGAGATATAAGTAAACACCAAATATATGTGAATGTTGGTATGTTCCATTTAATATATCTTCTCTCTGGAAATTATGTAATGGATAAATAACAAGAAATATTAGAAATAAATTAAAAATAAAATATTTCCAATAGAAATTGACAATTTTATTCAAATCATTTTCTTTAATCGGTAGATGAATTAAAATAAAAAATAATAAAAAATGACCATAGTTAGTAAATATAGAAAATAGTCTGTATGGCATTATCATAAAATTAAATGGGAATAGAATCCTTAGGATTTGAAATGAAATAAAAAAAAATAAAACATTCATTATTATATTTTTTTGTAAATTAGAAATATACAAAAAGTAATAAAGGCCAAAAATCAACATCATTTCAAAAATTCTGAAAAATCTTGGCAGCATAATTGGAGAAAATATTTTGTATAATGGCATCCAATCAGCCATTAGGGAAAAATTATAATATGGGAGATAAATGATTAAATATAGAATTATAATATTTTTTATGTGTTCTACATTTGGTGTAAAACAATCTTTATTCATATTTATTACATT
>DAOSVM010000033.1:0-26683 GCA_035379625.1 Ignavibacteriales bacterium | reverse complement strand
GTTTACCAATTTGGAAGAATTCTCCCCCTACAGGAGAAATTAAATCTAATCTTTTTACAGAGAAATTATTATCAGAAATATCATTGATAAATTCAGTTGGACTAACTGCATCGGCATCAGAAACTCTAATTCTGAACGAACTACCAGTTATATTGGTTACCACCCAAGGAAAGGTTCCCAATGACGCTTGAACAGAAGGTGTTATTACATTCCAACTTACTCCCGAATTTGTTGAGTATTCAATCTTAACATTTGCAACGCTGGAATAACTTGACCAAGTAATATTATAAGATTTTCCTGACTGTAAATTTTCACTACCATTAGGATACAATACTGTTATTTTACCAATCTTAAATGTATTTGAAATTGCATTTCTTGATGTATCACTAGCATCTGCTATTTTAATTCTAACAGAATTTGACGAAATATCAGGAATTGTCCAAGCATATGTTTGTAAAGCTGCGTTTATTGGTCCTGTACCTATTTGTGACCAAGTTGTTCCATTTGTAGAATAAAAAATTAGTATGTTGGTAATATTGCCATAATTCCAGGTTATATTTTTTATACTACCAACTTGCCAACTTTCATTACCGGCAGGTGATGTAATTTGTATTGTACTAGTTTGGAAAGCATCAGAAGTTGAAGTTATAGAAGGTTTATCAACACTTTCGATTCTTATTTTACCATTTGCAGTAACCAAACCAGAAACAACCCAATCATAATATCCAACATTTGCAGGATAATTTGATGCAATTGTTATAGGCCAAGTAACACCATTATCAGTGCTATAGTATATATTAACAATAGATACATTATTACTTTGCCATTGTATTCTTTTTGTTGTCCCTAAGAACCACTTATCAGTAGAAATTGGCTTAGTAATATTTAATTTGGAAATATTAAAAGTTGACGATGTTGCTAATCTTACAAAGTTAGCTTGATCATAAATTCTTATCTTACAATTTGAAGATGAATAATTACTTGGAACATTCCAATTATAACTACCTAAACTTGCTGGGTGCCCTACAGCAATTGGTATCCAATTTACTCCATTATCTGTTGTAACATCAATATTAACAAAATCGATATTAGATGCATTCCATTGGATTGTACTAGTCTTACCTTCTTGGAAAGCTGTACTTGATGTTGGATTTGTTATTTGCAATGAACTTATAGTGAAATTTGCAGGTGATGATTTTGTAATTGAATTATCAACAGGATTATCACTTGTTATACGAATTTTCGCTTGATTAGAAGGATTATTTGGTACAGTCCATAAATATGTACCATTAGAAGCTGGTACTGCTGTTGCAATTTCTGGAGAAATCCATGTTGTGCCACCATTGGTGGAGTATTCAATTTTAATTGATTGTAAATACTGTGCTTCCCACTGAATATAATATTGATTCCCCGCCATCCAATTTTCACCACCTACAGGACTTAATAATTTTAGTGAACTAATAGTAAAATTATTGTCACTTATATCATATATAGCACTATTATCAGAAGCAGCAATTTTAATTTTTACCATATTAGATGCAGAGTCTGGTATTGTCCAACTATAACTTTGAGCAGCAGCATTAACACCTGTTTTAAATAATCTCCAACTAGCACCACCATCCAATGAATAATATAAATTAAGAGATGTTACACCTGGAATATTAGTCCATGTGATATTATGTACACTACCTGATAACCAATTTTCACCACCATTAGGTGAATTTAATGAAATTGTATTGATTGAAAAAGTATTATCACTAATATCATAAAAAGATGGATTATCATTAGCAGTAATTTTAATGACGCAAGTATTAGTTACAATAGCAGGAACTGTCCAATTATAAACACCAGTAGATGGAGTACTTGCTACAATTTGGTTCCAACTAGTACCTCCATTTGTAGAATATTCAATTTTTACACTTGATACTTTAGCAGGATCGTAATCCCATGTTATATTATAATTTTGTCCCTGATAAAGTGTTATAGAAGTATTTGGAGCAGTTAATCTTAAAGGAGTAATTGTAAATACATTATCTGATGAATCAGTAATTTGTGGATTTATAGCATCTTCTACCTTAATTCTTGCACTTTGAGAGATATAACTCCCATCAACAATCCAGCTATAACTTCCTGTATTTGCACCACTATAAATTGGTGTTGAAGAGAAAGTTGTTCCATTTGTTGATACATAAATTTTAACATTGGCAACATCTGCACTTGATGTCCAAGTAATATTTTGTGTACTTGTAGAAAACCAACTTTCTCCCCCATTAGGATTACTTACTGTAATATACGAAATACTAAAATTACCACTGTTTTCACCATAAATATTAGCACTAAGAGCATCTTCTATTCTGATTTTACATTGCGATGATGTAACATTAGGCACATTCCAATTGTATTGACCCAATGCCGCATTAACATTACCTTGAATTAAATTCCAATTTAATCCATTATTTGTTGAATAATAAATGAAAACATTTGAAATATTTGATGAAGCACTCCATTTTATTAAATATGTGCCACCTTGTTTTAATTTTTGCGTTGTTGGTTGTATAACAGTAATTTTACCAACTCTAAAGACACCATTACTATTATCATAATAGGTTGTATCACTAGCATCACTTATTCTAATCAAATATTGCGAAGAAATATTATCAGGTACATTCCAAGTATAACTTCCTCCAGCAGCTGTAATATTGGATGCAATTTTAGTCCAATTCGCTCCACCATTCAAACTATAATATAGATTTACATTAGTAATTCCTAAAGCAGACCAAGTTATATTGACATTAGAATTAACATTAAATGCTTCCCCACCATTTGGATAAGTAACAGTAATACTACCTATTGTAAATGTAGATGATTGCGCATATATACCAGTAACTTCAGCATCACTTATCCTGATTATAGCATTATTTGTTGAAACATTAGGAACTACCCAATTATATGACCCTGATGCAGCTGAAACAATATTTATTAAATTCCAACTTGTCCCTGCATTTGTAGAATATTCAAGTCTCACATTATTAATAAAACTTGTTGTATTCCAACTTATAGTTTTTGTTGTACCCACATTCCAAATCTCGCCACCCACTGGGCTAATAAGAGTTATTTTACCAACCTTAAAACCAGTTGAATTTTCAGAATTTATTTCAGTACTTGTTGCATCTTCTACTTTTACTTTAAACTGATTATAATCAAATGAAGGATTTACAGTATAGTTATAACTAGTACTTGAAGTTGTTGTAATTGGCAAACTCCAGTTAATTCCATTGTTTGTTGAAATGTAAATATTAACATTATTTACATTAGATGATTTTGTCCAAGTAATTGTATAATTATTACCTGCTATCCATCCATCCGTACCAGCAGGATATATTAATTGAATTTCAGCAATTCTAAATGTATTACTAATAGCATAAATATTTGGATACTGTACACTGGAAATCTTTACTTTACAATTATCACCGGTAATTCCAAATGGCACTACCCAATTATATGTTCCTAAACTAGATGAAATATTTGAAGCAATAGTATATGGATAAGTAGAACCACCATCTACTGAGTACGTAATATTGATATTTCCTACAAAAGAACCTGCTACCCAATTTAACGTTACGGTTTTACCAGTTTGCACATTATTATTAACAGAATTTAATGTTACAGTACTTATAATAAAATTTGAGTTAGATTCATCATATCTACTTGGATCAGAGACATCAACAATTTTTATTTTTGCTTTATCAGTATTAATACCATTTGGAATACTCCAATCATATGAACCCGAACTCGCATCATAATTAAGAGCAATAGGCACATAAGTTATATTGTCTAAAGTATAAAAAATATTAATATAAGATATATTGGTTGATGTCCAACTAATTGTTACAGTACTACCTGCTAAATATCCTTCTCCACCACCACCATTTGGTGAGTTAACTCTTAATTGTCCTATTGTAAAAGGATTATCACTCACATCATAAACATAGTTTGGATATTGTGCATCAGTTACACGAATTAATGCTTGATTGTTGGATGTGTTGTTTGTAACATTCCATATATATGATCCTGTGGAAGCATTTAAATTCTGCGCTATATACCCCCAATTTGCACCATTATCGGTAGAATATTCTAAATTTATAAACGAAATATTTGAAGTTGAAGACCATTGAATATTATAATTATTTGAGGATAATAAAAATTCACCACCATTAGGACTAACCATAGACAAATTACAAATACTAAAAGATCCACTTTGCTGTTTATAGCAATTAGGATCCAAAGTAGATTTATTAGCATCACTTATTCTAACAATAACTTGATTCCCTATATTATTTGGTACTGTCCAGGGATAGGGTGAGGCAGTAGGATTGACTCCGGTTTGTATTAAATTCCAACTACTTCCATTATTCGTAGAATATTCTAATCTTAAAGATGATAAATACGAACTACTCCACAGTATATTAAAAGTTTTATTCGCTTGAATATGATTACCAGTCGAAGGTGATAAAAGAATTAGACTTCTAATGACAAAAACATTTGATGTAGCAGATATAGCAGGATATTCATTACTAGTTATTTTAATTCTGCAATTATTAGAAGGTGTATTCCCAGGCTGCCAACTATATGAATTTAATCCATTTTGATTTACAACGTTAGCATTTATAGAGCTCCAAGTTGTTCCACCATTTGTTGACAATTCAATTTTTACTGTTCCTGATACTCCTGTCCAATTCCAAGTTATTTGTTTAGTTACACCATAGTTAGCAGTATCATTTAATGATGGGCTTGATATTGTTAAAGTTTGTGATAATAGATACCCACTATTTATTATCACAAACAATAATAATTTATAAAAAAAATTAAATGTGCTTTTCATAAACTACCCCATTAAAAATTAATACGAAGAATAGGACTTATTACAAAATAAGTATCTTGATGCCATCCAGGAACAGATCCAAAACCTTTATAATATTTAATATCAAAACCAATATTATTTCTTATCATCATATGCCATTTTATACCCCAAAAACCAAAATGAGCTTTAGTATTATAATTAAATTCCAAAATAGATTCGTTATAAATTAAACCTCCGCTTTTTGTTAGTCCAATTTCAAAATAAGGAACACTGTATTTAACGCTTTCAAATACTTGGAATTCAGAATCTTCGATTGTTGCAGTAAGTAAAGAATAATTATGGAAAGTCCATCCTAAACCTAAATATAAATAGCCTAAATTAAGAACATTTGTTAAATATTTTTGCCTTGCATAGATTGTAAAATAATTTTTTATAGCATGAGAATAAATATAATCAGCACCACTTTCTTCCAAAATTTTAATATCCTCATCTGTTACTTTCTTATCCTTTATATGATAATAAGATTCAATACCAAAATCAAAATATCTCCAATCATAACCTAATAAAGTAAATGGATTTAATGATGCTTTAATATATAAATTATCAGTTTTACTGTCAATACGCCTTGGTTTAAATAAAGATGAATTTTCTATTAATAAATCTTTAACTCCAAAATTGAACCCAATATACAGACCATATTCATAATCATCAGGATCATTAACTAACATATCCAAATGTAATATTTTCAAACCTACTATATAATCGGAAAAATACCACCCTGGTTTTGCTATGTGATCTGCACCCCACTTTCCAAAAAAAGACATTGTATACTTATCAGCTCTATTAAATTTTGCAAAGGGACTATCACTATCAAATTGTGTGTTTGCCTCAGAGGTTGTTGCCCAAAACATAAATGATGGATTTAACATTGAAAAATAAAGATCATAATAATATAAATTATAGGACTGAAAATAATCTTTTGTAATATTTGTATATGAATAATTTTTCTTCTTAAGAACCTCATATAATGAATCACCTACTGCTTCTCTGACTAATACCCAATCCCTTATAGGATCAATAAATCTTATAGTATCTATTTCAGGATTTTCATTTTCAAGAATCATTTCCATTCTTTCAATCTCATTATCGTAATATCTCTGCCTTAATTTGACAAGTACTCTAGAGTTATAAAATTTATTAGAAAATAACTTTAATGTATCCTCATTTGTTATTAATTCACCATTATGTAATAAATAACCATTTAAAACAAGATTATTGTAAATAAGTCGGATTAACATTGGTTCATTTAAATACCACTGAGGTTTTAAATCATTAAATCCATCTGTTCTGTATTCTAAATTCTCATATATTTTCTTATAATACTCTTTTTTTTGTTCTTGAGCATTTAAATAATTAGTTACTATTATAAAAATCAAAAGTATGTAGTAAAATTTAGAATGCATATCTATACCTTAATTGAACAAATGATCCACCATTATTTTCCCAATTAAAATTATTTCTCATTATTGGTTTAGAAATTATGTATGCTTCTAATCGAACATCCGATTTCAATATCTCAAATAATCTTGTCCATATTTTAAATGAAAACCTACTATCATAAAATTTGATTTTATAACCTAGTATTGCCTTATTGGGTATCGCATCATAAGTTAAAGAAATATAAGGTTGAACATAATTTTTAACTGATGAATTTGACAAAATTACAGGTGTATCTGTAGTATCTAAAAAATATTCAAATTTATGAATATCATATCCTCCTACACCTAAATCTAACCTGTAATGTGATTTTTTATCTGTATTCCAAAAAAATGACATGCCATATTCCCACTGCGTTCTACTATAGTAATATTTAGGAAATATTGATGCTGTGTCATAGATATTGTAATACGGTTTTGGTAATTTACTTCCACCTATTGAATAGTAAAATGTAAAAACAGGCAAGTTTTTCATTACACTCGAAAAAATACCTTTGCTTAATTCACCTTCAATTGTAAATCCGGAATTTACATTTAATTTTGGTTCTTTTACTTCAAATAAAGGTAACCAATTAAAATTATGACTTGAATGATATTTATTTCTAATCAATAATCTGATATTACCAAAAAAACTATTTTGTACATCTTCAAGATTTCCACTCAAATTAAAAAAAACATTCAATCCAAAATTATGATATGGTGCTTCTAAAGGTAATAAATTTAATGCTCTATCTTCAAAACTATTTTCGAAGCCAACTTTTGCAATACCCAAACTAAAGAAATTACTTATTCCATTAATGCAAATAGTTTGTTTTGAAAATGATATATCAGAATAAACTATATCAAAAAAATTATACCATTGCTCTGTTTTAATTTGTGTAGAATCTATTTGTTGATTTTCTTCTTGTTTTTCAGTTTGATCAATAATTTTATCATAACTAATTAATTTATGATAGCCGTTTGTTATTAAGTTATTTAAAAAATCGGTATTATCTGGTGAAACATATGCCTGAAACATTCTATTATCACTATATGAAATTGGTAAATTTAACAATTGTTTTTCTTTACTTAAATTTCTTGATTTCTTTAATACTTTAGTAGGCGATATTTGTTCTTGCAAATAGTCTATAAATTTTTTATATAATATTTCATTTTCCTTGAGAGTACTAAATTTAAGATTAGCAAAGTCGTTTGCGTAATAAACTAAATAGGTATCAACTTTTGCTGCTTGACTTGTTGACTTTTTATCAATAAGAGATTTTCCACCACCTGTTGTAGGTGCTTTATATGTGCTAAACATAGAAATTAAAAATGGACTAATTGTTTCTAATCCAACACCATTTTTAATATAAAATACTAGATAAGTTTTTACTGTATCTTTTGCCTTTTTAAAATATAATTTTGAACCATCTTCCCTGGGTAGAAATTTAATTCCTGGCAAAGTATCTTTAAATTCAATATAATGAACATTCAAATAATTATTATCTTTTTTATATTCATTTAAAAATTTATATTGTACCAGCTCAAGATAATCATTTTTTACTTGAGCTGATACATTTAATATTAATATCAAAAAGGAGAAAGTAAATGTAATTTTCTTAATCATATCTATTTCGATTTAAATACTTTAGCTTTATATGTTTTTTCAAAATCACCAAATTGCGTTCTAAATTTAATATTTAAAGAAACATTCTGTGCTCTTTGACTCCCAATAGCGTTTATAAATTTTGGATTTACGTTTAATCTTATTGTTAAGAAAACACCACTTATTGATACTTCTGGTTCACCTGCTAAAAAATTATTTGGGGTTGCATCTAATACTAAATCATTACATTCTGGTGTTACCGCAATAAAATTTACATCCTTGCTTGCAGCATACATATAATAAAAAGTCAAAGGATTAAAAAATGTTGTTGTAGCTAAATCTAATACACAATTCTCTTTCTCTGTATCATCCCACGTATTAAATTCGACCAAATCTGGAATTGGTGATACTATAAAATTCCAAATTGATGATTTAATAATTTTATTATGATTATAATATTCATATATATTATTATCGTAATATCCTTCAATTTGTATAGTCTTATTTAAATTTTTTAATTGAATTATTTCACCCATATCAATAGTAGGACCAATCCCTGAAAACATTTCAATTTTTGTGCCATTTTTATCAATTTCAAATACTTTATATGAATATTTTCTAGTATCATTAAATTCATTTACTGCTATACTAAATAATCCCCTTTCCCCAATATAATAAATCGAATCTAAATCTTTTGCTGATGCAAAAGTAGGATAATCAACTGTAATTTTATAAAATCTATCTACAGATGCTGGACCAGTTTCTGCTTTACCTTGATAGCTTGATTTAATAATATAAGTACCAGGTTTTTTAAACATTGCCTTGATATATCCAAAAATTACAGTACCATGCCCACCTTGTGTCAATTTTTTTAATTCAACATCATTAGGTTTTCTTAATATTTCAAACTTTCCATAATCTTCTTTATTTAATTGTTTAAAATTCTCGTCTAATAAATAAACTTCATATTTATTAACTGCAAGCTGATTACCCGCAATTTCGGCCCCTTCACTTGGCAAAGTTATTGTTAAATTTGTTACTGTATTAATTGTTTCTTTAAATTTTTCATTTTGTGCAAAAACAATAGAAAAACATAATACAAGAAAATAAAATAATTTCTTCATTTTTATACTCCATAATTTTTCAAGATTTTATCTTTACAATAATTATATAAAAAAAATTTATAAAAAAAAAATGGCTGTATAAACAGCCATTTTTTTAATAAAATACAGCACCTTGTTTCTGTACACCTGTATTTTTCTTAGAAACATCAACAGAAAAGCTAGTCGTAGCTTTTTGGTGTTTATTATTACCTATTATTTTTTCTAATTCTGTTTTTGTCTTGCCTATTAAATAATCAGGTAATACTCTATCTACTTCCAAAGTAACTTTAAATTTAAATTTTCCTTCACTACTAAATTTGCCCCTAAATTCAGCATCACCAGAAGAAGGATTAAAATATAGTTCATAATCACCTTTTTTATCACCATTTTTTAGGGTCCCCTGCCAATTTGCTGGTGCAGAACCATCAGCCTCAACAGTATACTTTACATTCTTTTTTTCTTCGTCGGAAACTAATCCAACGTTATTAATAACTACCGTTGCAGGCGTTTCGCTGCCTATTACCCAAGTTACTCCTTGCTGAGCATTAACAAATACAGGATTTTTATAAGAATTACCAATACTATTAATTAATTTCTTTTTAACTTTAACTTCGTGTTTTGTTAATATATCCCTTTCAGCAATAATTGTTATAAGCTCAGCTAAAAGTACAAGATACATAATAAAATAAACATTTGCTTTACCCATGATTTATTCCTTGTACTTTATTTTTGCATTAGTTTTTGTAAAGTTTCACTATGTTGCTTATGGATTTTTTCTAAATAAGCATCCATTAATTTAACTTCTTCTTCTGCTACTTCTCGAATTCTCATTCTAACTTTCTCTGCAATTTCTTCAAGTTCTTGATCAATTACTTTATTCGTTTTAGATTCTTCATGTTGATGTACAACTCCATGGGATACATCTTCAGGTGTAAAGAATACAGTAATAGCCATAAGTAATAATAAGAAAAATTCCGTAAATAGTGCAACCATAACCCAATTTGGACTTACTGCAAAACCTTCCAATTCGGCATCATATGCAAGTAAAAATTGTGGAACTATTGATATCTTCCCTGCAACTGTACCCAAACCTCTTAAACCAATAATAATTACCAAAAATGCTGCACCAAAATACACTAAGCCTTGTACGTTATTAGCAAAATTAGGCACAAAATAATGAACCATAAATCTACCAAAAGCAGTTTTTGGTTGATTAGGTTTGTTTTGGTTTTCCATACTTTTCTCCTATTATTTTGAAATTTTATATATAAAACCAGATTTTGCTGATAAAACAATTTTTTCTATTGGTTTTACTTCTTGCTTATAATTTTGATCTGTTGATAATATTAATACAATTTTTTCATGTAAATAATTGCTAATTTCTATATCCTTATCATTATTAGCATTCATCCCTATTAAATAATAATCATCTTTATTCCTGAGTATAAAAACTAGAGTAAATTCATCGTTGGTATCAATAAACTGTATATCATCATCGGAACAAATTCTAAATGCCTCTACTTCTTTTCTTAATTTAATTAAATTTTTATAGAAATCAAATAAATCTTTATTAACATTAACTTGATTATAATTTATATAATTTGTCTCATTATCTTTATTATATGAATTATGGTCAATTTTCCCTTTATCCTTATCATCAACGTTAATATGGTAGGGTATGACTTTAGATCTACCGAATTCCTGTCCTTCGTGTATCATAACCATACCATTAGATAAGAATAAAAACATAGCTGCTAATTTATGAATCTTTAAAGAATTTTCAGAAATTTTTACAAAATTTTCTACATTTGTTATGACTTTCCTTTCGTCATATTCTTTTTGAGCAATTCGAATAAAATCTCCTAAAGTATAATCATCGTGTGACTCTAAATAATTTACACTATGAAAAGGAAATTGATAAATACCATCTTTGAAATTTAAAGTTGTACCTCTTAAATAACTTTTTATTCTTTCTTTGTTATTATTTCCATACCATTTACCAAATATCCAACCTAAACCATCATGCGGATTTTGCCCTTTGATTCCATTTCTAATTTGATCATTCCAAGCTGCCCAACCTCTTTGAGAAAACCCCTTAATATCATAACCGCCACCCCAAGGTTCAGCTATAATAATTACATTTGGATTGACCTTTTTAGCTTCTCTTATTATCTCTTCACAAGTTTCCCAATCAATCAATTTCGCTAAATCAAATCTAAAACCATCTATATGGTATTCTTTCATCCAATATAAAATACTTTCAACAATTAGCCTTCTAACCATTGGATTTTCTGTCTTTAAATCATTCCCACATCCACTTTCTGCTTTGAAACTTCCATCTTCATTAAGTCTAAAATAATAGTTTTTATCGATTTGTTTCAAATTTCCCAATTCATATTCTGAAAGATGATTAAAAACAACATCCATAATAACAGCTATGCCATTTCTATGAAAAGTTTTCACCATATCTTTAAATTTTCTAACTTGTGAACCATCTTTCCCCATCCAAACATTCCACTTCAATTCTTTCCAATTTTCTGCATAATAAGCAGCAGGAGCAAAAAAACTAGAAGTCATATATCCCCAGTGATTTCTTTCATATGGATTCCAAGTATTCTTAACCCCATTTAATTCTTTATTATATGGTGGCTCAATATTAGCAAACTCCATACTAGGTAGTAATTCAACAGCGTTTACTCCAAGCTCTTTAATATATGATAATCCTCCTCTTTTCCCATCTTCCATAAGTCCCATATATGTTCCAGCTTTCATTATATTGCTACTTGAATGCATTGTCATATCCCTTACATGCATTTCATAAATAATCAAATCACTCCATTTATAATTCATCCATTTATCATTCCCCCAATCATATTTTTCATTAAACACAATAGCTTTTCTTGGCATAAAATAAGTTGTATAACTTGCAACAGCTTTCGCATATGGATCAACACAATGAACAACACTATCTTTTTTAATTTGTTCCTCTGTATGAAAAACTTGATAAGTATAATACCATTTTTCATAGTTTTTAGTTAAATCTATTTCCCAAACACCATTTTCATCTCTTGTTAAATTATATTTTAATGCAACTTTATCATCTACCTTTTTGTATAAGTTTAAAACAACTTTTTTTGCATTTGGTGCGAAAAGTCTGAAAGTTGTCTTATTTCCATTTACAATCGAACCCAATAACTTACTACTGTAATAATATTGTTTTGAATATACGAAAGAAAAAGTAAATAAAATAAATAAAACTATGTAATTTTGCTTCCTAAACATAATACACCATTTTAAAATTCATTTAATCCAAATATAAATAAATCACTAAAAACATACAAAGAATAATTGTCAGAATACTATTAAAATTATCTCTACTATTTTCGTTTTCAAATTTAATTGTATTACTATTAATTTTATTGTGTATATTATTTTCGTCACAAATTTTTTTCATTAAATCATCATTTAATTTTGATAAAATATACCTTCCGTTGGCATCTTTTTCAAAATCATCGGTTGTTTTTTTATATTTACTCTCGAAAGTTGGAATATATCCCCCTTCCTTTGTCCCAATACCATATCCAATTATTTTTATCCCTTGACTTTTTATTTTTTTTATTTTGTCAAAATCAATATTTGAAAAATCTTCCCAATCAGATAATATTATTAAAGATCTTTCTGCACTTTCATCTGAAAAATTTATTACATTTCTACTAAATAAATTATTAAAATTTGTTCCGCCTTCACATAAATTATTTAAATCTATTTCATCCAAATAAGATTTTATATAATCCTTATCTTCAGTTAATTCTATAGCCTTAAAAACATTATCTGCAAATAAAATCAAGCCAAATTTTGCATTTTCTGTATTCCTTAAAATATTTTCCAAAGTTTTCTTTGCCATAATAATTCTATTAGGTTGCACGTCAGAAACTCGCATACTACCAGAAATATCTAAAGCTAAATAAATTTCTTTCTTTTTAGAAGCAAATATATTTTCTTGTAACGTTCTAAATTTAATGTTTGTCAATAATAAAACATAAATAAATAAAATAATCATGGCTAGGACAAAAAACAATCCTAACTTTGTTTTTAATTTTTTTAGATTTTCTCCATAAAAAAAGTAATTTGAAAATTTTATTTTTTTGCTAAGACCAAATAGAAAAATAATAAACAGAAATATTGTAATAATCCAAATCATGGTATTTTGATATAAATTGTATTTCTTAATATTAAATAAAGAGAAAAGAAAATAAAACTTATTACAATAAAATAGTCACTTAAATAAATTTTTGCGTTATAATCATATATTCTAATTTGTGACTTCTCTAAATTATAAATTTTATTAAGAGTATTGCTAAATTCTTCTTCATTTTCAGCATTAAAATATGCACCTTTAGTGTTTTCAGAAATTTTTCTCAAAATATCTTCGTTGATATTTGAATAACCAAAAATTATATCGTTTGTAGCATCATCTTTTATTTCTACAATTCCTTTTTTGCCAATTCCAATTGTATAAATAATAATACCATATTTTTTTGCTATATCACTTGCTAAAATTGGCTCATACATACCAGAATTATTATCTCCATCAGTAACCAAAATTATTACTTTGCTTTTTGTTGTTGAATTCTTAAATTGTAAAATTCCTTTCATCAATGCATCTCCTATCGCCGTAGCCATATAAAATTCTTCATCCAAATTATATGAAGAAATTTTTTGTATGTTATTGATAATATTTTTTTTATCAAAAGTAAATGGTATTAATGTATAAGCATTCGAACCAAAAATAATCAAGCTATACCGGGCTTCATCAATTTTATTGACAAATTGTGACAAAATATTTTTAGCCGCTTCTAATCGATTTGGTTTAAAATCAATAATCATTGACATAGAAGCTGAAACATCAAACACAATTGCTATATCTATTGCTTTTTGAGTATTATTTTTTAATTTATAAGGCCTGCTTAAAGCTAATACCAAACAAATAAAACTGAATAATAAAAAATAAGTAGGAAATTTACTTAAATGATCTTTAATTTTATTTTTGTCATTTTGCTTATAAAGAATTGAATTTAAATATAATTTGATTGTTCTACGTTTATTCTTAAAATAAAATAATATTGGTAAGATTAAAAACCATAGAAATACCAAAGAATTATCAAAACCCTTAATCATCTAGCACGCTTATTGATTATATCTAAAATATTGGCAGCCAAATAAAACATTTGTTTTTTTATATTCGTATCAGGTATTTCATTGGAAAATTTTGCTATATCTGCTCTCATAAAAAAATCTATAAGATATTTATTTAAATTTTCATCATTTATAAATTTTTGTACTTCTTTAATTGTCTTAAAACTTGTTAATTGGAATGTATTAATTCCCAATTCATCCATTAAATATTCACGAATTACATCCACAAACTGTTGAAAATATTCACGATAACTTGATCTATCATAGTCAACAGCTTGCAAATGTATTATTTTATTTATAGCATTATGGTATGGTGATTTAAATTTTTTTTCTAAACTATATTTTTTATTTTTTAATTTTATCTTATTTATAAAAAAATATACAGAGGATAAAATTATTAAAAGTACTGTACTTATTATTAAATAGTGTAAATAAGAAAATTCTAAATTCATAGGATCTTTTATATCTTTTGGATTTTCATTTAAATTAACTTTCAAAGGTAATACATTAAATTCAATATTTTCAGTCTCTAAAGAATCTAATATTATATTATTATCATAAATAATAAATTTGAAATTTGTTATGTATTGACCTGGTAAATAAACTGAAAATATAATTTTACAAGTTATAATATTACTATTATTAAAAAAATGAGAATTTAAAATTTTAATTTTATTAGTATCAACTTTAATTTTTATTTCACTATATCTGTATAATATAGGTAAAAATACTTTTATTTCATTACTTTCTCCAATCAAAAAATCACTCTTTTTCAATTGATAATTGACATCAAAAGCAAATAAATTTATTGTAAAAATAAAATATATTAGAATTTTTAGTTTCATTTTTGATGTTTTCTTCTTCGGAAATATTCTAAAAGTTGTAGATGAATATCTTTTTCTTCAGAAATTACTAACGGAAATATTTTTCTTTTTATTAAATTTTGAATTGTTTTTCTTCGCTCTTCAATGAGATTCTGCAAATGATTTTTATGCTCTTTTTTATTCAAATTTAGCCTAAAAAAACGCTCAGTTTCAATATCATAGAATTGAATTATGCAATTATCAATAGGTAAAAACTCTCTATCATTATTGACTATTATTGGTATAATTTCATTTTTAAGTGACAATTTCAATAAGTTTTTTTCATAATTATCATCAAAAAAATCAGATATTAGAAAAACTAAAGATTTTTTTCGTACAATATTATTAAGCAGTCTTAAAACATTATTTATATTAGTCTTTAATCCAATTTTATTTTCATATACTAAAAATTGTAAAATAATATTATAAAAAGAACGTAATCCTTTGGTTGGTTTAATAATTTTTTCTATCCCATCAGAAAATAAGATAACAGAAACTTTATCACCCGCTGCAAGAGCCGAATATGATAATATTGCTAATATTTCTGCCATGATTTCGAATTTATTTTTTTGTCCAATAAATGTATTTAGTGATGAGCTGACATCTACAACAAAATAAACAATTCTTTCTCTTTCTTCGACAAATCTTTTAATATAAGGTTTATTAAATCTTGCTGTAATGTTCCAATCAATATCTTTGAAGTTATCACCATATTGATATTCTCTTACATCGTTAAATTCAATTCCATCACCCTTAAAAATAGATTTATAATCACCTATAAAGAAACTATCAATATTACGAGAAGTAAATAAAGAAATTTTTTTAACTTTTTTGATTAAAGTTTTATGATCAAGGGACATAAATTTTTTTCAATATATTTTCAATGATAAGATCTGTTGTAATATTTTCAAGTTCAGCTTCATACGTTAAGCCAATGCGATGTCTTAAAATATCATAAACAACTTTAAGAACATCTTCAGGTATAACGTAGCCTCTATCGGAAATAAATGCATTAGCTTTTGCTGCAAGGGAAATATTAATAGAAGCTCTAGGTGATGCACCATATTCAATATAATTTTCAATTTCTTTTAATTGATATTTAAAAGGATTTCTAGTTGAATCAACAATTTCTAAAATAAAATCAATTATTTTATCATCAATAAAAATATCTTTAATTAAATATCTTGCTTTTAATAATGTTTCTAAATTAACAACCTTATTTAATTTATTGGTAATATTTGATGAGTAAAGTTTTAAGATTTCTTTTTCTTCTGTAATTGATGGATAATTAATTTTAATAAGAAACATAAATCTATCAAGCTGAGCTTCAGGCAACTTGTAGGTCCCTTCGTGTTCTATAGGATTTTGTGTAGCCATTACAAAAAAAGGTTCTGGAAGTTTATATGAGATATCTCCAATTGTTACTTGCTTTTCCTGCATAGCTTCCAGTAATGCGCTTTGCACTTTAGCTGGAGCACGATTTATTTCATCAGCCAAAATAAAATTAGCAAATATTGGACCTTTTTTTGGTATAAAGTTTTGTTTAATATGGTCATAAATTAAAGTTCCTGTAAGATCCGCTGGTAAAAGATCGGGAGTAAATTGTATTCTATTAAAACTTAAATCCATAATTTGAGCTAAGTTACTCAATAATAGAGTCTTAGCTAGACCGGGCATACCTTCAAGTAAAACATGCCCACCCGATATAACTGCTATTAAAATTTTATCAATTATTTCTTCTTGTCCAATTACTACTTTATGAATTTCATTTTTAATATTTTTAATAAAATAATTTGCATCCTTAATAATTAAATTAAATTCACTAACTTTCATAAAAATTCCTTATTTAATCATAATTAAATTCAAACCATGTAAAAAATTCCATTAAAAAAGGCTTATACTCATCTTCAATAAAGAAAAAGTTTATACCTCTTCCAGTAAATTCATAATATTCTTCTTCTTGATTAGATAGTATAATTAGTTTTATTTTTTCTATACGTTCTAATGGTTCACTTTTCATATCTTTGTAAATTAAATCAGCTAAATCAGGGCGATTATTATACAAATAAAATGTAGCTAATTTAGTTTGAGCAATTCTCACTCCAATTAAACCATATTCAGCTCTTTCTGCTTCATTTTCAACTGGCTCATCAAGTGACAAGAATATGTCTAACAGTTTATTTATATATGGTATATTCTTTTCATAAGCTAGTTTATTTAAAACAAATAAATCATGAGCAGCTGTTTCCATTATAAAATAAACTCCTAGTTTATTAGATTCTTGAGCATAATATTTTATATATTTGGCTAATTCTAGAATATTTTTTGAGTATTTAAGAATCATATATTCCCCAATGACACGATAATGCTCAAGAATATTAAAAGCAGATCTTGGCGAATGGGTATTTATTGAAATTCTCAATAAAGTATTTAACATTTTCATAGATAAACTGATACCAGCATCGTAACGAACTTCGATACAACTTTTTGCATAAAATTGAAGATTTGCTAAAATACCTGAGGAAATATCTCTTTGTTTATTATGAGAATTAATAAATAATAATTCAAATAATTTAAAAACTTTTCTTTCTAACCATATTTTATCTTTTTCAATATTCTGCAATACAAATGGTGAAAAATCTGTAAAATCTGGGTCTTTATACTCAATATCAGTTAGTATAAACCAATGTATAGGTAACTTATTTTTGTAACTATAATATTTAGTAATAATTTCATTTAATGAGTTAATACATTCTAAAGCAGTTGACCTATCACTTTGTTCAGTTGAATTTATTGCAATATCACCAATAAAATCAATGAAATAATGTATTTCTTCTTTCTTATCATTATAGTTATTATTATTAATACTATCAAATGTTTTTATAGATCTTTCTTTTACTAATTTAATAAATTGTGTTGGATGCAAAAAAGTAAAAACATAATTAAAGTATGGTATAATAAGAATAATTGTAGTCATAATCATTATTAAAGCAACTAAAAGACTAAAATAAGATTTTTCAGTCAAAGTATTAGCAACAAACAGCTGATTTAATGCAGAAATTACAAAAAAAGATATTATAAAATTATTTTTCCTATCTTCAATAAATAAATCAACAATTTTAGGAGAATATTTATTTGCAACCAATTCTACTACAATAGCAATAACTGTTAATGCAATTGCAATAATAGCAGGTGCTATTTCGCCTAATCCCCCAAATGTATTAGCAAGAATATTAATATCATGAGATAGAAAAGATTTTAAAGATAAGCTTAAAGTATCACCATAGTAATAATCTATAGTTTTCTCAAATGAAATTAATAGTATAAAAGCACTTGATAAATAAATTGTGGGTAGGAACCATTGAATATCTTTGAATTTTATTTCAACTTTTTTTTTTACCATTCTTACCTTAAAATCTTATCCTCACGTAATTTACCTATTAATTTTCGTCTATCAACAGGCTTTACTGTGTAAGAAGAACATCCTCCTTCATAAAAAGATTCAATAACTTCTTTTGGTGTATTCAAAGCTGTAACCATCATTATGTATGTTTCTTTTTCTAATTTATTCTTTTTTTCTAAATCTCTAATTTCTTTTAAAGCTTCTTTCCCGTTCATCACTGGCATCATAATATCAAGGAAAATGGCATCATAATAATTTTTACTATCCAAAGACATTTTAAATAAGTCTATAGCTTCTTGTCCATTAATTGCTATATGAACTTCTCCATAGGGTGAAAGTAGTTGTTGAAGTATAATTCGAGATGATAAATCATCTTCTGCTATCAAAAATAGCATATTTACTCCCCAGATATTTCTTTTATTTTTGTTTCAGCAACTTTAAGAAAATTTTTTATTTCAATACGTAGATTATTCATAAATTCATTAACTCTATTGTAAGATTTTTCTTCAATTAATACTTCCAAATTTAAAATAACTTTAGTTAATCTATTTGCACCAA
Source organism: Ignavibacteriales bacterium (assembly GCA_035379625.1). Classification (GTDB taxonomy): domain Bacteria; phylum Bacteroidota; class Ignavibacteria; order Ignavibacteriales; family DAOSCP01; genus DAOSCP01. The sequence continues at coordinate 7,618 of DAOSVM010000033.1, read as the reverse complement.
TATTTGATGTAAGAGATTTCATAGTATGTAATGCAACTTTTGCCCCATGATAATCACCTTTTTCCAATGCTTCATTTAGAGAAAATATATATTTGAATATATCTTGCGTAAATGTTTGATAAATCATTTTCAATAAATTTTTATCATTTCCTATTCTATCTAAAACTTCTTCAATCGCAAACTCTTCTTCATTATCAACACTTTCGTTCAACTCGTAATTTTTAATATCAACAAAAGGCAAATGCTGCTTTAGTAGTTTAAGTATATCATTTTTATGAAAAGGTTTTGAAAGTAATCCATCTATTTGTAAATCTTGATATCTATTTTCAATTTCTTTTTGAGTAAAAGCTGTTAATGCTATAATTTTAATATTTTTATCAATTTCAGGATATTGCCCATTTCTAATTATTTTTGTTGTCTCAATTCCATCCATAACAGGCATCATCATATCCATAAATACTAAATCATATTTATTTGTTCTTAGTTCATTAATAGCCTCTAAACCATTATTCATAATTTTGTATTTTACACCATATTTATCAAAAATATTAGATATTACTTGTTGATTTAATTTATTGTCATCGACAATTAAAATTAAATTATTTTTTTGATTTTCAGTTACTTTTGAATTAATATTTAGATCCTCAAGCAGTTCGACGTGGGCATCATTATTTATATTAGAAAATATCCTCGTAAAATCATCATTCTTGGTTTGACTATTTTTCTCAGTTAATTCTATAGCTACATAAAAAGTGGTCCCTTTTCCAACTTGTGATTCAAACCATATTTCACCTTTCATAAGATTAACTATTTGCTTGACTATTGTTAAACCTAATCCTACACCACTATAATTTTTGAACATTACAGTATCACCCTGGGAAAACCTATCATAAATTTTATCTTTAATCTCATCTTTAATTCCAATACCAGAATCGGCTACAATAAATAGAATTTTATGATTTTTTTCATTTGAAGAATTAAATCTCGTTGCTTCTTCTTTAACTTGTAAAGATATATAACCTTGTTCAGTAAATTTAACTGCATTATGAAGTAAATTTGAGAGTAATTGCTTTAATTTATTAAAATCACCATATAAAAATTCTGGGATATTCTTATCAATTTGATAATTAAATTTTAAATTTTTAGTTTTAATTAAATTATCAACAGATTTTACTGCACTTTCAACTAATTCAATAAAATCAAATACCTCATTATTAAGCTCTATTTCATCTTTTTCATATTTTGAAATATCGAATAATGAATTTAGAAGCATCATCAAACTTTTTGAAGATTTTTTAATTAGATTTACATACTCCAATTGCTCTTCATCGAGATTGGTTTCAGCTAGAAGATCTGTCATACCGATAACACCATTCATTGGTGTTCTAATTTCATGACTCAAATTGCTTAAAAAGTCAATTTGTGCTTTTTTAGCTTGTTCTTCTGCTTCTTTAGCATTTTTTAAATCATTAATTAATTGTGTTAAGTGCGTTTTATCATCAATTACCAATAAATAAAAGTTGGATATTTTAATAAATTTTACATTACAAATTAAACTATCGTTATTCAAAGTGGTAATATTGGAGGTAAATACTTCATATGTAACATCATTATGTGAGATTAATTTATTAACTTTTTCGACTAAATCGTTAGTAGATAAGATATTAGATAAATCGCTGCTGTTCTTACAATTTAAAAGATCTCCAGCAACATTGTTATGGAATAGAATTTCTAAATTTTCATTGGTAATAACTATAGCACTAGAAATTGAATTCAAAATTAAATTTACTAAATCTGAGTTCAAAGTAAAATTTTGCATAAATATAATTTAAATTAAAAATAATATTAAAATTATAAAAAAAATTGTTAAAATCAAACTTTATCAGGTATTGCTTCAGAATTTTCTATGTTTTCATTATCATTTTTTTGATTACTAATAAAATCTAACTCCGTTTGTGAAAATATTTTATTGATGTCAAGAATAATTACAAATTCATCATTTTTTTTACCCATTCCTTTGATAAATTCAATATTCATCTTTGTGCCAATTTTAGGAGCAGGTTCAATGTCCTTAGGCTCTAATTCAAATACTTCTTTAACAGAATCTGCCAATGCACCTATGGTGAGCAATTCGTTTTCATAATTTATCTCTAAAACAATAATACAAGTATTTATAGTAACTTCCGAGATATTCATTCCAAATTTTTTTCTTATGTCTATGACAGGAACTACACTACCTCTAAGATTAATTACACCCAACATAAAGTCGGGTGTACGTGGAATTTTGGTAATTTTTGTATAATCCAATACTTCTTTAACTTGAGATACATCAATAGCAAAGATTTCTTTATCTAATTCGAAAGTTAAGTATTGCCTTGTTTCTGAAATAATACTCTGGCTCATAAATCCATCTCCTTACATTATAATTTGAAAAATATCTAAGACAATCTTTCAAAATCGTCATCTGATAAATCGGAGTACTGATCAGAGCTTTTATTTACTTTTACTTCAGCTATTTTTTGTCCCTCATTTCTATTATTTTTATATCTACTTATAGATTTGGCAATTTTAAAGTATGAAATATTACTATTTAAAATTTTTGCTTGTTCCATCAATTCATAAGAAGTAGTTGCTAATTCTTCAGAAGTAGCAGCATTTTTTTGTATTACTTGGTCTAATTGTTGAATTGCTTTATTAATTTGCTCTGCTCCTTGAGCTTGTTCATTGCTAGCAGCAGTTATTTCTTGAACTAGTTCAGCTGTTTTTTCTATCTGAGGAACTAATTCATTAAGCATAACACCAGCACTTTCAGCAATTTTCACACTAGTATTTGAGAGTTGATTAATTTCTCCTGCTGCAGTTTGACTTCTTTCAGCTAATTTTCTCACTTCTGAAGCGACAACTGCAAATCCTTTACCGTGCTCTCCAGCTCTGGCAGCTTCAATGGCAGCATTCAAAGCTAAAAGATTTGTTTGTCGAGCAATTTCTTCAATAATTGATATTTTACTTGCTATATCTTTCATAGCCCTTACAGTTTCTATTACAGCTTTTCCACTCTCTTTAGCTTTTTCAGCAACATTATTTGCTATTTTTTCAGTTTCAATTGCATTATGAGCATTATTTTTAATATTAGAACTCATCTGTTCCATTGATGCAGATGCTTCCTCAGCTGCGGCAGCTTGTTTATTTGAACCATTTGCTATTTCTTCTGATTTTTTACTCAAAACTTGGCTTCCTTCTGTTACATCGTGCGCAACTTCCAATAATTGAGCAAAAACTTCATTTAATGATCCAACCATTTTATCTATAGATATTAATAATAAATCATATTTAGATCTTGCTTCAACTTTTATGTTCAAATTACCATTAGCTATTTCTTCAGCTATTTTAGTAATATAATTCATTGCATCTATTAATTGGTTTAAATTATTCTTAATCTCGTTAAAATCACCGTTATATTGTTCGGTTATCTTCGGTGGTATGTCACCTTTGCTTATTCTATCTATATACTCTGCTGCTACATTTAATGGACCTATTATAGCATCAAGAGTAGAATTTATTCCTTTTATAATTTCTTTGAAGTCTCCAAAATGTTTATTATCATCTGCCCTAACGTCCAATTTCCCTTCAACAGCTGCCTTGACTAAGTTTTTACTATCATTTATTAGTAAATTTATCGCATCAATACATTGATTTAAATTATTCTTTATTTCATTAAAATCACCATTATAATTCTCGGTTATCTTTGGTGGTATATCTCCTTTACTAATTCTATCTACATACTCTGCTGCTACATTTAATGGACCTATTATAGCATCAAGAGTAGAATTTATTCCTTCAATTATCTCTTTGTAAGCTCCTTTAAATTTATAAGCATCTCCTCTTTTATCTAAATGCCCATTAACTGCTGCATCGGAAAGAATATCTAATTCTTCAATCAAAGTTTTTAAGTTTGTTACCATTTTTATCAAAGCATAGTTCAATACATCATCATCTGATTTTTGTGTAATTTTTACATTTAATTCACCTTCTGAAATCTTATCAGCAACCAGAACTTGTTCTTTAATATTATTTATCATCATTCTAAAAGCATCGGCTAATCTTCCAATTTCATCTTGAGTATCAATATCTACACTAACTTTTATATTGCCTAATGATAATTTTTCTGCTATTCCTTTCAATTTGTTAATAGGCTTGCTAATCATATTCGCTATTAAAATGCCTAATAGAACAGCTAGTACAAATGCAGCTATCATAATTATTGTCATTAAATTAACTAATTCATCAGCTAATCTTTTGTTCTCAGTTGCTAATTTATTTGCTTGATTTACATTCCATTCATATAATGCATATAATTTATCTCTATATTCAGTATAATATTTTGAACCTTCTCCTTTATTAAAATATGTATATGCATCATTGTCTTTATTCTCTGCTGCTAATGTTTCAACTACCTTAATTGCTTCCACATAATTATTCCTTGAACCAACAAAATCATTAAATAGTCTACGTTCTTCTTCTGTAATTATAGTTTTTTCATATTCAGCCAAAAATTTACCTACCTCAGTAGAAAGCTCTTTTCGCCTTGCATTATAGTTAGATATTTCTTGCGGTTCATTTGCCAATATTTGCAAATTCACATTATTTCTAGCACGCTGAAAACGATCAATTGCATTAGCAAGTTTTTCCATGGCTACAACATAATTTTCATACATAAACTAATCTGACTCTTGAAGAGATTTGATATTTTTTATCCCTTCATATCCTATATAAATAGAAAACAAGGACAATAAAATAAAAGACAACAATAATTTTGTCCTTATATTTAAATTTCTAAACCAGTTCATACTACCTCCAATTTTCTATTAAATTTGAATATTTTTCAATTTCATCCATTTCTTCTTTTTCAGCTAACTGATAAATTTTATTTATATCTAAAATTAAAGCTATTGTACCATCGCCAAGTATAGTAGCACCACTAATACCTTCTAAATTTTTATAAATTTTGGGTAGTGTTTTAATAACAGTTTGATGTTCACCTATTACATAATCTACACAAAAACCAACTCTATTATCACCTATTCTCAAAACAACTATTTGCTCAATCTCTAATTTTGGATATTGATAATTGAAAAAGTCACTCAATCTAATATAAGGTACAATTTCATCTCTTATAGTAACAATATTTCGCCCTTTTGAAGCTTCTATTTCCTTTTTAGTTAATTCTATACATTCCTCAACATTGGATAAAGGTAAAACAAAAATATGCTCATAAACCTTAACCAATAATCCATCTATTATTGCTAATGTCAGTGGTAGTTTAATAATAACTTTTGTTCCTTTCCCTTGTTCACTCTCTAAAATTACACTACCACGTAAACTTTCAATGAACGTCTTAACTACATCCATCCCTACACCTCGGCCAGAAAGATTAGTAACTTTTTCAGCTGTTGAAAAGCCAGGTAGAAAAACTAATTGATAAATTTCAGTATCAGTTAATTCAACATTAGGCTGAACAAGACCTTTTTCGATAGCTTTATTCAAAATTTTATTTTTATCTAACCCTTTGCCATCATCTATAATTTCAATGATTACTTCATTCCCAACTTGTTTTGCAATTAATTTAATTGTTCCTTTGGAAGGTTTACCTAATTTTATTCTTTCTTCAGGAGTTTCAATTCCGTGATCTAAACTATTACGAATAATATGCATTAACGGATCTGTTAACTTTTCTATTACTGTTTTATCTAATTCAGTTTCCTCGCCTTCAGTAATCAATTCTATTTCTTTATTTAGTTCTTTCGATAAATCAAAAACTAATCGTTTAAATCTCGAAAAAGTTGAACCTATAGGCAGCATTCTTATATTTAACGCGATATCTCGTAAATCCCAAGTTAATCTTTCTACTTCTTCGGAAAGCATTTGTAAATCACCATTATTCAATGTTAATGATATTTGGTTTAATCTAGCTTGCAATGTAACCATTTCACCAACTAAGTTTACAAGTTGATCTAATTTTTCAGCTGGAACTCTAATAATTGAAACTTTTTGTTCAGAAATTTTTTCCTTAGTTGTTTCTTTAGCTCTTCCTAATATTTCGTTTTTAATTTGAGTATTTGAAGAAATTGCTGTTTCAATTTCATTTTCTAAAGTCTCAATAATTTTCCCATCAATATCTTCATTGTTTTGTAGATAAAATTTAATTTTTTCGACAGTAATAGAATTTTCAAAAATATCATAGTCACATAATTTTTTAATCATAATTTTTGCATCAGATTCAACAAATGTGAAAATATCTTTTATAGTATCAATTATAACATCAGTTGATAAAATAATAATCCAATCCGTATAAAGAAGTTCTGGATTAAATTCATTATAAGCAGGTAATTCTTTGAACTTTGTAGTAACAATGGTATTTCCTAAATTTTGTATTTCTTTAATTAAGGCTAAGATATTATGCCCATATATCATAAGATAATTTTCAGGTTTAAAGATAATTTTATAAGTATATTTTTTTTGTACTTTTTCTTTTTGAACTACTATTTTTTTTGTTTCTGATTTTGGTAATTCTTCTGATATGGTAAAAGATTTAAATTTAGTAGTGATCTCATAAATTGCATCAGCAATTTCTTGAGTTTGCTTCTCTTCGGGAATTTCTAACATATAGTTTATAATATCGAGAGCACGCAATGTATAGCGTATAATATCAAGATTAATTTTTAATGTTCTGTCTCTAATTTTATCATAAACACTTTCCATACTATGCACAAACATAGAAATATCAGTGAAACCGAACATTCCACCAGCACCTTTTAAGGTATGTAGAGCTCGAAATGCACGATCCACTAATTCATTATTTCCAGGTTCTTGTTCTAATTATCAATAATACATTTTCGAGTTCGGTTAATAATTCACTAGCTTCTTCTTTAAATAAATGTTTTAAATTTTCATTCATATGTCTTCCTAAAATTTATGGAAGTACTTTTTTTACAACGCCTATAAGCTGTTCGGGTGTAAATGGTTTAACTATCCAACCAGTTGCTCCTGCTGCTTTGCCTTCTTGTTTTTTAGTTTCCTGAGATTCAGTTGTAAGCATAATTATTGGTGTGAATTTATAATTTGGATTTTCTCTTAATTTTTAATGAGGGTAATTCCATCCATATTAGGCATATTCAAATCTGTTATAACCAAATTAAATTGATTATTTAAGGATTTATTAACAGCATCAACACCATCAAAAGCTTCCGAAACTTCATATCCAGCTTCTTTTAATGTAAAAGATACCATTTGTCTAATACTTGCGGAATCATCAACTGTTAATATTTTTTTGGCCATATTTTCTCCTGTTTATAGTAAATCATTAAAAAAATATTTAAGAGTATCTTCTAAGTATTCATTCATTTCATAATGATATTTTATATTGTTACTCTGAAGAAGTTTTAAATAATACGCAAAAAACTGAATAAAAGAATAGTCAAATGCATCTACTTCTTTGATAATAAAAATAAATTCATTTTCAGGTTTAGGCTCAGGAAAATTTTCTTTAATTTCACTTATATAGTTAATTATCAAATCACCTGAAAGAATCAAGGTAATAATTTTTCCATCTTCGCTAATT
>DAOSVM010000032.1:0-26852 GCA_035379625.1 Ignavibacteriales bacterium | reverse complement strand
ATTGCATTAACATTAAATATTTTTCTATATCTTCTTTTGATATCCCAACTACATTACTCATGATTAAAGATAATTTTAAATTTTCTTTGATATGTGCTAAAATATCTGTAAAATTTTCATAATTAAAAAATTCTAAATTTTTATTTAAATTTATTTTGTTTTGTAAATCATAGTTTTTTGTGATAATATTTATTTGAGTAGATTCTAATGTAAGTATATCTATATTATTGCATAATAATATATTATGAATATTGTTTGCAATTTGCTCAGCATCATTCTTGTTATCTTGTTCAATATAGCTTAAATAATCGATTAAATAAAAATCTTTCATAATTTTATATTTTTTTTTAATTTGGATAATAAATATAATTTAAAAAAAATAAAAAAAAAATTATGAAACTTTCTATTCTATTACAAGGTCGTAATGATAATTATTGTGGAAACTTTATACAAAGGCTACAACTAGCATTAAATCAACATATTAGTAATATATTAATAAGTAATACTTTAAATGATGTTGAAATTGTAATAAGCGATTGGGGTAGCAATAATCTTCTTTCTAATCTATTAAATTATCCGATAGAAATTGCGGAAAATATAAGATTTATTTATACTCCACCTGAAATCACCAAAAAATATGAAAAAGATTCTCCATATTCAATGCCACATGCAGTAAACGTTGGTTTAAGAAGATGTAAAGGAGAATATATACTATTTTCAGATTCTGATGGATTTTTACCATATGATACGTATATATTTCTTATGCAACTCATTGACAACAAATATGATAAAGTTTTATTTTGTGAAAGAAGAGATATTCCTATCGATTTTTATGAAAACAATTCCTTAGACGAATTAAATAACTTATTGTATAGTATAGAGATAAAACATTCTCCTTTATTTAATCCAGATGGAAAAACTTTTAGAGGAACGGCAATTGGTTATTTTGCTAAGAAGGAAATTTTTTTTCAACTAAGAGGCTTTGATGAACATATGATTTATTGGGGTTATTTTGATATCGAATTTTACAAAAGAGTAAAAAGATTTTTTACACCAGATTTCTTACTAAATTATAACAAAAAAATGTATCATTTGGAGCATTATAAACTTAAAGATGATCGCTTAACAAACAATAATAGAAAATTTAATCCGCAAATTGATAGTGAAAGAAAAACAAACAATAATGAATTTTGGGGACTTGCAAATGAACAAGTTTATGAATCTTGTGTTATAAAAAAAGGGGATTATGAAATTCCTTTCGCATCCCCTTATATTGAATACCAAAAAGCTTTGTCTCTATTTAATGATAACAAATATGATGAAGCTATTTTAATTTTAAGAAATTTAGTTAGTTTACATCCTTTATATTTTGATGCTTTAATTTTAATTGCAAAAATATTAATTCATGACAAAGATTATAATGCAGCTGAAAAATTACTTATTTTTATCACAAAATATGATAAAAGTAATCCAGAAGTTAATTTCCTTCTGGAAGCTATAAAAAAAATAGAAAATTAAAATAATATTTTACCTTTTTTCATAAACAATTTATCATCCAAATAAACATTAGGTTTTGTAATAATACCATCTAAATGAATTCCAACATCTATACTTCCGCCCATAGATTTGTTGTTTCCAAGTGCAATATGAATAGTACCTTTTACTTTTTCGTCCTCTAAAATTTTTCCTATCAATTTAGCTTTATCATTAGTCCCAATACCAAATTCAGCAATATTATAAGCTGGTTTTCCAAAAGGTTTTAATAAATTATCTAATTGTTTTGCTTGTTTACCACCAGAAATTTTTTCAACATAACCATCTTTAATAAATAACTTAAGAGGTTCTTCTAGAATACCAATAGATGCAAAAGAGCCATCAAAAACAGCAACACCATTAGCTGTACCTTCGACAGGGGCTAAATATGCTTCTCCAGTAGGTAAATTACCACTTTCTCCTTTTTGATGGAATAAACCTTTGCTGGCATACGCTTTACGTCCTTCTATAGAAAATTTTAAATCAGTACCTAATTTTGATGTAATTCTCACAATTCTATGTTTCTCTAATATATCACATATTCTAATTGTTTCCTCAGCTATATTATTATAATTAGCACTCATACATCTTATCATAATATCTTCATTTATACCAGGTAATGTTGCAATTCTTACTCCTAAATTTGAAGCTTCAATTCTTGCTTTTGTATGTGTAAGAGATTTTGAAGTAGGGCATAATACAACGTCAAATTTTTTCATAATATCAGCAACAATTTGGGGAGGTTCTTCGCCATTTACTTTTGTAACTGGTATTTCAATAAGAATAGGTGTTTCTTTTGAATATTTTTGGGATACTTCAAATAAGTGATATGCAATATTTCTAGTATTTTTATCGGATATGATTAGAACTTTTTCATTTTCTTTTAATGCCATACATTCAACTAAAGCAATTTTCGAAGCATTGTAAAGTTTTTTGTTAATTTCCATATACAACCTCTTTAATTTTTTGTTAATTTTTAATTTCATTATAAATATAATCTATTTTTTTATTATTTTCATAAATGTTATTAATTTTTCTGGAGAAATCAATGAAAAAAACTTTTTTTATTATCTTAGCATTATCAGTATATCTTTTTGCTAATCAGGATGTTGTAATAAAACAGATATTAAATAATTTAAAAAGCAAATATGCTTCAGATTCAAGAGTAAGTGTTTTTAATTATACTATAAATAGTTCAACTGATACAATAAAGATTAATTTAGAAATTGAAAAAGAATTAGAAATTGTTACTGTGCTATTAGTTGATTCTTTGAAACAATATAAAATTACAAATTATGAATTACAAATTGAAAAATTACCAAATGTAGATTTGAATAATAAGTTTTTTGGAGTCGTTACACTATCTGTAGCAAATGGAAGAGCTAAGCCATCTCATGCTTCTGAAATGGTTACGCAAGCTTTACTCGGTACCCCAGCAAAAGTTTTAAAGAAATCTGTAAATGGCGATTGGTATTTTGTAAAATTACCAGACAATTATTTATGTTGGATAGAGGATGAATCTATAACCTTGATGGATAGTACAGAATTTTATAAATGGTGTTCATTACCTAAAATTATATTCTTACCTGAATATGGTCATTGTTATGAAAAACCTAAAATAAATAGTTATTATGTATCAGATTTAGTTGTTGGAAATATATTATCAATTATTGGTGAACAAAATAACTTTGTCAAAGTTTTATTCCCGGATGGAAGAGAAGCTTTTATCAAAAAAAATGAGACAAAAAGACTTGAAGAATGGGTAAAAGAAAGTAAAATAACTGCTGAAAATTTGATAAAAACAGGAAAAAGATTTCTTGGGCAACCATATTTATGGGGTGGAACCTCTTCAAAAGGTTTAGATTGTAGTGGGTTTGTAAAAACAACTTTTTTTATAAATGGTGTAATATTACAAAGAGATGCTTCACAACAAGCATTATATGGAGCTGAAATTAACGACATTACTGATATTTCAGAAGATTTTAATAAATTAGAACCAGGTGACTTGTTATTTTGGGGAAGAAAGCCGTCAAATATTGTAACCCATGTTGGTATGTATATTGGCAATGGGAAATATATTCATAGCTCTGGAAAAGTAAAAATAAACAGTTTCGATAGCAGAGATAAAATTTTCTTACAAAGATTGGTAAAAATTTTTATAAAGGCTAAAAGATACATTGGGAATGTTGGCTCTGAAGGAATTGAACCAATAACAAATAATTATTTATTTCAGTATTACTTTAAAAAATAAAAACAAGATTTGGGGGATTTATGCTTTCTAGAAGAGATTTTTTAAAGAACACAGCTCTTTTAGGTGCTGCTGTAACTTTAATGCCAGATAAATTACTTTTTTCAATGAGTAACAAACCACATAAAAATAAAAAAATGGTGCTAAAATTTGCTCCTTATGATTTACAGTTGAAACATGTTTTTACGATTGCTAAAAATTCCAGGACTCATACTCCAGTTGTTTTAACACAAATAGAATATGATGGAATTATTGGTTTTGGTGAAGCATCTATGCCACCTTATCTAGGAGAAACTCAAGAAAGTGTTATGAATTTTTTAAAAAAAGTTGATTTAAGTAAATATGAAAGTCCTTTTGAGCTAGAAAAAATATTAAATGATATTGATAAAATTGAACCAGGCAATAAAGCAGCAAAAGCTTCTGTTGATATAGCTTTACATGATTTAGTAGGGAAATTATTAAACAAACCACTTTGGCAAATTTGGGGATTTGATAGCAATACAACACCTAATACTTCCTTTACTATTGGTATAGCACCTACAGAAGAAGAAATAATACAAAAAACAAAAGAGGCTTCAGAATTTAAAATTTTAAAGATTAAAATTGGTAAAGATGAAGCTAGCGATAGATTAATGGTAAATTCAATAAGAAAAGTTACTGATGTTCCTATTTGTGTAGATGTTAATGAAGGATGGAAAGATAAAAATCAAGCATTAGACTTTATCCATTGGTTGAAAGAAAAAGGATGTGTATTTGTTGAGCAACCAATGCATCGTGATAAAATAGATGATATTGCTTGGTTAACAGAAAATAGTCCTTTACCAACAATTGCTGACGAAGCATTTCAAAGATTAGAAGATTTAAAGAAATGTTATAAAGTATATAGTGGAATAAATATAAAATTAATGAAAAGTACTGGGCTTAGAGAAGCTTTAAAAATGCTCTTTACCGCAAAAGCATTAGATTTGAAAGTTATGATTGGATGTATGACAGAAACAAGCTGTGCAATATCAGCTGCTTCTCAATTAGCGCCAATGTGCGATTGGGCTGATTTAGATGGTGCATTATTAATCAAAAATGATAAATTTTCAGGTATGAAAGTTATCAACGGCAAAGTTACATTAAATAATTTACCTGGCATTGGGGTTAAGCCATTATAATTCAATAAATTGGGGGATTTATGCGACTTATTATTCAGAATAATTATGATCTTGCTTCAAAATGGACTGCTTATTATATTGCAAGAAGGATTTTGAAACATCAAAAAAAGAATCCTAATAAAGCATTTGTTTTAGGTTTACCAACTGGTTCAACACCATTAGGAACTTATAAATACCTAATTGAATTGTACAACAAAGCAGTTTTAAGTTTCGAAAATGTAATTACTTTTAATATGGATGAATACGTTGGTTTGCCAGAAGATCATCCAGAAAGTTATCATTCATTCATGTGGAATAATTTTTTCAAACATATTAATATTAAAAAAGAAAATGTTAATATTCTGAATGGCAATGCTACAGATTTATATGCCGAATGTGAAAACTATGAAAATAAAATTAAAAAATGTGGCGGAATAAATTTATTTTTAGGTGGTGTTGGCGCCGATGGGCATATTGCATTTAATGAGCCGGGCTCATCTTTAAGTTCTAGAACAAGAATCAAAACATTAAATGATGATACAATTCTTGCTAATGCAAGATTTTTCGAAAACGACCCCAACAAAGTTCCTAGACAAGCTTTAACTGTCGGCATTAAAACAATTACTGATTCTGAAGAAGTACTTATTTTAGCAACAGGCCATAATAAAGCAAGAGCTTTAAGACATGCTATTGAGGAAGGAATTAATCATATGTGGACAGTAAGTGCTTTACAATTACATCCAAAATCGTTAATTGTATGTGACGATCCAGCAACAGATGAATTAAAAGTTGCAACTTATAAATATTTCTTAAGTATTGAAAAGAACAACTTAATTCCAGAAAATTTATTGGAAGGTATTTGATACCTTCCCTTTTGTTAATCCTTTTTTCCGATAATGTGTATTATGTAAACTTAGAATATAGGAGTAAAACATATGGCTAAAGATTACTGCCCTGATATGCATACTGCTGAACATATCTTAAATCAAACTATGGTAAGAATGTTTAATAAAGGAAGATCATTTTCAAATCATATCGAAAAGAAAAAATCTAAATGCGATTATAAAAATTTTGATAGAAATCTTAATGATGATGAAATCAAACAAATTGAAAAAAGAGTCAATGACATAATTCAACAAAATTTACCAGTTTTTGAAGAATTTATAACCTTAGAAGAAGCTGAAAAAATATTTAATTTAGAGAGATTACCAGATGAAGCTAAAGTTAATGGAAAAATAAGGATAATAAAAGTTGGTGATTATGACGCTTGTCCTTGCATAGGTTTACACGTGAGTAACACTTCAGAAATTGGCAAATTTAAGATAATATCATCAAGTTTTGAAAACGATATATTACGGATAAGATTCAAATTGGAAAGGAATGAAAAAATGTAGTCGGAACGGCGGGATTTGAACCCGCGACCCCTACCACCCCAAGGTAGTGCGCTAGCCGGGCTGCGCTACGCTCCGTTAAAGTTTATTATAAACTTGTATTAGCAAATCTCTGATATGCTGCAACTTATCTTTATATTCTTTGGTAAGTTCTATTGATGATTTGTGTGATACTTTTGCAGCAAATTTATCTAATTCATCAAATAAATCATTATGTTGTTTATTCGATACTTTTTTGATAGTTGCAACACGATATTCATCATTATTGTTAGCTTCCGTCTCTTTATTTTCTAAGTAATATTTAAGTTGAGCTTTTGCACCTTCAATTGTATATTTTTCTTCTTTTAGCATTTTCTTTATTTTCAAGATAATATCAATATCTTTCGTAGTAAAAATTCTATTCCCTGCCCTATTTTTCATAGGTTTCAATTCAGAAAAGACTGTTTCCCAATATCTTATTACATGCTTATTGACACCTGTTATCTTACTAACATCGCCTATACTGTAATATAATCTATTTATTCCTAAATCTTTCATAAAGAAAATTTTATTTTTCCTAAAAATATTAAAATTACATCAGAAAAACAAGTAAATTTAGAAAATAAGTTAAATAAATTTAATAACTTATTGATTATCAATTATATACAAAATATCACTTATATCTTTTAATTCATAATCGGCATCATGTTTTTCTGTGTTAAAAGTATCACCATATTTTGCAAAAGCTGTTTTCATACCAATATTTTTAGCTCCAATTATATCTCTTTCGTTCCAATCACCAACCATTAAAGTTTCTTCTGGACGCGTATTAAGTCTTGAAATAACTGTATGAAAAGCTATAGGACTTGGTTTCCTCTCTTTTGTATCATCATATGTAACAACTACATCAAAATAATGTTGAAAATTCATATAAGCTAATCTTAACCAAGCTTCTTTTGCAGGAGCATCCGATAAAATAGCTATTTTAATGCCTTTTTTAATTAATTCTGTGATAGTTCTATGTACATGTGGATATGGACTTAAGGCTGCTTCTCTAGCTTTTCGGTAAGCGACAATTCCAGAAGCTAAATATCTATAATCAATCCTTCCTAAAATTTTAGTTAAGAATAAATCAAAAACTTGTTGATATTCAATACCTTGCTCTCTATATATTTCATCAATAATTTCTTTTGCTTTTTGTGGTTCAATATTTAATCCTGCATCAATCATTGCATAAATTGCAGCCCATACAGCATTGGTTTTCATTTTCATAAAATCAACCAATGTGTTATCTAAATCAAATACTATTGCTTTAATCATTTGGTAATCCTTTGAATAAGTTAATAATTGCTTGAACTGCAAGGTAATATGACTCTTTTTTTAATCCAGATATCAATCCATCACATGCTCTTGCTGTAACAGAATTATGTCTATATTCTTCCCGTGCAAATATATTTGATAAATGTACTTCAATTTTTGGTAATTTGCAATCTAACAACGCATCTTTAATCGCATACGAATAATGGCTATATGCACCTGGATTTATAATTATTGCATCAAATTCATCCTCAGCGTTTTGAATAACGTTAATTATATCTCCTTCGAAATTAGATTGGTAAAATGTAAAATCTATATCAGGAAATGAGTTCGATAAATATTCTGCTATATCATCTAGTGTATAAGATCCATATTTAGTAACATCTCTTTTGCCTAATTTATTTAAATTAGGCCCATTAATTATCAGTATTTTCATATTCAAAATCCTCTATAAATTGTTGTAATTTAGGATTAACATATACACTTCTATCTAGCCCAATTTCCTTTAATGCTCTGATTAAGGTAATCGCCTTTCTTTTAATGTCACTATTTTTATTAATAACAATCATTTTAGAAGCTTTTAAGATACAAAAACCACCTTTAAAGTCACCTTTTTCAAATCTAACAGTAATTCCCTGTTCTCTGGCAATATTTTTTAAATCTTCAATAAATCCTTCAATTTGTTTTTCTTTATAATTCGGCATTTTTCTCTTTTTTTACTAATGGTTGAAATATCATTAAAAACAAAATTGTTAAACCCATTAATATTTCAGCGTAAACAAAATTAGGAATTTTATTTATTCTTAAACGAATTAATTCCACAGTATCTTTTGGATTTATATTGTTAGATGAAATTAATTTCATATCAAAATTATTGAGATATAATTCAAAACCCAACAAAATAACTGTTAATATTAAACTTAAAAATATCCATCCGTTATTTTTTATATTTATTCTAGAAAATAATAAAAATAGCACTTGAAAAACTACATAAACATAAAAAGTTATTACAGTAATTGAAAAAATAGGTTTTAAAATAGTGAACCAAGAATTAAAATTTACTGCATCATTATTAAATAGATTAGAATATAAAGATTTTAATGGTAAATTAGGTAATGGTTGAAATAAATTAAATAATAATGATACTTTAACAAAATTTGCTCCAATCCATATACTCAGAGATGATAATGATATAAAAAACAATATTTTTGGAAATAATTTTAATTTTTCCATTTCTTAATCTCTTTTTTAGTTATTATATTATTAACTTTCAAATATAACAATTTTTTTTTATATTTAAAAAGTCTCAAATAAAATATCTCTTTGAAAATGTTTAATTCATATATTTTAATATCTTTGCTTTCATTAGTTCTTAGTGCTTATTTTTCATCTACAGAAATTGCCTATATTGTTACTAATAAATTAAAAATCAAAATACTAAGCAAAAAAGATAGCCTTGTTGGTCGTTCAATTGCTTACTTTTCTAACAACTCCAATTATTTTTTTACAACAATTTTAATCGGTAATAATATTGTTAATATTACATTTTCTACTTTAGCTACTATAATGTTAACAAATTATCTTTCAGATATTGGAATTTTAATTTTATCGACTATTATTTTACTTTTATTTGGTGAAATTATACCAAAAGTAATAGCTAGAGAAATTCCAGATACTTATCTCGCTTATTCTATATCTCCTTTATATTTATTCAATTGGACAATCCGACCAATAGTTCAAATATTTTCATTTATTTCCAATATTTTCATTATAAAATCTAAAATTTCAGAAGAAAATATTTATGATTCATTTAGTAAAAAAGATATAGAAAAAATTGTTGAAGAAAGCAAAGAAGCTGGGATTGTAAATGAAAAAGAAAGCAATATTATCAGTAATATATTAGAAATTAGCCAAACTAAAGTTGGTGAAATTGTTCGACCTCGAACTGAAATTGTTGGTATTGAAGTTAACCAAACAATTGGTGATTTAATTACTCTTCACAACGAAACTGGCTATTCAAAATTTCCAGTTTATGAAAAAAATTTGGATAATATAGTTGGATATGTTTTAGCTTTAGATTGCTTAAATAATCCTTCTACCCTATCAGAAATTATTAGAGACATCATATACATTCCAGAATCTAAAAAAGTAACAGAAGCATTGAAAGATTTTACTGCTAAAAAAGTTTCTATAGCAGTTGTTATTGATGAATTTGGTGGCACAAGTGGAATTATCACATTAGAAGATATCGTTGAAGAATTATTTGGTGATATTAAAGACGAATATGACGATGATGAATATATTTGTAAAGAATTACCCAATAAACACATTATCGCAAGTGGAATGATTGAAATCGAAGATTTTAATACAAGAATAAAAACTATTCAGTTACCAGAAGGAAATTATGAAACCATTTCTGGATTCATTACTTTCCATTCTGGTAAAATACCACAAAAAAATGAAATTATAACTATAAACAATTTAAGATTTCACATTATTAAATCAGATGGCAAAAAAATTGATTTAGTAAAAATTGAATTATTATCTTAATGCTTTTTATGTCTTTCAATTAAACAATCAACTACTTCGTTTATATCTATATTTGACGCTTCAAGCATAACCAATAAATGATAAAGTAAATCTGCACTCTCATTTATAATTTCATTCTTGTCCTCATTTTTAGCTGCGATGACAACTTCTACTGCTTCTTCACCAACTTTTTGAATAATTTTATTTTTACCTTTATTAAATAATCTAGCTGTATAAGATTCTTCTGGTTTTAAAGATTTTCTTTCTTTTATAATATCTTGTAATTTTTTAAGAAAAAGAACAGAATTTTTATCAGTACCGAAACAAGAATATCTATTCAAATGACAAATATTACCATCTGGTTTAGCGTATACTAAAATAGTATCATTATCGCAATCTAATTTAATATCAACTAAATTTAGGTAATTTTGTGAAGTTTCTCCCTTTGTCCATAACCTTTCTTTTGTCCTGCTATAGAAAGTAACTTTTTTTAATTTTATTGTTTCTTCAAAAGCTTCTTTATTCATATAACCTAACATTAAAACATCATTAGTAAAATAATCAATAACAATAGCAGGAACCAATCCATTGGATTTTTGAAAATCAATGTCTGTTAAATTTATCATAATCTTACCTCAATATTATTTAATTTTAAGAATTTTTTTAATTCATTAATTTGTATTTCATTATAATGAAATAAACTTGCTGCCAAACAGGCATCAACATTTGCATAAGAAAAAGCTTCTAAAAAATGAACCATATTACCAGCGCCACCTGACGCAATTAAAGGAAGCGGAACTAATTCAGATATTTTTTTCAAAAGCTCTAATGGATAACCATTTTTTGTTCCATCATGATCCATTGAAGTTAATAATATTTCCCCTGCTCCTAAATCATAAACTTTTTTGGCCCATTCTTCGGTAACAAGCTCTGTTTCAATTTTACCTGCGTTTATAAAAACTTTATTAGTTGAATTGATAATTTTTGAATCTATAGCCGCAACTATAGCTTGAGAGCCGAATTGTTTTGCTGCATGCGAAATAATTTCTGGATTTCTTACAATTGTTGAATTAAGCGATACTTTGTCTGCTCCAGCTTCTAATAAATCTTCAATATCTTGAATAGTTTTTATTCCCCCACCTACAGTAAAAGGAATACGTAAATTTTTAGCAATATCTTTAACTAAACTAATTAAAGTTTTACGATGTTCATTTGTTGCAGTTATATCAAGAAATGTTAACTCGTCAATACCATCATTTTCATATTTTATTGCTAGTTCAACAGCATTACCTACAGATTTTAAGGATTCAAATTTTATCCCTTTTACAACTTCACCATTTTTAATATCTAAACAAGCTATTATTCTTTTAGTTAACAATTTTCTTTAACTCCTCTATTTCTATTTTATTATCAAGTAACGATTTACCTAATACACAGCCATAAAGATTATTATCTTTTAATATTTTTACATCTATAATACTTGATATACCACCAGAAGCTATTAAATTTATATTCGGAAACGTCTCCAATATTTTATTATATAAATTTACATTAGGCCCTGTTAGCATACCATCTTTACTAATATCCGTACATAAAAAATTATTAATATTATATTTTTGCATATCATTAATAAAATCGTAAATACTAGTACCTGTTTTTGTTAACCATCCACCTATAGCAATATTCCCTTCAAAAACATCAGATGCGATAATAATCCTATCCGCACCTACAAAATCTACAATTCTCTCAAATTCATTACGGTCTTTAAAAGGTAAAGAACTAATTATAAAATAATAAACTCCTAAATCATTTAATTCTTCAACAATACTATAGCTTCTTATTCCACCACCAAATTGTAAAGTAACTTCTGGAAAATGGTTAAGAATACTAGAAATGGTTTCTTTTATTGATACTTTTCCTATCTTTGCACCCATTAAATCAACAATATGAATTCTTTTCAAGCCATTATCGATATATTTTTTCAATAAACTTAAAATATCGATATCATAATATTGAACTTGGTTAAAATCACCTTGTTTTAACCTTACAATTTTATTATTATAAATGTCTATTGCTGGTATTACTATCATAATTCAATAAAATTCCTTATAATTTTTGAACCAATTTTTGAAGATTTTTCTGGATGAAACTGAATTCCAAAATAATTATCTTTTTGAAGTATAGCACTGAAATCTATTTGATAACTTGTTTTTGCAACTGTGTAATCGTTCATTTCTGCATAATATGAATTTGCAAAGTAAAAATATGAATTATTTTCAATATCTTTCAAAAGCAAAGAATTTTTTATAATAGAAACTTGGTTCCAGCCCATATGCGGAACTTTGAGATGTTTGTCGTCAAATTTTTTAACAATACTTGGAAAAATGTTTAAGCATTCAACATTCCCTTCCTCAGAAAAACTGCACATCAATTGTAAGCCCAAGCATATCCCTAGTACTGGTTTTCTGGTATTTTGTAAAAAACTAACAATATTTAATTTTTTTAATGAATTCATAGCAAAAGAAGCTTCGCCGACACCAGGCAAAATAATTTTCTCAGCCTTTTCTAAATCATCCAAATTATTAGTTATAATCACATCATTGGTATAATCATTTATTGTATTTTTTACTGATAATAAATTTCCAGCACCATAATTTATGATCGCAATCATAAAACACCTTTTGTAGTTGGCAATTCTTGTTTGGTTCTTTCATCAATTCTACAAGCTTCGTTTAATGCTTTTGCAAAAGATTTAAATATTGCTTCAATTTTATGATGATCGTTTTCGCCATTAGCTTCAATATATATATTAGCTTCCATAGAAGCGGATAAAGCTCTAAAGAACTCTTTAACCAATTCTGTTGGCATATCTCCAATTTTCTCTCTATTAAACTTACAATTGAAATTTAGGTATGCCCTACCGCCAAGATCAATTGCTACCTTTGCTATTGCATCATCCATAGGTAAAAAGAAACCATATCTTTGAATACCATTTTTTTGCCCAAGTGCCTTTTTAATTGCTTCACCTAAACAAATACCAATATCTTCAATAGTATGGTGTTCGTCTACCTCTAAATCAGTTTTTGAAATGATTCTTAAATCAATATTTCCGTGTTTTGATATTTGCTCAAGCATATGATCAAAAAACTTAATACCAGTGTTGATATATGAATTCAAATATTTATCTAGATTAACTTCAATTTGTATTTTTGTTTCGTTAGTTACACGATTTATGTAAGATTTTCTTTCATAGTTTTCTTCAATGGTTTCATTGTATCCATAATATTTGAAAAGCTCATTTAGAAATAAATTATTTTCTGTTTTTGTTCCAACAGTAATTCGTAATGTATCTGGAATATTTAACTGGTTACCTCTATAACGTATAACTATCCCTTTGTTTACTAGATGGTTATATAACTCCATTGCATCTTTTACTTTAAATAATATAAAATTTGAATCTGTTTTGTATATCTTTTCAATTTGATTTATTTTCTGTAAATAAGTTATTAGTCTTTCTCTTTCAGCGATTATTTCCTCAACATATCTATCTTTCAAGGAAATATTTTTCATTGCGTTATAAAATGCTTCACGAGTTAAAGTACTAATATTGTAAGGAGCTTTAATTTTGAAAAAATAACTAATAATTTCTGGTTCAGCAATTGCATATCCCAATCTAACTCCAGCCATACCCCAAGCTTTGGAAAATGTTCTGGAGATAATAATATTTTTATATTCCTTCACATTGGTAATTAATGAATTTTCATATGAAAAATCAATATATGCCTCATCTACAAAGATAATCCCATTAAACTTTTTTGCAAGGTCAAGTATTTGATCTTTTTTAATTAAATTTCCTGTAGGATTATTAGGATTACATATAAAAATAACTTTTGTATATTCATCTACAAGCGATAAAATTTCATCGTTGTTGAGTTGAAATTCTTCTGTAAGTTTTGAGATTTTAATTTTAACATCATTAATATTAGCAGAAACTGAGTACATTCCATAAGTAGGTTCAGGAATTATTACATTATCAATTCCAGGATTGCAAAATATTCTATAAGTTAAATCTATAATTTCATCAGAGCCAACACCAAAAAACAAATTTGAAGGTTCAATATTTAAATATTTAGATAATAGTTTTCTCATTATCACCTGATTAGGATCAGGATATCTATTAAGAGACTCATTTAATATAAAAGTAGTACTGCCATAAGAATTTTCGTTTGCGTCAAGTAAAATTCCATTTAAATTACTTTCTCTAGCAGAAGTATAAGGTTTAAGTTTTTTTATATTTTCTCTAACTAATTTTTCTATCATTATTCCCCCTTTTTTCTTATTGTTACAGCATTTTTATGAGCAGGTAATTGCTCAATATCAGCAAGAATTTCAACGGTTTCACTAAGTTCATAGAAAGCTTTTTTTGAATGATATTGGAAAGTAATACTTTTCATAAAAGCTTCAACACCAATTCCACTAAAAGCTTTTGCATAACCATTTGTTGGCAATGAATGATTGGTACCAGCAGCATAATCACCAAAACTTTCAGGTGAATATTGACCAAGAAACACAGAACCAGCATTTTTAATAAGGTCAATATAATTTTCAAAATTTTTTATGTTCAATATTAAATGCTCAGGAGCATATTCATTGGAGATTTCAAAAGCTTCTTCTAAAGTATTAACTTTTATTATAATACTATTTTCTAAACTGTTTTTTATAAAATCTTTTCTTTCTAGATATTCTACTTGTTCATTTAAAGAAATAAGAACTTTTTTTATTATCTCATCAGATGTTGATAATAACACTACTTGAGAGTCAAACCCGTGTTCAGCTTGGGAAAGTAAATCAGCTGCAATAAAATCAGGATTTGCAAATTCATCTGCAATTACTAAAACCTCACTTGGACCAGCTGGCATATCAATTGCACAATTTGAATTTATATCATTAGCAACATACAATTTAGCTGCTGTAACATAGCTATTACCAGGTCCAAATATTTTATCCACTTTATCTATTTTTGTTTCTAATCCATAAGCCAATAATGCAATAGCTTGAATACCACCAATTTTATAAATTTCTGTAATACCACATAATTTTGCTGCATAAAGTATATAAGGCGATATATCGGAATTATTTTTTACTGGTGAAGTTAATACAACTCTTGGACATTTGGCTATCTGTGAAGGTATACCTAACATTAGAACTGTAGATGGCAATATAGCAGTACCTCCAGGAATGTATAGCCCTACATTATTAATTGGTAAATATTTTCTCATTAAATAAGAATCATTTTCATATTTTATAGAATAATTTTGTGGGAACTGTTTAATATGGAAGTTGTAAATATTTTCATAAGCTTTTTGAATGGCGGCCTTTTCTTTATCAGAAATCAATTTTTCAGAATTTTGTATTTTTTCTTCATCGACTTTTAATTTCAAAATATCATCAATTTCCAAATTATCAAATTGTTTCAGCATTTCTTTAAGAGTTTTTTCTGGATTTACTTTAAATTGTTCAATGTAGCTTTTAACATTAGCATATATACTATCGTTATTACTTATAGGACGTTTTAATATATTACGATAATTGCTTTTATTTACTTTAGTTATATCATATATTTTCATAAGTCACCTTAAGGTATAATACTTTCTATTGGTAATAAAATTATACCTGTAGCTCCTAATTGTTTTAAGGTATCAGATATATTCCAAAATTGCTGAGTGGTTACAACTGCATGTACTGCCACCATATTCTCATCAGCTAATGGTACAATAGTTGGGCTTTTTAGGGATGGTATAATTTTTATTATACTATCAAGTTTTTGTTTATCTATATTGAGCATTAAATATTTAGATTTTTGTGCTCGTTGAATAGCATTTATTCTTTTTAATAAATCATCAAGAATTTCTTGCTTCTCAGTTGAAAGTTCAAATTGTGCACTAGTGATTAATGCTGCTTCTGATTGAAATACAGGAAAGGATTTTTTTAATTTATTCATTCTTAAAGTATTACCTGTGGAAACAATATCACAAATAACATCAGCAATTCCTAAAGCGGGAGCTACTTCTACTGAACCAGAAATATCTACTATTTTTGCGTTTATATTATGTTCTGACAGAAATTGATTAACTATATTCGGATATGAAGTAGCAATTCTTTTTCCTTCAAGTTCAGATATATCATTTAAATTTTTATTCTCAGGTATAGCAAACATTAAAGTACATTTACCGAAACCTAATTTTTTTATAATTTTAACATCGTGTTTTTTTTCTGCAATTACATTTTCACCAACTATGCCAATGTCTGCAACCCCATCTTGAACATACTCTGGTATATCATCATCTCTTAATAATATAATTTCTAAATCGTAATTTTTTGCTGAAACTTGTAACTTGTCTGTAAAACTTTCAATATCAATATCACAATGTTTAAGTAGTTCAATTGATTTATCAGTTAAACGACCCTTTTTTTGAATTGCCAATTTCAAAACATTATTTGCCATTTTTATCCTCATTTTATTATAAAAAAAGCCCTGCAGCAATGCAGGGCTAACGTTTATGTTTAAATTTAAATAATACCCACCATTGCCTATTATCTGGAATAATATGCATAATGATGATGGTGGATATGTAATGTAATAATTGTCATATTGCTAATGTTTTTGATTTTACCATTGCTATTATAGTGAATATTTTAATAAATTACAAATTATTTTTTTTATCAATTAAGAATAGCTCTATATTTTAATATAATATTTCACAATATTGATAATCAACTATCAATATTAAAATATATTTAATATCTTTTTGTAATTATATTGTTACTATGGTATAATATTTGTTGTGTTTTAATAAAAACAATGGGTTAAACTATGGCTAAAGATAAAAACTCATATCATAGTGAAAATGATAATTTTAAGAAAATACCTTTCTTCAAAAGATTCACTCAAAATCAAAGATTAAAAAATGAAATTGATAGTCTGAATAAAAAAATAGATATTTTATATGACTTTATCGAAAGGTTAAAATACAAAGTCCAACAATTAACTATAGCCAATAAACAGCTAATCGCTGAAAAAGTTGCCTTAGAAAACCAATTAAAATCTATCCAAGAATTACAAAAGAAAAAAGACGAAGCGTTTGCAATTTTTATACATGATGTCAAAAATCCTGCTGCCGCCATAAAATCTTTTGCAGAGCTTTTGCAATCATATGATTTGTCAATTAATGAACAGAAAGAAATGATTCAACACCTTGTGGAAGCCTCAGAAAAAATAATATCATATTCTACTTCTATCTCTAAAGCTATTGTTTATGAATCTATGGGATATAGATTAGATATTCAAGAAGTAAATATAAATGATATAGTAAACAGAGCAGTAAATTCTAATATATTAAAAGCACAGAAGAAAAGCCAAAATATTATTGTGAACTTAGGAGAAAACTTACCAAAGATATTAGCTGATGCTCAAAAATTAGAGGAAGCTATCGAAAATTTGATAGATAACGCAATTAAATATTCAAAACCAGAAAAGCAAATTACAGTAAGTACAGAAAAAGATGAAAAAGGAAAATTAATTATTAAAGTTGCTGACCAAGGTGTAGGAATGTCATATATTGATATCCAAAAGGCTTTTCAAAAAGGTGTTAAATTATCTGCTAGACCAACTGGTGATGAAGTTTCTACAGGCTTAGGTCTTTGGATTGTTAAAAAGATTATTGATGATCATAAGGGATTAATAAAAATTGAAAGCGAGCTTGGTAAAGGTACTACTTTTATCATTACTTTACCAGTAGCTCCTAATTTTAATTAAGTAATTCATTTAGCTGTTGTTGATATTTATTTTCTATATTTTCAATAATTTCAGATAGTTCTGTCCATTCTTCTAAGAGATTTTCATATTTTGTTTTAAGTTCAAGTAATTCTTGATTTAAACTTAAAATCAATTTATGTTCATTGTACGTTTCAGGTAATGATAATCTATTCTCTATCTCGTTTATCTGATTTTCTAAATCCTTAATCTCTTTTTCTATTTTTTCCAATTTTTCAGAATAATTCTTTTTTTCGTTATATTTTTTTTGTCTAATTTCAGCTTCAATCTTTTTGATATTTTTTCTATCTGGTAAGTTTACATTGTTTTTTTTATTGTCAACAACTTCATTGGTACTTTTTTGTTCTTTCCTTTTTTGCAAATAATAATCAATACCGCCAACAAATAATTTAGCGCTATTATTTCTAATTTCTAAAACTTTGTTAGTAATTGGTCTAAGGAAATCAATATCGTGAGATACAATTAATACTGCCCCTTCAAAATCAATAAGAGCTTGTTGTAAAATTTCTTTTGAATTTACATCTAAATGATTGGTTGGCTCATCTAAAATTAATAAATTTGAATTATTTAATAATAATTTACAAATAGCTAATCTATTTTTTTCTCCACCTGATAAAACTTTAACTTTTTTCTCTATATCATCATCAGAAAAAAGAAATGACCCTAATAATGTCCTTAATTGGGCTAAAGATATATCATTTACATTATAATAAAGATTTTCCCAAACTGTTAGTTCACTATCAAGAATTTCAGTTGCTTCCTGAGAAAAATAGCCTATATTAGTAAGTTCTGATTTTATCATTTTCCCAGATGTTATTTCAGTTAATCCCAGAATAATTTTTGTTAATGTTGATTTTCCAGCGCCATTTGGACCTACAACAGCAATTTTGTCATTTTTTTCTATCGAGAAGCTAATATTATCAAAGACTTTTTTATTATTATAATACTTGGAAAGGTTATCTAAAGTAAGGAGAATTTTAGGAATTCTTTCAGGTTTGGGAAATTTAATTCGTATTTTATTTTCTTTATCAGGTAATTCTATTATTTCTAATTTTTCAAGTTGTTTAATACGTGATTGTACTTGTTTTGCCTTTGTAGCTTTATATCTGAATTTTTCTATAAACTTTTTAGTATCTTCTATCATTTTTTGCTGCATTTCATAACTTTTATAGAGTTGTTCTTCACGTTCTTTTTTGAATATTAAATACTCATCATAAGAACCTTTAAAGAAATTTATTTTATTAGCAAAAATTTCAAGTGTTTTCTTTGTAACAGAATTAATAAAATACTTATCATGTGAAATAACAAGTAGTGCTCCTGTATAATTATTCAAAAATTCAATAAGCCAATCAAGTGTGTCGATATCTAAATGGTTGGTTGGCTCATCGAGCATTATTAAATCATTATTTGATGATAATATTTTAGCAAGTTCAATTCTCATTTGCCAACCACCTGAGAATTCTTCAACTTTACGATTAAAATCTTCTTCCGTAAAGCCTAAACCAATTAATATCTTTTCGATATCAGCTTTTATTTTTTCTTCGTTATAAAATTCTAGTTGGTTATGGATATCTCCCAATGTTTCAATTATTTCATATTTTTCATTTTCATCAGAAATTATGTCTAATAATGAAACTAATTCGGCTTCTTTTTCTTTTAAGTTATTGAGAGTAATATGTGATGAGAATACTTCATCAAACAAATTATTATTGGAATGATTAATAAAATCTTGCGGTAAATATCCTATTCTTAAATCTTTTCTTTTTAATATTTTCCCGCTATCCGGCTGTTGAAAGCCAAGAATAACTTTTAGTAAAGTTGTTTTACCTGCACCATTAGAACCTACTAAAGCAATTTTATCATGGTTAGATATTTTAAAATTTGCATTTTGGAATAAATATTTTCCATTAAATTGTAAACTTAAATCTATAACATCAATCATATCTCTATTTTATTACCGCTAATTTTTGAATAGCTACATTATTTTGCAAATCACTTGCTACAATAAAATATATACCAGTATTTAAAATATTTCCATCTTTATCCTTACCATCCCATGTAATTTTACCACTATTTATTTGTGGTAATTCTTTTACTAATTCCATATTTAAATTGTAAATTTTAACAATCGAATTGCTAACTAAACCATCAATTGTTATTGTTTCATTTGATTTAGACAAATAAGGATTAGGATAAACTCTTAAATTATAATTTAATGAAGATTTTGTTACATTAGTATTATAACTAAAAATACCATATTCCGTTGATATATACAATATTCCTTTATCGTTATCTAAAGCAATCGATAAAACATTATCTGAAATTAAAGGACTATTAGTTGAATTGAAATTAGATATTATTTCGTTTCCATCAGAACTTAAAAGAAACAGTCCTCCAGTTTTTGTAGCAACCCATTTTCTATTTGCGTTGTCTATAAGTATTTGGTTAATTATTTGATTTCTCATTCCATAAACTCTTCTGACAGATGATTTTGGATTATTTATATTGTTTATTATATTTATACCTGCTTTTGTTCCAATCCATAATTCATTATTATTATCTAATACTGATGAAGTTACAAAATTGTTATTTAATCCATCGTTTGTAGTAACATTAATATTTGTTGGTATATTATTTTCATTAAATAAAAATAATCCATTATCATCAGTACCAATCCATTTATTATTAAATCTATCAGTATATAGACTGTTAAAATTTGTTGCATTTGGATTTGAAGTTAGTTGATATGTTTTAAATATACCATTATTTTCACTGCCTATTTGAATTCTATTAGATGAAATGTAACTAATAAACCAAGTTAAATTATTATGATCTTTTTTTATATCAGAAAACACAAGAAAGTTAGGATCAACATCGATTCCTTTAAAAGGTGTATTAAAAATTGTATAATCTTTAATAAATATTAAGCTATCGTTAGTTAAAAAATATTTTCTAGCACCGTAACCCCAGCGAGCTACAAATATTGTATCATTATTATCGTGGTAAATTCTATGAGATGAGGCTAAGCTATAATTATACCATTTTTTTGTTTCTGTATTAAAAAAATAAAATCCATCACTATAATCTGCTGTTTTATTTGTTACCCACAAATATTTCTTATTGAATATTATATTACCCGCAGTATAACTAAATGGCGAATTAACAATTATTTCCCTTTTTGATTTAAAATTTATTAATTTGTTATAAATTTGTCCCCATAATGAATCTTTATAAAAAAATAATTTATCAACAGAAAAAGTTTTATTATCAATTAAATAATTATCAGAAAAAATTTTAATATTATTGGAATTTTTGGCATACAGATAATTATAAATATAAAAATTGTTA
This sequence comes from Ignavibacteriales bacterium, assembly GCA_035379625.1. GTDB lineage: Bacteria > Bacteroidota > Ignavibacteria > Ignavibacteriales > DAOSCP01 > DAOSCP01. Next base: position 5,534 of record DAOSVM010000032.1, on the reverse strand, counting down.
ATGTTTTCAGTAATTGTAATTAGTGAGTCATTTCTAAATAAATACAAATTATTATCAGCTTGTAAATAAAATTTATTTTCTTTAACTATTGCTTTTTGAATTTTAGAAATTGTTTTATTTTTAAAGTTTACAATTTCCCAAGATGAATTAATCGATAAAATTTTACTACCACTTACTTGCCTTATTAATGCATTACTAGAAACAATGTAATGTAAATTATTATAATTAAATATATTATAAATTGTAGAATTATCTAATATTGGAAATTGAGTATAAGTATCTTTTACATTAAAAATAGAATCTAATATAACAATACCAAAGTCGGTAATAATAAAAATATTATTGTTAAAATAATTAAAGTTTTTTATTGATTTTTGTGGAAATTCTGATTTATTTATCGAAAAAATAGTTTTAATTGATTTATAGTTAAAGTCATAAATATCAATAACACCGTCGGTATAACCAATAAATAATTTTTCATCAATGATTTTAAATGTACTGATTATATTGCCTTTAAGTCCATTTATTTTAGAAATTACATTAAGGTTATTGTCTGAAAGATTTGAAAATAGAATAGAATTTGGAGTTAAAAAAAAGACTCCATCTTTTGTTTCTTCAATTTGAAGGATATTATAAAAAGAAGGAAAAATATTCCATTTTTGATTTTGTGAAAAAACTAATAAATTAAAAAGAAAAATTATAAGGAACTTTTTTATCATTATAGTTCTTTCATTAAATTAGCCATTTCAATAGCAGAAAGTGCAGCGTCCCATCCTTTATTTCCTGCTTTAGTACCAGCTCTTTCAATTGCTTGTTCGATGGTATCAGTGGTTAATACACCAAAAATAATTGGTTTAGTTGAAGAAAGTGAAACTTGCGCAACACCTTTACTTACTTCAGCAGCAACATAATCAAAATGTGGAGTTGCTCCTCTAATAACTGCTCCTAGACAAATTATAGCATCGTATTCTTTATTATTTGCCAATTTTTTTGCAGCTAATGGAATTTCAAAAGCTCCAGGAACTTTTACTATTGATATGTTATTTTCATCTCCATCATGTCTTTTTATACAGTCTATTGCACCTTCAACCAATTTGTTAGTAATGAAATCATTAAATCTACTAGCAATTATAGCAAATTTTAAGTTTTTTGCTACTAATTTTCCTTCATATAGTTTCATAAATACCTCATCATTTGAGTTGATATTTTAATAAATTTTCATATACAGTTTCTGAAATAAAATAGTTTCCTAAGTTTTCGTTATCATTTTTATTACCACCGTGGAAATCTGAACCACCTGTTTCTAATAAGAAATAGTAATCGACTAGTTTTTTTAGATTGTTTTTTATACTATTTGTATGAGAAGGATGTATAATTTCAAAACCATCAATTCCTGAATTAATTAAATAGTTTAAAATTTCTTCATTGGTTTTATTTGGATGGGCCATTATTGCTATTCCACCAGCATCATGAATGATATCAATAGCTATTTTAGGTGAAATATGTATTTTTTTTTTATAAGCATAACAGTTTATACCAATATGGTAAGTGAATGCTTCGTATATGTTTTTTATATATCCTTTTCTTATCATCATATCAGCTACGTGTGGTCTTCCATAAGTAGTTGATTTATGTAATTTTTCTAATTCTTCAAAAGTTATATCAATTCCATTAGAATTTAATTTTTTTATAATTCTTTTTACTCTGTTGACTCTTTCTGTTATGATAAAATTGAGTACATCATTTAATTTTTTATTATATATATCGAAGTTATATCCTAAAATATGAATTTCGGAGTCATTATGTTCGGTACTTATTTCAACTCCGGGAATAATTTCTAATTCTAACTCTTTAGCTTTTTCTATTATATTATCTTTCAAATAAACATCGATAGTATCATGATCTGTGATACTTATTGTACTTAATTTTTTATTTTTAGCTAAAATTAATATATCCTGTGGAGAATAATATCCATCGGAATAAGTTGTGTGTATATGTAAATCAATTTTTTTCATAATTTTTTTTATATTTAAACTATAAAATTAATATTATTATTGTAATAAAACAAATAATTTATTAAAAGGAGTATTATGAAGGAAATAGAAGTTAAAATATTAGAAATCGATACAAAAGAATTTGAAATTAAATTGTTAAATAAGGGAGCTATTTTAATTTTTGATGACATTATAGAAGGTGTATATTTAAATTTTCCTGATTTTTATTCTGATAAAGAAAATAAAACATTAAGAATAAGAAAGGAAGGCTCAGAAACCTTTTTAACTATGAAAGAGGCTGTATACCCAATTACAAATTATAAAATTAGAGAAGAAATTGAAACAAAAGTTGAAGATTTTGAAGCAATATTAAATATTTTTCAACGATTAGGATTTTCAGAGAGAATACACATTAAAAAACATAGAAAAACTTATGAATTAAATAATGAAGCAAAATTTGTAATTGATACTCATTTAGAAGATTATGATTTTATTCCTCCTTTTGTGGAGATAGAAGTTAATAAAGAAGAATTATTAGATAAATATTTAAATATAGTAGAAATACCTAAGATAAAAACAGTAAATTATAATGTATTTGAAGTAATTGAGTATTATAAACAAAAGTTAGGATAAAATATTTTTAAGTAAATTAAATAAAGAATTATACTTATTACTATACCTGAAATTATTTTAAGCAATATTTTTATATATATATTGAGGCTTATATAACTTAGTCCAATTAAGACTAGTATCACAGGCCAATAATCAAGCATATTTCTATTTAAAGATAACTCATATCCTAAGTTTTTCATTAAAATCAAAATTCCCGTAAAAATAAAAACAATAGCTGTGGTTAAATTTTTCATTGTTTTTTACTCCCAAACATTAATATTAAACCTATGACAATTAAAATAGAAGGGAGTAAATATTTGAAAGAAATTTCAACTAAATTTATAATTAAAAAAAATGTACCAATTACTATTAATATTATACCAATTTTTTTTTCGGTGTCGTTTGTAATTTTTTCAGGTTTTTCTACTATAATTTCATTCGACTGCTCAGAAGTGTTTTGATCTATATTTGTATCATTATTTGGAATTGAATCGTTATCTTCAGGTAAAATAAACCATAATGCAAGATATAAAATTATTGTCATACCAAAATTAAAGGCAAATAATACAAATAAAATTCTTATTAAATTGGAATCAAGATTAAAATATTTCCCTAAACCACCGCAAACTCCAGCGATTTTTTTATCGTTTGTACTTCGTTTTAAATTGTTCATTTTTTCCTCTGTTTTAACTTTTTGACAATATTTTCAATATAAGGTTACAATATTTTTATAAAAATTGTTTTTATATAACAAGTAAAATAACCGTACATGGTTCTATGAATTATAATTTGTTGATTGATTTTTCTGGAATTCTGATTAATTGCAAGATATATTTATTTGGGCGTAAGCCCGCCCGTACGCCGCATGGCGCACGGGCTTTATGCTTATACCGTCTGAGCTAAATATTAAAATTTATCTCAAAATAATTTTAGGCTTTTATTCTTTCGCCTTTTTCTTCGGTGATAAATAACCAGCCAACAACTTTACCAATATCAATTGTTTCGAAGTTTTTCCAATAATCTTTTGTAAAAATAAATGTCGAACTTGTGTCGTCTGGTGGAATATTTTCAGCTTGTTTTATAATGTCTGATAATCGTTTTTGCCAAATTTTCATGTTGTTAACTCTTAAATCTATCCAGCCTTGTTGTGCCCAAGAATCAATATTTTCATTTGTTAAGTCTAATTGATTTTCGCCTCTAAAAACAGGAATTTTAATATCATTTCCCCTTACAAGTTTATTGCCTTCTGGTAGTAGAATTGGAATACCAACGGAAAGAGCTTGCAGTCTAATTTTATCATTGTTTTTGAAGAATTCGAGTAAATCATTTGATAATTGTTCAGGAGATTTAGCTAAAATGTTATTCATAGAGATGTAAACAGATTTTAATGCATAAATTTCAAACAATAATTTAGAAAGCCTTGGTGGACCAAGCATTTCGAAAGCGACGCTATCGATATCATTTAATTTTTCTAATTCTTCGAGTTTTTTGACAGCCATATTTTGCATAAATCCAGCGCGGTAAGTAGGATTTAATGTAGCAATATCAAGAGCGTTTATTACATCGTGCCCTGTATTTCTGCCTTTAATTTCATTGACTATAATATCAGCAATTTCTTCAGGAGTTACAAATTCCATTTGTCCTTGTAGAGTAATAGCTTCAAATTCACCTCTTGAGAATAATCCATTTTCGCCAGTATCTATGAATACATTTTTTAGAGTTTCGTTTTTATATGGGAATTTATTTTCTATGTTAATAGTAAATTTATCATTTAACTCAATAGCATCATCGAAGGTTACATCTACTAATTGGATTGGTTTACCTCTTCTTTTAATTTCACCGAATTCAATTCTTTTCCAAGCAATAGCTGCAGTTGGTTTTATTTCTTTGGTGATAGCGCCGGGAGTTCTTCCCATTAGAAATAATAATAAGGTATGAGCGCCACCAATAGCAGATTTACTTAATAAAACACGTGAAGGTTTTTCTTCGCTGTGCGTATAAGGGATATTTAATCCCATACCGCCAGTTCCTGAAGTGCCAATTTTAAAGTATAATCCTGTATTTACAGCATTCATAGAAGCATATAGGATTTGAATGTGTCTTATTAATTGAGGTGTGTACATTGTACAAAGCAATTTTTCAGTAAGTTCTGCCAATTCGTTATAATTTGATTTGCTGTTAAGAACTTTTTTAATATCTCTGTAAGTTGAATATACATCTTGATAAGCGATTGCTGTAGCGGTGTTAATACAATCAATAATTATGTCTGGGTTGTAGGTTGTAATAAGTTTGTAAAGTGCTGAGTTTTCCAATATTTCTTCGTCTAGATCATCCATAACATCATGAATAAGTGTAGCTCTTGTTTTTGGATTTTTTAATAATTCATTTCTGTCTGCATCTTTGAATTCTTCTCGTACAAAAATATTTCCCCACCACCCTTTAAAATATCCTTTTGGCAGCTCTGGGAAATGTTTACGATAAGTTAATAAAGCTTCTTCGACTTCAGTTTTGAATAAAGAAGTGATAATTACTTCTTTAGGTTGTTCTTTGACAATTTGTTTGACAACAGCGCTTCCAACAAGGCCATAGCCGCCTAGTACGAGCACTGTTTTGTTTTTAATATCCATAAACTCACCATTTAATATTTGTTAATAAATTGTTAAGTTAATATATAAAAAAAATAATAAAAAAAATAGTTAATAAATTTTATAATAAAAAAAGGCTGCCTTAAAGTGACAGCCTTATTTTTATTAAAATAGAATTTTATTTAATTTGATTTATAATTTTTAGGAATTCTTCAGGAGATTTGAAGCCAGTAATTCGTTGTATTTCTTGACCTTGTGAATTGTAAATAATTATTGTCGGAACGCCAACGATTTTATATTTTTCTTTGAATTTAATTACATTTTCATCGTTTGTATTTGTGAA
>DAOSVM010000031.1:0-26955 GCA_035379625.1 Ignavibacteriales bacterium | reverse complement strand
CTACCTTAGCTGATGCTTTCCCCGGTTTGGGAATTGTAGCAGCTGTGTTAGGTGTAATCAATACTATGGGTATTATTGATCGTGGTGCTGCAGAAGTTGGTATGAGTGTTGCTCACGCTTTAGTAGGTACGTTTTTAGGGGTGTTGATGTCATACGGTATAATAGGACCAATAGGTAAAGTAGCTGAGCACCAAGTAGAACATGAAATACGATATTTAGAGACAATTAAAGCTTGTTTAGTTGCTTATGCTAAGGGTAATCCGCCCATTATTGCTGTAGAAATTGCAAGAAGAACAATTAGCTCTGATCATAGACCATCATTTAGTGAATTAGAAAGCTATATACGTGGTAAATAATTATGGCTGATAATCAAATAATCATAATAAATAAAAAAGGGAAAGGCCATGGTGGTCATCATGGTGGAGCATGGAAGGTTGCTTATGCAGATTTCGTTACTGCTATGATGGCATTCTTTATTGTTATGTGGATTCTTGCTCAAAGTCAAGAAGTAAAGCAACAAGTTTCGTCTTATTTTAAGGATCCGGTGGGTTTTACCACTAAAAAAGGAAAATATATATTAGATGGCGGTGGTGGTTCTCAAAAAGCAATTATGTTAAAACCAGAATTAGCCGCTTCAGGTGGGAAAGGAAATGGGGAAGGAGTAGCTCAACAAAGACAAAAACTTGAAGAAGTAAGTCAAGAAATTATGCAGGAAATATCTACAGCTCCTGAGTTAAAAGAATTATTGGATAAAATTTCTATTACTTTTGATGAACAAGGAATGCGAATTGAAATTATCAAAACTGATGATGTATTTTTCGATATTGGTGGGGCTACTCTTAAGAAGGCTGCAAGAGATCTTCTTACTATTATAGGAAAAAATTTAGCAAAGCTAAACAATAGGGTAGTTGTTGAAGGTCATACAGATGCTAGGCCGTACCCTGGTAAAGGTTTTGGTTATTCAAATTTTGAATTAAGTTCTGATAGAGCAAATTCTGCTCGTCGTGCTTTAATGCTTGGAGGAGTTAATATTAAACAATTTGACGAAGTAAGAGGTTTCGCTGATACCAAATTACGTAATCCTAAAGATCCATACGACTCACAAAATCGTCGTATAACAATTCTAGTTAAATATCAATAAGATATGGAAGAAAAAGATAAAATACTTATCGTCCAAGATGATGAAGATACAAGATTTATTCTTGAAAAATTGCTAACACTCAATAATTACGAAGTTACTTCTGCCAAAGATGGGTTAGAAGCATTAAATCTAATTCCAGAATATAAACCTAAAGTAATTATTGCAGATTGGACTATGCCCAGAATGGATGGCATAGAACTTTGTAAAAAACTCAAAGAAAATCCTGAAACTAAGGTAATCTACTTTATTTTGCTTACAGCAAGAGCATCTACTAAAGACGTTGTTTCTGGTTTTAATAGTGGTGCAGATGATTTCCTAGTTAAACCAATCGATAATCAAGAAATTCTTGCTCGTTTGCGTGCAGGAATCAGAATTTTTGACTTACAAAACGAATTAACAAAATTCCAACACTCCAAAGCACTACTGGAATTAGCTTGTACTATTGGACATCAAATAAATAATCCTCTATCGGGACTTATTCTTTCTTTTAATAGTATCAAAGAAGAATTATCCACTGAACAAATTAAAACATTAGAAGAAGATTTACTAATCATTGAAAAAAGTATAGAAAGAATTACCAATTCTGTAAAAATACTTATTAATTTAGAAAATCCTGAAATTACTTCCTACGCAGGTAATAATAATATGTTAAAAATTTAATGATAGAAAACATTAAAAAAATTAATTTCGACGTATCATCAAATAATTCATTTTACCATCCTGCAGGAACTTTTTATATACCTTCACCAAAAACTAACAAAAAATTTAAATTTGATATTAAAGATAATGCGATATTCTCGCCAGCAGCAGAATATTTGAATAATTTTAAATTACAATTAAATAATTTAATTATTAGAGATGATAAAAGACTGCTTATTGAATTAAATTTTGATAACTATTATTTTTTTACCGAAATATTTTTCGAACTCTTTTTTTATACATCTCGTAAAAATTATTTAGTTGTTGCAAATTCACTTATTGACCCATTTTCAACTTATGAAATTAGTATAGCTGTAAAAAAAACTAAAATCTTAAAAAATTATAAAGAAATTGACAAACCAAATTTTAATTTCTTAAAAAAATTTATTCAACAAATCGATGATTTAAATATTTATGAATCCATCTCAAGATTCGATAGCCCTACCATTCAAACCTTAATAGAAAATATTGAAACAGACTTTTACAATGAAATGATAAAAGTAAATAAAATAATTTATAGTCTAATTCAACATTTAGGCTTACTTGAATTAAAACAGGATTATGAGTTTCCAAAAGATAATTTTCCAAACATATTATTAGATAAAATTACTAAAATTAAGAATTCTAACAACAATAAATAGCCACAAACTATTTAAATAAATTAAAATAATTATTATATTTAATTAAACATAGAATTAGATTATGAGAATAAAATCCCTAGATTTACTACGTGGGCTTGCAATTTTTGCAATGATTTTTTCAGGACGCGTGCCTTGGAATGGAGTTTTACCAGGGTGGATGTATCATGCCCAGTTACCTCCACCAACAAACAAATTTAATCCAAATTTTCCTGGTATAACTTGGGTTGATTTGGTTTTTCCTTTTTTTCTTTTTGCTGCAGGTTGTGCTATTCCATTAGCACTAAGTAAAAAATTAAAAAACAACATTAATAATTACAAAATAATTTTAGATATTCTTAATCGTACTTTTTTATTGATATTTTTTTCAATCTTTCTCCAGCATACAAAACCTTATGTTATAGCTAGTAATAACCCATCTTTTGATAATATTATAGCTTTAATTTCTTTAGTTTTAATGTTTTTAATTTTTGGTAATTTTAAAAATTTATCGAGATTAAATAATGTTGTCCTAAAATTAATTGGTTTTGTTATAAGTTTTACAATTCTTTTTAATATTAAATATCCAGATAACTCAGGTTTTAAGTTTGGAAGGAATGATATTATAATTTTAGTTATAGCTATTAACTTTTTATTTACTTCTATAATTTGGTTAATAACAAAAGAAAAGCCATTGTTTAGAATTGCAATTTTAGCTTTTTTTATAGCTTTAAGAATTTCTTCAGCTGTAAATGATTCTTGGATTTCACAGCTTTGGAAATGTGATTTATTAAAACCTATTTTCTTTTTTGAATATTTAAAGTATTTAATTATTATGATTCCTGCTACAATAATTGGGGATTTATTTTTAAATTTATCTGAATCCGTAAAATTTGCGTCGGTTTATAATGAAAATAAAATTCAGAATTCTGTAGAAAATAAAGAATGGGATGACAAAAAATACTTATTTATTGCTATTATTTCATTTAGTTATATCATCATAAATATTGTGGGACTTTATAATCGCTATATTTTTGGGACTACTTTGCTAAATATTATAATTTCTGCATTTCTAATATATTTAGTACGTAAACCAATAGATCTTTATGAAAAATTTGTTCAAAATTCTTTATTGATTGGTATATTTTTTATACTGATAGGATTGTTTGTAGAACCTCTTCAAGGTGGGATTAAGAAAGATCCGGCTACATATAGTTATTTATTACTCACTACCGGTTTAGCGATACAAACATTAATTTCTCTGTCAATTTTAGTTGATTATTTCCAAAAAGATAAATATTTTAAAATTCTAATTAATATCGGAAAAAATCCATTAATGGCTTATACAGGACATTCCCATATTTTATGGCCAATTTTATTTTTAAGTGGTCTTGATAATGTTTTAAATACTTTCATGGTAGGTCCTTTACTAGGTACCTTAAAAGCATTTTTATTAACTTTGATTTTGGCATACTTTGTTAACAATTTAACTGAAAAAAAATATTACTGGAAAACATAAAAAGGATTTATTATGAAATCAACTATTCAAACATTAAAAACTTCATTATCTATTATAGACCAAAATTGGGGTGGAATTTATAAAACAGGTTCTTACTTAATAATTGGGCCCAAAAAATCTGGAAAAACTATCTTAGCTTTACAAATTGCAAAATTTTTCCTAACTTCAGGAAGTTCTTGTGTATATTTTACTGGGCTACGAACAAAAGATTTAATGATTACTGCAAATACTTTAGGCTTAAATTTGCAAGATTATGTTTCTCAAAACAAACTAATTATTATCAAGGCTAATCCGCCCAGTGATGTATATGAAAAAGATAATCCAGATAATGAGTTAAGGGATTATTTCAAAGATATTCAAAATTTAGTACAACAGTATTCACCTGATTTATTGGTTTTTGATGAACTTACTCCATTCATTGGTTTTACAAATCTTAATCTACTAAATGATGCTTATGTAAACATGATTGAAGGTATTGAAAATGTTGGGACTACAAATATTTTTGTTGTTGGGGAACCAGCAACCTCATATGCTAAAGATATTGTAAATACTATTTATAATTTATCAAGCGCAAAAATTGTGTTACAAAAATCTATTGATTCTTTATCCAATAATGCTACGGGGAAAATATCTATTATTCCAAATATTGGGCATCCAGAGGGAGTTTTTGAAAATTATTATAAAATTGAACCGCATAAAGGTTTTGTGTTTTGGGATGAAAAAAATACTCAAGAAATAGTTAATCCAATAAAAGAGCAAGTTCAAAGTACTTTCACTCAAGATTTAACTAAAGATGATAAAATAAATTACAAAATTGAAAACGAACTAAAATTACAACAAGTAAGGCAAGAACAACAATATAGTAAGTTTATTCCATTGAGTAACTTTGAAATAAAATCTGATGAGTATATACATTCAAATATATATAATTATGAAGATTTTTTCCTATTTGTTAGTAACCAGTTATCCTTATACAAAAATACTGGGCAACCATTTGAAATATATGCTTTTAAATTAGATAGTTTCGCTATTGCAGGGAAATTAATGTCATTGAAACAACTTGCAAATACTATTAGACTGTCTGTTGACAAAAAAGATAAACTAACAATTCATAATGACCTAATAATTTTAATTATTGTTAAAAGTACACCTGATAGTTTTTATAGGTTATTAGTGAATATGGCATCAAATTTTCCAGTTCAGGATGAAGCACTTATTAAAAATATTTTAAGATATATTTCAGTGTTAAAGATTGAAAATGTTTTGAATTTTAATAATGCTGATGAGATTTTCAAATATATTTTTGAGTAGAGGTAGTAAAAAATATGAAAAAAATTATTTTTTTATTCTTGGGTATGAGTATTTTTTTATTTTCTCAAGATAATTCAGAATTGAAAAAACAAGCATATAAATATATTCAATCCGGAAGATACGGAGAAGCTATTGAAATATTAAATAAATATATAACTTCTAATCCGCAGGATGCATCAGCATATGATATGAGAGGAAAATGTTATGAAAATAGAAGCCAATATGAAGAAGCTTTAGAAGATTATAAACGAGCTTCAAAATTAGAACCAGGTAATAACAATTATAAAAATAATGTAATAAGAATAAGAAAAAATTGGGATGATATAATATTAAAAAGAATAGAGGGTTACAAAAGAGAACTTTTTAGAAATCCCAAAAATTATGATAATTATCTGAAAATTGCAAAATGTTATCAAGACTTAGAAAATTATAACGAAGCTGAAAAATGGTTTGATGATTATATGTCTAAGAAAGAATTAAGTGCCAATGATGCTATTCTATACGCTAATATGCTTATAAAAGCGAATAAACTAAAAAAAGCGGAAAGTATTATAACCGCACAAATTAATAAATATCCACAAGACCATAGATTATTAAGTAAACGTGGTTGGATTAGAAACTGGTTAGGTGATTATAAAAATGCAATAAATGATTTTGAAAGAGCTCTGGTAATAAAACCATTTTTTAAAGAAGCTCAAGATGGTTTGGATAATGCCAAAGGAAAAGGTTATAATTTTACTATTGTAGAAAAAGATACAGGTAAAGCTCGTTTTGAGTTTGCTATTGATAAATATACTAGAATTTTACAAAAATATCCCAATAAAGATGATATTCGTTTTCTTTTGATAGAAGAATTATTAAAATATAAAAGAATAGGTGAAGCACAAGTACATCTAGCTTATTTAGCTGATAAATATTCAGAGAATGAAAAATATAAAGAATTATTTGAAAAATATGAAGCTCTACGTGATACTACTTTTAATCAACAATTAAGAACTTTGCAAGCAAAGATTCAAAAAGATCCTAAAAATAGAAAATATATATTAGAAATTATTAAATTCTACGGAAACCAACAGATGTATAATAATGCAGTTAATATTGGTATGAATTATTTAAAGGAAGATTACGATGAACAAATAGCTTATTACACAGCATTGTATGCCTCATACAATTTGAATTATGATACAGCGCTAAAAATATTATCAGAATTAACCAATAAACAACCAAATAATTTCAATTATACTATATTATATTGCAAAATATGTGTTTGGACAAATCAAAATTTAGAAGATGCATCTTACAAATTAAAGATTATTTTAAAAAAAGAGCCTAAAAATTTTGAAGCACTTAAAACTTACGCTCTCTTAAATGTTCTTATTAAAAATTATAACACCGCAGATTCAATTTTAAGAGTTGCTTCTAAATTGGATTATGATAATTATGAGTTAAGAAAATTATTTTACGTTGTAGTTAAAAATAGAAATGAAAGTAATATTATTAATGATTATCATACTGTTCAAAATTTAAATTTACAAGATAATGAACTCTATACAGATAACGAAAAAACACTAGTATTATTAAATCAAAAGTATAAAAATGATGAATATTTTTATTATAAATTAGCTGATTTTTATTTAAATAATGACGAAATAGAAAAATATAATGAAGTAATAGATAATTTATTATTGTTGAATAATAATCCAGATATAAGTAAAAATCGTATTCAAAATTTAATATGGAAAAAGAAATATAATGCCGCTTTAAGTTATATTCAAAAACATGAAAAGGAATATTCAGCTGATGCTCAGATAAATTTAATGAAATTGCAATGTTATTCGGAACTTAAAAATTATAAGAATGCAAAAAATATTACAGATTTTTATAATACACGTTTCCCGAATAATTATATATTTAACTTAAATGCTAGTTGGTTCCCTGGAGAATATTATACTGCTTTTAAATTCTCAACTGGTAAATTCCCACTATTTTTCAATGTATTACCAGAAATATTTACATTTTCAGATAATCAATATTTCCAATATCAGTATCAAGGAATAAGATTTGAAGCAGGTATATCCTCAATTTTATCAGCAACTTTGTCAATTTATCAAGGTAAATTTTCAAGTACTGAACCAATAAACACATATTCCAATAAGTTCACAAATGCAAAAATTGGATTATTATTTAAATTACCTGCTAATTGGAATACTGCTTTATATTTTTCTAATGTTTCTTTTGGTGATAGAACATCAAAACCTATTACAGAATTAAACATTAATAAATTGACTAGTGAATATTATGTAAGTACAACAATAATGAGTACAGATGCAAGATTTTTAGTATATTCGCCAAAAATTCTTTTTTATAAATTAAATACAAATTATTTAAACTTTAATGGTTATTATAAGATTAGAGAAGATGCAAAACTTTCATTATCAACATCTTTGCTTCTAATTGATGGACCAGTATATTCTTATAAAATAACAGAGACAGTTGATCCGTTAACCCAAAATGTAATAAGATATACTGATACAATAAAGTATAAGAAAAATGGTGGAAATGATTTCAAACTAAGACTTGGGAAAGATTTTTATGAAAATTTGCATATTGGATATGAATATTATTTAGTTAAATATGTAAATACAATTGCTGAATACTACTCTCCCAAAAACTTTGAAACTCACGGTGTTTTTGCAGAATGGTTAGCTTATAAGGATAAAGAAATAGAACTTAAAATGAATGGTAAAGTTGGTTATGTTTTTTCGACAGATTTCATTATAAAAGAGTTCCAACTAGTCGGATCATATAAATTTAATTACAATCTGTCTTTAAATTTAAATGTTAATTTTGGCAGTTCAGCTAGATATGAAACTGCATATAGTTCAAGAATGTTTAACTTATATTTAATGTGGTCAATATGATAAACTTAAATGTTATTATTAGCCCTGTATTTTTAAATAACTATAATATTAAAAACAGAAACTTTATAGTTATTGATAACTTTAGAGCAACAACAAGCATAGCACATATTTTAAATAACGGTGCTAATAGTATTACTCCTGTAAACAATTTTGAGTTTTTAGGTTATTCTAGCAAGCAAAAAATAGAAAAAGTACTGAAAGACAAAAGTTATAAAGAAAAAGTCCAAATATTCAAGAAAAATAATCCAGATTATTTGCTTGTTGGCGAATATCAAGCTGATAAAATTCCAGAATTTGATTATGGTAATTCACCATACGAATTTTATAACGGTGATTTTACTAACAAAAATATAATTATGTTTACTACTAATGGTACTAACGCACTAAATCTAATTAATGAAGCAAAAAATATTTTCCTTGCTTGTTTTAATAATGTTAGTTATGTTGCAGATATTGTTGGAATGTTAGGTGAAGATGTTGATATTCTTTGCGCTGGAAATAATTTACATCCTTCTTTTGAAGATATTTTAGTGGCTGGTTGTCTGATCCAAGAATTTCATGAAATATTTAATTTTAAAATAAAACTTTCAGACTCTGCAAAATTAGCCTTATCATCATATTTAAATTTGGAAAATAATTTATTTAAAATATTAAAGGGTACTGAACATGCTGAAAAATTAATAGCTAAGGGATATTTTAAAGATGTTGAAATATCATCAAATTTAAACTCTATCAATTTAGTACCGGTTATGAAAGATAATTTAATATTAAAAATGTAATGTATAAAATATTTTTTATAATAACTCTCACTGAATTTATATTTACAATTGGATTTAATAAGAATGAACAAGAAGTATTAAAGAAACAATATTTTCATTATATTAATAAAATATATCAAAATTCTAATAACGAAGAGAAAATATATAAAATATTTGATACTACTTACAAATTAGGCATTTATTTAGAAAATTATCATCCAGGAATTCTTTCATATTATTATACTGCTAAAGCTAAATATAATAATTTACGAGGAGATATCAAAAATGTCTTTTTGAATTATATGATAAGTTTAGACTATCAAGTTAGGAAAAGTAATGATACCTTAGGAATGTTTTATGCTTTAAGTGATATAGGGAATATATTTTTTAAATACAAATATTATAATGAATATACAGCACAATTTTATAAATCCGCACTGGAAATAACTTCACCTGAAAATGTAAAACATCAATACGCAGTTGCATTTAATAATATTGGCTTAATATACGAAAATCAAAACAAATTAGATAGTGCTTTATTTTATTTTAATAAAGGTTTTGAAATACGGAAAAAGTATACTTCTGTAAAAGATACAAATTTTTATTTTGCTCATTCGAAATTTTATATATCTAGAGTACTTATTAAATTAAAAAAATACGATAAAGCAGAAAAGCTACTTAATGATGTCTTGAATAAATTTTTATTTTGTATAAAAAATTATAAAGAATATAATTTTATAAATGAATCTCTTTACAGGTTATCTTATGCATATTTGTTGTTAGCAGAAATAAAATTACCTAAAAGAGAAGAATTTGAATATAAAGCTAAAATTTATTCAGATAAATTGTCCAAAGAGGAGTACAAAATAGAAATTTTTAAAGCTTTTGCAAATTATTATTTAAACATCCACAAGTTAAATATTGCCGAAAAATATTATCTTGATATTTATAATATAATTAAAAAAAATAATACTTTAATTTTAGAAATGGAACTTATTAATGATTTAGCAAATTTGTACAAATTAAAACATAATTTTACCAAATATTCTTATTTCAATAGGGTTTACGATAGTCTATATAATATTCGTAATGAAACAATGTTATATATAGCAAGTAATTTGAGCCATGAGGCATATTATGATAAAGTCACAATTAATAGAAAGTTACAAGAAATACAACAAATTGAAAAACAAAAAATTTATTATATCATTATTAACATAGCCATCATATTTTTTACTATATTTATATTATCTTATTTTCATATTAAAAACAAGAAAAAGAAAAGAATTATTGATAATTTAGAAAAAGAAAAGAAAATGTATTTCGAAATGTTAAAACGTAGAGAAACGTTAGCGTCATATTTAGCTCATGAAGTAAAAACACCTTTGAATGTTATTAAAAATAATATTGTTAAAATAGATGAGTATTTGCAAAAATTAGATAAAAGCTTAGCCACTTATTCAAAAAATATTTTAATTTCAATAGAAAAATTGAATAATTTTATTGATGAGATAGTTGTACTAAATAAAATGGATGATAATAATATTATAGCAAATTATGAATATTTTAGTTTAATAAAAATAATTGAGGAGTTGTACCGGTTTTTTGAAGAATTAGCAAAGAATAAAGGATTAAATATTAAGTACAATAAAGATATTCTTTATGGTATAGAAATATTATCAAATAAAGCTAAAGTCAAATTTATCTTAAATGAACTAATTGATAATGCTATTAAGTTTACAGATAAAGGAGAAGTCAATATAGGTTTTGAAAATGTAGTAATGAAAAATAACCAAATAGACTTTACATTGATTATTTCAGATTCTGGGTGCGGTATCGATAAAAATGTTTTAGAAAATTTCAAAAAAGTTGATATAAATTTGCCAAATAGGGGATATGACAATTTTAATATTGGTTTGAGTCTGCCACTAATATTTTATTACTGTTACAAATTGGGGATTGGTATTGAATACAAATCAGAATTAAATGTTGGCACACAAGTATTTTTGAATTTTAAGAAAGTTAATTATAGGGAGGCAATGATTTTTGATTATCCAGATGAAGATAAAAAGTCCCAAGATTCTGAACGGATTGAAGTAATAAATGAATTGTTACTAAAATATGGAAGTGTAATTTTAAATGAAGAACCAAATATTTTATCTTTGATTGAAGATGCGTTGAAACAGAAAAATTTTAACAAAGTAAAAACAATATTAAAAATTTTTGAAAATCTTGCAAATAATTATCAGGAACTTAAAACAATTTATAGTATTTACTCAGAAGCATATTACCATTTTGAATATAATAAAATTTTTAGTGTACTTGAAATAATAAAAAATAATATAAGTAAGAAATATGGAAAAAAGTAAAATATTATTAGTTGATGATAATCCAATTAATTTGCAATTACTTGTTGACTTATTGGAAAATGTGTTTGAAGTTTTTATAACAAATAATCCGATGGAAGTTATTGATTTAGCAGAAAAAATAATTCCAGATTTAATTTTACTTGATATTTATATGCCAGGGAAAGACGGTTATCAATTATTTGATGAATTAAAGCAAAATAATATTACAAAGGACATTCCAATTATTTTTATTACAGCAAAAAGCGAAACAGAAGATATTATTAAAGGCTTTAATTTAGGAGCTGTTGATTATATTACAAAGCCATTTAATATGTATGAAGTACAGGCTAGAGTAAAAAGGCATGTGGAACTTAAAAAAGCTAAAGAAGAAATTGTTAAGATAAATAAAATAAAGGAAAAATTCTTTTCAATAATTGCGCATGATTTAAAGAGTCCGTTAGCTAGTTTTTCAAACTCTTTAGAACTATTAGATGATTTATTTTATGAAATGACAGATTATGATAAAAAGCAAATGATAAGTTCTATACTTAAGACTTCTAAAAATCTTTATAATTTATTAAATAATTTATTGATTTGGTCACAGAGTCAAACAGGTAGAATTGAATTTAGCCCACAATTAAATAATATTAGAGAAATTATTGAAAATCAATTGGCTTTGCTTGAAAGTCAAATAAAAAATAAAGAAATAACAATTGTAAAGAATTATGGTGATGATTTAGTTTTTGCTGATTCTAAGATGTTAGATACAATTATAAGAAATCTAGTATCTAATTCAATCAAATTTTCGAGGAATGGTTCAAAAATTTATATTTCTACAGAAAAAATTGATAAAGATATAATTATTTCGATTAAAGATGAAGGAATAGGTATGTCCAAAGAGGTACAAGAAAAGCTTTTCAAGATAAATAATTTACATACAAGCTTGGGTGTGCAAGGGGAGAAAGGAACAGGTTTAGGTCTCCTTATTTGTAAGGAATTTGTTGATATCCATAAAGGTGAAATTTGGTTAGAATCAGAACCCAATAAAGGTACCACTTTTTTTGTTAAAATTCCAATACAGCAGTAAAAATCTTATATACTAGTTTTTTTAACATATCTTAAATTCTTATAAAAAAAAATTTTTTAGCTCGGGCATTAATAAGCATACCGCTGCAAGCCTTAAAGCTGTGCAGCGGTAGCGGGTAAAAAACCCGCTAATAAATGAATTTTTGTTCTATTCAAAATAAAAAAGTTTTTATAGCTTATTCCTTCATCCTAGAATTATTAAATAATTTATTTTGTCCCATAATAACATGATATTAAAAATGTTATGTTGGTTAAATGCTACTTTTATTTTTCATTTGTAATGATAAAATTTAGGAAATAAATATCAAGTAAAATTTTATATTATTTTGTAGAAATATTGCAAAAATTGCTTGTTATTAGTTCAAAAAGTTGGTCGCAATGTAGCAAGATGAAAAGAATATTTTTTAAAGTACCAATTATATCCCTATTACTATATAATTGGCACTTTTATTTTTTTGCAAGAATTGCAAAAAAAACGCACAACTTTTTGTTGTGCGTGACGCTTACACCGTCTGAGCAATATATAATTTTTGTATTTTAATTTTGTTGAAAATTAAATAGTATATTCATAAACTATTGTATATCACTTATAACATCTATACCCTTAGGTGTTGGTAAATAGAACATAACAGGTTGGATTTCGCCATTTTTCCTTTCTACTCTTTCAACTTTTTTCTTAATCAAAACACTATGTTCAATAAAAATATCGTCTTCTATTATACTACCAAAGATATAACTTGTTCCTTTTATTAAAACATTTTTTCCAATAACGGTTGGGAATTCATCACTTCCAGTAACGTTTACGCTAGATTCAATTCTTGCGTTATCTCCAATTTTAATATTGCCTTTGATTAAATCGCCCCATAAAATTTCGACATTATTCCCGACAGTTAGCGTTTGGCTGGGATAGCAAGAAAGGTGAGCGTTTTCGTATATAGTAACATTTTCACCAAGTATTACAGAACCGTTTAAGTAAGCGTTTTTCTTAAATGTATTATTATAATTAAGTTTAACACCTCTTCCGATATAAACGCCTTTACCTACAAAAATATCTAATGGTGTCCCTTGTTTATCCATTTCAATAATTTGTTCGATGACGTTTTCATCGATGAAAAAATCGTCTGGATCTTCAATTTCAATAATATTTTTCAATTTGTTGTAGGCTTTATCCCTAGCAATTTTTTCCATTTCTTTTAAAACTGACTTATTGTTAAAGCCAATTAAAACGTATTGTTCTGCTGGGCTTACTGCTCCTACAGTATAACCTTTTTTATTGAAAGTTGAAATTAAATCCGTGATGTAAATTTCATTTTGGGCATTATTTGTACCAAGACTATAAATTAATTCTTTAAGTGGTTTGAATTTAAAAGCATATACACCACTATTAAATTCGCGGTTTTCGATTAGTTCTTGTTTTCTATATGAAAATTTGTAACCTTTATATTCAGTAATATATGGTTTTTCATCAGGTAAAGCAAGAATATCTTTGTATTCTATAATCTCTATAACATTACCAGATAGATTTGGGCAAGGATTGCCGTTTATGTCAAAATCTTTAGCTCTGATTATTCTTCCATATTGATTTTCTGTTACATTTCCCACGTATAAGCCTGTAAGTACCATCATATCATAATTAGAAGATGTGAATTTTTTTCTGAACAGATCTAATGTTTCAGAATTGAGCAAACCCATATCCCCAGGTAAAACATAAACAATGCCATTGAATTTATTAGCATCAATTTTTTCTAATCCAACTTGCACAGCATGGCCAGTACCTTTTTGTTCTTCTTGAAAGGCATAAGTAGTATTTTCTTTAATTCCGAGTTCAGAAATAACATCTTCAGCTTTGATACCTACTACAAAAATCATGTTAATACCAGGTACAGCTTTTTTACAAGCATTATACACTCTTTCTACGGTTGTAACGCCCCAAATTCTGTGTAACATTTTAGATGTTTTTGATTTAATTCGTTTACCATGTCCAGCTGCTAGAACTATAGCAATTTCATTATTGCTATAATCTAGATTTGAAGAATACTGTTTCATTAAATTTTCAACTATTAGATTAGCCATAATTTAACCTTCAATTTTTTATTATTTCAAAATAATTCTTTTTATATAAAAAAACAATTAGATATTTTGTTTAGGTTTAAAAATTAATATTAAGTAACCACTAATACCAGCAATTAGAGAAGCAACTAAAATACTTAATTTAGAACTTATGATAATACCTTGATCAATAAAAGCTAAATTCGTAATAAAAATTGACATTGTAAAACCAATTCCAGCAATTAAAGATGTTCCGAATAAATTTTTCCAATTCATGTTTTCATATAGTTTAGAAAAATTTAATTTAACCAATAAATAAGAAAATCCAAAAATTCCAATGCTTTTACCAAAAATTAAACCGAAGATAATACCTAAAGAATTAGAATTATGAAAACTATTCATGATTTGTTGAGGGAAAATAATAGCTGTATTTGCTAAAGCGAATACTGGTAAAATGATAAATGCAACTGGCTTATGTAAAAAATGTTGTAATTTCAAGGAAATATTCTCATCGTTATTTTTATCAAAAGGGATTGCAAATGCTAAAAGTACGCCAGCAATAGTCGAATGAACGCCGGATTTTAACATAAAGTACCACATAAAAAATCCACCAAGCAAATAAATGCTTAGATATCTAATTTTAAGTTTATTAAAAATTAGCAAAAGAGCAAATATTCCAAGAGATATTAAAAGATTATTAAAAAATAATTCTTTTGTATAAAAAATTGCAATTATTATAATTGCACCAAGATCATCAATAATTGCAAGAGCAGTTAAAAATATTTTTAGTGAGAATGGGGCTTTTTTCCCGACTAAGGCTAAAATACCCAAAGCAAAAGCTATGTCTGTAGCCATTGGAATAGCAAAACCTGATGAATATGGTGTGTTATAATTGAAGGAAAAATGAATTAAGCCAGGTACAACCATGCCACCAATTGCAGCCACAATAGGTAAAAGTGAATTTTTTATATTTGAAAGTTCGCCAACATAAATTTCCCGTTCAATTTCTAATCCGACTAGAAGAAAAAAGATTACCATTAAGCCATCGTTAATCCAATGTTCTAATGAATATTTGAGATTAAGGCCTAAAAAGGATAGATCCAAATATGAATGCCAAAAATCAATATAATAGTGTGATACTAGCGAGTTAGCGATAAATAAAGATAAAATCGTACAAAAAAGAAGAATGAAACCGCCACTTTGTTCGCTATTAAAAAATTCTAAAATTAACTTTTTTGATTTCATTATAAATCCTTAGTATTCTTCACTTTTGACTCTTTCAATTGATGCGCCAAGTTGACGTAATTTTTTATCCAAAGATTCATAACCACGATCTAAGTGATAAATTCTTAAAACTTCTGTAGTTCCTTCGGCTGCTAAGCCGGCTAATACTAATGAAGCACTAGCTCTTAGATCGGTTGACATAACTTTGGCACCTTTTAATTTTTTAACTCCATGAACTATAGCAGTGTTTTCTTTAACTTCAATTTTTGCTCCAAGTCTTTCCAATTCTGGAACGTGCTTAAATCTATCTATATAAATAGTATCAGTAACTTCTGAAGTTCCATTTGCTAAACACATTAGAGCAATCCATTGTGCTTGCATATCAGTTGGGAAACCAGGATAAGGTTTAGTTATAACATCAACAGAATTTAAGTCAATATTAGTAGCATTTAGAGTAATATTATTGCTATCATAAGAAATTTGACAACCAACTTCTTCAAGTTTGGAAAGTATTGAAATTAGATGTTTGGCATTAGCATCACGAATTGTTATTTCTCCTTTTGTTATGGCAGCAGCTATAAGATAAGTACCAAACTCAATTCTATCTGGAATGGTGGAAATATTTGCATTTGTTAACTCATCTACACCTTCAATTTCAATTGTTGTAGTACCTAGTCCAGAAATTTTAGCGCCCATTGATATTAAATATTCTCCAAGCTGTACAATTTCAGGTTCCATAGCTGCATTTGTTATAATAGTACTCCCTTTAGCTAAAACAGCAGCCATTAATGCATTACCAGTGGCGCCAACTGAAGAAATATCAAAATTTATTTTTGCTCCTTTTAGTTTATCTGATTTTGCAATTATATATCCTTCTTCTAAATCAATTTGTGCGCCTAATTTTTTCATTGCTTCCAAATGTAAATTAATTGGTCTTGGCCCCCAGGCACAACCACCAGGTAAAGAGACTTTTGCATACCCATATTTTGCTAAAAGTGGTCCCAAAACATATACAGATGCTCGCATTTTTTTTACTAACTCATAGGGAGCAACATAATTGTTGATATTAGCATTATTAATTTTCAAGGTATTATTGGTAAATTCGATTTGAGAACCTAAAGATTGCATTAATTTTTTTAATGTGTAAACATCATTAAGTTCAGGAGTGTTAGTAATTATATTTTCACCATTATTTAATAAAGTAGCTGGCATTAAAGCTAACACAGAATTTTTAGCACCGCTAACATTTATTTCTCCTTTTAAGGCTTTACCTCCAGTTATAATAAATTTTTCCATTTTCTAATTTCCCTTATTTTTATTTGTAAATGTAAAAAAAAAAAATCATATTTAGCTTATAAAAATAAACTATTTGAGGAATTTATGCTTATTCAAAAAATTTACAAAATTCAAAATATACTTAAAGATATGAATGTTGATGGATGGTTAATTTACGATTTCAAAGGCTCAAATGATATAGCCTATAAAATATTAAATATCCCATCAGATTTACATATTACTCGAAGATTTTATTATTTTATCCCCAAAATTGGTGACCCTGTACAAATTGTTAGCGCTGTAGAGAGTAATGTATTAAATAAATTAAATTTACCAGGTAAAAAAGTTGTTTATTCAAACTTAAGTTCTTTGAAATACGAATTAAGTTATATTTTAAGTGATATTAAAACAGTAGCTATGGAATATTCCCCAAATAATATGATACCCTACATTTCAAAAGTTGATGCTGGTACCATAGAACTTATTAGATCTTATGGAATAAATGTTGTATCATCAGGAGATATAATAGCCAGACTTGTTGCCATATGGACAAAAGATCAATATGAAGAAAATAAAATGGTTTCTAAAAATTTGTATAAAATAGTTAAGGATGCATTTCAATATATAGGGGAAGCTATTTCACAAAATAAAATAATTACGGAATATGATGTGCAGAGTTTCATTATGAATAAATTTAGTGAGTTCAATTATTATACAGATTTTCCGCCAATCGTTGCCATTAATGCCAACGCAGCAGATCCTCACTACGAAATTTCAAAGGAAAAAAGTGCTACTATAAAAAAAGGGGATCTAGTTTTAATAGATTTATGGTGCAAGGCTAATAATGAAAATGCTGTTTGGTCAGACATCACTTGGATGGGATTTGTCGGTGAAGAAATACCAAAAAAGTATCGAGATATTTTTAGAGTGTTAGTCGATGCTCGTGAAAAAGCATTTGAATTAGTTTGTGAGAGTTTCAATAATAAAAAGATATTAAGAGGCTATGAAATTGATAATGCTGCAAGAAAAATTATTGATGATGCAGGTTATGGAAAATATTTTGTTCATCGAACTGGCCATTCAATAACTACGGAACTGCACGGAGATGGTCCTAATGCCGATAATTATGAATCTAAAGATGAAAGAATAATTATGCCCGGAATGTCCTTTTCCATAGAACCTGGTATATATATTCCAGGTGATTGTGGTTTCAGATCAGAAATTGATGTTTTTATAGATTGGGATGGTAATGTTGAGTGTACAGGTGAAGAAAGACAGTTTGAAATCTTAAAGATATAAATCAGAAGCTCTCTGAAAAAGGGAGCTTTTTTTATCTGTGGGCTCAGACGGTGTAAGCATAAAGCCCGTGCGCCACGAAGGCGCAAGTGCGGGCTTACGCCCAAAAAATAATATTCCATTTAAGCGTATTAACCATCACATTACCAACCACTTACAACATTCATATTTTTCATCAAGAATAAAAATTTATGAAAATTTTTTTATAATTTACCGGCAAGTTTTAAAGTCTTATAATATATTCATAAATACGATATAATTGCATTTTTGAAAAATATATTTGTATTTACAATATAATTTTAGATACGATATATTAGTAATTTTCAATAATATTAGTAAATGCGATATAATAGCTTTTACGATATAATAGTAAATGTAATTATATTATAAAAAAAGTCGTTTCAATTGTAAATATTCGTAAAACTATATTGAATTTTTGTTAAGAAAATAATTTTTTATAAAAAGCTACGTTAGCTCTGCAGACTGGTACCACGTTTAGGAAAGAATTGAATACTAATTAAAGCCCAAAAGCACTACACTTTGTAAGGTGATAAAGAAATGAATTTAAGCTGGCCGTTCCGGCCCGCAGCCCCTTGCGGCTTGCCTCAAGCCGCAAGGGGCTTTAGGCTTACACCGTCTGAGCTAAAATTGAATATTA
This sequence comes from Ignavibacteriales bacterium, assembly GCA_035379625.1. Classification (GTDB taxonomy): domain Bacteria; phylum Bacteroidota; class Ignavibacteria; order Ignavibacteriales; family DAOSCP01; genus DAOSCP01. The sequence goes on along the minus strand of DAOSVM010000031.1, from coordinate 8,053 downwards.
AAAAAAAAAGACTGTCTTTTATTGACAGTCTTTTGAATGTTTTATTTCTTTTTTGCTGGTGATTTTTTAGCAGGAGCTTTTTTTGCAGGAGTTTTTTCTTCTTCTTTAGTCTTTTTCATTTCGTTAACTTCTACACGAATATCTTGTGCAATTTTTTTGAGTTCTAACATAGCTTTACGAACTCTAGTACCAGCAGCTTTTTGTCCTTTGTCATAAAATTTTACAAAATCAGCTTCAAGATTTTGTACAAATAACATTAAATCATCATAACGTTTAGCCATTGGGGCCTCCCAGATTAATTTTTGTTAAATTATTATTTTTCGCTAACTATGCATTATTATTTAATAATGCCATCTAAAAAATACATAACAAAAAATCAATTGTCAATAGCTGGAAATAAAAAATTAGCCTTCTAAGTAAAATTTTTTTCGATTTAATAATGCTTGGTGGCGTTTTTTTAATTTTTTCTTGGCAAGTAAACCTTCAAGTATATTTAATACATCTTTGAAATTAGTAAAAGGATAGTAAGAAATTCGGTTGGTTTCTAAATATTTCAATAACGAACCTTTAGCAAAGATGAAATCTACATATAAAATTGGACATCTATCAGATAAGCCATCACCTATATAAACTGTATACTCTCTTTCATCATCGGCAGAGTTCAGTAGTAAATGATTTCTCTTACAATTACCACATAAATTGCATTCATCATCTTTATAAGGGAAAGATATTTTTATTTTGTTATTGTTATCAAAATTAATTTTATTTGCATAAAAAGGTATATCAATATTATACTTATTAAAAAAATATTTTATATAATAATCCCAGCCGTCACTTAAAACTAAAATAGGGAAGTTATGTTTTTTTGTGAAATTTATAAATTCTAAAAAATATAAATCAATGTCTATAGTGTCTAAAAGGTTATTAATACTTGATTGTGTATAATTTATCATTAAATCAATAAATAAGTACCAACTTTCTGCTGACGTAATTTCATGTTTTGCCCACTTTTCAATTATTCGATTAATTTCTTCTGGATCACCATAATTTTTTATAATAGTTTCGCCTATATCTTGTTTAGTGATAGTACCGTCAAAATCTATAAAAAAATTGAATTTTCGATTGTTTATCATTTTTGAATAACCATTTTTTTGATTTCTGAATAATTATTGGTTTTCATTTGAATTACATATACACCATCTTCAAAATCGCTTAAATCTAAAGAAATATTATTTTCACCAACATTGCAATAATCATTATATATTTGTTTAATTGGCTTAAGATCTTGGTATATTGTAATAGTTACTTTTGTTGAATATGGAGCATAAAATTTTATATTAGTTTTTGTAGAAGCTGGATTTGGTTCGTTTTGAAAAAGTGTAAAATCTGTGAAATTATCGGTCCCAACTTTTACTTGTATGATACTTGAGTATATTTTATCATTAAATATATTTAACCATTTTATTCTATATTTATGTATTCCATTTGGGATATTTTTATCAATAAATGAATATTCATTGTTAGTTGGATTATTAAAAGATTGTACAAAACCTAACGGGATCCATTCACCATTATTAAAGGATTTTTCAATTATAAAGCCTTTGGAATGTTCTTCTCCTATTGTTGACCATTCTAAAATATTATCATTATCTTGATTATAAGCTTTAAAGTTTGTGAAATCAAAATAATTAGTATTTGGTTCTATAAGTCTTTGAGCATAAATTTGTGAAGAATTATTTTTAGTATCTTTAAATATAATAGTAGCTTTGTTATTAATATAAAAAGGGATGAAATAACTCTTTAAAGATTTTGGTCTACTTGAAACTAAAACGCCGTTTGTATCCCATAAAACTTTTCCTAAGTCATTAACTCTTTGAGCTTTAATAAAATCAGTGTTGTTCTGATTTGTAACCCAAAAAATATATATTCCGCCACTGTTATCACTAATAGTAGTGTATGCAAAACTATCATCTTTAATAAAAGATAAAATTTTATTCGTATTAAACTTTATTTCTTTTCCATTTTGTTCGAAAACTTTCAAATTTAAATTATAATAGCTTTGTTCTTTTTCTAAATAAGAAAGAAAAAATAAGTTGTCTTTATAAAATAAAATCGGATTAGCTGCAATATTATTTGTTATTAAAATACTATTATTAGGTATAGTATTCAATCCTAAATTATTAAACACTCTATAAGTAACTCTATGTTGATTTTCATAAATTACTTCGGTTACTACAAATAAATTATTATTTCCCGATATTTCAGCTTTATAAGTAAATACATTTTTTTCTAAATTAGTTATGGTAAATGGATCTTTTTTCCAGCTGCTTCTTGTCCAGGATATATTCCCGCTTGAATTAATATATTGACCCATAAGTTTATTATCTATACCTGTAGTTTCAAGCCAGAGTATATAAATACCACCTTCATTATCAGGTATAATTGTGATTTTTGATTTTAAATTGTTCGATTTAGAAATCTGTATATTACTTTTTTCAGTTATGAGTTCTCCTCGTGAATTTAAAGTGTAAAGTATAAGTTTATTGTCTGAATTCAAACCAACAATGTGAAAATTGTTAGATTTATCTTTAGCTAACGCGTTATCTAAGAAATTAAAATCATTAGTTATAGATTTTCCTTTCTCACCAAGTAAGAGTTTACCTTTTGGAGTTATTCGTTGGATAAAAATACTTGATAAGCCTTGTTCATCTTCTTCAATCCAAGAAATAAATAAATCATTTGCTATACTTTCTGTTCTGAAATTTTTTTTGGATATCATACTACTTGAAACTAATATTCCATCAGTTCGGAAATCTGGTTGTAGATCTTTTGTATAGTGAAGTGTTAAAATATTTTCAATATTAGAAGTATTCTCTTGCCAAGTTATATAAAAACCATCGGAAGCATCTTTGTTAAGAACTATGTTATATGGTTCGGAATTATTTGTAACAACTAATGTATTTTCTTTTATGTTTTTTGTCCATTGAGAAAATAGAATAGATGTAAAAATTACAAGAAATAATATATTTTTCATTTAATTACCTAATTTTGATTATAAACTTTAAGTTCATTACCAAATTGTACGCTTACTAATTTAGAAATACCTTCTTCTTGCATTGTTACACCATACATTGTTTCAGCAGCTTCCATAGTTTTTTTGTTGTGAGTAACAATAATAAACTGAGTTCTATCTTTGAATTGATGAATAAGGCGAGTAAACCTTCCAACATTGGCATCGTCCAAAGGAGCATCTACTTCATCCATTACACAATATGGACTTGGCTTAATCATATAGATAGCAAAGAGCAGAGCAGTTGCAGTTAATGTTTTTTCACCACCTGATAATAAACTTATAACAGTTGGGCGTTTCCCTTTAGGTTTTGCTATAATTTCTATTTTTGCTTCTAAAGGATCAATACCTTCTTCCAACCTTAAATCAGCTTCATCACCAGGATTGAATAAAGTTCTAAAAATTTCAATGAAATTTTGGCGAATTTGTTCAAATGTTGTTAAAAATTGCTGAGTTGCAGTTGTATTTATTTCTTCTATTGTTTGCAATAAGTCTTTTTCTGATTGAATTAAATCTTCTCTTTGCTTTAGCATAAAATCCAACCTTTGCTTTTCTTCTTCATATTCTTCATATGCTAAAGTATTAACAGGACCAAGATTTTTAATTTGTTGTTTAAGATTGAAAACTTCTTCTGTAATAGTATCAAAATCATAGCTTTCTAAATCTTCAAATTCTGTATATGTAAGATCAATTCCGTAGTCGACCTTGATATTTTCTGTAAGTGTTTTAACTTGCATTTCTATTTGACTTAATTTAATATCATAATCGCGTAATCTATCTGCAATTGTGTCCTTTTCTTTTCTTAGTTCACGAATTTTATTATCAATTGTATGCACTTTTGTTTTCAAATCTTTAATTGATTCAACAAGTTTATTTTCTTCTTGTATTAATTCGTTCTTTTTTTCGATAAGATTATCTAGTTGAATATAATAATCATCGGCATAGGTATCAATATTGGAAAGTTCTAAATTAAGTTCTTCTAATTGTTGTTCATAATTTTCTATATTATTATTCGCTTCTTCTATCTCATCATTAGCTCTTTCTAGCTGTTGTTCATATGATTTTAAAAGTGATCTACTTTTTTCAATTTTAATTTTTAAATCGTTTTCTCTTTGAATTTTTTCATTTAATTGTTCTTCCAAATCATCAATTTCATCTTCTATTTGTTTTATACTATTTTCATCAATTCCATTTTCTGTAAAAGTATTTATAAATGTTTTTGTGTTATTTAATTCATTTTCAAGGTTTTCTATATCAGTTTTATAATTTTGAACTTTATTTTGTTCTGAAACTAAATTCTCATTTAAATTTTCTAATGAACTATGTAATTTGTTTATCGAAATTATTGTTTTTTGAATATTATCGTTATGTGCTTTATCTTGTGTAATTAGATCATTTAAGATCTTGTTTTCTACTTCTAACTGTGTTTTTGTCTCTGATATTTGAGTTTCTAACTCCGAAATCTCTAGAATAATTTTATTTTTATTATTTTCGAGTTCTATAAGTAATTCCTCTTTCCCAGATAACGTATCTGCATCAGTAATTTCAGAACCTGTTATCACTAAACCGTTATTTAAAAGTAAATCGCCTTTTAAAGTTACAAAATTAAATTGAGGATATTTTTTAATTCCAATTATAGCATTTTCAAATGAATCGGTAACAATAAAATTGTGTAACAATCTTTTGAATAGTTCTGTATATGAACTATCAGATTGAATATAAGAAATAGCAAATCCTTTAAAGAAAGTTTCTTTTTCAATATTTTCTTTTATCTTTTGGTCATAATAATTGGTTATAAATTTAAGAAGAAAAGGTTTTTGATAAGTAATTTGAAATTCCTTTAGAAGGATTTCAGCTTTTCCTAAGTTATTTGATTGTAAATAGTTATTTATATTAATTAAATCTTCTATATTATCTACTACTATGTTATTTAAAATATATTTGAAAATTGATTGTATTGCTGCTTTATAACCTGCTGATATATTAAATAATGTATTAAAAATATTTACATTATTAAAACTATCGCTATCTAAAATAGATTGATTTGAAGAATTAAGTTGTTTTAGAGAGTTTATAAAAGATTCTATTAGTTTGGATTTTTCATCAATATTTTTTAATTCATTGTTTTTATTATTAAGAGTAATAATTAAGTCATTATATTGCTCTTGTAATAATTTGATAATTGATTTTTTTTCTTCAATTTTATTCTTTAGTGTTTCAATATTCTTTTCTAATTCATTCTTGTTATTCAATAACTTATCTAATTCATTTTGTTTACTTGAAATAGTATCGTTCAACTGTTTAATAAGTGATTCAGATTTTTCTATATCATTTTTTTTACGTTCAATTGACTTATTAAGTGAATTTAGCTTATTTTCTGCGGAGTTCTTTTCTTTTATGATACTTAAATTTTTTTCTCTTTTATCAGAAAGAATAGATTTTTTATGAGAAATACTATTTCTAATTGAATTTATTTCTTCACTCAGTAATTCATTTTCTTCGAGTAGATTATTTATTTCATTAGAAACTTCGTCAAGTTTAAAATTAAGATCTTCAATTAAATCATTGTTATATTCAATATCGCTTTTTAATTCTTCAATCTCGCCTTCAATTCTTGTTTTATTGTTAATAATTGATTTTTTTCTTTCTTCATTAATAGAAATACTTTGCTCAATCTTAAATATTTTTTCTGTTGTGTTTGCGATTTCATCTTTAAAGTTCGAGATTTTTTCTTCAAATTCTTCTAGAGTAAATCTATCATCAGAAATTTGTTCATCTAATGTGTTTATTTCATTTTCAAGGCGTTCTTTTTCTCTTAAATCAAATTCTCTATCAACAAGAATTGATTGTTTTTTATTGTGGTAAAAAGCATATTCATGTTGGGCAAGGTCTAATTCTTTTTCCCTTAATTCATTTCTTAATTGATGATATTTATCTGCTCTTTTTGCTTGTCTTTCAAGGGATGATACTTTTCTTTGAACTTCAGATAATATATCATCAACACGAGTTAAATCATTTCGTACTTCTTCTAATTTTTTTAGTGATAATCGTTTACGTAATTTAAACTTACTAATTCCAGCTGCTTCTTCAAACATTGCTCTACGTTCATCAGCTTTGTTACCAATAACAGCCTCAACCATTTTAAGCTCAATCACTGAATAAGCATTTGAGCTTAGACCAGTATCCATAAATAGATTTACAATATCTTTATATCTACAAACATTTTTATTCAAAAGATATTCACTTTCGCCGGAACGATAAATTCTTCTTGTAATCGTAACTTCAGAATATTCTGATGGTAATAATCCTCTATCATTGACGATTGTAAGTGAAACTTCAGCCATACCCAATGGTTTTTTATCTTTAGTTCCATTGAATATAACAGCTTCCATTTTATCACTTCTTAAAACACTAGCTCTTTGCTCACCAACAACCCATCTTAAAGCATCAACAATATTAGATTTACCGCATCCATTAGGACCTACTATCCCAGTAACACCACGATTTAAATTTATAACTGTTTTATTTGCAAAGGACTTAAAACCAAATATTTCGATGCGAGATAGGTACATTATAAAAGACTATTTTGTTTAATGTAATAAATTAAATAATCAACGGTTGATTCAGTAGTTTGGAAATAAACAAAAAACAATCCTAATATTACTACAAAAACAGTTATAAATCCTAAATAGACTTTAAAAGGAAGAATATCAAATAAAACGTAAATTGATTGCAAAAGTCTTTGAATTAACCAAAGAACAAAAATTAACAATCCGATATAAATATAAATATTCATAATATTGAAGTTTAAAACTTTTACTAAAACTATTCCTACAGGTAATAGTAGAATTGTAGGTAACAATGCCCAAGTGGCAGATGTATAAATTCTTGAATAAAAAACTTTATTTTTTAATGTTAAAGATGCAATTTTGATTAAAATTGTTAAAAGAATGAACTTAATAAATAAAATAGCTATTAAAATTAAAAAGCCGTATAACGGATTCCAAGATATAAAGGATACAAGATCCATAAGATATTGTTTGCCAAAGCTTAAGATAATTTTTTCAAATAAAAAAGAATCTTTCCAAAAATAGAATAAATTTATTAATATGAGCGAAAAAGAGCTTAATATGACAAAAAGAAGTAAATTTGTATGAGAAAATGTAACTAATCTTAAATCTCTCAAATCAGCAAAGAAATTATATTGCCTTAATAAAGCACGAGTTGTATCTTCTCTAAATTTTCTACTTGAATTAATAAAATATCCTACAAAAACTATTAATGCAATACCAAGAATAATAAAAATAACTGGTTCATCAGCTTTATTTGTTCCAATTGGAATTGTTACATTATCTCCATTGTTTAATTTTGATGCAATAACTCGGTATGTAATTCGATTAATTTGTCTATTTTCATCTGCAATACCGATATTAGTAATATTATCTTTATCATATCCAGATGAAAGCGCAGAAAATTCTGTTCTATAATCGAACATCGTGTTAATAAAAAAGATATTTATTTTGTTTTTGTTACAATAATCAATTGCATCAAAGAAAAATTTTGCTTGTGCCTCGTAAGAGTGAGGTATTTGATAACCATTCATACCTTTTTTGTAGGCAGAATAAGTAATGTCAGAAAAAATTATCTTGTATAAAGGTATAATATTTTGGAGTTTTTCAAGTTTTTCAATTTCAGGTAATTTATTGAAAACTTCAATTCCATAAAAACTTAAATCTATTGTTTTTTTGAAATCATAACCAATAAAAGAAGCATAGGTTAATTTATTTAAATTATATCTCTTTAGATAATGTGAAAGACTGTTGACAAAATCTAATTGCTCTTCTGAATTTGATAAGTAACCGGATCCTAATCCAATACCAGCAATTATTGAATAATTTTTATAAAAATTAATAATTTGTTGCAAATGGTTTTTTACTCTATCTTTAAAGGAATTTTCATTTATAATTTTTTCTGGAACTGAAT
>DAOSVM010000030.1:0-27636 GCA_035379625.1 Ignavibacteriales bacterium | reverse complement strand
AGCATCCTTGAAAATGCTGCTATAATAAAAAGAGCAAATGGATTTATAAGTGGTGATACAGGTCCAATGCATATATCTGTTGCAGTTGGGACTCCAACATTCCAAATTTTTCTTCAAACCACAGATATTCGATTTGGTTATAACGATAACCTTAAATATTTTGTACTTAAGAGTAGCAATCCTAACGATATTATCTATCTAATTTCAACAAAATTAAAGAAATTACTTTATGTTTGATAAGAAAATAATTAAGAAAATTTTAGTTGTTCAATTTTATCAAATAGGAGATGTTTTACTAACAACTCCTTTAGTTAAATATTTAAAACAAGAATTTTCAGAAGCTGAATTACATTTTTGTGCTAATAAATTACCAGCAAAATTATTAGAAAATAATCCATATATCGATAAAATTATTATAAATGAAAGTAAAAATAAAGGATTAAAAGAGAAAATAGAATTTTTTAGAAAAATAAAAAAAGAAAACTATGATTTAGTTATTGATACTCTTGGTACTAATGGTACAGCATTATTAACATATTTAACTGCTGCAAAATATAGAATTGGATGGAACTTAAGAATTAGAAAATTTGCCTATAATTATATAATTCCAAGATTTGGTGACTGTTATGCAGCTAAAGCAAAACTAAAAATTCTTGAATATTTTACTAATAAAGATTACGACCCTAAACCTGAAATATATTTAAAAGATAATGACTTTATCAAAGTTAATGAATTTTTCATAAATAATAATTTTAATAATGATGATTTTATAATAGTAATTTCACCATACAGTAGAAGAGAAGCAAGAAGATGGGATGCAAATTATTATTCGGAATTATGTGATTTATTAGTTGAAAAATATAATGCAAAAATTATTATTCAATTTGGACCTGGTGAAGAGGATTATGTAAATTCGATTATTAAAAATATAAAGAATAAAGTTTATTTAGATCCCAATACAAATTTAAGAGAATTAGCTGCTTTAATAAGTAAATCAAGGTTATTTATTGGAAATGATAATGGTCCTAAACATTTAGCAGTGGCAGTTGGAACGCCTACTATTACAATTTATGGCCCAACAAATCCTATAAATTGGGAATATACAAATCAATCAAAGCATTATTATCTTCAAAATAAAAATTTAGAATGTATTGCTTGCGGTAAACGTATTTGTGATAAGAAAAATGATAATTTTATGAAATGTATGAAAAATATAAAACCTTGTGATGTTATAGATGTTATTGAAAAACATTTTAAGGATTTTCAAAGTGAATAAAAATATTGGTATATACATTGTTTATCATAAAGAAGATGTTTTATTTTCAAATCAAGTTTTTAAACCAATATCTGTAGGTAAATTTAGCAACATTTCGTCAGATAAATTTTTGAAAGATAATACTGGCGATAATATTTCTTTTAAAAACGATTTATATAATGAATTAACAGCTTTATACTGGATTTGGAAAAATACAAAGGATGAATATGTTGGTTTAAATCACTATAGAAGATTTTTTTATACTGGTTTTGATTTAAGTTTTAACTTTAAGTTGTTACAAAAATCAATTAGTTCTATATATAAAAAATATGTACGCTTTGAGCCTTATATTAAAACGAATTCTATTAAAAATGTTCAAAAAGAATTACAAAGGCAACAAAAAACATTACTTTCTTTACTCGATAAAAATACTATTATAGTACCAAATTATCAATATTTAAAAGAACCAGTAATTGTAAATTATGAAAAATATCATAGGCTCGAAGATTTTTTAATAACGGATCAAGTATTAAGAAAATTAAGTAATGGATTTTATTTATCTTGGAATAAAATTAAAAATGATAATGCTCTAATTGCTTATAATATGTTTATTATGCACAGAGAAAATTTTAATGATTATTTATCATTTCTTTTTGAGGTATTATTTGAAGTTGAAAAACAAATAAAAATCCCTACAGATCCATATCAAAAAAGAGTTATGGGATTTTTATCTGAAAGAATTTTTACTGCGTACATCCATTATCTAAAAGAAATTAAAATGAAAAAAATTATTCATTTCCCAATATTACTTTTCCAAAATAATGAATAAAAAATATATCTTAAATAACTTTTTCTAATTTTATCATTCTTAATATTTAATTTTTTTAAATTTTCAAAGAATATAAACCAATGATTCAGGGCAGAAAAAATATTTTTATTCAATATAGCTTGAAATAGTGATTTTTTTATAAAAATTAATAAAATTAGATCTTTGTTGATTAATTTACTCAAATCTAAGTTATTTACTTCGTCAAAATACCTTTTAGCACGTTTATATGTTTTAATTGCAAATTTATCTTTAGATTTTTTTTGATTTACTAAATTATTTGAGTGTAGCCTATATTGAAAGAGAATTTGATTAACAAAGAGAATTTCATAGTTTAATCCTAATGCCATTATTGCAAGATACCAATCATGATGGAACCCTTGAGAAGGAAAAGGCAGACATTTTTTTGCAAAATCAGTTCTAATAAGCATTGAGCTGCCCATAATTGAATTTTCAATAATAATTTGATAAAATTTTCTTCCAGTTAATTTATTATTATCCGGAATAACTTGCTTTTTTATAATTTGTAAATTTTCATCAACAAGTTCAGAATTAGAATATACAAAAGCTAAATGTTTATTTTTTATTATATTTTGATAAAGCACTTCTAGCTTATTGGGATACCAATAATCATCTTGATCAGAAAATGCAACAAATTCAGTTTCAGCTAATTGCACTCCTTTTGAAAAGTTTAATCTTGAACCTAAATTGGTTTCATTAAAAATGAGTTTAATTATATCAGGAAATTTTTTTTGATAATCTTTTAAAATATTTTGGGTATTATCAGTAGAACAGTCATCTATACATAAAATTATAAAATCTTGAAATGTTTGATTTAAAATAGAATCTAATTGTTCTGATAAAAATTTTTCACCATTGTATGTTGCTAAGACTACTGTAATTTTCATAAATATAAATCCGGATTAATAAATGGAATTAAAGCTAAAATAACAGCTTCTTCATAATATTTAGTTCTATCTATAATATTATTTGTTAGAATACCTATGGCACCATTTTGTTGTTTGGAATTATGGCGATTGAAAAACATATCATCTGCGACACCTAGCTCATAACCTTTTAAAATTAATTGTTTTAAACCTTCTGGTAAAAAGAATGAAGAAGTTCTGGAAATTCCAATTTTACTTGCAGAATTTATTATATAAACCCACGCAAAAACTTCAATTTCATTGTTTAATATTTCAAGACCACCTTCGATACCGATATAATATGAAGCATCATTTATAATTTTTTTAGCGTTCATTGCACGATTTTGAGCCCCTTGTAATGTTTCATTGCTATTCATTGGTTGTTCTGAAACATTAGAGGGCACATTTATTCCTTGATAATCAAAAGTAATTTCATTAAAAACTTTTCGAAATGCATTTGAAACAGCATTAATTTTAACTGGATTTGTAGAAGCAATAATTACTTTATTCAAAATATAACCTCCCGTATTTGTATAATTCATATGGTGGATAATTACTTGTTTTTTGCCATTCGATTATATTGAATGGATAAGACAGTAGTCTATTTCTACGTATGTTAAAACGCATATTTGTTGGTAAATTTATTCCTAAATCCAATAATTTAACTTTAATTTCGCAAGACCAAAAATCTTTTCCTATATAAGTTTTTGATAATACAGGAAAAGAAAATCTTCCGTTTGGACCAGAAATAAAAGATGTATTGGCTGGATTTATCATAATTCTATATAGTTCTTTAGGTTGGTTATCAGGATAGAAATGAAATTCAATATCATCATCACCAAATACGAGTGGTAATGTACCATTAGCTTTTGCTGTTAGAAGTTTAGGTTTTGGTTCATATCCATAAAATCCTAAATAGAGATATAAAGAATCGTGTTTTATATATATTTTTGTAGGGATGTTTGATAAAGTTGAGTCAGTATTATAAAATTCAGTCAATTTATTTGCATCGTTCCATTCATTTTGATTAATCATGCCATCTATTATTGGTTCAACATTAGTTTTTGGAGAATATGCAGATTTAATACTAAGTAAATAATATAAATTTTCAAGTGTAGTTGTATCGTTGTTTTTTGTTAAATAATTAGTGGTAACTCTTAGTGTAGGTGGTTTAGAATTTATATTTTTTGAATATATTTTATAAAAAATTTTTACAGAATCATATGGTGAAAGTATTAGTTTTAGTTTGTTTGTAGTGCTAGTGATATAATTTGTATCGTAATTTTTTATTACTTTAATTGGTTTTATATTGTACTTACTATTATCATAATCCCAGTGGAAATTGAATCTTAAAGTTTTTTCGTAATTATTTTTATAATCAATAGTTATAATATTAGTGGAATTGTCATATAGAATAGAATTATATGGCTTAATAATCTTCAAAATATTGTGTCTATCAAATTCATTAAAGTTATTTGGAAAATAATTTTTATCATGAGAGTGAATTACATAATCTATTTTATTATTGTTTATTTTAATTTCAATGAAACCGTGAAAGAAGCCAGAATAAAAATTGCTTGAATAAAGCATATTACCGGATGTATTTATGCAATAATAATTAATACTATCAATAATTTTATGATTGAATATATGGCTATGTCCTGTAAATACGGCTTTGACGTTATATTTTTTGAATAATTCGTGGAATTCTTTCCAATAGTTCCAATTTGTTAGGTAGAGTGGTGGATGTAATGAAACAAAAATTAGTTTACCTTTATTATTCTGAAGATCATTTATTAACCATTGTTGTTGTTTATAATCTATATAGTAAAAGCTATCTATATTAGTAAATGTGTTTAAACTAATAAAATGTATATTTTTATAATTAAAGGAATAATAATACTTTCCCCATATTTTTCTATATATATATTGACCTTCAGTTGTAGTCATATCGTGATTACCAGCAGTTGGATAAAATTTTGATTTGAGAGATTTTATTTGATTATGAAAAATATTCCATTCTTTTTTCAATATTTTGGTATTATGCGTATGACCATGAATCATATCCCCAACGTGAACAATAAAACCGGGTTTAAGAGTGTTAATTTTTTCAATGGATTTTGCGAAAATCTCTTTGTTATGGAATTGTGTATCTCCAAGTATAATAAAATTAAATTCTTTAGCAAGTAAAAAATAAAGAGGAAATAATAAAATAGTGAGTTTTTTCATAAATAAAAATCTTTTTTACAAATGAAAGAAAATCTTATAAAAATTAAAATAAGATTTGTAAAATTAACTATTTATTAATAAATTTAAATTCAATTTTAAAAAGAATTCATAGGGTAGAAATGACAAACAAACGACAAGCTGGCGTTTTATTACATCCAACATCCTTACCTTCAAAATATGGAATAGGGGATTTAGGTCAAGAAGCCTATCAATTTGTTGATTTCTTGGCTTCTGCAAAACAAACTTTGTGGCAAACATTACCACTTGGGCCTACAAGTTATGGAAATTCACCTTATTCATCGTTGTCAGCTTTTGCTGGTAATCATTTCATGATTAGTATTGATAAATTAGTTAATTGGGGACTATTAGCTGAAAACCAAATTACAATTCCTCATTTTGAATCTAAATATCAAGTAGATTTTGATTTAGTGTCAAAGTTTAAAATGGAATTATTTGAAATTGCCTATAATAATTTTAAGAATATTCAAGGTGATTTGAAAAAAGAATATAATAAATTTTGTATTGAAAATTCAGATTGGCTTGATGATTATGCATTATTTATGGCAGCAAAAAAAGCTCATAATTATAAAATATGGACTGAATGGGAAAAGGATTTAGTAAAGAGAGAAAATTTGGATATTTATTTTGAAAAATATGCTGACGGAGTTGGATTGCATAAGTTTTTACAATTTGCTTTCTTTAAACAATGGATGGAATTAAAACATTATGCTAATCAAAAAAATATAAAGATTATAGGTGATATTCCAATTTTTGTTGCATATGATAGTGCAGATGTTTGGGCTAATAAAAAATTCTTTACTATTGATGAAGAAGGTAAACAAATAACTGTAGCTGGAGTTCCACCTGATTATTTTAGTGAAACGGGTCAATTGTGGGGAAATCCGTTATATAATTGGGATGAAATGAAAAAGGATAATTTTTCATGGTGGAAGCAAAGAATAGCTAATTTATTGAAAGCTGTAGATATTATCAGAATTGATCATTTTAGAGGTTTCGAAGCTTTTTGGGAAATTCCTGCAGGTTCACCTAATGCTATCAAAGGTAGATGGGTGAAAGCACCTGGCAAAGAGCTTTTCCAAGCAATAAAGGATGAATTTGGCGATTTACCAATTATTGCAGAAGATTTAGGGGTTATAACACCTGAAGTTGAAGAGTTACGTGATTCATTTGGCTTACCAGGGATGAAAGTACTACAATTTGCTTTTGGAAAAGATGGTGAAAAGAAATTTTTACCTCACAACTATATACAAAATTGTGTTGTTTATACTGGTACACATGATAATGATACAACAAAAGGATTTTTCGACAGCGAAAAAGAAAAAGGTACTGGTGTTTTTGAACATGCAAAGAAATATTTGAATTTTTCAGGAGAAAATATTGTTTATGAACTAATTAGAATTGCTTATGCTTCTGTTGCAAATACGGTTCTTATACCTATGCAAGATATATTAAATTTAGGAAGCGAACATCGTATGAATTTCCCAGGCAAAGCTTCTGGAAATTGGGGATGGAGATTTACATGGTATCAAATTCCATCAAATTTAGCTAGCAAATTAGCTGATATGATTGAGTTATATGAAAGATATCCTTTAGAAAAAGAAGAAGAAAAAGCAAAAATTCAATAAAATAAAAATTGATAATTTATGGCTATCTGGTAAATCAATAAAAATTTATCAGGTAGCTTTTTTATTTTAAATTATGATATGTTATCTATCGAAATGATATTTTTTAATACAGCATAAATTGTTAGACCAGATAATGATTTTATACCAGTTTTTTGAGAGATATTTTTTCGATGTGTAATAACAGTATTTATGCTGATATTTAATAAATCTGCAATTTCTTTATTTTGATGTCCTGAAACAACTAACTTTAAAACTTCAATTTCTCTATCGCTAAGAATATTTTCATCACTCTCTAAATTATCATCATGTTGGTTTAAGATATTTTGTATTTTTTTTATTATGACTTCACTATTATCAGATAGTGTAATGAAATCTTTGAAGTAATTGAGAATTTCTTTGTTGATATAAGTAGTTTGTAAACATATTAATTTTTTATTAGAATTTTTTTTGATGTTATGAATTACACTATCGTTATGTAGTAAAATACTATCAATAATGTACAAGGTGTTTGAATCAAAATCGTAATTAGCAATATCTAAATTATGCCAATCTGTTTGGATGTTAATATTCTTTAATATATATAAAAATCCATTAAAGATTATTTGAGAATTGGTTAGAATAGTTATTTTATTATTTGCATTCATTTTCTAACATTTCTACAATTGGAATTAAAATTTTATCTTCAATATAAGAATGAATTGCAAGATCTTTTTCTAATTGATATAGATTAAATAAAAGTTTTTTTCTTAACACACTATCAAAGGTAAAAGGCAAATATTTTATTAAAAGATTCTTTAAATCAAGTAATTTTTCATTAATGTCATCGTGATGATTTTTATATTCTTCCATTGAATAGTGTATATTTGAACTTAAATTATAATTTTCTGATTTTTCTAAAAGAAAATTTATATACGGAAATACAATGTTATTTTCATAGTCAAAATGTTCTATGACTTCTGAATAATATTCTTTAAAGAATTTAATAACAAGTTTTAAATCTGAATTTAATTCATAGTTTGCTTTTTGGAGTAATTTATCAATATGAGGGAACATATTTGCAGAATAATATTTATGATTATTTTTCAGATAAGTTAGTATAAAATTTAAATCTTTTATTTGAGGTATATAATCTGTAGAAATTTTATCATATACAGAATATTCGAATAGAAATATTAAGAATTCTGGATTTATGTTTTCTCTTTCAGCTAAATTTTTAATTGTATAATCACCAATAGGTAGATAAATTTCAAAATATTCTAATTGATTAATTATAAAAGGATATATATTTATTATATCAGCAACTTTAGTTGATAAACTTATCATCTATTTAATACCTTATTTAATTCTACTACTGCATCTATGAAGCGTGGTCCGGGACGATGATAGATATTTTCATTATATTTATAAACGTGATTATTTTTAAAAGCGTTCAAGTTTTTCCAATTTGGATATTTTTTTAATATTTCGTTAATATCATCTCGGACAAAAATATAATCTGGATTTAATTCCAGTATTTTTTCTTCAGAGTATAATGGGTATTCACTTGTAACATTATTACAAATATTATCATAGCCGGCATATTTTATAATGTCGTTAATAAAACTTTTATCACTTGCTGCAACAATAGGAAATGCAGCAACTAAAAATAAAGCTGTTGGTTTTTTAATATTATTTGTATTTAAATTAATTAATGTATTTTGCCACTTTTGTATTTTTGAAATGGCATAATCTTCACGATGAAAAATTTTTCCAATAGTTTTATAAACTCTACATAAGTCATTAAAATTATCGATTTTAAAATAGTAGATATTTTGTTTTAATTCTTTAAGTTTGGGATAATGAACTTCTGAGCCATGTAACTTAAGCATAAATATAACATCAGGCTTCAAATTTAATACTTTTTCATAGTCAATTGAGAGAATATTACCAATTTTTGTTATAGATTTTGCTGAGTCAGGATAATCACAATATAAAGTATTTCCGACAATTTTATTCCCCATTTGCAAATCGAAGATTATCTCAGTTAATGATGGGGAGGTTGAAATTACTCTTTGTGGAATATTTTGGAAATCAATTGGATTACCTAAATCATCTTTTCCTAAAACTTTAGAATTGTTTTGTTGTTTACAAGAAATAATAAAAAAAGATAATAGAAACAAAAACAAATATTTTTTCATTTTAAATTAAATAATTTGTTTGTAAATTACGAAAATAAGATATAAAATTATTAAAATCAAATTGAGAGTAACGATGAATAATATAAAAAAATACTTATTCGTAACTTTAGCATTAGTTTTTGTATCTTGTAACAATAAAGCAAAAGTTGAAGATATTCAAGTAAAAGAAACACCAATAAAAGCTATAACAGGTGAATTAAAAAATATTGATGGAGCAGATAATAAATATATCAGATTGTGTATTAGTGCTAAGGATGAAAATTTAGGTGATGTTTTAGTTTATAAAGTTGTTGGCGAAGCTAAAATTGAAAATAATTCATTCATTATAAATAACTTATATACACCAGAATATAAATACTTAAAAAGAATTACGGAGCAGTTTCCTGTTAGAATCGGTGAAATATTATCTGACACAAATGTTATGGTCACTGAGCCAGTTTCTGAATTAGTTATAGTTGATAACCCAGATGCTAATGATTATAATGCAAGTGTAAAAGTTAGGTTAGCTGATGCAGATCCAATGAAATTTATGCCTGGTGATTATTATACTTTATTTATTTATGTTGATAAAGATGTAATATATAAAGGGAGAAATTTTGTAAAATCTTTAGATCCAGTTGGTAAGGAAGTAATTTTTGTTTTTGAATATGATTTTAAATTTAAACAAGGTTGGAACAAAATTATAGCTTTTTATACATCATTAAAAGATGAAAAAGACTTGACAGGAGAAACTGATAAGATGGTAAGAACCTCAAGATTTAAGCTATTTAGTGGGGATCTGAGTGGTCAAAGATGGTATATTTATAGAACAAATATATTTAAAGATGAATAGTATTTAAATTAATATACATATCAATTGTTTTATAGCACATTTTAATCCTACATATTTTAAATAAACATTTTTGTAATTTTATACTTTTCTTATTGACAATATAATTTTTTTTTAATAACTTAAAAAAGAAAAATCATTATAATAAATTACTATTATTTATCCATCTTATAACCAAGAAATGGGGGACTTTATGAAAAGAGTTTTCTTTTTATTTTTATTTACAACAATAATTTTTTGAACAAACAGGTGCAAAATTATTTGAAAGAGTTTCAAATATACCTGTTCCTTTAAAAGAACATGACGGTTGGGGAAATTTTGTTACTGGATTTGATTTAGATAATAATGGTAAAATTGATTTAATAGCAATTAATCACAATGCTATTGATACTGATACTGAATATGTTGGAAGTATGATACCAACGATTTACAGGTATGAATATGATGCACAAAGTAAAACTTGGTCTGAAATATGGAATACAACTCTAGCTAATATTCCATTGCAAAATACATGGCCACAATTATTAGCTGAAGATATTGATGGTGATGGGAAATTAGAAATAATTTGGAGTGTAGTAAATTATCCAAGTGCTAAATATAATCCAAATCCTGATAAAATATTTATTTTCAAAGTTAACACTGATGGAACTTTAGGTATTTCAGATGGTTTAGGGGGATATACACCTAACACTGCTACTAAAGTATTTGATGATTCAACATCAATTTATTATAATACAAGACCTTATAGGATGTTTGTAAAAGATATTGATAATGACGGAAAAAAAGAATTAATTTACGTTGATAGAGTTGCTACATCTGGTTTGAGTTCAAAAAGTGCTTTAGAGGTTGTGGTAATGAATGTTGAAAATATTCCAACACAATCTGGATCTAATGCAACTTGGACAAGAAAATATGTAGGTAAATTTAATTCTCCTAACTACTTTACTGGTACAAAGTACGAAGGATTTATTTTAGGAAATACCATTTATGCAATAAATACTGTTCAAGATATTTTTGGAGTTAAATGGGATTCGGGACAACAAAAATTTGTTACGTTACCAAAACAAAATTTAACAAAATTAAATCCTAATTTGAAGTTTGCAATAGGACCATATAATACAGCTACTGTATTAGATATTAATAATGATGGTATTGAAGAAGTAGTTTTAGCTGAAGGACGTAGTAAATCTGCAACAGGAAAGGTTGCTTTATTGCAAAAGGCTGCGAATTCTGATACATTTCAAACAGCTACCAAAATATTAGAAATGATCAATATTGTAAAATATGATACTGCAAGAGGATTAAATGGATCAGCTTTTGGTGATTTAGATAAGGATGGAAAAGTTGATATTATTATGGGCGGATATGGCTTATCAAATAATCAAAAACAAGCAAATTGGGTTTACAGAATTTCATATAAAGGTGGGGATATAACAAGTAGTTCTAGTTATGAAGTTTCTGTTATAGATACTGCAATACACCAAGATTCCGGACAATTAGATGTTTTTCAAATAAAAGATATAGATAAAGATGGACAAAATGAGGTTATTTATACCTCAACATATCCAAGAGGTATAGCAGACTATCCATATATTCCTATTCAAGTATTGAAAGGATCAGTTGTTGGAACAGAAAACGTAAAACCAAATACATTTGCTTTGTATCAAAATTATCCAAATCCATTCAACCCATCAACTATAATTTCATTTAGCATCCCAGCACAAACAGCAGTTTCTTTAAAGATTTACAATACTTTGGGCCAATTAATTGCTACTCTAGTAGATAATAAAGTTATGAATGCTGGTAACTACAAATTTTCATTTAATGCAAATAATTTACCATCCGGAGTTTATTTCTATACATTGACATCTAATAATACCTCAATTACAAAGAAAATGATGTTGATAAAATAATTTTATTTAATATTTATGAGCGACCTTATCTTATGGTCGCTCTTTTTAAATTTTAAGTAATTTGGGGTATTATATGAAAAGAAAAATATTTTTAATTTTCTTACTATATTATATTGTGCTGTATGCAGGAAATACTGGAAAAATATCTGGGCGTGTGATCGATGCAGTTACAAAACAGCCATTACAAGGTGTTACGATTTTAGTATCGTTAAGTTTGGAACAATTTTCACTTGAAGATCTAATGAATATGTCAACTGATGTAGTAAGTAAAAATACTTTTGGCGCTAAAACAGATTCAAAAGGGAGTTTTATTATATTAAATATACCTCCAGGTATTTATGATGTTAAAGCTACTATGATTGGATATGTGCCAACAACTGTTACTGGAGTAAAAATTAGTTCTGACTTGACTTCAACAGTCGATATTATTTTAAATGAAACTAGTTTACAAACACAAACTGTAGTTATAACTGCTAAACAACCTACAGTAAGAAAGGATTTAACATCAACACAAACTAATGTTGATGATAAACAAATAAAGGCTTTACCTGTTGAAAATATATCACAAATTTTAACTTTACAAGCTGGTATTACACAAGGTGCAGGTGGTGATTTACACATAAGAGGTGGTAGATCTAATGAAATCTCTTATAATATTAATGGCGTATCTACTGTAAATCCTTTTGATAATACAAAATCTGTAGAAATTGCTACTAATGCAATACAAGAATTAACTGTAGTTAGTGGTACTTTTAATGCAGAATATGGAAATGCACTTAGTGGTATTGTTAATGCTGTGACAAAAGAGGGAACAACAAAATATATGGGAAATATTTCCTTCTATTTGAGTGATAAAGTAAGTGTAAATGATGATATCTTCTACAATATTAAGAAAATAAATCCTATTAACCAATATGTTGGGGAATTTTCATTTAGTGGACCAATTCCTTATTTAGAAAATTATTTAACATTTTTTTTATCAACTCGCTATGACAATGATGGCGGTTATTTGTATGGAAAAAGAGAACATAATCCATCAGATTATTTTATTAAAGATCCTTTGAACCCCAAAAATATACAAATTTATTCAACTGGAGATAATAAAATAGTCTCGATGAATCCTAATAGTTATTTGAGTTCTACATTTAAATTAACATTTAAACCGATTAGTACGATAAAAATTAATTATGATGTGATTTTTTCTAATCAAAAATATAAAACTTATGATTATGATTTTAAATATAATCCTGATGCATTATATAACAATTATAAATGGGGATTAGTTAATTCTTTAGAGCTAAGGCATGCTTTATCAGATAGAACTTTTTACACATTCAGAGTTAGTTATAGTTTGAATGATAGTAAAAGATATTTATATCCATTATTAGATAAAAATGGTAATGAAGTATCGTATTATCCAACGCGTAATTGGGCAGATTTAAAACCTGATAGTAGATATTTGCCAGATAATTTTCAAAATACTCCAGCAAGTTATACTTTTTTAGTAGGCGGTACTCAAAATTGGCATAATTATCAAAGAACGACAACATACAGAGCAAAATTTGATATAACTAGTCAAGTTGATAATCATAATGAAGCAAAATTTGGTTTAGTGTACAATTATTATATATTAGATTATGATAATTTTAAGGTTATTAGGGATAATTTAAGTTCAGAGCCATACATACCTGATCCCACATCACCTTTTAGAAACAGATATACAAGAAAACCTGTTGAATTTTCTTCATATATTCAAGATAAAATGGAATATGAAAGTATTATTATTAATGCTGGTGTAAGAATGGACTATTTTAATCCAGATTCAAAATATGCTGTAAATGATTTATATCCTTCGCCAAATCAACCTGATTTGCCAGCTAATATAGATAAAAGTTCACTAATTAAAAAAGCACAAGATAAAACTAGATTTAGTCCTAGATTAGGTATTTCATTCCCTATTACTGAAAGAGGAATAATCCATTTTTCTTATGGTCATTTTTACCAGATGCCACCATTTGCTTATTTGTATGCAAATCCAGATTTCAAATATAATTTTAAACTTGGTGATCCTACTTTTGGAAATGCAAATTTAAATCCAGAAAAAACAGTATCTTATGAAATAGGTCTACAACAAGAATTAGCTCCGATGTTTTCAATGGAAGTGACTGCTTATACAAAAGATGTTAGGGATTTATTGGCATTACAAAAAATTAGAACAAGTGCTACAAATCAATATTATAAATATGTAAACAAAGATTATGCAAACATTAAGGGTTTTGTTTTATCATTCAACAAAAGAAGAACTGAAAGTGATATTTTCGGATTTACAATAGATTATACTTATCAAGTATGTGAAGGTAATGAAACTAATAGTAATGCATTCTTTCTTGATATGAATTCAGGAAGACAAACAGAAAAAATACCAGTTTATTTAGATTGGGATCAGACACATGTCCTTAATGGTACTGCTACTATTGGAAAAATAGGAGATTGGAATATTACATTTGTAGGTAGTATATCATCAGGACTACCTTATACACCAACATTAATTGATACTAAAATACCACTCAGGACAAATTCAGAAAGAAAACCAACCCTATATAAACTTGATTTTATGGCGGATAAAACGTTAAAATTATTTGGATATGATGTTACATTTTCATTAAAAGTGTATAATGTATTAGATATTAAAAACGAATTATATGTTTACAGTACAACAGGAAGAGCAACATATGATTTAAATCAATTACTTGTGACAGTTAAAGCTACTAATGAGCTAGCAAAAGTTGTTCCTGGTTTACATAGTGCCGATGAATATTTTAAAAATCCTACTTATTACTCTGAACCAAGAGAAGTAAGATTGGGAATGTCTGTTAATTTCTAAGGGAGTAATTTTATGAAAAAGATATTCTTATTAATACTCATATCATACTATATTTTTGCGCAAGAAAATCAAAAGATATCGCCTGCATTGCAACCTTTGTTAGAGTATCAATCAAAATATAGTACTATATTGAAGGGTGAAGTTGATAATAATTATAATAGTCCTAAGATCGATAAGTATGAAAAAAATAATTTATTGTACAAAACTAATAGTAGGTATCCTAGAAAATCAGTTTTAATGAATGGAAATAAAATTAAAACAGTAATACATAATTATGGTGGTATTGGATTAGGTTACGGTGGTCGAACAACAAGAAATTTAGGTTCAATGGTTTGGAAAGATATGCCATATGTTTTCCAATTTTCACCGATAGTTGGTGCATCTGTTGTTGGATCAGATGGGAAGAGATATCACATTATAACTGATGGAATAGATGATTATCCTAATAATAAAGATCAAAATTCTACTGGTGATACCGTTTATCATTGGCAACCATTACCAGGTTATGATGATCCAAATCAAACAGCAATCGCCACAAATCCAGCTTCTGATAATGATGGCGATGGTAAACCTGATAGTTGGCCTCGAGAATGGTATAGTTCAGCATTAGGACAATATGTATGGCCTGGATATTTAAAGGTATCAGATAATCAAGCAGATATGGAAGCTTATTGGGGCATGGATGATAGGGAAAATGTTGAATTTCCATATTATCCTTATAAAAATGATTTAAAGAAAAAAGGTATAGGAATTCAAATAGATGGAAGGGCTTTCCAATGGGCAAATCCTGCTGCTGAAAACGCAATATTTTTTGTATATACAATTACTAATGTAAGCGATTATGATCTTGATAGCCTTTTATTTGGTTTTTATGGAGATCCAGACATTGGCTATTTAGGTTCAGGAACTAATGAACCTGCTGATGATATTGGATATTTTATTCCACCTTATAATGTTGGTACTTATGATGTTAGTAAAATTCCTGTTTTTGCTAGAAGTATGATTTATTTATATGATAATGATGGTAGAGGCGATAAAGGTTTACCGCTTGGCTACATTGGTTGTAAATTTTTGGAATCACCAAGTAATTCAACAAATGGTATTGATGATGATGGTGATGGAATGATAGATGAAAGTCAGGATAATGGTATAGATGATGATCACGATTGGAATCCATTAACCGATGATGTGGGTGTTGATGGTATTCCAAATACCGGAGATGAAGGGGAAGGTGATGGAAAGCCAACTAAAGGTAAAAGATTACCTGATGGTCGACCTGATCCATTAGCGCCTGGGGAACCAAATTTTGAGTATACAGATTTAGACGAAGCTGACCAAATTGGTTTGACATCTTTTAGTAGTTGGGCTTGGAATGCAAATGGTGATCCAGGAATCAAAAATGATGAGGATATATGGAGGAGAAATATTCCAGGTAGTTTTGGTGAAGTAGAATCAAAAGGGAATGATATTGTATTTACTTTTGCTTCAGGATACATTTCTCTTAAAAAAGGTGAATCCAAAAGAATATCGATGGCAATTATTTTTGGTGAAAACTTAAATGATTTGTTATTAAATGCAGAAACTGTTCAAAAAATATATAACAAAAATTATAACTTTTATAAAGCACCTGATAAACCAAAATTAACAGCAGTTCCTGGAGATAAAAAAGTTACTTTATATTGGGATGATGCTGCTGAGAAAAGTGTTGATCCAATTACTGGTAAAGATTTTGAAGGATATGTATTATATAGAAGTGAAGATCCATCATTTAGTGATTTACAACTTATTACAGATGGTAGAGGTTCTCCTTTTTTATACAAACCACATACTACAGTTGATGGTAAAGAATGTCGTTGGGATATAGCTATTACTGCTGAACCATTTACTGATATCAATGGAAATGGTAAATATGACCCAGGTGAACCATATATCGATTATAACAATAATAAAGTTTGGGATGAAACTGGATACCCAGATGATTGGAAAGGTTATCATCCTGTTGCATATGAAGGAAGGGGGGTAAGATATTATTTAGGTGATAATACAGGTCTTATACATTCATTTGTTGATTCAAATAACGTTGTTAATGGTAAAACATATTATTATGCGTTATGTTCTTATGACCATGGTAATGCTACAGATATTCCACCATCAGAATGTACAAAAAAAATTACCACTAATCCGATTACAAGAAAACTAGAATTTGATGTTAATACTGTTTCTGTTACACCAGGGCCTCGTGCAGCAGGATATCTACCGAGCAAAATTTCTCAAAATGATATCAAAAAAATAGGAATAACAACAGCGAAAATCAATTTTAACATTCTTAATGATTTACTCATAAAAGATAAAACTTATACTTTAATGGTTGCAGATACATTTTGGCAGTCTAATACAAAAATTAATAAAAAGAATTATTCTGTTATTGATTCAACTGTATATACTGAGAATATCACTTTATATGAGACTAAAAATGCTAATTTACAATTTAAAAATATCATAAATGATAATGCTTTTAAAGTTACTAACTTAAATGGTGATATAATTTATAAAAAAGGTGTTGACTTTAATATTGATTTTATAATGGGAACAATTAGCAGAATAGAAACAGGTGCTATTCCTAATAATTCACAAGTTAAAGTTTCTTATAGATATTTCCCTATATATCAGAGTGTTTTATTTAATAATGAAGATAATAATCCAGTTTTTGATGGTATAGTTCTGAGAGTAAAAGACGAAGCTAAGCTTGATATTGATTATAATAATACAAAATGGACTTCAAATAGTAAATCAACAAGAAAATTTGATGTAAGAATGACTACTAAAGGTTCACCAACATTACGTGAAGAATATCCTGGTGATTATAAAATAACTTACTCTGATCAAATAATTGATACAATAATTTTTATGCCTTCTAAAACTTTAAAACCAGTTAATTATTCAATTCGTCATGTTACAAATGGTCTCAATGAAAAAGTTGAATGTTTGCTTTATGAATCAACTACCAAACCTATAAAAAATGGCACATGGTCTTATCCAGGCGATGAATTAGTTCTATTAAAACCTGGTACTTCACTATTAAAAAATACACATAAGTTAACTTGGTCTTTAACTATTGTTGATACTGGTATTGCTCCAGTAAATGGTGATATTTTCGAAGTTAAAACATTAAGACCATTAACTAAAGATGATAAGTTTGTTCTTAAAACCAAGAAAAGTGAAGTAATAGCAAATAATAAAACATCTATACTTGATGATATATATGTTGTGCCAAATCCGTATGTCGGATTTAATACAATTGAACCAACTGATAAACTGCCCGGCCAAATTCGTGGTGAGAGAAGAATTTATTTTGAAAATCTACCAGCTAAATGTACAATAAAAATATTTACAATATCAGGGGATCATGTAATTACATTAAACCACGATGTGCCATATAGCTCATCAAGAGAATATTGGAACTTGCTAAACAAAGATGGTTTTTCTGTTTCATATGGAGTTTATCTTGCACATATAGATGCACCCGGTATTGGTAGCAAAATTGTTAAATTTGCTATAATTAAATAAGGTAAGAATCATGAAAAATATAAAATTATTAATCGTACTTATATTTATTCAAAATTTAATATTTGCAGCTGGATCAATTTCAAAATCTGGTACTACTGCTTCAAATTTTCTTAAAATAGGTATAGGTCCCAGAGCAATTGGAATGGGGGGAGCCTTTACATCTGTTGCTAATGATGTTAACGCTCTCTATTGGAATCCTGCTGGTATTGCTATGTTATCCGATAAACAAATTGAATTTTCTCATGTAAATTGGATTGCGGATATTAAATCAGATTATTTCGGTGTTTCTGTACCTATTGGACAATTAGGTTCTGTTGGTGCCTTTGTTAATGCTTTAACTATGGATGAAATGATGGTCCGTACTGTTGAAAAACCTGAAGGAACAGGTGAATACTTTGAGGTTAATTCTTATGCAGTGGGAATTCATTATTCAAGAATGTTAACTGAAAATTTTTCTATAGGTTTCAATGCTAAATATATTAGAGATAAAATTTGGCATATGACTTCTGATGGTTTTGCCCTTGATGTAGGGGTTCTATATAAAATTGATATATTAAATGAATTTCGAATAGCATCATCAATTAGTAATTATGGCACAAAAATGAAAATGGAAGGGCGTGATAATTTATTGCTTTATCAAGTTGGCCCTGGAGATCCTAACTTAATTAGAACAAATATTGAACTTGATAAGTGGGATCTTCCATTGATTTTTAGATTTGGTTTATCTGCTGATGTTATAAAATCTCAAGAGCATTTACTTACATTAGCAATTGATGCTATACATCCAAATGATAATTCAGAATCATTAAATCTTGGTGCTGAATACACTTATGATAATTTGGTAGCATTTAGGATTGGATATAAAAATCTTTTTCTTGATGAAGGAGAAGAGGGTTTAACTTTTGGAATTGGTGTTAAGTATCCTGTATCTGATAATCTTTTTCTTAATTTGAATTATGCTTATGAAGATTTTGGGATATTTAAAAATGTTCAATATTTCTCTTTAGGATTAAATTTTTAAAGTAATTTTAATTAGGCTGTCTATAAAGTTATCGATGAGTGACTTTTAAGGCAGCCTTTTTTTATAAAATTAAGCTATTTCTTCGTTATATTGAAGTTATAATATTTTTTGAAATTGTTAACAAATTATGAAATATTATTTGTTTTTTTTTAATAAAGTAGCTGAATTTTGTTATAAGTATCTTTTTAATTTATCAATAGTTGATTATTATCGAAAATATAAAAAGGGTATTAGTTAGCAACTCTAAAAAAAGATATTGTATAATTTATCTGTTTTTATGCTATATTGCATAAAAACAGATAAATTGTTGTATGTAATGCTTATACTGTCCGAGCTATACTTGAATTTAAATTATCTTTGAATAATGTTTTGCAAATTTACTTTTTTAAGAAGACTTTTATTATTTGGAGTTTTATATGAAAAATTTATTTTTTATATTAATTTGTGTATTTACATTGTATGCTCAACAGGATGAAAGTTTTTTTAATAATATAAATTTAATGGATGATTCCATTGCAATTTTTTCTGATATAATGAATGACAAAATATATTCCTTAAAAGGTAGCTCTTTAGAAATTATAGTAATGAAAAAAGGTTGTGGGAATAACTTTTACATTGATAAAGAAGGTAAAATAATTGCCTTTAAAACTATTAATGATAAGGGATTACAAGCACCATTTATATTTAATTATCAGAACAGAGAAGAAAAACAACTTTATAGATATTCTGAACTTTGTAGTCAGGTTGGAATTATTGAAAGAGACCATTACTATTTTGCTGTAGGAGATACTTTAATAATTTATCAAAATGGTTCATATTATAAATATAAAATTTGTGGCTATTCAAATCAGATTGTTTATAATAAAAATAATAATACATTTTATTATATTAAACAAGATAATAAGATTTATTATTTTGATTTGAATAACTTGCATAATGATGTATTATATGATCTGGGAAATGAAAATTATTATTTTAATCCTGTAATAATTGGCAATAATTTATTTTTTCAATCAATAAATAATAAAATATTTTATATTGACCTTAAAAACAAAAGTTTAAATTATTTCTCAAACGGATCAAAATTGAAAAAAATAGATGAAATGCATCTGTTATATAGAGAATTTAATTTTGATAATGATTCACTGAAAAGTATAAATTATTATTTATTTAGTATAGATGAACAAGTAAAAAAACAAATAATTTTTTCTGATAAAGGTTATATTAATGGTTTTTTTATTAAAAGTGATAAAATATATTCGATATCTAAAGAAAATGATAAGTGTTATTTTAAAGTTCAAGATGTTAATAGTAGTAATCTAATTAGCAAAATTGAAATGAAATTTACAAATTCAATTGTTTTAGAAAAAGAAAAAATTCAAAGTAATATTACAGCGACAAATACAGTTATAATAGAAAATATACCTTATGTTAATCAAGTATATGATACTCCTGATTGGCATTGGGGACGCACTTCATGTGCACCAGCTACAGCTATGATGGTTTTAGGATATTATAATGTATTACCAGAATGGCCATATAAAGTATCCTATCCATCTTCTCACATTTCAAAATGGGGTGGATATATAGCTGATAAATATATTTTTAATGGTAATTATTATACTCAGCCAAAAGATGTTTATAATGGTTCAACTTTTAAAAATACTTGTTATGGAGCTTTTTCTTATATGTGGACAAATGGTTCACCTTATTCTAAAATGGCTAATTATTATAAAAATCATGGGTTAACAGCGAATCAAATTGATATTCCATCATATTCTGTTTTAGAGGAAGATATTTTGAAAGGTTATCCTGTTTCAGCTTGTGTAATGCTTACTTCATCAGGTCATTTAATTTTAGCCAAAGGAATACAGAAGTTAGGTACTTTTATATTTAATGATCCTTATGGCAATAAAAATCTTCAATCTCAATATGGATATCCAAATAATTATGGTGAAAATACACCATATGATTGGCCTGGGTATAATAATGGAAATGTCAATTTAGATATATATGCAGGGACAAATGCTGGTGTTGCGTGGCTTATAAAAACAAGATTTAATAAATTTCCAAAATCTGATACATTGATAGATGATTTACAACTAAATTCTTATGGGTTTGTAATTAAAACGAATATTGCGCAAAATCTTACTCAAACTTGGGATTATATGGTAAAGTGGTATGATGTAGCAACTGGAGGTTATAATGGACATTATTGGTGGGCTTATACAACACAGAATATTGATTTACAAGAAGCAACTTGGACACCAAATTTGCCTGATAATGGTATATATGAAGTTTTTGTCTACATTCCCTC
Organism: Ignavibacteriales bacterium; assembly: GCA_035379625.1. GTDB lineage: Bacteria > Bacteroidota > Ignavibacteria > Ignavibacteriales > DAOSCP01 > DAOSCP01. Next base: position 6,046 of record DAOSVM010000030.1, on the reverse strand, counting down.
AGCAGCAACAGCAAATGATGCCAATTATTCAATAAATACATTAAATGGTTTAATAAATATAAAAGTTGACCAAAAAGCAAATAAAAATAGTTGGTTTAGTTTAGGTACTTATAATTTTGATAAAAGTAAGGCATTTGTCAAATTAACCACAAACTCATCTATTAATAATCAAATCCTTACATTTGATGCAGTTAAATTTTCAAAAAAGAATATTACTAGTATAGCAGAACAAAATGATAATCAGAATAAACTCAATTCAATATCAATCTATCCTAATCCTTTTAATTCTTCTACTATCTTACAATTTCAAAGTTTTCATCATGAATATAACTTATTAATATTTAATATATTAGGGGAAAAAGTTATCGAAAGGAAAATAGATTCTAACGAAAATAATGTAATATTAAATTTTTCTAATTTTACAAATGGAGTATATTTCTTATATTTATATAATAGAAATGAAATATTTACAAAAAAACTTTTATATTTGAAGTAAAAAATTAATTTGACTTTTATTCAATAACTAATTATATTAAAAAGTGATGATTAATACAATTAAAATATTTGGCTTAATACTACTTTTTTCTACTATATTATTAGCTGGTTCAGTAATCATTTCTATAAAAGCAACGTTAGAAAATGAAGCAGTAAAAATTGAATGGACAGTAGGCGAAGAAGTAAATTTAAATAAATATGTTATTGAGAGGAAATCAGAATCTGGGAATTGGGTTGATATAGCACAAATTACACCTAAGGGTGACTATTCAACTTATTCTTATGTTGATCATACCTTGCTTAAAAATGATAATTCTTTTTCAACTTATTATTATTGTATTAGAATTGTTGAAAATGATGGGAAATTCACAAGAACAAAAATCATCACAGCGACACCTAAGATCTCAGGATTAAAAAGAACCTGGGGCTCAATCAAAGCCATGTTTAGATAATTACTCCCTTGGTTATATTATGGTATCAAAACATATTATTTTAGCTTCCAATTCACCACGCAGAGCAAAGTTACTTCAACAGATGAATTTAAATTTTACTGTTTTAAAAATAAATTACAACGAAAAAGTCCACAACTATTCTAACCCCTTAGATTATTCTATACAACTATGCGAAAGTAAACTTCAACAAGCTATTGATTTCATTAAAAGTACAAAACAAGCGGATAATTCAATTCTATTGGTAGCAGATACGATAGTAACATTAGATAACATAATTTATGAAAAACCTAAAGACGAGGAAGATGCTTTTAAAATATTATCAAATCTAAGTAATAAAACTCATCAAGTTATCACTTCATTTGGATTATTTAATTTAGAAAATAATAGTATAATTTTAGATTATGAAATAACGGATGTCACTTTTATTCAATTAACAGATAATGAGATAATTGAATATATAAAAACTGGAAGCTCACACGATAAAGCAGGAGCCTATGGAATTCAAGATGATTATGCAGCAGTTTTTATAAAAAAAATCAATGGATGTTATTATAATGTTGTTGGATTGCCAGTTTCTAAACTTTATCAAAGATTAAAAGAGTTAAAATGATTGCCAAATTAAAAAAAAATATTTTAATTTTTATAAGTTTAGCTGCAATATTATACCTTATTTTATCTTTATATGCTGATTATAATTCTATCAAGCAAGCTTTTAAAAAATTTAATTGGGCTTATTTTCCTTTATTAATAATATTAGCTTTTTTGAATTATCAATTTAGATTTATTAAATGGCATTATTATATTAAATTGTTGAATATTGAATTAAAGATTATGGATTCTTATAAGATATTTATGAGTGGTTTAGTAATGAGTGTAACACCTGGTAAATTTGGAGAGGTGATTAAAGCTTATCTTGTAAAAAATAAAACCAATGTAAATGTTGCAAAAACAGCACCTATAATATTCGTCGAAAGATTAACAGATTTAATTTCTGTAATTCTTTTAGCTTTAATTGGTGCTTTCTATTTCAATTTTGCCAAAACCTTTGTTTTAATTACATTGTTTCTATTCCTAATTATTGTTTATTTGGTATCTAATAAAACAATAACATTAAGAATTTTAGGATTACTAGAGAATATTAAGTTTTTGAACAAATATTTACATAAGATAAATGAAGCATATGAATCATCTTATAATATGTTACAGTTAAGAGAGCTTCTGTATATGATATTTGTTAGCATAGTTGCTTGGGGTTTTGAATGCATTGCTTATTATTTAATATTAATAAATTTTAATATATCCTTTGGTATAATTGAGACAATGTTATTTGCAATGTTTGTATATACACTTTCAACAATTATAGGTTCAATATCTATGTTACCTGGTGGTTTGGGATTAACAGAAATTGCATTTACATTCTTGATGCAAAGCAAAGGAATACCCAAAGATTTATCTGTTGCTTCAACGATGATTATTCGAGTTGTGACATTATGGTTTGCTGTTATAGTCGGTATACTTTTTACTTTGAATTATCAAAAAGAATTAAAAAATATTGAAGATATTTAAAAAATTATTTTTTTTTATAAATAAAATTATTATTTTTAATAATAAATATAATCAATTTTATAAATAATATTGGAGTATCTCAATGTTAACAAAAAAAATTTTTGCTGGTATAATTTTAGTATTATTTTTCGTTTCATTTTCATATGCACAAAAAGCTCCTGCTAATTTAAGAGCAGCAATTATTGTAAAAATATTAGCATTTGAAAAAGGATATAAACCTAATGGCAGTATATTTGTTATAGGTGATAATGATTTAGCTTCTCAATTGCAAGCATCTGGTAAATTTTCAAAAGTTGAAACAGGTTCATCTCCATCTGGGTCTTTTGATGCAGTATATTGTGATGATGCTGGTGCAGTTGATGCAGTTACATCCTATACTCGAAGTAAAAAGGTTCCTTCATTAACAGGCGTGCTTGGACTTGTAGAAAAAGGTATTACTATCGGGGTTGGAATTGCTGGCGGTAAGCCAAAAATTCTTATGAACCTTTCAAGTTCTCAAGCTGAAGGATTGGATTGGAATCCTGCTATCTTTAACATAATAACAAAAATATAATTAAAATTTTGAAAGCCATTTATTATGTTTAAATAGTAAATGGCTTTTAGTTTAAAAAACAGGAGGTTTTATGTCAGATTCAAAATTTTCTAAAGGTCTTTTAACAGGAATTGTTATTGGTGCAGTTGCTGGTGCTGTTGCTGCATTATTAACAACACCAAAAACAGGAAAAGAATTGAGGAATGATATTTCTGAAAAGTCTAAGGAATTATATGATGAAACTAAAGATATTATTGATAATGCAAAAAATAAAATAGATAAAGTATTAAACGATGTTAAAGATAAGGTTAATGAAAAGTTAAACCAAATGGCTGATGTTGAGGAACAATCCGAAGAAGAAAATATTTAAAAAATTATGAACAATTTGCTTTTATTTACACAAATATTTTTTTATTTTCTCGGTAGTGTATTATTTATATTTTTAATAATTTCTTTAAATAATACTTTTAAGAAATTAAATCAAATTCTAGATAATGTAAATAATAAACTTGCAGATTTTGATAAAACACTTATTGAAATTAACAAAAATTTAACGCAATTGAATGAAATTCTGGATAATGCACAAGAATTTATTGATGATGTAAAGCAAGATTATTCACATGTTGTAGGTTATGTAAAAAAAATCAATAATATCTTATCTATATTAAACTTCAAAACACAAAATCTGCAAAAAATTATAAATAATACCCAAACAACTGCTATTGCTAAAAGTACAATAGCATCAATGAAAAAGATATCTTATTTCATAATAAAAAAAATAATTAAATAATTTCATCAAAAAATCTTCGGAGGAACCTTGAAAGATTATACTCCTCAACAAATCCGTAATATGGCTTTTATTGGTCATGGTGGTAGTGGAAAAACTTCCATTTCTGAATACTTATTATTTCTCAGTGGTGAAACCAACCGTATTGGTAAAGTTGAAGAAGGAAATACTGCTTCAGACTTTACTGCTATTGAAGTTGAAAGAAAAATGTCTATTTTTGCTACTCCACTTTATGTTGAACATAAAAACTGTAAAATTAATTTTATTGATACACCCGGTTATGCTGATTTTATTGGACAAGTAAAATCATCATTACATGTGGTGGAAATGGCAGTTCCAGTTATTAAAGCAGCTGATGGTATCGAAGTAGGTACTGAAATAACATGGAAATTTGTCAGTGAATATAAATTACCTGCTTCAATTCTCGTAAATAAAATTGATAATGAACATTCGAAATATTTTAATACTGTAGAAATGGCTAAAACCAGATTAAGCGGTGATGTTTTCCCTGTAACTTTCCCTGTTAACGAAGGATTAAATGTAAATGCTGTTGTAGATGTAGTTAACTTAAAACAACATACTTATGGCGATGCCAATTCGAAAAAAATTGATATTTCTGATCTTTCTGGTGAACTTCTTGAAAAGGCGCAAAAATTAAGAGATGAATTAATTGAAAAAATTGCAGGTACTAATGAAGAACTAATGAATAACTATTTTGAAAATGGTACTTTAACAGCTGATGAAATTAAAAAAGGCTTAAAAGAAGCTATTATATCAAGGAATTTAATACCTGTTTTTGCTGTTTCGGCAAATAAAGGGGTAGGTTTAGATATTTTCTTGAATTTTGCTGTGGATTATTTCCCAGCTCCTTCAGATATTGATACATTGAATACTAAATTAGGATTTGATTTAACCAAATCTCCAACGCTATTTGTATTTAAAACTGTATCTGAAAAACATACTGGTGAAGTAAGTTATTTCAAAGCATTTGCTGGAAATATAGTTCCTGGTATTGATATGAATAATTTAAATAATAATAAAATAGAAAGATTAGGTACTATAAGTTTTGTTAATGGAAAAGTCAAAAAAGAAACTTCAAAAGTTATAGCTGGTGATATTGCTTGTATTGTAAAATTGAAAGATACTCACGTAAATCATACATTATCGGTAAATAAATCACCAGAATTTAAAATACCAGAGATTGTTTTTCCAGAAAGTATTATTAGTGCTGCTATTAAACCTAAGCAAAAAGGGGATGAAGATAAAATTGCGGCTGGGTTACACTCAATTCACGAAGAAGATCCTACATTCACATCTCATTATGATCCAGAATTAGGACAAACTATTATTGAAGGTCAAGGAGAATTACAATTACAACTAGTTGTTAAAACCTTGAAAGAAAAGTTCAATGTTGATGTTGAATTAGTTGAACCAAAAATTCCTTATCGAGAAACAATAAAAGGTAAAGTTGAAGCTGCAGAATATAAACATAAAAAACAAACAGGTGGTAGAGGTCAATACGGTCACGTAGTATTAAGATTAGAACCTTTACCAAGAGGTACCGGCTTTGAATTTGTTAATGCAATTGTTGGCGGTGTAGTTCCAGGCAGATTTGTTCCAGCAGTTGAGAAAGGTATTGTAGAAACAATGGCTAAAGGTGTACTTGCCGGAAGTAAAGTAATAGACGTAAAAGCAACATTACATTTTGGTAGCTATCACGATGTAGATTCAGATGAAATGTCATTTAAAATAGCCGCCTCACAAGCTTTCAGAAAAGGCTTCCTAGAAGCTAAGCCCGTAATTCTTGAGCCAATTTACCAAGTTGAAATTACTGTACCTGAAGAATTTATGGGCGATGTAATGGGAGATGTTTCCAGTAGAAGAGGAAAAATTTCTGGTATGGAAGCAGATGGTCCGTATCAAATTATAAAAGCTCTTATACCTTTAGCAGAGTTACATAAATATTCTACAGTTCTAAGAAGTTTAACACAAGGTAGGGGAATATTTACTCGTAAGTTTTCTCATTATGAAGAAGTACCTAAAGAAGTTGAGACAAAAATTATTGAAGCTTATAAACAAAGCAAACAAGAAGAAGAAGCGTAAAGATAAAAAGCTGCCTAAAGGCAGCTTTTTTTTGATGTTATATAGCTCAGACAGTGTAAGCTTAAGCCCCTTGCGGCTTGTGGCAAGCCGCAAGGGGCAGCGGGCCGAAGG
>DAOSVM010000029.1:0-27840 GCA_035379625.1 Ignavibacteriales bacterium | reverse complement strand
CTCAAAACATAACTCCATAAACATTTTGAAATATGCTTCATAATTTCCATTTTCAATAAATTTATTCGCAGCAAAAACAAAGGTTGGGGAAGAATTATCATTTTGGTAATATTCTTCAAAGTTTTGCATAATGCACCTAGTTATTTTGAAGTATTTCTATCATTTGATTGTGAAGTAATTTATTAGATGCCAAAATTTCTTTTGATGAAAGAGTAATAGGTTCACCTTTGAAATTAGTTACAATTCCCCCAGCTTCTTCAACTAATAAAATACCAGCCGCAATATCCCAAGGATTTAAAGAAACTTCCCAAAAACCATCAAAAATACCGTCTGCAACATAGCAAAAATCTATTGCTGCAGAACCAAGTCTTCTAACTGCTCTTGCAACCATTAAAAAAGCAGTAAATTTTTCGATAGCGTTATTTGGGTTTTCTTTTATATTGTAAGGGAAACCGGTTACTAATAGGCTTTTGTTTAAATCGTCATTTCTCGATACATTCATTCTTCTACCATTAGCAAATGCACCGGCATTTTTTTCGGCGGAATAAATTACATCACGCATCACATCATAAACAACGCCATAGATTGTTTCATTATTTTTTTGTACACCAATAGAAACTGAAAAAATAGGGAAACCGTGTGCAAAATTTGTTGTTCCATCTAATGGATCAATAATCCAAACATAATCTGAATTTTTATCTGTTGAACCGCTTTCTTCTGAAAGTATTGAGTGAGTAGGAAATTCTTTTTTTATGAAATTTATTATACATTCTTCAGATTTTTTATCAATTTCAGTGACGAGATTATTTACGCCTGTTTTGAATTCGATACCGAAATCTCTTCTGTATCCGGAGCGGATAATTTCACCAGCTTCTTTAGCTATTTGTTCTATTTTTGGGAGCATAATCAATATTTCCTTAAAATTATAACCAATTCATTTGTTTATACCATTCGATGGTATCTTTTATGCCTTCTTCTAGAGAAATTTCTTGTCTATAACCTAATTCTCTAACAGCTTTAGATGTATCGCAAGTCCAATATTCCTGAACAATATCTTTTGCTTTTTCAATATTCAAAGTTGCTGCATTTTGAGAAAACATAGAAAAGAGTTCAGCAAAAAATGCTAATGTATAAACAATAAAATGAGGAACTTTAATATGAAGAGCTTTTTTATTTAAAACTTTAGAAGTAACATTACCAATTTCTGACCAAGTATAGAACTTTTCAGATGCTATAAAATATGTTTGATGATTTGCTTGAGGTGTGATAGATGCTAAATAAATACCTTTAACTAAATCTTTTACATTAACTAGACTGACAGTTTTATCATTCATTCCGATTGTAGTAAATAATCCAGAGTTAAAAGTTTTAAAGAAAATTAAAATTTCCGTGTCTCTTTGCCCATATACAGCAGGAGGGCGACAAATAGTAATAGGTAATTTATCGAAATATGTGTGTACTAATTCTTCAGCTGCTTTTTTGCTTTTTCCATAATTTGTGATAGGGGTTAGTGGATCTTCTTCAGTTTTAGGATGGTCTTTTGTTGAAGGTCCACAAGCTGCTTGGCTACTAACATAAATAAATCTATTTAAATTTTTAGCGTATTTTACAGCTGCATCTAATAAATTTTTTGTGACTTCAACATTGCCTTTAAAATATCCTTCAGGTTTTTTAGATTTTACAACACCTGCAACATGATAAATAAGATTTGCATCTGAAAAAATACTTTCCAAATCACTAATATTTGAAATATTAGGTGAGTAAATTTCGACATTTTTATCTTTTAGCCATCTTAAATTACTTGAAGGGCGTGTGATACATCTTACGGTATAATTTTCTTTTAATAATAAATCTACTAAATGGCTACCAACAAATCCAGTAGCACCTGTGACAACAGCAATTTTTTTCGTATTAGTTTCCATAAAATTATATATTTGTTTTTGATAATTAGTTTTGTTAAATTTGTATTTTTATAACAATTAATTTACCAAAAATTAACGATAATTACAAATTACGGAGGTGAGTTTTGGATTTATTTCAGAAATGTATTGAATTTACAAGAGCAGATGAAATAAAACAAATCGGATATTATCCATATTTTCATGCTATTCAAGAGAGTGAAGGGCCAGTTGTTAAAATTGAGGGTAGAAAAATTATAATGGCTGGTTCCAATAATTATCTTGGACTTACAACTCATCCAAAGGTTAAAGAAGCAGCAATAGAAGCAACTAAAAAATATGGGACAGGGTGTTCAGGTTCTAGATATTTGACAGGGACAATAGATCTTCATAATGAATTAGAGTATAGATTAGCAAAATTTTTAGGGAAAGAAGCTTGTTTATTATTTAGTACTGGATATCAAACTGCGCAAGGGATAATTCCTACTCTTGTTCAAAAAGATGAATATGTAGTTTCTGATAAAGATAATCACGCTTCAATTGTGGCTGGCAATGTTATGGCTAAAGGTTTAGGGGCCGAAGTCTTAAGGTACAAGCATAATGATCTCGATGATTTGGTAAGAGTTTTATCTAAAATACCAGAAGATAGACCTAAATTAATAGTAACTGATGGTGTTTTTAGTACTGGTGGTGAAATTGTTGATCTTCCGAGATTAGTAAAAATTGCAAAAGCTAATAATGCAAGGCTTTTAGTTGATGATGCCCATGCTTTAGGTGTTATTGGTAAAGGCGGTCGTGGAACAGCTAGTGAGTTTGACTTAGTTGAGGAAGTAGATTTAACTTATGGTACATTCAGTAAAACCTTAGCTTCATTAGGCGGTTTCGTTGCGGGAAATGAAAGAGTTATAAATTATCTTAAACATCAATCATCAGCTCTTATTTTTAGTGCTTCTCCAACACCGGCATCTGTTGCAGCTGCTTTAGCGGCTCTTGATATTTTGGAAAAAAATCCTGAATTAGTTACAAAACTTATAGATAATGCTAACTATATCAGAAAAAATCTCTTAGAAGCAGGTTTTAATGTTGTTGAAGGAAGAACAGCGATTGTCCCTGTTATTGTTGGTGATGATATATTAGCATTTAAAGCGTGGAAAATGCTCTTTGAAGAAGGTGTTTTTGTAAATGTATTTATATCACCTGGTGTACCACAAGGTAGACAAATGTTAAGAACCAGTTATATGGCAACTCACGAAAAAGAACATTTAGATATAATTATTGAAAAATTTATTAAAGTAGGTAAAAATTTGGGAATTATATAAAATGAACTTCAAAATTGTCCATGTTGACAATAAAAAACTTTTTAACAAGTTTATTGATTTCCCTTATGAATTATATAAAGAAAATCCTTACTGGGTTCCCGTCCCTAAAATAAGTGTAAAAGAATTATTAGACAAGAAAAAGAATCCTTTCTATCAACACGCCGATGCTGAGTTATTTTTAGCAATTGATGAAAATGAAAAAGTATTAGGCAGGATTGCAGCCATCAGAAATGATTTACATAATAAACATCATAAGGATAAAGTTGGCTTTTTTGGCTTTTTTGAAGCTATTGACAACCAAGATGTAGCAAATGCATTATTTGATACAGCCAAAAATTGGTTAAAAGAGCGTGGTTTTAAAGTTATGAGAGGGCCTGTAAATCCTTCTACAAATGACGAAATTGGTTTTTTATTAGAAGGTTTTGATGATTCGCCAAGAATTATGATGACTTATACTTTTCCATATTATTTAAAATTATCCGAAAATTATGGAATGGTTAAAGCCAAAGATTTATATGCATATAAGTTAGATTCTTTTGTGAAAGATGATTTACAAAGAGTTTATAGATTGGTTGAAAGTATTAAAAAGAAATATAATATAACAATCAGAAACATAGATTTAAAGAATTTTGCAAAAGAGTTAGAGGATTTTAAATACGTTTATAATAAAGCTTGGGAAAAGAATTGGGGCTTTGTTCCTTTAACAGATGAAGAAATAAATTATATGGCTAAAAATTTAAAGCCATTAATTGATCCTGAATGGGTAGTTTTTATTGAATCTAATGGTCAATTAGCGGGGGCTGCATTAACGCTTCCTGATTACAACTATTGGTTTAAAAAAGCAAATGGTAGCCTATTGAAATTTTTATACTATCTGATATTTAAAAAGAAAGTGTTAGCTAAAGAGAGTAATTGGACACGATTTGTAACTTTAGGATTAATTCCAGAATTTCGAGGTAAAGGATTTGATGCAGTAATTTATGCTTATTACATCGATAAAGCTTTACAAGTTGGTAATAGATATGGAGAAGCAAGTTGGTTATTGGAAGATAATGAAATGATAAATCGTGGGATGGAATTGTTAAAAGGCGAACTTTACAAAAAATATAGGTTGTATGAGATTCAAATTTAAAATTGTAAATTGATCGAATTATTTAAAAAGAAAGTAGGCAAGCTAAAGCGAGCTTGCTTTTTTTATTTTAAAATTATTATTAGCACGGACAGTGTAAGCTTAAGCCCCCGTGCGGCTTGTGCCAAGCCGCACGGGGGCAGCGGGCCGGAACGGCCCGCAAAAACTTTTTCTTTATCACCTTACAAAGTGCAGCTTAACGTTTTCATATTTCCACAATTACCTAAATGATACATCTGAACGCAGGACTGTTTGAAAATTACCAATATATTGTATATGCAAATATATTTTTAGAAAAAGTCATTGTATTGTATATAGAATTATATCGTAATCACTAATTAATAGAAAAATCAATATTATATATCCACTTTTTTTATAATCTATTCAATCTTAAAAAAAATATATAAACAATATTTAGTTATTTAGCTAAATGTAAAAATATAAAATATATTGGTAAAAATTTGTTGGAATGTATTGGGGGAAAATTTTTGGCTTTAGCCCGCGCGTGCGCCTTCGTGCGCACGGGCATTATGCTTACACCGTCTGAGCTAATGAAAAATTTTTTATTAAAAAAAGACTGCCCTTTGTGGACAGTCTGAACTAGATTAGAAATTATACATTGCACCAAGCATTAAATTATAGTTAGTAACAGTTTTAAGGTTTTTGAGTTCGAATTTGTGATTTGTTTGATAGTCGCCATAAGCAGCTGAAGTCATTTCTAATTGAGCATAAATTTTAATATTATTTTCTGTATAAACTAATCTTGGAGAAATTCTTAAGAGATTATCAATAGCCTTTTTAGTAGAAGTATTGATGCCCCTTCCATAGACGGAAACAAGAGTGTCACTTGATGATAATAATTTTGAATAACCTACATAAATACCAGTTGATAAATTATTGTCAATTTTATAATTTAAGTCTAACCAACCAGAAATTGTGTTTAAAGGTGCATATTCATATTCTTTTGTTACAGGATCGATAGATTTTATACCAAATCCACCGATTAGCATAACATTTGTTAAATTTTGTCCATATACACCTTTAGCCATAATGGTTAATGGTTGAGCATCGAATTTTAAATAAGCCCAAGGTGAAAAGCAATTGAGTCTTTTATCAGTTTTATAATTTGCACTAGTAACAGTTTGTGGAATTAAGCTTTTGAAATCTACACCTGCACCGATTAAGTTATTATCTTTTAAATATTCTAATTGTAAAGTTACATTAGGAATTAATGAATATCTGATTTGGGTATTATCTGGAGAATTTGAAAGGCCCACATTTGCAAAATCTCTTTGGCTTAAAAGAGTACCAATAAATTTGAAATTGTCATCTAATTTATAAGATAATTTTACTTGAGGAAATCTACCTAAAGGTTGAAATGGTGTCCCAGCATTAGGAGAAGCCACAGATGGAACCAAAGAGATAAACATTGGGTGCCAGTTTTGCCCAAAGGATAAAGAAGTTTTATCCCAATTTAGGTCAATAGTCGCAACTCTTAATCTAAGAAGTCCCATTAATTGATCATTAAAACCAAAGAAGTCAGTTTCAATAGTAGCACTAGCTTTAGCACCTAAGACATCTGGTCCGTTAAGTTTAAGGCCAACACGTGTTAAAACAGAATAGAAGTTAAAGTTAGGAACCTCATTTTTGTCTTCTTTGTTTTGGATTAATTCTTCAGGATAAGGGTGAAAAACGAAATAACTTTCACGAGCAGCATCGACAAGACGGGAATTGAAAGCAGCATCAAAACGGACAAAACCATAAATTTTTGCGCTCACTTCGTTGGATTTTTGAGCTAATAATGCAGCTGAAATGAGAAGAAGAAAAAATAATTTTTTCATAATACGCTCCTAAAAAATTGTTAATAAAAATAAGAATTAAAAGTCTGAATATATGATAAAAAAATACAAAATTAACTATTATTTAATATAAAAAGTAAAAGTAAAATTTCCAAAATCCAAATTTTTTTTGCAAATTTAAAAACAATTTTAAGAAAATTATGCGTTATTTAAAGTATTTAATTTATCTATCACCAATTCTAATATTTACAGTATGGTCAATAAAAAAAGACCTATCAAAAAATGCGTTAGGGACAAAAAGTAATCCAATCAAGTTTTATTTCACGCCTTCAGTAGATTCAAAAACAATAACTAGCAATGCGAAAGAATTGATGGATTTTTTGCAAAAGGAAACAGGGTATTATTTTGAAACAGCAGTTCCAGCTAGTTATATTGCAGTTATAGAGGCATTCGGTACAGATAAAGCTGATATATGTATTTTGAATACTTTTTCTTATCTGTTAGGTCATAAAAAATATGGCATAGAGGCAAAATTAAGATTAGTGAGGGTAGGTGGTGAAACTACTTTCAAAAGTCAAATTATAACAAGATATGATTCTGGAATAAAGACTTTAGAAGATTTGAATGGTAAGAAATTTGCTTTTGTTGATCCATCTTCCACAACTGGTTATGTGTTACCTAAAGCACTCCTGATAAAGCATCATATCAAGCCTGCCGAAGAAGTTTTTGCAATGAAGCATGATAATGTTGTAACTATGGTATATCAGAAACAAGTAGATGCAGGTGCAACTTATTACAGTAGTCCGGATCCTGAAACTGGAGAAATACAAGATGCAAGAGTAAGGGTTAAAAAGCAATTTCCTGATGTTGAGAAAGTTGTAAAAATAATAGCATTTACTGAAGAAACACCAAATGATCTGGTAGTGTTTAGAAAAAATATGCCTGAAGATATGAAAAATAAGATAGCAGATGCTCTTATAAAATTTGTGCAGACACCGCATGGTAAAGAATCTTTACGTAAGATATATAGTATAATTGGTTTTATTAAAACAACAGATGCTGATTATGATAAATTAAGAGAAACAATAGTAAAAAGTGGAATATCATTGGAGAGCGTAATAAAATGAGTAAAAATATATTAGAAATTCAAAATTTGCATAAAGTATATAATAATGGTACGCATGCACTTAAGGGTGTTTCGTTTGAAGTTGAGGAAGGTGAGTTTTTGGTTGTTATTGGGTTAAGCGGTTCAGGAAAATCTACTTTATTAAGGTGTATAAATAGATTACATGAGCCATCACATGGTAAAATTGAGTTTTTTAAGAAAGATATAACGCATATTAAAGGTAAAGAGTTAAGAAATATTCAAAAACAAATAGGAATGGTTTTTCAACACTTTAATTTAATACCAAGGAAAACAGTTTTAGAAAATGTTTTGACCGGAAGATTGGCTAGTATATCAACTTGGAATAGTTTAATTGGTAATTTCCCGCAGACTGTTATTGATGATGCTTATAGATGTTTGGAAATAGTAGGTATATCTGAAAAGGCCCATGTAAGAGCCGACTCTCTTAGTGGTGGACAACAACAAAGAGTTGCTATTGCAAGAAGTTTGATGCAACATCCTAAGCTACTATTAGCTGATGAACCAGTAGCTTCACTTGATCCTGCTACATCTAATTCTGTAATGCAGTATTTTGAAAAAATTAACAAGGAATTAGGTACAACAATAATCTGTAATTTACATTTTTTAAGTTTGGTAAGAAGATATGCAACACGAGTTATTGCATTAAAAGCTGGGCAAATTGTTTTTCAAGGTTTACCAAATGAAATAGATGAAAAATGGTTTAAAGAGATTTATGGTGAAGAAGCTATGGAGGTAGAAATAAAATGAGTTATTTAAGAGAATTTAAAGCGTCTGATCTTATTAAAAAAACTAAAGAAAAAGAGAATCAAAAGTCATTGATAAAGGCGTATTTTCTTGATATTTTTTTCGTTTTTTACGCTATAATTGTTTTTCAGAGGGCTATATATTATAAAATTTTTCTTGAAATGGATGAACTTCCATTTTCTTGGGGCGAAATTCTTATTTTATTTTCTATTTCTGTAATAATTTCAGTTTTATGGACATCGACAAAAACATCATTAGCGTGCAAAATATTAGGAATCGCAAAAGATAATAAAATAGCAAAATATACAAATGAAATATTCGGTTGGTTATTGTTTAATTTAACATTTATTGCTGGTTGGATTATAACTAAAATATCTATAGTTGATGTGTTTTCTCCAGAGGGGATGAAAGGGGCTAACAGAATATTTACAGCTTTATTTACTCCAGAATTTTCAATTTTCGACGAAGCATTATTTGCTATCATCGAAACAATATATTTAGCTTTATTAGCAACAGTAATATCTTTACCAATAACAATATTGCTGAGCTTTTTAAGTGCAAGGAATTTAATGAAAGATAATAAAATAACGTTTTTTATTTATTATTTATTAAGAATAATATTAAATTTTGTTAGATCTCTTGAGCCTATTATTTGGGCAATTATTTTTTCAGTTTGGGTTGGTATAGGTCCTTTTGCTGGAATGTTGTCATTGATGATTCATACGAAAGCTTCAAATGCTAAGTTGTATTCTGAGGCGATTGAAGGTATAAATGAAGGGCCTGTTGAAGCAATAAAGGCAACAGGTGCTAATAAAATACAAATAGTATGGTATGCTGTAGTACCACAAATTATTTTACCATTTTTATCATTTACAATTTATAGATGGGATATCAATGTTCGTATGGCTACAATAATTGGTCTTGTAGGAGGTGGTGGTATTGGTACAATGCTTATTCAATACCAAGGTTTAGCAAAATGGAATGAAGTTGGTCTTATTGTCATTATGATAGCCCTAGTTGTTTGGGTTATGGATTATGTAAGTGCTAAAATAAGAGAAGCAATATATTAATTTGTGGAGGCTGTAATGAAAAAAATATTAATTTGGATTAACATAATTTTGTTAGTTTTTATAATGACATCTTGTAAACAAAATAAAACTCAAAAATTATATGTTTTTAATTGGACTGATTATATAGATCCACAGTTGATAAAAGATTTTGAAAAAGAATATAATTGTGAAGTAATTTATGATACTTATAATTCAAATGAAAATATGCTAACAAAAATTATGAATTCAACTATTTCATATGATATTGTTTGCCCTTCTACTGATCATATTGTTACAATGGTTAATCAAGGATTGGTTGAAAAATTGGATAAATCAAAACTTATTGGTTATGAAAATTTGGATACGTTAATATTGAATAATTGTGCAAAATTTGATCCTGGTAACCAATATGCAGTTCCATATTTTTGGGGAACAACAGGAATTATATATAACAAGACAAAAGTTCCTGAAAGCGTCATGAAAGATGTTTCATGGGATATATTTGCTGATAGTAAATATGAGAAGAAAATATCTATGCTTGATGATATGAGATGTGTCATTGGCTCAGCATTATTAGCTGCAGGTTTTAATTATAATGATGCATCTGAGGCAGCATTAGCAAAAGCTAGGGAACATTTAATTAAATGGGATAAAAATATTTTACATTATGATACTGATGCATATAAGAATGAAATACAAGACGGAACCGTTTATTTTGCTCAGGCCTATAGTGGAGATGCTTTACAAATTATGGGGCAGAACGAAAATATTGGTTTTACTTTACCTAAAGAAGGGGCTGAACTGTGGGTAGATTCTTGGGTAATTTTGAAAAATGCAGAGAATAAAGATTTAGCTTACAAATTTATAAATTATGTAATATTAAATCCTGAAAATGCTAAAAGAAATGCTTTATATGTACAATATGCAACAACAAATAAAAAGGCATATAGCATATTACCAGATGATATAAAAAATAATAAGATCGTATATCCCTCTGAAGAGTATTTAAAAAAATGTGATATAACGAGAAATGTTGGAGAAAAAATTAAAAATATGAATAAGTTGTGGGAAGAGATTAAAAATAATTAATGTTGATTTTAAATTTAAATTCAGTAAATTATGTCTAATGTTATCTAAATTTTTATTAGAGGATAAAAATGTTTGAATTAAAACTTAAAGAAATGGGTATTACAATACCTGAAGCTCCTAAGCCATTAGCAGCATATGTGCCAGCAGTAAAAGAAGGAAATTTAGTATTTACTTCAGGGCAATTACCAATGTCAGAAGGACAATTAAAGTATAAAGGAAAATTAGGCAAGGATATATCAGAAGAAGATGCAAAAGCAGCCGCAAAATTATGTGCTATTAATTGTTTAAGTGTTGTTAAAAGTGTTATTGGTTCATTGGATAATATCGAAAGAATATTAAAGGTTGTGGCATTTGTAAACAGTGCTGAAGATTTTACAGCTCAGCCAGCTATAGCAAATGGGGCTTCTGAATTTTTTGTAGAAGTTTTTGGAGATGCTGGAAAACATTCCAGAAGTGCTGTTGGAGTTAGCCAGTTACCATTAGGAGCACCAGTCGAAGTTGAAATAATTGTTAAAGTTAAAAACTAAAATCAAGGTTGATAAAATGTTTGTTGAAATGTTTAAATCTAAAATTCATAGAGCAAAAGTAACTCAAGCTGAACTTTATTATGAAGGGAGTATAACAATTGATCCTGATTTAATGGAAGCGGCAAATATACTTACTTACGAGAAGGTGCAAGTTGTAAATGTGAATAATGGTGCTCGCTTCGAAACATATACAATTTGCGGAGAAAGAGGGTCAGGAACTATATGTCTAAATGGTCCTGCTGCAAGATTGGGAGCGGTTGGTGATGAAGTTATAATTATAGCATATTGCACTATGGATGTTGAAGAAGCAAAAAAACATAAGCCAAAAGTTGTTTTAGTTGATGAAAAAAATCAAATTAAAGAGATAATAAATTAAGGCCTATTTACTTTTACTGAAAAAATTACTAAATTAATGTCAAAACTTGAGTACTTTATGAAAAAGTTAATATTTACAACTATCTTATTGGTTAATATTTTATTTGCTCAGTTTAAAAACGATTTATATATACCCTCTATAAATACAGGGTATATAAGAAGTACAACATCTAGTTTTGTACAGAATTTTATAGATTTCAGTAAATTAAAAATGCAGCATTCTTTTTCGATGTCATATTCAGCTATTGGTAATCAAGGGTTTGCATTAGGTGTTTATACAAATACTTTAAGATATGATTTTGCTGATAATTTAAATTTCCAAGCTGCTGTATCTTTTGTCAATTCGCCATATTCAACTTTTGGAAAAGAATTTTCAAAAGGTATCAACGGTATATATCTACAAAAGGCTGAACTTAATTATAAACCTAGTGAAAATACTTCAATTTCACTATCATTTAGTCAGTTACCTTATTCCTATTATAACTATCCATATGGTGGATATGGTTACTTTAACCGTTGTTATGATCCAGTTTTTGATCCTTGGAGATAAATAGCTAAATTTTAATAATTCCGCAATTTTTCTTATATTTAAAACCGGGTTTTATTCCCGGTTTGTTTATTTTAAATTAAATTGAGATATGGAACAGAAAAATAATTTAAATACTTCAGAACCAGCAAAAAAAGCGGTTCTTACAAATTTTTTCTATAATAGTTTGCTAGTTGTTCTTTCCTTTATAATAATATTTTTAATTTATAGCATTTTCACTAAATTTTTCTATAAATCTGATATTGAAAATCTAACTGTAAATAATTACGGTACACCTGCAGAAATTATACAAGTTGAGGTTTTAAATGCAACAGATATTAATGGAATTAGTGAAAGAACAGCTGATTATCTTAGAAATAACAAAGTTGATGTTGTAAATATGGGAAATTATTTTGTGAATGATGTCCCTTATACAATTGTAATCGATAGAAGAGGGAATAAAGCTAATGCGTATCAAATAGCAAAATACTCAAATGTAAATGAAAAAAATGTAATAACTCAAATTAATAACGATTATCTTGTAGATGTTACAATTATTGTAGGACGAGATTATAATAGATTAAATCCGTTTATTAACAAATAAAAGGGGTGAATAATTGAATAATAAAGATTTATGCTTAAAAGCTGCAGAGTATATTTTTAGTAAAAAGGGTTATGATGTAGTTTTAATTGATATTAGAGAACAAACTTCTATTACAGATTATTTTTTAATCTGTAGTGCTGATTCAGATACGCAAATTAAAGCTATTACTGATGAAATAGAAAAAAAACTTTTAGAAAATGAAAATATTAAGCCTTGGCATATTGAAGGAAGGAATAATGCGAATTGGGTTTTATTGGATTATGTAGATTTTGTTATCCATATTTTTAAGAAAGAAACAAGAGAATATTACGCATTAGAAAAATATTGGGGTGATGCTCCAATGGAAGTTATAGAAGATAAATTAAGTGAGGTTAAAAAGTGAAAGAATATTTGTATTCAATTTTTGAAAAAATACAATTAGATTATTTTGATATTACTAAACTTGTTTTTAATGTTCCTAATTATGAAGAGCAAGGTGATTTTTCTACAAATATTGCTTTTGTATTAGCTAAACAAGCAAAAAAAAATCCCAAATTAATAGCTGAAGAAATTGTAAATAATTTAAATTATGACAAAAATGTCATAAACAAAATTGAAATAGCAGGTAATGGTTTTATAAATATTTTTATAAATAAAGAAGCTTTTGGTTTAATTGTAAAAGATATTTTAGAAAATGAAAATAAATATCAAAAAATTGAAAAATATAAAGGAAAAAAAGCACAAGTAGAATTTGTATCAGCAAATCCAACTGGACCTTTAACAGTAGGACATGGTAGAAACTCAGTTGTCGGTGATACAATTGCTAAAATGTTAGAATATATAGGCTATGATGTAAACCGTGAATATTATTTTAATAATGCTGGCAGGCAGATGCGTGTTTTAGGAGAATCGGTTAGATTAAGGTATAAAGAACTTTGTGGTGAAACAATTGTATTTCCAGAAGATTATTATCAAGGTGAATATATTAAAGATATTGCTAAAATATTATATGATAAATATTCAAGTGCACTATTGAATGAAGAAAAAGTTGATATTTTTAAGGATACTGCTGAAAAAGTAATTTTTGAAGATATAAAGAAGACGCTTAAAAGAATTAATATTGTTCATGATACATTCTTTAACGAGAATAATTTATATGAAACTGGTAAAATTGATGAATTATTGAAAATATTTAGTGAAAAAAATGTTTCATATGAAAAAGATGGTGCAATTTGGCTAAAACTAACAGAATTAGGGAATGAACAAGA
The DNA here is from genome assembly GCA_035379625.1 of Ignavibacteriales bacterium. Classification (GTDB taxonomy): domain Bacteria; phylum Bacteroidota; class Ignavibacteria; order Ignavibacteriales; family DAOSCP01; genus DAOSCP01. Next base: position 14,387 of record DAOSVM010000029.1, on the reverse strand, counting down.
TAAAGTAATAGTAAAATCCACTGGCGAACCTACTTACAGATTACCAGATATAGCTTACCATAAAACGAAATTTGAAAGAGGGTTTGATTTAATAGTTGATATTTTTGGTTCAGACCATAAAGATACCGTTCCAGATGTATTAGCAGCACTTAAATTTTTAGGCTTTGATATTTCAAAAGTTGTTGTTTTGTTGCATCAATTTGTAACTATAACACAGAATGGTGAAATTGTAAAAATGTCTACTAGGAAAGCTAATTATGTGACGTTGGATGAACTTATAGATGAAGTGGGTCCTGATGTTGTAAGATATTTCTTTATTATGAGGTCAATTACTAGTCATTTAAATTTTGATATAGAACTTGCAAAGAAACAAACCGATGAAAATCCAGTATTTTATTTACAATATGCACACGCAAGAATATCTTCAATTTACAGAATGTGCCAAGAACAAAATATAAATCCATCAACTCAAAATTTAAATTTATTGAAGCATAAAGCTGAGTTGAATTTACTTAAAATTATGCATAAGTTTAGGGATGAAATGATTTATGCTTGTGAGCATTATGAGCCACATAGGATTGCAAATTATTTGATTGAGTTATCGGGAGCATTCCATAGTTTTTATGCTGAATGTAGAATTATCGGTAGTGAATACAATTTATCAGAAGCAAGATTAGCTCTTTCCTTAGCAGTTCAAAAATTATTAAGAATAGGATTAACTATTCTAGGCATTAATGCCCCAGATAAAATGTAGGTGTTTGAATGATAGCATTACCAAATTCAATATATTCTAGAATTCTTGTTAATTCTTTAGATAAAGAAAAACAAAAAAACTTTTTCTTTACTGATGCTAATAAAATAGCCGATATGGTAGAAAATGAATTTGTTGAAGTAGGTCTTATACCTTTATATGATTTGGTTAAATTTAAGGAATTTTTTGTTTCTAAAATGTTTGGTATTACATTCGATGCAATGCTATCATATAGCTATATTTATTTTAAACCCGGCACTAATAATTTATCAAAATTTTATTTATATGGTGATGTAACAGAGAACGAAAAGATACTTAATAAGATCATTTTTCGTGAAAAATTTGATATAGAAACTGAAACAATCGAAACAAAAGAAACACCAGATTTCAATAATAATAATTATGTAATTTGTGGAGATTATAACTTAGATTATAAACATTTAAAAAATGCCATATCCTTTTCGGAAGAGATCTGTGATTTAATAAAACTTCCTTATCCAAATTTCATTTTTGTTGCAAAAAATAAAGAAAATCTCAGTAATATACATAAAATTTTGGAAAAAATCGATTATCTTGTTGATGATTATTTAGATAATTTTACAAATAATTTGACTAAAGACAAAAATATAGAATTATTTTTAAGAGATAATCAAACAAGTATTTTTTATACAATTACTGAGGCTGAAGAATTAGCAATGTCTGAACTTATCAAGCTTGCCTATTATCATGGAATTTTTGATGATATGATAGATATAAAATTTGTAGAATAAATAAAAAATTAAAACCGAGGGGGTTATGGTTTCTAAAATTATTCCTGCTGTAAGGACAAATGATATTAAATATGCTATTCGTGATATCGTAGTTTTAGCAAATGAAGTTGCTAAATCTGGAAAGGAAATGCTTTATTTGAATATTGGTGATCCAAATTTATACGATTTTTCTACTCCAAGACATATTATTGAAAATACTTATAAGGCTATGTTAAAAAATAAATGTGGTTATGCGCCATCATCTGGAATACCAGAAGCAGTTGAAGCAATTAGAATTGAGGCTGAAAGAAAAGGAATTAAGAATATACAAGATATTTTTATTACTACTGGTGCTAGCGAAGCAATCGAATTATGTCTTACAGCTTTATTGAATGAAGGGGAAAATATTCTCACTCCTACTCCTGGATATTCTTTATATACTGCTGTACAAAGTAAATTAATGGCGTATGAAAATCCATATTATTTAGATGAAGAAAATGGTTGGCAACCAGATGTTGAAGATATAAAAAGCAAGATTAATGATAAGACAAAAGGAATAATATTAATCAATCCGAATAATCCAACCGGTTCAGTTTGCGAAGAAAAGACATTAAGAGAAATAATTAAATTAGCTAAAGAACATAATTTAATTATCTTTGCAGATGAAATATATGATAAACTAATTATCGACGATGATAAGAATTTTATTTCTATAGCATCTCTTGATCCAGAAGTTCCTTGCATAACATTTGGTGGGCTTTCAAAGAATTATTTAGCGCCTGGATTTAGAATTGGCTGGGGGATAATTAGTGGTCCTAAAGAAGTAGTAGAAGATTACAAAGAAGCTGTAAATAAAATGTTGAGAGCAAGACTTTCTGCAAATCATCCTGAGCAGTATGCAATTAAAGAAGCTTTATTGGGTGATAATAGTCATTTAGATGAGGTGATGAGAAAATTAAAAAGAAGAAGAAATTTAACTGTTGAGATGTTAAATGCTATAGATGGGATTTCGTGCGTAAAGCCAGAAGGTGCATTTTATGCTTTTGCTAAAATTGAATTGAATGGAAGTGATGAAAATTTTGTTAAAGCATTGTTGAAAGAAACTGGCGTGGTTGTTGTCCCAGGTTCAGGTATTGGGCAAAAACCAGGGACAAAGCATTTCAGAGTAGTTTTCTTACCTGATGAAAAAACCTTAGAAGCAGCCTATAAAAAAATTGCTGATTTTTACGTTAAATATAGAAATGAATTTGATAAGTAGTTATAGAGTAATCAGGTAGTTAAATTAATATATTAAAAATTGCAAAATGTATTGTGTATGTAAATATATTGTATAATCGATAATAATGAAAATCAGAAATAATAATTTGCTACTATATTTTAATGATGTGCAAATATGTTAGAGGTTATCAGAGTTTTTAAAGATTAAATTTTTGGGCTTTAGCCCGCCCGTGCGCACGGCGCACGGGCTTAAGCTTATACCGACCGAGCCAATAGGTAATAATAATATTTTTTTTTATATAATTATGGTAAAATTACAAGTTTTGAGTGGTGATATTACTACTATCAATGCAGACGCTATTGTAAATGCAGCTAATAATACTTTATTAGGTGGTGGTGGAGTTGATGGTGCAATTCATCGTAAAGCTGGGCCGGAATTATTAGAAGAATGCAGGATGTTAAACGGTTGTGATACTGGTGAGGCAAAAATTACAAAAGGTTATAAGTTACCTGCAAGATATGTTATTCATACAGTTGGGCCCATTTGGCGTGGTGGATATTATAATGAAGAAAATTTGTTAAGAAGTTGCTACCGTAATTCGTTAAAATTAGCTGCAGAGTACAATTTAACGTCAATTGCATTTCCTTGCATAAGCACGGGTGTTTATGGATATCCTAAAAATTTAGCCGCTAAAATAGCGATTGATGAGGTTATAACATATTTGAAAACAAATAGTTATAAATTTGACGAAATTTTATTTGTTTGTTTTACTAAAGATGATTATATTATTTATCAAGATATTTTAAGAAAAATTTACCCAGGAAGATAATGATTTCTAATTCTGTACCGTCAGATGCTACAAGATCTCTCAAGAAAACTTTCAATCGTGGTGCTATTATTGCTAGAGAAGGTGATGAAAGTAAGGAAATTTTTATTTTAATTTCTGGAAGAATTGCAGTATATAAAAAATTATTAAAAGTTGCTGAAATTGTTGAGCAAGGAGCGGTATTTGGTGAAATTTCTTTACTTTTAGGAGGAAAACGCAATAATTCTCTTATTGCAGCGGAAGATAATACTGAGGTTTTTATATTGAATACAACACTTGATAATATTGTTAAAGATCAACAATTATGTAAAAAATTAATTTATGACTTAGCTAATAGATTAGTTCGCACAACAGAAACTTTAGCTATGTTAGATATGGAGTTATAATGAACTCAGTTTATGTTTCTAAAAAAACATATAAAAAAGGTGACATTATTGCAATAGAAGGTGAGAATACTACGGATTGTTATGTACTTCTTTCCGGATGGGTTGGAATTTTTAAGAATAAAATAAAAGTGGATGATTTTAATATTCCTGGTACTGTTTTTGGGGAAATTAGTTTCTTACTTGATAAGAGGAGGACTGCCCATATTATTGCCTTAGCTGAATCTGAAGTGATGTCTTTTAGGGGTGATGTTGAAGATATCATTAGAAATTATCCGAATATTGCTAAGAAAATTCTTGTTAGTTTAGCAGATAAATTAAGGAAAACAACAGAAAATTTTGTTTTAGTTATTGATGAAGATATACAACAAGCATTAGAAGGAAGTGAACAATGAAAATATATAAAAAAGGTGAAGTTATTGCTCGTGAGGGCGAATTCGATGAAACTTGTTTTATATTAATGAATGGTAGAATTGGTATATATAAGGATAATAAATTAATTTCTGAAATTTACGAACGAGGTTCAATTTTCGGGGAACTTTCTTCTATTTTAGACCAACCAAGAACTTCTACTATTGTTGCATTGCAAGATTCGCAAGTTATTGTAATTGAAAAAGGAATTGATGAATTAATTAAAAAACATCCTGATGTTACAAAAAAACTTATGATTAGCCTTGCTCAAAGGCTTGTTAATACTACAAATCAACTTATCGATAAGATTGAACAGAAATAATATGTTCTCTTGAAAAGCTTAATTAAATATTTTTTAATATTTCTATTAGCAAATACTTTTCTAATTGCACAGCAAAAAATTTTTTACAAAACTCATTCCGATACATTTTACTATAATAATAAATTATTTTACAGCTTATCCAAAGTTTTTGTAGATAGCTCTTCAATTCAATTTATTAAAAATGGGAATATTTACAAGCCAAATTATATTTTTAATAAAAACCGTGCGACAATTAAAATTTTATCCAAGAATGATATTAAAACATTTGATACTCTTATTATCTGCTACAAATACATTGATGTTAATATTCCAAAGATTATTTCGAATACAAAAGATTTTATTATAGTAGATAAGTATGATAGTAATTATGTTTACACTGACTTAAAAAAAAATGATGATTTATTGGATGTAAAACAGTATTTTGGCAACAATATAATAACAAATGGTTATTTATATCGTGGATTTTCCTTTGGTACTAATCAGGATATACAGTTAAATAGTGGTTTGAGGCTTGAAATGAATGGATATTTAACGGAGGATATCTATTTGACTGCTGCTTTGAATGATGAAAATACTCCAATAATGCCGGAAGGAAATACTGAAAAAATACAAGAATTTGATAAGATTTATATAACTGCTAAACATAAAAATTTTAATATGACTTTTGGTGATTTTGATTATAATAAAAATTTAAATTCTTTTTCAAATATAAGTAGGAAGCTTCAAGGCATCGATTTTTCAGTTTTTTACAAAGATATTGAATCTAATGTTTCATATGCAAACCAAAGAGGAAAATTTTATACATATACTTTTAATCCGAGCAGTGAATTTCAGGGGCCATATAATATTTATGGGTTAAATGGTGAAAAAGATATTATTATTATTGCAGGAAGTGAAAAAGTTTATTTGGATGGTAGAGAATTGAAACGAGGTGAGAATAATGACTATGTAATAGATTATACAAATGCACAAATAACTTTTACGTCAAAAGTTGTATTATATAATTATTCAAAAATTTCGATTGATTTTGAATATACATCGTTAAAGTACCGAAGAAATTTTGTCAGCAGTAATTTTGCATATAAACCTAAAAATGAAAAATATTCTTTTAACATTTCTTTTGTATCTGAAAGTGATGACTATAAAAATGCTGTAAATTTTACCTTATCTGATGAGGATAAGAAAATTATCAAAAATGCTAAAAATAATTATAAAGATGCTTATAAAAGTGGTGTTGTATATGTAGAAAACGGCAGAGGTTATTATCAAAAGGTTGATACTTTAATTGATGGTAAAAATTATTCATATTATTCTTTCAAACCGGGTGATACTCTAAGTAAATATATTGTTAATTTTTCATATGTTGGAGAAAATAATGGTGATTATAAAAGAAAATCAACTATTGAATATGTTTTTGTTGGTATCAATAAAGGGGATTATTTGCCAATAACATTTTTGCCAGTTCCGGAAAAAAAATATTTAATTGCTTCAAACTTTTCCTATGAGCCATTTGAAAATGTAAAATTAGATGCTGATTTTGCTTTAAATTCTTTCACACCAAACGCCTTAAATTCTTATAGCATCCTTGCTCCTGCAAGCGCCATAAAATTAAATTCTTCTAACTTAAAATTAAGTGAAGATTTTACTTTCTCATTTGATGCACGAACAAGATATATCGCTAAAAATTTTAATTCGTTTAATCGTTTGAATGATGTGAATTTTGAAAGAAATTATAATTTGTCAAATATTCAGTTGCAAGGGGATGAGTATTTGAATGAGCTTAATTCACAAGTAAACTATGCTAATAAAATAAATTTGGGGCTTGGTTTTGGAAATTTGAAAAAAGGGGTTATTAAATCTAACAAGTATAATTTAGATTATAAACATAATATATTAGATAATACAATATTATATTATAATTTAGTATTAGCTAATAATAAAGATAATCTTTATAATGGGGATTTAAAAAGCAATAAAGCTGGTTTTTCAAGTTCAATTAGTATTTTTGATTTTGGTACAAATTTGACATTCTTAAGCAGAATTAACAAAGAGTTTAGTGGGAAATATTACTCAAATAGTGAAAAATATAACAGTTACGCTTTTTTTACAAAGATTAAATATAATGTTTTAGATTTTAAGTACGAATTTGAAAATATGATGGATTATGGTTTATTGAATAATAATTTTATATCACAATCTAGAAATTATTTGCATAATCTTGGAATGAATTATTTTTCGAGGAATATTTTATCTAATACAACAGTAATTTTTAGAGAAAGAAAATACACAAAGGAATTTTTGACTATTGGATATAGTAATTATAACTCATTGACATTGAAAAATATATCAACTTTTAAATTTTTTAGGAATGGAATGATAAATGATTTGTATTATGAAGTATCTACATTGAAATCGCAAACTTATCAACGAGTATTTATAAAAGTGAAAAAAGGAACAGGGAATTATTCGTATGTTGGAGACTTAAATAATAATGGAATTGCAGATGAAAGCGAGTTTAAATTAAATACGTTTGATGGTGATTATATACAAGATATTCTGCCACGAAGTGATTTAGAGCCAGTTACAGATTTGAAATTTAGTTACAGATTGAAATTAAACTTTTCCGAAATTGATTATTTAAAATTTTTGAATACCGAAACATATTTTCGTGTCGAGGAAAACAGCAAAGATAATAATAAAATGAACATATATTTATTAAAATTGAATAAATTTTTTAATGAGGTGAACTCACTTAGGGCGTCACAATTATTTTGGCAAGATGTAAATTTATTTGAATATTCTGATGAATTTAATTTGAAATATAGGTATTTAAGCCGTAAGAATTTGGTAAATTATGTAAGTGGTTTTGAAAAAGGGATTTATCACGAAAATATTTTTAAGATAATGTGGAAATTAGTTGAAGAAATTTCAAATGAAAATGAATATAGGATTTATAGAGACAATTATTATGCGCCAAAAGATCTGAACAGAGCACGATTTGTAGCAGGAAATAATTTTATCACAACATTTTCTTATAAGCCTATTAAAGAAATATTAGTTGACATTATATATGATTATAATATTTTAAATGATAGTTATCCTTTAGAAAAATACCAATTGAAGAGGAATACTCAAAAGGTAATATTTTCGTATTTTGTTAGTAAAGGGGGTATAGCTAAGTTAGAATTTGAAAGAACCGAGTTGCTTTCCAATAATAGCAAAGCAATAATACCATTTGATGTTTTAATGAACTATGAAATTGGCAGAAACTATTATTTACGTTTTAATGCAAATATGGAGCTTTGGGATAGTGGAATATTAAGTGCGTCATACAATTTTAAGAGAAATACCAAGAATGAAACTATTCAATATTTTTCTGCAGAAGTGAAAATACTATTATAAACACAATATATTTATAGCTCAGACGGTGTAAGCATAAAGCCCGTGCGCACGGGCGGGCTAAAGCCCAAAATTATTCTAATTATGCCAACTTATCTACAATATTATCTAACACTTACAACATTTATATTTTTACACAAATAATAATTGACGAAAGTTTTATAAGTTGGTTGAAAATTTTAAAACTCATATAATATATTCGTATATTCGATATAATTGTATTTACGATATATTAGCAATTTTGAAAAATATATTTATATTTGCAATATTATTGTATATACTATATAATTACAATTTGTAAAAATATATTTGGACTTACAATATAATTGTATAACCTATATATTAGTAATTACGATATACCATAATTTACAACCTATGCTTCCCTACAACGCTGTCAATAGAATTTTAATCCTCCTTATAAGTGAGCTATTAGAAAAATTTTAGCGGGCCGTTCCGGCCCGCTGCCCGTTGCAGCTTTTCACAAGCTGCAACGGGCTTAAGCTTACACCGTCTGAGCCTAGAGAGATAAAAAAAGCTCCCTTGAAAAGAGAGCTTTAAGATTTTATTTGATACAATTAGGATCTCTACCGATTGTACCTACAAGAGATTTTAAGTATTCTGGGGTTTTGTAGTAAATCAATAATTCTTTTGCTTTGTTTAATCTATCTTTTAAGTTTAGTTCATCATTATCTGTATCGTAAAGCCCACTTTTGAGGAAGTTTTGTATATAATTTATTTGTTTTTTAACTAATTCGATATCGAATAGTTGCTTTGCTAAAAGTCTGGAATTATACCATTCACTATTGATTAAGTATTCGTAAGTAAACATATCGCGTATATCTTTATCTTGTAAAGTTTTACCTTCGTAATTGCCATAAGCCATAATGTGTAAAAGAGCTTTAAGAGGTGGAACAGCATATTCAATACTACCATCTTCAAAATAGTAATTAGCAACTCTTTGCATAGAGTCGACAATATTTTTAACACCGTCAATAAATACATCCATATCTTGTAATTCAGGTTTTAACATTTCTTCTGTAAATACTACTTCAGGATTTTCAAAGACTCTGCCAAAGAAATTATGAACGAATTTAGAAGTCATTCTATAACCTAAAATACTTGCTTTTATGAGCTCACCGTTATATTCGAAATCATTAACTTTTTCAAAATGGCCTTCAGAAATTAGGAATTTAGGGTCACGCTCTGCAGGCGATAATCTACTCCAAATTTCAGGAATGAAAAGGCTTATATCGTGTTCGACTTTGAAATTAGGGCCAATGTAACCAGTAGATGAAGTAAATACTTCATAAGCAGTTAATATGTATGAAACTAAGGCATTATTAAGGTCGATAATCGGTAATAAAGCATTGAAAGGCCCTTTGGTAAGAGCGCCTTCTGAGCCTGCGCCAGTAGTGGATGGCGATTTTCCAGACAAGCTGCAAATAAAGTCCATAAAAAGTTCAGGAAGTTCGAAATAATGGATAGGGTTATATACGGCAAGTGGTCTATATTTGTTAACTGGATCAGGAGGATTATTAAGTTTACCTGGTAAAACAGCATTAACAGGGAAAATTACTGGTTTGTTTGCAGGGATTTTACGATGTAATCTAACACCTACTTCAGCAATATATTTATCAATTGGATTAATTAAATCTTGACGGTTTTGTAAATATCTTAAATTTTTAGAAGGTTTTCCATTAACTAATCTTGGATGATCTGAAGATACGAAATATTCTGTATCTTGTTCTTCTATGAATTTTTTAATGAATTGTTTCATCGGCTCGGAAAAGCTATCGAAAGCTATAACGTCATCAACAATTCTTTTAGCATCTTCTAAGGTAAGTGGTTCAAAATTAGAAATAAAAGTATTAGGAAATGAAATATCAGCTTCTGCTTGTTTATCATATCCACGATAAATAACTTCATCAGGGCGTTGGAAGAAACGATATTCACAATTTTGAATTATTTTAACACTTCTGTTTTTATAAGCAGGGTTTAAATATTCGAAATAATTAGCAGGTAAAACAATTGAAGCGGTGATATCATCTTCCATTTGAATTTTGTCAGAAGGAATATAGTCTTGTCTTAATTTAAATGTACGCCATGATCTATCTTTTAATAAGCCGACACGTAAGTAAGTTGCAACAATTTTTCTTTGATTGAATTTAAGTTCGTGACCAAAATCACCATTGACGATATCAACGCTGAAATAATCTTTCCAATTTTCGCCCCATTCTTGTTTGTAGAATCTTTTAATTATGAAAACAAGTCCTTTGATGTAATTAGGAATAGTACTTAACCAATCATTATATTCATCCGTAAAATCTGGAGAAGGAGTTAACATTTTAATTACTGAGCCTAAAGATCGGTTAGGATCTAATAATCTTCTACTTTTATGCCCAATTTTATCAGGGAGGACTATTCTATACCTTTTGCTGTAATCGTAGTTAATAATTTCATCAACTTTTTTGATATCATTTTCAAAGTCAGCAATAAAGAATGGTCCGTAAAGTATTGAGTTCCCAATACATTTGGAGATTTCAGACTTTCCACCACCAGAAACAGTGGAAGGTTTATGGCAGAAAGTACCTTCTGCAACTGTACCAATAAGTCTCCAACTTGGAACATAAGGATTTTTTTCAGCTCTGATTTTATAGCCAGAAGGTAATATGTAAATATTATTAGGTTTTAATTTAATAGTAACATCTTTATTTTTCCAATTCCAAGAAACAGTTTGATTAATAAGGCTAAATTTAGCATTTTCTGGTACATAAATAATATCAGGGTATTTTTTATCAACAGCATAACCATCGTCTAAATTTACATCCATAAAGTCAGCATGGAGTTTAATATTTTCTTCGAAAGTAGTATTGTTTTTAATAAATTGATTATCGTCATAGAATTCGTCACCAAGTTGATAACTTGGGAAAACCATAGCGCCGCCTGCGTGTTCTTCTTCAACATTGCCAAATAAATTTGCGGAGAAACTAATTTGAGTTTTAACTTCTTTTTTACAATATCCGAAGTAGTTATCTGCTATAACGGTAACAATAATACCTTCATCGGTTCTTAATGTTACTTTAAAGGCTTGACCATTATTATAAAGTTCATCTTCAGATTTATAACACATTCCATCTCTACGTTGTCTTTCGGTAGCATTTTCCCAACTTGGTAAACCTAATTCTTTTTTGGTTAATTTAGTTAAATGTGGTGCAAGAATAACACAGCCGGTTGTTCCGGTCCAGTGTTCAAAATCTAATGCAGCATCATTTTCAGGTAAAAATGGATCTCCTGCATTGCCAAATATAGATTCTAGAAAATCCAAATTAGAAACTAAATTTCCTGGTGCGAAAAATCTGATTTCCATGCTTTTATGTGAAATAATCCCAGGTACTTCAGGTACAACTATAGGTCTGAGTAATAGAGATACAAATAATTCAGCTTGTTTTTGTTGAGTTGAGGTAAAAGGTAGTCTTAACAATTCTTTAGGTGGATTTAATGCATTGAGTAATAATTTGTAAATAGTAATTTTGGGTACAGCTAATTTATCAGCCGGAATTGCCATTCCACCTTCAGCAATATGGAAAACACCTGCAGTGGTTCTTCTATCGGATGCAGGATTATGTAAAACACCTTGTTTTATTCTGTAGCTATTTACAAATTCGGATTTTAAATCGTCTTTATCAGGCGGTAGAGATAATACTCTTGCTAAACCATATCTATCTAAAATAAAGGTTCTTGTAGGTAAAGATATTTTAGGCAATCCGGTTATATCACTAAAGTAATTATCAATAAAATTTTGTATCCTTTGATCTACGGGGGAATAATAGTTTGATAATATTCTGTTTTTTTCTCTTAAATTTCTAATTAGTCCTTGAGCTAAATCAATAAATTGAGTTTCGGTAACACCTTCGTAAATTGGTTGTCCTAATGAAGCCAATTTAATATTTATATAATGTATCATTTGATCTTTATTTTGAAAAGCATCTTCATTAAGACCAATTTTTTCTTTGATTGTTTTTAAATCCATTTTCTACTCCTATGCTTAGGTAGTTTATAAAATGCGTAATATAAATAAAAGTAGAATTAAAATCAATAGATTAATAATTGAAATATCTATCTATTTAATTATAAATAAGATATTAGAAATTATTTTATTGTAAAGTCATTAAAAATAATAATATTTAGGTTATTGTTATGATAAATAACGTAATTAATTTACTTAAATGCTAAGAAAAGGAAATCTTTAAACTTTTACTGCATTATAATTGTTTTATATATGAATAATAATTCAAGAAATATTAAATTTTAAGAATATTAAAAAAAAACTTATTTTTATAAGTTATAATTTTTTTATTTTGAACAAAAAGTTATTTCTAATTGTTATAATAATAAAATGTAAAGGGTAATAAAATGGCTGATGAAAAATTATCTATAGAAGAATTAGGTTTGGAAGAATATAAATATGGTTTTCATTCAAATATAGAAATGAAGATAGCTCCCAAAGGTTTGAATGAGGAGATCATTGAGCTAATTTCTACAAAAAAAAATGAACCTAAATTTATGCTTGACTTCCGTATCAAAGCATATCGTACATGGCTCAAGATGGAAGAACCTAAGTGGGCAAATATTTTTTATCCACCAATAGATTACCAAGATATCTCTTATTATGCAGCACCAAAAACAAAAAAGCAATTAAAATCTCTTGATGAATTAGATCCAGAAATTAAAAGAACATTTGATAAATTAGGTATTCCATTAGAAGAACAAATGAGATTAGCTGGTGTTGCAGTTGATGCAGTTTTGGATAGTGTTTCAGTTGCGACAACCTACAAAGAAAAATTGAAAGAATTAGGCATTATTTTCTGCTCAATTAGTGAGGCAATTCAAGAACATCCAGATTTAATAAAGAAATATTTAGGATCTGTTGTCCCAGTTTCTGATAATTATTTTGCAGCATTAAATTCAGCAGTATTTACAGATGGTTCATTTGTATACATCCCTAAAGGTGTTCGTTGTCCGATGGAATTATCAACATATTTTCGTATTAATGCAAGTGAAACTGGTCAATTTGAAAGAACTTTAATTATAGCAGATGATAATAGTTATGTAAGTTATTTAGAAGGTTGTACAGCTCCAATAAGGGACACAAATCAATTACATGCCGCAGTAGTAGAGTTAGTAGCTTTAGAAAATGCAACAATAAAATATTCTACCGTTCAAAATTGGTATCCTGGTGATAAATATGGTAGGGGCGGAATTTATAATTTTGTTACAAAACGTGGAATATGTAAAGGTAATAATTCAAAAATTTCGTGGACACAAGTTGAAACAGGATCTGCAATAACTTGGAAATATCCTTCTTGTATTTTACAAGGGGATAATTCAGTTGGCGAATTTTATTCGGTAGCTGTGACAAATAACTACCAACAAGCCGATACTGGAACAAAAATGATACATATCGGTAAAAATACCAAAAGTACAATTGTATCTAAAGGTATTTCAGCAGGATTTAGTAATAATTCTTACAGAGGACTTGTTAAAGTTTTAAATAAAGCTGATAATGCAAGAAACTTTTCTCAATGCGATAGTTTGCTTATAGGAGATAAATGCGGTGCTCACACTTTTCCTTATTTGGAAGTAAATAACAAAACGGCTCAAATAGAGCATGAAGCGACTACATCAAAAATTGGCGAAGATCAAATTTTCTATCTGAATCAACGCGGTATATCTAAAGAAGATGCTATTTCAATGATAGTGAATGGTTATTGTAAAGAAGTTTTTCAACAGTTGCCTATGGAATTTGCTGTTGAAGCTCAAAAATTATTAAGTGTAAGCTTAGAAGGTAGTGTAGGTTAATCATTAAAAAAATTAAAATGAGGATAAAAATGTTAAAAGTAAAAAATTTATATGCTTCTATAAATGACAAACAAATATTAAAGGGATTAAATATAGAAATTAGACCTGGTGAAGTCCATGCAATTATGGGACCAAATGGCTCTGGAAAAACAACATTATCATCTGTTCTAGCTGGTAAAGAAGGATATGAAGTTACTCATGGTTCTGTTGAATTTATGGGGAAAAATTTATTGGAAATGGCTCCTGAGGATAGAGCCAGAGAAGGTTTATTCCTTGCTTTTCAATATCCTGTTGAAATACCAGGAATTAACAACTTAACTTTGCTAAAAACTGCTTTAAATGAAATCAGAAAATATCGTGGGCTTGATGAATTAGATGCAATGGATTTCTCTAAATTAGTAAAGGAGAAAATGAAACACGTAAATTTAGACGAAACTTTATTATACCGAGCTGTAAATTATGGTTTTT
>DAOSVM010000028.1:0-30443 GCA_035379625.1 Ignavibacteriales bacterium | reverse complement strand
AAAAAGGCTGCAAAAATTGCAGCCTTTTTTATTTTAAACTTGATTTTTTTGATTAAATATATTATATTTACAGTTCAAAAAATGGAGAGTTGGCAGAGTGGTTGAATGCGACGGTCTTGAAAACCGTTATACTGGGGAACCGGTATCCGGGGTTCGAATCCCTGACTCTCCGCAAAACAAAAGGCTATCTATTGATAGCCTTTTGATATATAAAAATTCGATAGAATAAGTAAAGAATATCTATTCTAGTTAAAATAACTTATATACATCTCCTTTTGCCGGTATTTCGATATTATTAAATCCTTCATCCAACAAGCGGTCTTTAAGTTTTAGTTGTTGATCGTAATCACCATGAATTAAATAAATGCCCTTGAGACGATTTTTGTTCATTTTATTCATATAATCAACAATTTCATTTGAATCGGCATGTGCACTTAATGAGTTTAATACAACCACTTTTGCATTTAAATGTTTTTCATCGCCTAAAATTTTAACTGGATTTACACCTTCAACTATTTTTCTACCTAAGGTATGTTCAGCATTGTAACCAACAATTAAGATGATATTATTAGGATTTTCAATGTTATTATATAAATGATGAACTATTCTTCCAGCTTCGGCCATACCAGAGCTTGATATAATCATCATAGGGCCGCACATTTCATTTAATTTTTTTGATTCTTCAACTTCAGTTATAAAGGTTAGATTTTGAAAACCGAAAGGATCTTTACCTTCTAAAAGATATTTCATTGTTTCGCTGTCATAACATTCGGGATGTAATTTAAAAACTTCAGTTGCATGTACAGATAAAGGACTATCGACATATACAGGTATTTTAATTTTAGGGTATTTTTTAAATAATTCATTTAATGCATAAACTAATTCTTGTGAACGACCTACACTAAATGAGGGTACAATTATTTTTCCTTTTTTTTGAATAGCTTCTTTTATGACTTCTTTTAATTTTTGTTCAGTTGTTTCGTAAGTAGCATGGAAACGTCCTCCATAAGTTGATTCCATTACTAAATAATCTACCTCGGTAACTTGTTCAGGATCTTTTAAGATTGGTAAATTCTTTCTACCTAAGTCGCCTGAAAAAACAACAATATATTCATTACTATTATCTTTAAAAGTTAGTTGAGTAATAGCAGACCCTAATATATGTCCCGCATCTAAAAATTTTAATTTTATTTTTGGATGTATTTTAAATTCCCAATCGTAATTTATAGCAACCATCATTTTAATTGTTTTTTCTACATCTTCAGCAGTAAACAAAACTTCAAAAGGTTTTTGTCCCTTTTTTATTCTACGTTTATTTATAAATTCAACGTCACGTTGTAAAATACGTTGTGTATCTCGTAGCATTACAGCACAAAGGTCACGAGTTGCAGCGGTACAATAAATATTTCCTTCGAAGCCAGCTTTTACAAGACTTGGTAAGTTACCGGCGTGGTCTGTATGTGCATGGGTGAGTATTACAAAATCAATTTCTTCTGGTTCGACATATTCAAGTTTTCGGTTTAATTCAAATGCTTCTTTCCTTTTACCTTGATAAAGTCCACAATCAATTAAAAATGTAGTGTTTTCAAAAGTTACTTTATGCATTGATCCAGTTACGGTTCTAGCTGCGCCAATGAATTGTATTTCCATATAAACCTCTGAACATAAATTGTGATTATGTATTAAAATTAGTTAAAAATTATTTAAAATTCAATTTAATTCGGAAATTTTTTGGAAAATTGTTATTTTAAATTTAAAAAAAAGGAAAATTATGTTAAGCAGACATAAAACCTTAAAAATTGATCGTGAAAATATTTGGCATCCATTTACTCAGATGAAAAGATATGAGTTTATTGATCATAAAGTTATAGTAAAAGCTAAAGGGATGAAATTAATAGATTATGATGGTAAAGAGTATTATGATGCAATTTCTTCGTGGTGGACTAATATACACGGGCATTGTAACAAAGAAATAAATGATGCAATTAAAGAACAATTAAAGAATTTAGACCATACTTTATTTGCTGGTTTTACACATCCATACGCTGCTGAAGTTGTAGATAGATTAAAATTTTACTTACCAAATAAATTGAATAAATTCTTTTTTTCAGATAATGGTTCTACTGCTGTTGAAGTAGCAATTAAAATGGCTTTTCAGTATTGGCAAAATATAGGTAAATC
Organism: Ignavibacteriales bacterium; assembly: GCA_035379625.1. Classification (GTDB taxonomy): domain Bacteria; phylum Bacteroidota; class Ignavibacteria; order Ignavibacteriales; family DAOSCP01; genus DAOSCP01. The sequence continues at coordinate 28,262 of DAOSVM010000028.1, read as the reverse complement.
AAAAAAAACAAAATTTGCTTATTTGGATAATAGTTATCATGGTGATACAATTGGTTCAATTAGCGTTGGTGGAGTTGATTTATATCATAAACTTTATAATCCTTTGAGATTTCAAGCGTATAGATTAAAACAGCCCAAATGTTCAACTTGTCCATTTAGAAAATCTGATATTACAGGAGATGCAACTGATACTGGTTGTAAATTAGAATGTTTGAAAGATACAGAAAAACTATTAACCAATAAACATGAAGAAATTGCTGCTGTAATTGTTGAACCGTTGGTTCAAGGTTCTACAGGTATGAATATTTATAATCCTGATTATTTGAATAAACTTGCGAGAATATGCAGAGATTTGGATATTCTTATTATTTTTGATGAAGTTGCAACTGGTTTTGGTAGAACAGGAACAATGTTTGCATTTGAACAAACGGATGTTATACCAGATATTATAACTCTTTCCAAAGGTATAACAGGGGGTTATTTACCATTATCATTAACTGTTACTAATAACAAGATTTATGATGCATTTTATGATGATGATGTTTACAAAACACTATTTCACGGGCACAGTTATACTGCAAATCCTATAGCCTGTAGTGCGGCAATAGCTAATTTAAAAATATTTAGAGAAGAAGATTTACCAGAATCAAAAACAAAAGTAATGAAATATTTCCATGATGAAATTAAAAAATTATACAGTTTAAATTATGTTGGAGATGTAAGATATAAAGGGTTTATCGGGGCTATTGATTTAGTTAAAGACAAACAAACAAAAGAAAAATATGATGCGATGGTTGATTTCAAAATAAATCAGGCTTGTTTGAAAAATGGCGTTTTAATCAGGCCATTGGATGGTACTGTTTACTGGTTTCTACCGTTAGTTGTGAAAAAATCTGATATTGATGAAATTATTGCTCGCACTATTAAATCAATTGGAGAAGTACTGAAAAAATTATAAAAAAAGGGCTTATAAAGCCCTTTTTTGTTGAAATTATGATTTTTGTTTTGCGATTAAATTTAAAGCACTACCAGCTTTGAACCATTCGAATTGTGAATTGCTGATAGTATGATTTAATATGATTTCTTCTTTTGTACCATCGGAATGTTTGATAACTAGAGTTAAAGGTTTACTTTCATCAAAGTTTTCTAAGCCTATAAGGTCAAATCTATCATCTTCTTTTATTTTGTTGTAATCTTCTGGATTTGCGAAAGTAAGTGGTAACATACCTTGTTTTTTTAAGTTTGTTTCATGAATTCTAGCAAATGATTTAGCAATAATTGCAACACCACCAAGAAATCTTGGTTCCATTGCAGCATGTTCACGTGAAGAACCTTCACCATAATTTTCATCACCTACAACAATCCACCCAATTTTATTCGATTTATAGTAACGAGCAACATTTGGGACTTCACTATATTCTTTAGTAATTACATTTAAAACGGAATTTGTTTTTTCGTTGAAATAATTAACTGCTCCAATAAGTAAATTGTTGGAAATATTATCGAGATGACCACGATATTTTAACCATGGACCAGCCATTGAAATATGGTCAGTTGTACATTTCCCTTTAACTTTAATTAATAATGCTAAATCTTTGGGGTCTTTACCATCCCAAGGTTCGAAGGGGGCTAATAATTGTAATCTTTCGCTATTTGGATTGACAATTACTTCAGTATCAGCGAATTTGTCGGAAGGTTCAATAAAACCTTTATTATCTGTGATAAATTTATCAGGTAATTCTTTACCTTTTGGTTCGGGTAATTTAACTTCTTTACCGTCTTTATTTATAATTGTATCAGTTATAGGATTGAAGGAAAGTTTTCCGGATATAGCAAATGCTGTAGTAATTTCTGGACTTGCAACAAATGCGTAAGTATTTGGATTACCGTCATTTCTTTTTGCGAAATTTCTGTTGAAGGATGTTACAATTGTATTTTTCTCTGGAGCTTGCACGTCCATACGCTTCCACATACCTATACAAGGACCGCAAGCATTAGCTAAAACTTTACCACCAGCTTTTTCGAATAAAGGTAATTGGCCGTCTTTTTCGATTGTTGCTCTTACTTGTTCTGAGCCAGGAGTAATCAAAAATTCAGTTTGTACATTTAATCCTAACTCAATAGCATTTTTTACTATAGAAGCAGAGCGGTCGATATCTTCGTAACTTGAGTTGGTACAGCTTCCAATTAATGCAGCAGAAACCTTTTCAGGAAATCCTTCCTTTTCTATAGCTTGTTTTAATTCACTAATTGTATAAGCCTTATCAGGTGTAAAAGGACCATTAACATGTGGTTCGAGAGTAGAAAGATCAATTTCAATAATTTTATCATAATATTTTTCTGGATTTTTGTAAACTTCTTCATCAGCTTTTAAATGATGATGCAATTTTTGCGCTAAATCTGCTATTTCTTTTCTACCTGTTGCTTCTAAATATTGATACATCTTATTATCGAATGGGAAAATTGAGCAAGTTGCACCTATTTCTGCTCCCATATTACAAATAGTTGCTTTTCCAGTTGCAGAAATTGAATTTGCGCCTTCACCAAAATATTCAACAATATAGCCTGTACCACCTTTAACAGTTAAAATACCAGCTAATTTCAAAATAACATCTTTTGGAGATGTCCAACCGTTAAGTTTACCAGTTAATTTAACTCCAAGAATTTTAGGAAATTTTAATTCCCAAGGCATACCAGCCATAACATCAACAGCATCAGCACCGCCAACACCAATAGCTATCATACCTAATCCGCCAGCGTTAGGAGTATGAGAATCTGTTCCAATCATCATTCCACCTGGGAATGCATAATTTTCAAGAATTACTTGATGGATTATACCGGCTCCGGGTTTCCAAAAACCAATTCCATATTTTTTTGAGATAGATTCAAGAAAATCATAAACTTCTTTGTTTTCGTCAAGTGCAACGTTCAAATCTTCATTAGCGCCAACTTTAGCTTGAATTAAGTGATCACAGTGAACAGTTGTTGGAACAGCAGTCGTTTTTTTCCCGGCATGCATAAATTGTAAAAGTGCCATTTGTGCGGTTGCGTCTTGCATTGCAACTCTATCGGGGCGAAAATCGATGTAATCTTTACCACGATTAACATCTTTTAAGTTTTCTGCGTCATAAAAATGTAAAAATAAAACTTTTTCGGCGAAAGTTAATGGGCGATTAATTTTTTTTTGAATGTTTTGTAATTTTACTTCAAAATTTTCGTAAAAATTCTTGAGAAATTCAAAATCTTTAATCATTTATAGCTCCTTGTTTTGTTGTTCATAAATTAATAATTAAACATAAAACAAAAAAATATAATTCAATAGAAAATTATTTATATTTAAACAATTTTTTAAAATATTCCAAAAATTTATGTTTTTAATAATAATTGGCTCAGACGGTATAGGCATAACTAAAGCAAAAGTTCATAAATTAAGCAGTATTCAACTTAACATTTAGCGTTAAATCCTAATATGAGAAATGTTATCAAAAAAATTATAAACTAATTTTTATTCTCCCCGTTAGGGGCATGCTTACACTGCCCGAGCTAAAGATTAAAAATTATTTTATCAAACTTTTAATAAACGGAGCAAAACCAGCGAAGAAAAATTCAACAGCTATAACCATAACAATTAATCCCATGAGTCTCATAAGAACATTATTTCCTACTTCACCAAGAGCTTTTGTGATTTTTGCAGAACTATATAATATTAAATAAGTTAGAGTTAGAACAAGCGTTACTGATACGATAAAAATTAGCTTAAAAATTAAATTATTTGCATCTTCCATTAATACAATTGCATTGGTAATCGCTCCAGGTCCGCAAATCATTGGAATAGCAAGCGGAGTGACAGAAATATCATTGACGTAAGTTTTAATTTCTTCCTTACTGACTTTTTCTGGACTGATTCTAGCCTTGAGCATATCCATTCCCATAAGGAAGAAAATAACACCACCAACAATTCGAAAGCTGTTAACTGAAATGTTGAAAAAAATAAATAGTAATTGCCCTAAAAATCCGAATAGAAGAATTGTTATAAAGGATACAAAAATTGCTTTTTTTAATGTTTTAATTTTTTGGTTTTCAGGCAGATTGGTAGTCATTGTCATAAAAATTGGCATTACTGCTAAAGGGTTGATAAGCGTAAAAAAAGATGTAAATGTTAAAAGAGCGAAATTAATATATTCGTTCATATGTACCTAATGATGAATAAAAATTTATTCAATATAAAAAAAATTATTTAATAAATAAATATGTAGTAAAATTGTATTTCTTTTTGATGAAAAATTTTTAAATAAGTCACAAATAATTTAACAATGAATTTAATTTAGTTTTATTATAATTTAATTCAATATTATTTAATTGTAAACTTAAATGAGGTATTTTATGAAATTATGGATTGTTGCAGCAGATATGGGATATGGTCACTTAAGAGCTGCATATTCTTTTGAAAAAAATGCAAATTTAAAAATATTGAATATTGGGAATGATGAATTTACATCAGAAAAGGTAAAAAGCAAATGGAAGATTTATCAAGGAATGTATGAAGTTGTATCGAGGAATAAAAATAAGCATATAATTGGAAAGTTTTTATTCGGTTTGATGAATGACTTGCTATGGATACCAAATTTGTATACAAAAAGGGATTTATCACAGCCTACATATCAAGTAAAAATGCTTTATAAACAGATACAAAAAGGCTTGTATGATGATTTTATAAAAATTGTTAGTGATAACCATTTGCCGATTTTTTCAACTTTTTATGCGCCATCAATTGCAGCGGATTTTAATGGACGAGATAATAATTATTGTTTTATTACAGATTCCGATTTGAATAGAGTTTGGGTGGCCGAAAATCCACAACAGAGTAAAATAAAATATTTTGTTGCATCTGATAGAGCCTATTACAGATTGTTGAAATATGGCGTAAAAAATGAAAATATTTTCAAAACAGGTTATCCGTTTAATGATGAAATATTAACTGAAGAAGCTGTAAAAAACTCACTTGTACGTAGGTTGAAAATTTTTGATCCAGAAGGGAAATCAGAATTAAAAAAAATAATAACCGAAAAAATTGGTTTTGATTATACAGACGTTATAAGAAAAGAACCATTAACCATAACTTTTGCAGTTGGTGGAGCAGGTGCACAAAGAGAGTTAGCACGTAAAATTTTAAAAGGTTTCAAAAATGAATTATACGAAAATAAAATTAAATTTTACCTTGTTGCTGGTAGTAGAAATGATGTAAGAGAATATTTTGATAATTTAGTTGAAAAGGAAAAATATGTTAATGTTGAGATTATTTATGAAAAAAATAAAATGGATTATTTCAAAAAATTTGATAATGTAATGTTACAAACAGATATTTTATGGACAAAACCAAGCGAATTATCTTTTTATACTGCAATAGGTTTACCAATTATTATAGCTCCTACAATCGGAGCACAAGAAGAAGCAAATAAAAAATGGCTTCGAGATGAAATGGGGATTGGAATAATCCAGAATAAGCCATCATATGCCAAAGAATGGGTTGAACATCATTTGAAAAGTAAAAGGTTTGTGGACGCTGCTATATTGGGATATCTTAAACAAAATATTGATGGGAAACAAAAAATTTTAAATATTATAAAGGATAATTTATGAAACAAAAATTACTATTTTTTTATTTACATACCGGTGGCGGACATTTAGCACCAGCAAAAGCAGTTGCACAAGTTGTTAATGAAAAATATGAAGGTTATGAAGTTCTATTACAAGATGGTTTCGAGAAAAGTCCAAAATTTATCTCTAATTTGATTGTTGATGGTTACAAAAATTTGCAATCTTATGCACCAAAAATTTATGAAATTTTATATGCTTTGAATAAAAACAAAGTCTTTACAAGTTCAACAATTAATAATATTCATAAGATAATAAAATATGATATTTTAGATATAATTGAACAACAAAAACCTGATAAAATAGTAATATTCCACTCATTCCTAATTAAACCTATAATAAAAGCTTTAAAAAACTTAGATTTAAATATACCAGTGATAGTTGTTGTAACAGATCCTATAACACCGCCACCTATATGGTTTTTAAATAAAGAATTGTTTTTTGTGGTATTTAGTAAGCAAGCTAAAAAATATGCACTGGAAGAAGGTGTAAAGGAAGAGAATATAAAAATATTGAATTTCCCATTGGATGGAAAGTTTTCAAAAAGTTTAAGTGAAAAGGAAAAATTGGATTTTAAAATAAAAAATAATTTGCCAACTGAAAAGCCAATTGTATTACTTTTAGGTGGTGCTGATGGTTTGCCAAAAGGTAAAAAAATTGTTAAAAGATTAGTTGAATTAGCAGCTGATATACATATTGTGGTAGTTTGTGGTAGGAATAAAGAGCTTTATTATAAAATTGAAAAATATATATCGGAAAAGAATATCTCAAATGTTACTGTTCTTGGTTATATAAATTATGTTTACGAATTAATGCAGTCTTCTGATATTGTAATTTCAAAATGTGGTGCTTCAACATTTATGGAAATACTTCTTTCCAAAAAAGTGCCAATAATAAGCAGTTATCTTTGGGAACAAGAAAAAGGAAACGTAGAATTTATTGTAGATAATGATATGGGATTTTATGAAACATCCACAAAGAAAATAGCTAAAATTGTTAATAAATTGATAAGTAATAGAGAATTTTACGAAGAAATTGTTTTCAATATAGATAAAGCCAAATTAAAAAATGGAAACAAAGAATTAGCAGATTTTATAATTAATTTCGGTGGTAATAATGAGGATTCTATCGATAAGTGATTTACATATTGGTAAAAAAGATGAATTTGATATTTTTGGTTGGGAAGAAAATGAGTTTATTGAATTGTTAAACGCAGTTATAGAATATTTTAATATTAAATTAGTGGTACTAAATGGTGATACATATGAACTAATGAAATATAAATATGAGGAAATTGTAAATGCATATCCAAAACTATGTAAGTTATTTGAAAATAAAATGTTTATTAAAGTGAGAGGTAATCACGATATAATAAAAACAGATTTGCTGAATAGCTTTTTAATAGTCAATAATGACGGGAAAAAAATTTTATTTGAGCATGGCCATAATGCGGATTTTATTAATGGTACAAGAATAGGAAGATTTATTTCCAATCTATCTTTCAAAATAATTAAATATTTAACAAAAAATGAAAAATTACTAAAATTATATTATAAAATTGTAGAATTTGATGACCAAATAAATAGAATTCCAAGAAAATATAATACTATAAAATATTTACATTATGCATTAAAAAGATTGGCAGAAGTAGATGTAATTGTTTTGGGTCACACACATAAATTAGAATATCATAAAACATATTATTTGAATAAAAAGAAAAAATATTTAAATACTGGCTCTTGTACTATGGGGCGATTTCAAGGTATAATTTTGGATACAGAAACGTTAAAATATGAGACATTAAAACTTAACAAAAAATCCAAACAAAAAGATTTCATTGAACAATTAGAAGGGAATATAGTTTTAAAATAGAATAAATTTTTATATATTAATTATTGAGAGAAAATTATGTAAAGAAAATGAAAGAAATAAGTCCAAAAAAATTAGCTGATAAGACAGGTATAAAAAAATATAAAGAGTTGCGAAAACTCTTCAAAAACTATGATCAAGAAGATAAATATTATTCTAAATACGAACAGAAAGAATTATCATATGATATAGGTGATGTAGTAGGAATTCATGATGCATCTGTTCCCTTTGATTGGAACAGAAGAATTGAGAATATAAAGGACAAATTAAGACCATGCTTAATAATAGATAAAAATATAAAATTTTATTATTATACAGTAGTACCAGGCACTTCAAAAGAACATAAAGATACTCCTGAAGCAAAAGTTATTGTTGCACACGTCCCACCTGAAGAATTAGTAAAAACAACATATTTCCTTTATCAATATAGATGGAATGTGAATAAAAAAATAATCCAAAAAAGACTTGCAAAACTTTTTCATACACATATACCAACTATTAATGAGTTGATATGGAAAAATTAGTTGAAAATTTGCGTAAAATGTTAAATCTATTAGGAACAAATCATTTTAATAGCGAGTTAAACAAAGTCACTGAAGAAGTATATAAAAATATTGAGAAAATAATACAACAAAATTTGTTTAAATACGAAAGTAATCCTTCCATTAGTAAACAAAAAAAAGAATTAGTTGAAGAACTTAAACAAGAAGTTATTATTGAAATTATTAGAAATAAAGATAACGACTTTTTTACTAACATTTCACAAAAAAGTGAAGAGCAAATATATACATATGTTAAAAATATATGTATTAATAATATTTTCGATTTAATAAAAAAAATTAGCGTTAATGATAAATCAAATTTGTTAAAGGTAATAAGAGAATTATTAAAGGAATTAGAAAGAGAGAATTATATAATATCAATAAAAGAAAATGTTTATGTAGTCAGTAATAACAAAAAATATCAGAAAATATTATCATATGTAGAATTAGAAAATTATAATAACGTTTTGGGACACAATGAAATATTAAATAAAAATGGGAAAATTAATAAAGAAAAATTGTTTAATGTTATTAAAAAACTATTTAATATTTTGGAAAATTTTGCCATAAGTGAGTCATTAATATTAGATTATATTAGATACAATACAGATTATTCAAAGTACGAAATAACAAAAATTGATAATTATGACGAAGAAGAAGATATGTTTGTTTGGGAATATATTAAAGATGAGACCTATGATATTGATGACATTAAAGATGAAGTTGATTTTCTGTTAAAAAAAATAGAATTTAAGTGCGCTAAAGATAGAAAATTTGAAGAAAAGTTACTAATATTTTATTTGATGTACGCAGAAGAACTAAAATTTACTGAAATTGAAACAATTACGAAAAGGAAAAAATCATCTATTTATAATGATATAGAAAATGTAACAAGTTATATAACAAGGTTAATTAATGATAATTTACTTTTTAGAGATACAAATATAAATTATAATAAATTTGTAGATATATTATTTGAGTATCTAAAAGATAAGTATCAAAAATATTTTTAATCATAGGGTAAAAAATGCAACGAAGAATTGATGAAATTACTGACAAATTATTAAGATATTCCCAATTTGACTCTGTACCTAAAGAACCTGGTCAAATATGGGATATAAAAGATGCCAATTATAGCTTTTTGATAATCAAAAATTTGGATATAAATGTAGTTTGGGGGATTATATTAGATAATAAATATGCTTGGGAAGATTGTCAAGAGGTTATAAAAATTGATACTTGGCGTGGTTTAAAAGTAGTAGTCCCTTTTACTGAAGGGCCAATTTTAATAAATAGATTATCAGGATATGTTGAGAAAATAACAGATAAGGAATTACAAAATGTAATAAAAGATATTCAAAATGTTAAAGATAAAGAATTAAATATTGTATATCATAAATATATTGACGATATACTAGGAGAAATTGATTTTTTAAGAGAAGAAGTAGAAACACAGTTAAATTTAACTGATGAAGAATTAAAGAATATAATTGATAATTTTATAAATGATTATTTGAGCAAAAAAAGTTCTAAAAGAAAGATAATACCATTCACTTTCAATACAAAGGATCCATATTATTATTCCTCTTTTGCAGCTGCAGATAATACTATTAAAAATAAAAAGAAAACAATTTGGAATGAAATTAGAAAAAAACATGCTGTAGCAAAAGATATCGTAAAAAATGATCTGTATTATGTGAGAATTGTGGAAATTAATAATCAGTATTATCTAGTAATTGATATTAATACTAGAAAAATTGAATTTGTGAACATTGAGAATATAAAAATTTTAACTGGTGATAAAATATATCAAATAGATGAAAAATGGAAAGTGGTTGACTATGATTATAAACCAATTGATTTAAATAAAGTTAAAGGAGATAAAATAATCTTTAAGATTACAATAAATGGAGATATTTATTCAAAAAACATTAATTTGTAATGATGGATGATAAAATATTTAAAATATTAGATGATTGCGAGAAAAATAATTTATATGATAAAGCAATAGATATAATCAATAAGGAATTAGAAGTAGAAATCGATGATTATAACTATGAAAATGAATTAAAAAGAAGAAAAGCGGAATTTCTATATGAAAGAAGGATATTTCAAGAAATTGGATACGGAGAAGCATTTTTACCGGTAGTAAACACTGAAAATAAGCGTAGTATATTAATAAAAGTAAAAATTATTAAGAAAGAAGTAAGTAGCAAAGAAAAGTATTTGCAAAGTTGGGAAATTGTAAAAAAATTAGTTTTTGATTATCTTCATGACATGGTTGCAAAAGAGGAATTGGATTTTTATTTAATAGGATTAAATCTTCAAAATATTTATTTTAAGTTTAGTGTTAATAATAATAAAGAAATTGAAGGAAAGTCTTTTGAATTAGCATTAGCAATAGCATTATTATCGTATATTATAAACTTGAAGCCTAATTGTAAATGTGCATTAACTGGGAAAATTGCTACAAATAGTAATAATAAATTTATGCTTGAAGCAGTTGATTATATTGAAGAGAAGATTCAAATACTGCAGGATTATCAATTTATTGAAAAGTTAGTTGTTGTTGATACAAATATAGAGGATAGCAAAATAATAAATGTGCAAAAATTTGATGAGGTAATAAAGGAAATATTTGATTATGAGAAGGTTAAGAATAAAATTAGGGGATTGCATGATAGCCAATGTGTGAATACAATTAAATATACAATTGATGATATCAGACTTAAAAAGTGTAATAACAAAAAGATTAAAGCTAAGCGTATAACTATTGAACATAGCATGATTGATGAAAATCAAGTGAAATATGTTAATGAATTTTATTCAAAATTAGTAGAAAAAATTTCTAAATTGAAAAGTCCAGTCTTAATCGACAAAGCTGTAGCCGGCTTTGAAAATTCTTTTATAGTTTTACATGCCTTAAATAAACCGATTGAGTTTTTAGCTATTAACAATACAAATTTTAGTAAAGCTATAGTTGTCTATAGAGACAACTAACTAACAATGATATTTCAGTAGGGGATTTGTTGGAAATTGATAATTAGCATAATAATTAAAATTAATATTAAACATATATGTAATTGTATTAAAAATTCAACAACCATTCGAATAATATCACATCATTATTAAAGATATATTAAGCAAAACTCAATTATATTTAAATAAAATTTTAGCTATTGACAATTTGCCTGATATTTTTAAATTGATATTTAGAAATAAAATATTTTTTTGATGGGACAGCAAAATAAGACATATAAAATAAAGCAGAATTGGCAAAATTGCTATTTATCACAAATATACAATTTATTTATTAAAAAAGCCCAAAATACCTCCCAAATAATACTATCAAATATACTATCTATTATTATTATTCTAGTGATTATTATTCTATAAAGCTGAAGTTCAACCTTAACCAAATTACAAAACAATTATAACGAGATTATAAGTTTATGGGTTGAGGTTGAACCTCAGCCAGGGAGGATTATATATATTTACAAAAATAAGGTGGAAAAAAATGAGATCAGATTTAATTAAAAAAGGTTATGAAAAAGCGCCACACAGGAGTTTGCTAAGAGCAACTGGCGTAATAAAATCGGAAGCAGATTTCGATAAGCCATTTATTGGAATAGCAAATTCTTATATAGATTTGATACCGGGGCATGTTCATTTGCAAGAATTTGGGAAAATGGTAAAAGAGTTGGTAAGGGAAGCAGGCGGTGTGCCATTTGAATTTAACACTATTGGTGTTGATGATGGTATTGCAATGGGGCATATTGGGATGAGATATTCTTTGGCAAGCAGAGAATTAATAGCTGATAGTGTTGAGACGGTGGTTGAGGCGCATCGTTTGGATGGATTGATATGTATTCCTAATTGCGATAAAATTGTACCAGGTATGTTAATGGCAGCTGTGCGAGTGAATATTCCCACTGTATTTATTAGTGGCGGACCAATGAAAGCGGGAGTTTTGAATGGTAAAAAGATTGATTTAATTGATGTATTTGAGGGTGTTGGGCAATATGCAGCAAAAAATATAAATGATGATGAATTAAAAGCGTTGGAGGAAAATGCTTGTCCCGGTTGTGGAAGTTGTTCTGGAATGTTTACAGCAAATTCTATGAATTGTTTAACTGAAGCATTAGGTATGGGAATTCCTGGCAATGGCACAATACCAGCGGTTGATGAAAGAAGGAAAGAAATAATAAAGAAAGCTGTTGAAGCGTTGTTCTATTGTATTAAGAATGATTTAAAGCCAAGAGATATAATTACAAAAGAAAGTATTGAAAATGCTTTTGCTTTAGATATGGCAATGGGTGGAAGTACCAATACAATTTTACATACTTTAGCTATAGCAAGTGAAGCTGAAATTGATTTCGATTTGAAGAAGATAAATGAAATTTCAGAAAAAACGCCATATATATGTAAGGTAAGTCCAGCAACAAAAGATGTTCATATAGAAGATGTTGATGCTGCAGGAGGAATAACAGCGATATTAAAGGAATTGTCAAGAAAAGAAGGAGTTTTGAATTTAAATTGTAAAACAATTACAGGTAAGACGTTGGGCGAGACGATTAAAGATGCTGAAATAAAAAATGAAAAAGTAATTAGAAGATTAGAAAATGCATATTCTAGATCGGGTGGGCTATCGGTTCTATTTGGAAATTTAGCGCCTGATGGGTGTATAGTGAAAACTGGGGCAGTATCTGAAAAGATGATGCATCATTTAGGTCCAGCAAGAGTTTATAATTCGCAAGATGATGCACTTAATGGTATATTGGCAGGTGAGGTGAAAAAAGGTGAAGTGGTGGTGATAAGATATGAGGGACCTAAAGGTGGACCAGGAATGCCAGAAATGTTATCACCAACAAGTGCAATAATGGGTATGGGATTAGGTGAGGATGTAGCTTTAATAACAGATGGTAGATTTTCCGGGGGGACAAGAGGGGCTTGTATAGGGCATGTATCGCCAGAAGCAGCTGAAGGTGGTCCAATAGCTGCAGTTGAAAATGGTGATTTAATAGAAATTGATTTACGAAAAAGAACCATAGAGTTGAAATTATCAGATGATGTAATAAAATATCGATTAAATAAGTTAGAAAAATTTGAACCAAAAATTAAAAAAGGTTGGCTATACCGTTATAGCTATTTTGTAACATCTGCCAATACAGGTGGCGTATTAAAAATAAAATGAAAGGTTAAAATATGAAAGGAAATAAAAAACCAAAATTAAAAGGAGCTCAAATATTTTTTGAAGCCCTTAGAAAAGAAGGAGTTAAACATATATTTGGATATCCTGGTGGTGCTACTTTGTATATATATGAGCATTTATATGATATAGAAGATATACAACATATTTTAGTAAGACATGAGCAAGGTGCAACTCATATGGCGGAAGGATATGCAAAAGCTTCAGGAAAACCGGGAGTTGTATTAGTTACATCAGGGCCAGGTGCTACAAATACTGTTACTGGAATTGCAGATGCGTATATGGATTCTGTGCCTATAGTAGTTTTTACTGGTCAAGTTCCAACTTCATTGATAGGTAATGATGCTTTTCAAGAGGCTGATATTTGTGGTATAACAAGGCCAATAACAAAGCATAATTTTTTAGTAAAAGATGTAGAAGAATTAGCTCTTACAATAAAGAAAGCTTTCTATATAGCTACAACAGGTAAACCTGGACCAGTTGTTGTCGATATTCCCAAAAATGTTTCAAATTCTTATGCAGAATTTGAATATCCAGAGACAATTGAATTGAAGACTTATAAACCTGTATATCATGGACATCCAAATCAAATTAAGAAAGCTGCAGAAGCTATAAAAAACCATAAAAAGCCATTACTTTATGTTGGTGGTGGCGTTGTAATGTCTGAAGGAGCTTCAGAACAATTGTTCAAATTAGCTACAAAATTGAATATTCCTGTCACAATGACATTGCAAGGCTTAGGCGCGTTCCCTGGTGACCATGAATTGTCGTTAGGTATGCTTGGTATGCATGGTACTTATTATGCAAATAAGGCAATAACTGATTGTGATTTATTAATTGCTGTCGGAGCAAGGTTTGATGACAGAGTTACTGGAAAGTTGGATACGTTCTCAAGACACTCGTATAAAATACATATTGATATTGATCCATCAACTATTGATAAAAATGTTAAAGTAAATCTTCCAATTGTTGGCGATTCAAAAAATATTTTAGAAGAATTAAATAAATATATTGATTTTACAATAGATACATCAGAATGGTTAAAACAGATTGATGAATGGAAAAAAGAATGTCCATTAGCTTATACTAAAGGAGATGGTAAATTACGTACTGAATATGTTATAGATGTATTATCTAACCTTACAAAAGGGGAAGCTATTATAGTGCCAGATGTTGGGCAACATCAGATGTGGGTAGCACAGTTTTATAAATTCAAATATCCAAGAACTTTTATAACTAGCGGTGGTTTGGGGACAATGGGTTTTTCAGTACCAGCAGCAATTGGAGCAGCTTTTGCAGTAAAGGATAAACCTGTTATTTCTATTAGTGGGGATGGTGGTTTCCAAATGAATATACAAGAATTAATAACCGCTGCTTATTATAAAATTCCAGTCAAATTTTTTATTATTAACAATGGATATCTTGGAATGGTAAGACAATGGCAAGAATTATTCCATTCTGAAAAATATAGTTTTACTAATTTACAAACTATTAATCCTGATTTTGTAAAAGTTTCTGAAGCAATGGGTGTTAAAGCTTTGCGCTGTGATAATGTAGATTGTGTGGAAGATGTTATTAAACAAGCTTTAGAGTATAATGAAGGGCCAATTACTGTAGAATTTAGAGTGGTTAAAGAAGATATGGTTTATCCTATGGTGCCAGCTGGTGCATCAGTTTCTGATATGATAGTTAAAAGGCTAAACCCAGAAAGGATGGTGTGATATGAGACATATAATATCAGTTTTAGTAGAAAATAAATTTGGTGCTTTAAATAGAGTTTCATCAATGTTTAGTGCAAGAGGTTACAATATTAACAGTATATCAATTGGTGAAACAGAAACTCCTGATGTTTCACGAATGACAATTGTAACAGAAGGTGATGAAAAAATAATTGATCAAATAATTAAGCAATTAAATCGATTAATCGATGTAATAAAAGTTATTGATTTGACAAATACAAAAATGGTTGCAAGAGAACTATTGCTTATTTCAGTATTTTGTCAAAAAGGTACAAGATCGGAGATTGTTGATATATGTGAGATATTTCAAGGAAAAGTTGTAGATATTACTCATAATACAATGTCACTTGAAATAACTGGTCCACCGGAAAAAATTGATGCCGCTATTGATTTACTATTGCCTTATGGAATAAAAGAGATAGCTCGTTCTGGAACAGTAGCGATGAAAAGAGGGGATAAATAAATTTATTAATAAATTATAAAACAAACAATTAAATATGGAGTACGAAATGAAAGTTTATTATGACAATGATGCAAATTTAGAAATTTTAAAATCAAAAAAAATTGCTGTATTGGGTTTTGGAAGTCAAGGTCATGCTCACTCTTTGAACTTAAAAGATAGCGGCATGAATGTTTGTGTTGGATTGCGTAGCGATAGTCCACGTGTAGAAAAAGCTAAAGCTCTTGGACTTGAAGTTAAAACAGTTGATGAAGCTTCTCAATGGGCTGATATAATAATGGTTCTTTTACCAGATGAAAAACAAAAAGAAGTTTATGAAAAACAAATTGCTCCTTACTTAACAAAAGGTAAAACATTAGCTTTTGCACATGGTTTTAATATTCATTATAAACAAATTGTGCCGCCAGCAGATGTAAATGTTATAATGATTGCTCCAAAAAGTCCAGGACATTTGGTAAGAAGGACATATAAAGAAGGTTCAGGAACACCATGTTTAATTGCAGTATATCAGGATGCAACTGGTGATGCAAAAGATTTAGCTTTAGCATGGGCTAAAGGAATTGGCGGTACACGTGCAGGAGTAATTGAAACTTCTTTCCAATATGAAACTGAAACAGATTTATTCGGTGAACAAGCTGTTCTTTGTGGTGGTGCAGAAGAATTGATTAAAGCAGGTTTTGAAACATTAGTTGAAGCAGGTTATCCACCTGAATTAGCTTACTTTGAATGTTTACACGAATTAAAACTTATTGTAGATTTATTCTATGAAGGTGGTTTAACACGTATGAACTATTCTGTAAGTGATACTGCTGAATATGGCGGATATACTAGAGGCCCTAGAGTTATAACAGGTGAAACAAAGAAAGAAATGAAAAAAATTCTTGAAGAAATACAAAATGGTAAATTTGCTGAAGAATGGATTAATGAAAATAAAAATGGCAGACCAAATATGAATAAATTACGTGAACAAACACAAAATCATTTAATAGAAGAAGTTGGTAAAAAATTACGTTCAATGATGAGCTGGCTTGGACAAAATAAACAAAAATCTGAAGAGGTTGATATATGAAATTTAAGGTGATGTTGCTCCCTGGAGATGGAATAGGGCCAGAAGTTGTTGCATCTGCTGTTAAAGTGATGGAGTTAGTTGGTTCAAAATTTGGTTATGAATTTGAATATCAACAAGGTTTGATAGGTGGGTGTTCTTATGATAAATATCAAATACCACTTACAGATGAAGTAATTAATAAATGTTTTGAAAGCGATTTCGTACTGTTAGGGGCTGTTGGTGGATATCAATGGGAAAATCTTCCACATAATTTAAAGCCAGAAGCGGCATTGTTAAAAATCCGTAAATCATTAGGATTGTTTAACAATATTCGTCCCGCTAAAGTTTTTGATTCAATGTTAGATTCTTCATCTCTAAAAGCTGATGTTTTAGCAGGTACAGATATTGTTATTTTGAGGGAATTGACAGGAGATTTATATTTTGGTGAACCGCGAGGATATGATGATGAAAAAGGTTGGAATACAATGATCTATTATAAAAATGAAGTAGAAAGAATAGCTCAGCAAGCTTTTGAAATTGCTTTAAAAAGAAGTAAAAAAGTATGCTCAGTAGATAAAGCGAACGTACTTGAGACATCACAATTCTGGAGAAAAATTGTTGTTGAAATTGCCAAAAATTATCCAGATGTAGAATTATCTCATATGTATGTAGATAACGCAGCTATGCAATTGGTTAGAAATCCTAAACAATTTGATGTTATATTAACTCAGAATATGTTTGGTGATATTTTAAGCGATATTGCTGCTATGATTACTGGTAGTTTAGGTATGTTACCTTCGGCAAGTTTAGGGGAAAAATACGCTCTATATGAGCCAGTTCATGGTAGTGCCCCAGATATTGCTGGTAAGGGAATTGCTAATCCTATAGCTACAATTTTATCGGTTGGAATGGCATTTACTTATTCGATGAATTGTAAAGAAGCAGAAGATTTGATTAATAAAGCTGTTGATAATGTATTAAATAAAGGTTTTAGAACACAAGATATATACAACGAAAAAGAAAATCATAAATTAGTGAATACTGAAGAAATGACAAATTTAATAATTTCCGAAATCTCTCGGAGCTAAAAATGGATGATAAAAGAATAATAATATTTGATACAACATTAAGAGACGGAGAACAAGCACCAGGAGCTTCTTTAAGTGAAAATGAGAAGGTCGAAATTGCTAAACAATTATCCAAGCTAGGTGTAGATGTTATTGAAGCCGGGTTCCCTGTTTCTTCCGATGCACAGTTTAGAGCAGTTCAAAGAATTGCTACAGAAGTAGAAGGCATTATTCCTTGTGGACTTTCTCGCGCAAAAGAAATAGATATAAAAACAGCTTATGAAGCTTTAAGAAATGCACCAAAATTTCGTATACATACATTTTCATCAACTTCTGATATACATATATTAGGCAAGTTTGGAGATGATAAATATGGTAAATCATTAGAAGAAAAACGTAAAACTGTCCTTAAAATGTCTTATGACGCCGTTGCATATGCAAAAACTTTTACTGATGATGTAGAATTTTCTGCAGAAGATGCAGGGAGAACTGATATTGGTTATCTCGCAGATGTAATTGAAGTGGCTATTGAAGCCGGTGCTACTACAGTTAATATACCCGATACAACAGGTTACACTTATCCGTTTGAATATGGTGCTCTTATTGCAGAATTGAGGAAACGCGTTAAAAATATTGATAAAGCTATCATTTCTGTTCATTGCCATGACGATTTAGGTATGGCTGTAGCAAACTCTATTGCAGGTGTCTTAAATGGTGCTAGACAAATAGAATGTACCATCAATGGTATTGGTGAAAGAGCTGGCAATGCTTCTTTGGAAGAAATTGTTATGGCATTAAAGGTAAGAAACGATTTACACGGTTTTTATACAAAAATCAATAGTAAGCTTATCTACTCAACAAGTAAGATGGTTTCTTCTTTTACTGGTTTTGTTGTGCCACCTAACAAAGCTATTGTTGGGGATAATGCTTTTGCCCATGAATCTGGTATTCACCAAGACGGTGTATTAAAAAATAGACAAACTTATGAAATTATGCGCCCACAAGATGTTGGTGTACCTGATACTAAAATAGTTTTAGGGAGACATTCTGGTAGACATGGATTAAAAGCTAGATTAGAAGAATTAGGATATAAACTTTCAGAAAAAGATATAGACAAAGTTTATAAAAAATTCCTAGAACTTGCCGATAAAAAGAAAGAAGTTCACGACGACGATTTGCATATAATTGTCAATGAAAATACTAAACCAAAAGACGTTAAAGAATATAATTTAGAATATTTACAAATTACATCCGGTAATAAAATTGTACCTGTTGCTACAGTTCAAATTAAAAAAGGTTCAAAAGTTATATTAGAATCTGCTACAGGTGATGGTGTAGTAGATGCAACTTTCAAAGCAATTGAAAGAGCAATCAAAGTTGACTTCGATGTCGAAAACTATTCCGTAAAATCTATCACATCGGGGCAAGAAGCTATTGGTGAAGTTGTAGTTAAAATTAAAAAAGACAATAAAACATTTACCGGGAAAGGATTTTCAACAGATGTTATTGAAGCTAGCGCAAAAGCCTTTTTGCAAGCTGCGAATTTTTACATTAACAGTCAAACTAAATTAAAAGGTTAAAATATGGGAATGACAATAACAGAAAAAATTTTTGCTAATTCAGCTAAAAAATTGAGAGTTATACCGGGTGAAAATGTTTGGTTGAATGTTGACATTTTAATGACACATGATGTTTGCGGCCCACCAACAATTGAAATTTGGCAAAGAGAATTTGGAGAGAATGCTAAAATTTTTGATAAAAATAAATTAGTTATTTTCCCTGATCATTATATATTCACAGCTAATACACAAGCAAATAGAAATGTGCAAATCTTAAGAGATTTCGCAAAAAAACATAATTTACCTCATTATTATGATCCAGGGACTGATAGATATAAAGGAGTTTGTCACATAGCTTTGGCTGAAGAAGGTTTTAATGTGCCGGGAACAGTGATATTCGGAACAGATTCTCACACTTGCACAGCTGGGGCTTTTGGCCTATTCTCTACCGGTGTAGGAAATTCTGATGCTGCTTTTATACTCGGTACTGGTAAAATTTGGGAAAAAGTGCCTGAATCAATGAAATTTTCCTTCTATGGTGAAATGCCTAATTATTTAATGGCTAAAGATTTAATTTTACGAATTTTGGGCGATATAGGTACCGATGGTGCAACTTATCGTGCTATGGAATTTGATGGCGATACTATATTCTCACTTTCTATGGAAGAAAGAATGACGCTAACAAACATGGCAATAGAAGCAGGTGGTATAAATGGTATTATCCAATGTGATAAAGTTTGCGAAGAGTATGTAAAGCAAAGAACAAATAAAAGTTATGAAATTTTCACAAGCGATCCAGACGCTAAATATTTTGCTAAGTATGAGTATGATACTTCAAAAATTGAGCCTTTAGTGGCTAAACCTCATAGCCCTGATAATGTTGATACAGTGCGTAGCGTACAAGGTACAAAACTTACAAAATGTTATATTGGTTCTTGTACAGGTGGTAAAATTACTGATTATATAGCTGCTGCAAAATTATTAGAAGGTAAAAAAGTTAAAACAACTACTGTGATTGTTCCTGCAACAACTTTGATTGCTCAACAACTTGATGAGATTAAAATCAATGATAAAACAATCAATCAAATATTTGCAGATGCCGGATGTGTTGTTGGACAACCAAGCTGCGCCGCTTGTTTAGGTGGCCCTGCTGATACTATCGGTAGAGCTCAAGATGGTGAAGTTATCATTTCAACAACTAATAGAAATTTCCCCGGCAGAATGGGAAGTAAAAATTCACAGGTTTATTTAGCTTCTGCTCTTACAGTAGCTGCATCTGCGCTAAATGGATTTATTACTGATCCTAGAGATTTTTTATAAAAAGGAGTTAAAATGGAGAAAACAATTAAATCTAAAGTGTTTGTTCTATCTGATAATATAGATACCGATCAAATTATCCCAGCTGAACATTTGGTTTACAGCTTAACAGATGGAAACGAAGCTAAATTATATGGTAAATTCGCTCTCTCAGGTGTTCCAGCTCAACTTTCCGGACTACCAAATGGAAATATTAATTTCGTAAAAGATAATACAACCACTAGCGAATATAGTATTATACTTGCCGGAAAAAATTTCGGTTGTGGTTCTTCACGTGAACACGCTCCTTTTGCTTTACAAAAAGCTGGTGTTAAAGCAGTTATAGCCGAATCTTACGCCAGAATATTTTATCGTAACGCTGTTGATGGCGGCTTTTTAATTCCTTTTGAATCTAATGAAAAATTAAATGACAAATTTAGCACTGGTGATGAAGTTGAAATTGATTTAGAAAATTATACATTAACAAATATTACAAAAAATACAAAATACCAATTAAAAAAATTAGGTGATATTCTCCCAATTATTGAAGCAGGTAATTTGTTCGAATATGCTAGAAAGAACCAATTAACTTAAAAGGGCATCAAAATGAAAATAGAACTATTTGACACAACGCTACGGGATGGTACTCAAGCAGAAGGTGTTAATTTAACTGTTCATGATAAAATTACTATTGCTTTAAAACTTGATGATTTCGGTATTAATTATATTGAAGGCGGTTGGCCAGGAAGCAATCCTAAGGATAAAGAATTCTTTAATCAAATTAAAAAACATAAATTAAAAAATGCTCAAATCTGTGCTTTCGGTTCTACTGCAAGAGATGTAAATAATGTTGAAGGTGATGTAAACTTAAATGCCCTTATTCAAGCTGAGACACCAGTTATTTCTATTTTTGGAAAAACTTGGGATTTACATTCAAAAAATGCCCTAAATCTTACTGATGAACAAAACGCCGAACTTATTTATAAAAGTATAAAATATTTAAAAAGCTTCGGCCGTCAAGTAATATTTGATGCTGAACATTTTTTTGATGGCTATAAAGCAAATTCAGATTTTGCTATCAAAATGCTTATTGCTGCAAAAGATGCTGGTGCCGATTTAATTGCCCTATGTGATACCAACGGTGGAAGCTTGCCAGATGAAGTTTACAATATTGTATCTAATGTTAAACAAAAAGTCGATATACCTTTAGGCATACATGCACATAACGATTCAGAGTGTGCTGTTGCAAATTCCTTACAAGCTATTAAAGCAGGTGCGGTACATGTACAAGGTACTATCAATGGACTTGGTGAACGTTGTGGTAATGCAAATTTATGCTCTATCATACCAGCATTAAAATATAAATTAAATTACGACTTCCATAGTAATTTAAAAATTGAACACCTAACCGAGCTATCTCATTTTATCGATGAGATTATAAATTTACCACATAATACACGTTTGCCTTATGTCGGTATGTCCGCTTTTGCTCATAAAGGGGGAATTCACGTTAGTGCTGTATTGAAGGATTCCAGAATGTACGAACATATGGATCCAAAATTAATTGGCAATAAGCAAAGAGTTCCTGTATCAGACTTATCAGGTCAAAGTAATATTAAATATAAAGCTGCTGAATTAGGAATAGTACTAGAAGACTCTAAAGTAAGTAAAAAAGTTGTCCAATATATCAAAGACCTTGAAGCCGAAGGCTATCAGTTCGAAGGTGCAGAAGCTTCATTCGAGTTATTGTTAAGAAATGAACTTGGCGAGTATAAACCATTTTTCAATGTCCCATATTATAAACTAGTAGTTTCAGGAAATGGCGAACAATTCGCAGAAGCCGTTTTGAAAGTCGAAGTTAATGGCGAAATAGAACACACAGCAGCTAACGGCGTAGGCCCTGTTAACGCTCTTGATAATGCCTTGCGTAAAGCTTTATCAAGATTTTTCCCATCAATCAAAAAAATGAAATTAATTGATTACAAAGTTCGCGTCCTCGACGAGAAAAAAGCCACAGAAGCGAAAGTTAGAGTTATGATAACCTCAAAAGATGACAAAAACGAATGGGGAACAGTTGGCGTATCAGAAAACATTATCGAAGCAAGTTTCAAAGCACTTATGGACAGCTTAAACTATAAGTTATTTAAAGACAAGTTAAATAAAAAAACTAATAATAAAAAAACAAAATAAAGCTCTCTTAAAAAGGGAGCTTTTTTTCTTCATTGGCTCAGACGGTATAAGCTTAGCCCACGTGCGGCGGTGCCGCACGTGGGCAGCGGGCCGGAACGGCCCGCTAAAAATCCCACTTGAAAAGTGGGATTAAAATTCTCATTTTTTATTTTTAACAATTGCTTTTTGTGAAATTGTACGTAAAAAAATAAAAGTTTCAATCTAATTTTAACAACTTATGCGCTGGCACTCCGTAGGGCCAACAATTGTTTAATAAAAAATATTGTCTTGATGAAACTAAAATGTAGTTTTGAGAACTTTTACAATTGATATCATTTTTAATATAATTGAAAATACAATTATATCGTAAAGCCAATTATAATGTATATACAAAAATAATATTAAAAAAATAACTATATCGTATATACAATTATATTGTAAATACGAATATATTATTAAAAATTGCATATATATTGCAAATACAATTATATCGTATTTACGAAAATATTATTATACTTTTAAAATTTGCTATTAAAATTTAAAATTATTTGGCAAATTATTATATGTGTAAATGTAAAAACTTGTAAGTGAATGATATTGGAAAATATATAGCTTAGCGAGTAAAATTTTTTTGGGCGTTAGCCCGCCCGTGCGCCGCTCGGCGCACGGGCTTTAAGCTTACACTGTCTGAGCTAAATAATTAAATTAAAAATTTAATAATAAAAAAGAACAATCGAAAACTACTACTCTCTATAGTTTTTTAATAAATAAAATTATAAATTTACAAAATTAAAAAAAAATATTATGGAATTAAAAGAACAAATAAAATTAGCAGCTCAATTTATTAAAGAAGGAAAAGTCGTTGCATTCCCTACAGAAACAGTTTATGGCTTAGGAGCTAATGCTTTAAATCCAAATGCTGTAGCTAAAATTTTTGAATTAAAAGAACGTCCATCGTTTGACCCTTTAATCGTACACATTGCCAATTTAAATGATATCCAAAATTTAACACTTGCCAATGACGAACGTATTTATAAATTAGCAAAAAAATTTTGGCCCGGACCACTTACAATTGTATTACCTAAAAAAAATATCATTCCAGATATTGTTACATCTGGTCTTCCTACAGTTGGAATAAGAATGCCCAATAATAATATTGCTCTTGAATTAATAAACCAATCAGGCTGCCCAATTGCAGCACCGAGTGCAAACAAATTCGGGAAAATTAGCCCAACATTAGCAAAACACGTAAAAAAATATTTACCTGATGTCGATTTTATCATCGATGGCGGAAAAACTACCGTAGGTATTGAATCTACTATAATCAGATTGAATGATGATGGTTTCGAAATTCTTAGATATGGAGTAATCACAGAAACTGATTTAATAGATGTTATTCCAAAATCTACCCTAAAAACAGAAAATAAAATATTAGCTTCTGGAATGATGAAATCACATTATAGCCCAGATAAAAGATTTTACATTTTAACGGAAGAATTATTATCACAAATCGATAAATCTAAAGCCGGATTGATTTCTTTTAGTGGCAAATATGATTTAGGCTTCAAAAAGGTTATTAATGCAGCTAATAATTTAAATTTAAAAGAATACGCAATCAATATTTTTGATGCTATGCACACAATGGAAGAATCTGATGTAGAAGTTATTGTAGCTGAAGGAGTTCCAGAAACTGGTATTGGCAAAGCGATTATGGATAGATTAAAAAAAGCAGCTCATAAACATAAATAAAAAAGGGCCTTTCGGCCCTGTCTTTTTATAAATTAATTTCTACTCCGCCCATAATTTGTATCGGCCTTTGTGGTTGACCTTTATCAGGATTTAAAGGTCCAATTGCATAATATCTAGCGTCTGTTAAGTTTTGTACATTTAATAATATAGACATATTATTGTTTATTTTATATTTTGCAGCAAGATTTAATATGAAATACCCATCAATTTCTTTCATTTTTTCTTCTGTTGAATTTTTAGGAGTATTTAATCTAGATTTTGAATTGTAAATAAATCTAGGTGAAATTGTAAAATCCGAGTAGGTCAAATCAAAACCACCTTTAAACATTAATGGAACTACATTTCCAATTTGATATTTTTTACCATTAGGTGCTTTATTATTCATAAATCCATCAACATAACTTCCAGAAACATAAAAGAGAACTTTCTTTGTATTATCGATTTTATATAAATAATTTAGCTCTACTTCTCCACCATAATTTGTTTGCTTATCTTTATTAGTGCTAACTACAATAGTAGCAACAGGGTAACCTAGATAAGTATTATTGTATAGTTTTGTATCAAGTTCGTCGCCGTAAAGATCATTATAAACAGCATAAAAACTGTTAACTGAAAATCCAAAAGCTTCTGTGAGATATGATTTCAATCCTATTTCAAAAGTTTGTGCCTTTACTGGTTTAATCCCAGGATTAGGTAAGTGCCAAAAGTATGATGCAAATGTTTTTCCATTGTCAGTTGTATAAAAAGAACCGTAATAATCATACTCTACTCTTGGTGGTACTGCTAAGAAAGCACTTCCATATAAAGCTTTTATTGTTGTTTTTGGCGTAACTTTATAAACTAAGCCAAGTCTTGGATTGAAAGATTCTTTAAATCTACTATTATAATCATACCTTAAACCAGCAGTAATTGAAAGGTCTTCTGTAGGTGTATATTGGGTTTGAAAGTAACTACCAGTATTATAGTAGTTGAGAATGAAGAAATCGGCTTTTATTCCATTAGGAGAAAATTGTTGAATAGTACCTTTAATAATCCCACTAATATTCTCATCAGTTTTTACAGGATATTCTAAATCAGCCCCTTTTGGTAAAGAATAATAATTTTCAAAAAAAACACCTAAGATGAAACTTAATTGATCGTTATAATTATAGTTAATTTGATTTTCTATTTTTCCCATCGCACCATAAGAATATTTATAAGCAGGCTCTAATGCAACATATTTATTTCTGAAATTTGAATTTTTATCAAGGTCATATCTACTAAAAGTTACACTTGTAATGTTAGAAATATTATTATTTATTTGAACGTTATATCTTGCGTCAAAAACGTTAATATATTGAGCAAAATAAACATCTTTATTATAAATAGCATCACCATTAGGTTTATCACCTAACGCAGAAGAATGTCTAGCATAATTTCCAAAATAAGTAAATGTAAAATTATCAATTTTTAAATTTGCAAAAGCATTATAAGCATAAATTGGCATTTCGAAATCTTTGGATACAGGTGTCTTTAGAGCATTTCCATTAAAAGTTGGATTTTGTAAAAATTCTTTAGCATTACCAAAATCCATAGGGTCTTTATAAAACTCATACATTTTAGGACCTTGTTCATAATAATATTGGAAGCCCAAATTCAGTTTTGTTTCAGATGATAACTTCTTTGTGTAAAAGGCATTAGTGTTAATGGAGTTAAAAATTCCTCCAGTTACACTTAAATCTAATGAATGATCATTGTTTTCTTTAGTGATAATGTTTATAACTCCTGTTACAGCGTCTGCACCATAAAGAGCAGATGCTGGACCATAAATTATTTCGATTTGTTTTGCCAAATAAACAGGGTAGTTTTCTATAATTGGCAACATTTCGCCAGTTGGACTTGAAATTTTAATTCCATTTAATAGAATAATAAATTTTTCTTGTTCGCCAAGCCCTCTTATATAAGTTGGATTATACCATCTTGGGTCTGCACCTTTTGAAATATTAATAGCAGGTAAATCAATTAATAAATCTTGTAATGAACGATATCCTCTTGTTTTAATTTGTTCATCAGATATTACTACAATAGTTGCAGGTGCCATACTAGATTTCTGGGCACTTTTACTTGCAGTTGTAACTTCAATATTCAATAATTCTTCAAGCGTCAGATCCATCAAATTCTCTTGTGAGAAAACTATACTGCAAAAAAATAAAAACATCATAAAAAGCTTTTTCATATATTACCTCAAATTATTAATAAAATAAATTTTTTGGGCTATAAAATTACAATATATATTTTTAAAAATCAAATTTTATTTTCTGTATTAAATTTGAAATTAAATATATTTAACAATTATAAAGATATTGTTAAAGACAAATAAATCCTTAGTTAAAAAAGGAAATAAAAAAAGAGGTGTTGTTATCACCTCTTTTAGAAAACTTTTAATTCTTTAAAACATCTTTTATCTTTTTTGCTAACATATTTAAATGTTTTTTCTTAGCTGTAAGCGGCGGTGCTATTCTAATTATTGTTTCGTGAGTATCTTTTACTAAAATACCTTTTTCTTTTAATTTTATAACATAAGGACGAGCAGGTTCATTAAGTTCTAAACCAATCCAAAGACCTTTTCCCCTAATTTCTTTAATTTTTTCAGATTTTATTTTTTTTAATTTCTTAAGTAAATACTCACCAAGTTCAAAAGAACGTTCAACCAAATTTTCATCAATAATAACATCCAAAGCAGCCATGGCAACTGCAGCAGCTAAAGGATTTCCTCCAAATGTTGAGCCATGAGTTCCTGGTTCAAAAACTCCTAATGTCTCATTAGTTCCTAAAACTCCCGAAACAGGATAGAACCCACCACCTAAAGCTTTACCAATAATTACCATATCAGGTTTAACATCTTCATATTCGTAGGCAAATAATTTACCACTTCTGCCCAAACCAGATTGTATTTCATCAACAATTAGTAAAATATTATGTTCCTTACAAATGTTTTCAATAGACTTTAAAAATCCCTCTGGTGGTATAATTACACCACCTTCTCCTTGAATAGGTTCAAGCAAAATTGCAACTGTATTTTCAGTTATATTATTTTTAAAACTTTCTGCATTGCCATATTCTGCAATTTTAAAACCAGGTGTATAAGGGCCATAATTACCCTTAGAATCGGGATCATCGGAAAAAGATATAATAGTTGTAGTTCTACCATGGAAATTTCCACTCCCAACAATAATTTCAGCTTTTTCTTGTTGCACACCCTTCACATTATAGCCCCATTTCCTAGCGGCTTTTATAGCAGTTTCAACAGCTTCTGCACCTGAATTCATAGGTAAGAATTTATCAAATCCAGTAAGTTGGTTAAGCTTTTTGTATAGTAAAGGTAATTTATCATTTCTAAAAGCCCTACTTGTTAAAGTTAATTTTTTTGCTTGTTCTATCATCGCCTTATAAATTTTAGGATGACAATGCCCTTGATTTAATGCAGAGTAAGCGGAAAGACAATCTAAATATTTATTTCCTTCAATGTCCCAAACCCAAACGTCCTTAGCTTTTTCTATCACGACATCTAAGGGATGATAATTATGCGCTCCTAATTTTTCTTCTAATTCGATGTATTTGTTACTTAGCATAAAATACCTCAATTTAATTTGTTAATTAGTAAACAATGGAAAAAAAGTAAATGGTTCATAATAAAATATTTAAAAATGATAGTTAATTATAAAGGCTAATGATCTGGACAGTTTCGAAATAATAAAAGATTAGTTTTTTGAATGTAATAATTATTAACCATATGGGGAATGAAAATTTTATTATAATATAATAAAAACTAAAAAGAATGTCAATACAATATAAAAAAATATTATAGCTCAGACAGTATAAGCATAAGCCCCTTGCAGCTTGAGCCAAGCTGCAAGGGGC